>CAZOIF010000085.1:0-10947 GCA_964579975.1 uncultured Eubacterium sp. | reverse complement strand
ATCCAGCAGATTATGGAAAAAATCGGAATTGCCCATTCCCAAGGATACTATTTTTCGAAACCAGCAAGATGGGAGGATATAGCAGGATAAATATCTTGACTCTGAGATATCTCTGAAGAATCCCCAGATTTACTTTCAAATTCCGATTGGTTAGTACCTGCCGCAATAGTTTTTTCTCGCTTTGGATGTCCATTTTTTTATAAACTCTGTCTTTGCATCTGTATAAGCATCTCTGTTATGCTCATATTCTTTCCAAAGCTTTAACTTCATCTTCTCATATTGATCAGCAATATCCGAATGTTCCAAAAGATAATCCCGAAAATATAACTCATCATTATCACCAGCATATCTTAAATGCAAATGATAAACCCTATCGGCAAATCCATATTCTGTATATCCTTTATTGAATGAAATCCGGTCGTCACTCTGGCTCATGCAAATATAACCGTTATCTACTAATAAATCTTTGGCATTCAACAAGTTACAGCCTTTAGGAACTTCCACAAGAATATCAATAATAGGTTTTGCCCATATAGTACGAATAGCTGTACTTCCTATATGGCTTATTCTCACTGTTTGATTAAATAGTGACTTTAATAAAGCTTCTTCCTCCGCATACCAATCTTTCCAGAACTCTTTATGTTCTGTCAAAAAGACCGGAAACAATTGCCACAATTCTTCCAAACTCATTTCTGATAATTTTTTACCCATTGGATATCTCCTCGTCAAATTTCCCGGCCAGACAAGCTGTACATGAATTGATAATTCATAATCATGTGGGATGTCCGACCATTACCGTCTATATAAGGATGGATTTTTACGAACTCTGCATGAGTCCATGCAGCAAGCTGCACTGCATTTCTTTCTGTCCAGTATGACATATCAGCATAAAAATTTTTATCAAAACTTTCCAGTACCTCTTTGGGCAATTGTTTCCGCATTTCATCTAGCCGTTCTTTTTTTTGACATAGTATATCGTAGTTCATAATTCCTCCCTCATTACATACTATTTCCGAATGTCACAATGAGATTTCAAGTATAAATAAACTGGCTATGAGTCATTTCCCTCACTACCAGTTATTAAAATCATTAGAAAAATAAACAGAGCTTATTTTATTTCTCTATTTTCCGGTTATACTAATCCTATCAAATTTAGTAGGAGGTCATAATGAAGGTAACTGATAAAGATAAACGTATCCGCACTGCCCCAGAAGGAGCTTGGGAAAGCGGCAGTGTCAATAATGAAAACAAAAACCCTTCCGAAAAACAGCATCTCAACGATATTACCACCGATATACAAGGAAATGGATACCCTGTATCTCATAAAAATCGGGACGATTGAAGCGTCCTGATTACATAACTTCCTTCTTGCATCTTTATTTAAGTAAGATTTACAGAAGAATTTTCTAAAACATTAGGCAGAAATGTATAAATATTGCAGCCACATAATTCATCAAAATGCTTTTTTGTATCCATAAATGCTTTCCATTTCTTTATTGTAAAATCCGGTAAACCGTGCCTTAATGCAACATCTACTAAACGTTTTTCCATAATACAAGCCCCGTTTGGCAATGAAATAGCATCACATAATTGAATTAGAATATCATAATTATCGTACTGCTTATTTGCTAGAAATTGCTGTAAAAACTTTTTCTGTTCGGAAGAACAATCATATTTACCCATAAAAGTATCCACATCTTTTATAGGAAAAGAATGTGTTAAACAAATAGATGCGATTTCTTCCTGTCCTATACTCATCATATAATCATAACCATCAAATATATGTAATATGCCTTTTATACCGGCTCTACGCCCAATATCATGCATTAGTCCCATGACATATGCCTTATCACAATCCATAATACTTGTTTTTTCAGCAATCTGCCTTGCATTTTGGGCAACGGATATGCTATGTTGCTCCCAGGGTCCGGGATTTAATTGTGCTGCCAATTTAAGTTCTTGATCGGCTTCTATGGGGTTAAGCATTTTTAATCCTCCAATCTTTCGTCCTTCCATTTTTTACGTGCTCAGCAACCGCATCATTCCAAAACCATATCTTAATCACTCATCCTGTTTAATCTCTGATAAAATGAGTAGGCTGCCACGGCTCAATTAGCGGTATCGGCTGATTTCCCTCAGCGATACTTTTTAACATCCATGCCATATTATGACCAAGAGTGCGCATGGTCTGCAAGCCTTCTTCGTCTTTCTTCACATCATCGGCTGTAAATCCGTGAACACCATTCCAGTACTGAGAGGAAACAACGGGCATCCGGTTTATGGTAAAATATTTGTTCAGTCGGTCAAAAGTCGCTGTGGTTCCGCTTCGCCTCGCACTGACTACTGCCGCCGCAGGCTTAAATGCAAATCCGTCGCCCGCATAAAATGCTCTGTCCAATAATGCACACAACGCACCGTTTGGTCCCGCATAATAAACAGGCGAACCGACCACAATGCCGTCAGCTTCCTGCATAAGCCGCATCATTTCATTTGCCGGGTCATCGTCAAACGCACATTTCCCAAGCTTTGCACATGCGCCACAGGCAATACAGCCGCGCACAGGTGCTTTGCCAATCTGAAAAATCTGTGTTTCAATCCCTTCCGTTTCCAGTACCTTTGCCACTTCACTTAACGCCGTATAAGTGCAGCCGTTTTTGTGAGGGCTTCCGTTAATTAAAAGAACTCTCATATCTTTTCCTCCTTGCATAAATGATCTAAATCTTCTTGTGTCAACTTCCGTTACTCCACTCGTGTCTCTGCCAGATATATATTCCAGTCGTTCAATAAGTCAGGTATATCGTATACCGTTTTTCCTTCAACTTCATAACTAAACGACTGTCCCGGTGTATCCTTTGTAATAGTATCCCAAGCAGTCACAATATCATCTTTCTTCTCTATTTCGTGCATTTCATAAAATCCTTCAAAATCATTCAGATTCCGACTGTATATAGTTAGCACATTGTAATGTCCGACCATGATTTCATTCTGCGTCTCATGACCACCAAATCCAAATGAACTGACCCCATCATTAATCAGCAGTTCCCCATATCGTTCTAAAAGAATCAAACATTCATCTTGGGAACAGCCATCAATATAATAAATATCTTTATGAGTATCTCTCACAACGCCAGGAGAAATCTCCTCTTCCCTATCTCTTGTAACAGGTAATTCCAAAATAAAAAACATCTTTTCCTCGTGCATTACAATAAAATGCTGCAGTACATCTTTGATTTTGTCCACATCAACATTCGCAACAATCGTTACGTCACTGGAAATCATATATCCTTCTTCTAATAGCTCCAGTTTTGATACAATATGTCCTTTTGTTAACTTCAGCACAATTCACAATACCTCCTTTACACTCACCTGGAAATGTGGGTAGCTCACCTTTCTCGTCGCACCATACCCACTCTTGCCGTATAATCTTCCATTGTATTTTCCATTAATCTCAAAGATATCATTGTATTATCTTCACCAAATCCCGATTTGTTGCTCTAAGCTACATAAACAGTATACCATTCCATTCAATATAATTCCACATTTTCTTACAAAAGTGCGAGGCTATTCTTCTATAGGCAAAACAATACACTATAATTAATGAATCTTTCGCACTTCCCTCCTTGTCTGCCATAAAACATTATGGTAGTATATATTCAGAATAACAGCTCAGGACAGGAGGAGGATTGTATGACAGCATCAGGAACGATCACATTGATCATTTATCTTATAGTAGCAGCAATTATGGCAAGCATAGGAATTTCCCAGTTAAGAAGTACATCGCCGGTTGGTTTTTATTCAGGTGAGAAACCGCCTAAAGAAGATGAACTGACTGATGTACAAGCATGGAATAGAAAACATGGCATCATGTGGCTGGTGTATGGAATGATCATTATTGTTTCATACTTTGCGGGGAGTATAATGGGAGACAGCATTTTATGTATCATTCCGTATTGCGGGGGCTTGATCGTGCCGGTTATTATTATGATATGGTGTCATCATAAATTGATTAGAACGTATAAGATATTGTGAATTTGAACGGAAAGAAAAAACGAGAAAAACGGAGGTTGAACAGAAAACAATGAAAATTCATATCAGAAATTCAAGATTGGAGGAATATAAAACTATAGAAACAATTATGAAGCAGGCTCAGCAAATGCATATTGATTGGCGACCAGACATTTACAAATATAGCGAAACCGTATTGCCTTTAGATGTATATGAGCAGGCAGTAAAAGATGAAACTTTTTTTGTTGCAGAATATGGAGAAAATATAGCAGGAGTTCTATTTATCATATATCGTCATATAGAAAATCCAATTCAGGTGACAAGAAATATTATTTTTGTTGATTCTATGGCAGTAGACGAGAAATATCGCAGGAAAGGGATCGGACACGCATTTTTCAACTTTCTTAAAGAGTTAAGAAATCAAAAAGGATTTGACGGGATCGAATTGCAGGTAAACGCCAAAAATGAAACTGCCTATAAAATTTATTCAGATTATGGATTTACCAATAAATCCATAACTATGGAACTTTTATAATTCCTGTTTATCCTACTCTTTTTCCCCTTATAATGTTTCATTCATGCTCCCAGTTCGATACCCCTCCAGATCCATACTTATATAAGTAAAGCCATAGGATTTCAGAGCAGATACGATTTCCTCTCTTGTACCTCTTTCGATCAACTTTCCCAATTCCTCTGGCAGCACCTCGATCCTTGCCATCCTGTCGTGGATCCGGACCCTCGCCTGGCGGAATCCTTTCTCAAACAACATCTGTTCCGCCCGTTCTACCATTGCCAGTTTTTCCTCTGTAATAGACTCTCCATAAGCAAACCGGGAAGAAAGGCAGGCGAAAGATGGTTTCTCCCATGTAGGCAGTCCCATCTCCTTTGACAATCTTCGGATTTCTTCCTTGTACAATCCGGCCTCCCGCAGAGGACTCTTAATCCCCAGCTCGGACACTGCTGCCATCCCGGGACGATAATCCCCATTATCATCCATGTTAGACCCCTCTGCCACATAGGGGATGTTTTGTTCCTGTGCAATCTTCTTCATTCTTCCAAATAGTTCCTTCTTGCACCGGTAACACCGGTCAGGCGGGTTCTGGGAAAAGCCATCAATCTCAAGTTCATTCAGTTCAACAATATAATGCCGGATTCCCCTTTCGTGGCAGAATGCCTTTGTTTCCTCCAGCTCCCGGCTTGGAAAAGAATATGGTTTTGCTGTAACAGCGATTACAGATCCTCCCAGAACATCCTGTGCCACTTTTAATAAAAATGTGGAGTCCACACCACTGGAAAATGCCACCGCAACCCGGCCCAGTGATCGCAAATAAGTTTTCAATCTCTCTAACTTGTTCGGAACCTCCTGCTCTGTATCATTCATTTCCGGCATCTTCGATTTCCCCCTCATATTTATGAAAAATATCCAGAATTTCCTGAATACTTCTGCCAGTTTCTCTGGCCAGTCCGGCTACGGTCTCATATTCCGGGTATCTTCGGACGGCGCCATCCGGCAGAATACACTTTTTTACCGTTATTTCCCCTACCGATAACTGTAATCGTTCTGGCTCTCTCTCCAGAACACTTCTCTCCATTTTCACTTTCCGGATACCGATCGTAGTGGTCTCCCTGAAAATAATATTTTCCAGAATATTCACATATTCCCCGGCACATAACACAGTAAGCAGATAGGCCGGGCGGTTTTTCTTCATAAATGTCGGTGTATAATGCACATCCAGAGCCCCATTTTCAAATAGGCAATCCATTACATATCCCAATGCTTCCCCGGTACAGTCATCCAGATTTGTCTCCAGTTTATAAATCTCCTCTCTGGCATGTCCGGTCTCTGCCTGAATCAGCATGGCACGGAGGATACTTGGCCGCTCATAATTTCTCTTTCCGCCACCCATGCCGACTTTTTGGACTGTGAACTGTTCGGGGAGTTCTTCTTTATTGTGAACTGCCGCCACAATGGCTGCCCCTGTGGGCGTCACAAGCTCCCCATGGATTTCGGTCAGACGCAATGGTAATTGGTTCATCTGTACAATATTTGCGACGGCCGGGACAGGAATCGGAAGAATACCATGCTGGCATCTGACGGTTCCCCTCCCCTCACAGAGATAGGGCACGATCACCTCCGTCACATCCAGATCATCAAGGCAGACGGCTGCCGCCACAATGTCTACGATCGAATCCACCGCTCCCACTTCATGAAAATGTACTTCACTGATATCCACTCCATGAGCTTTCGCCTCTCCCTCAGCCAGGATATGAAATATGCGGAGGGCTGTTTCTTTGGCCTCATCCTTCATGTCCGTATGATGGATAATATCCTGAATTTCGGACAGCCCCCGATGTTCATGGGCATGATGATGATCGACGCTATGGCTGTGCTCATGCCCGTGATGGTCAACGCTATGGCTATGGCTATGCTCGTGATGGTCATCGCCTTGGCTATGGCTATGACCATGCCCGTGCTCATGTCCATGGAGATACTCCATATCGTGGTCGTGATTCTCATGTTCCCGATCCAGTTTTACATGAAAGTCGCATACATCCAAGCCCGCTTTCTTCACCCGGCTGATTTCTATTTCAAAGCCAGACAACGGCATGCTATCCAGTGCCCTCCTTAGCACTCCCTCATCCGCACCCAGATCTAACAGTGCTGCCACCGTCATATCTCCGCTGATTCCCATATTGCACTCCAGATATAATGTCTTTCCCATGCATTTTCTCCTCACTTTCACCGATCATCCTTCTGCCAGATTATTTATCTGTGTGGCAAGATACCCTGCACCATAGCCATTATCAATATTCACGACAGACACCCCATTGGCACAGGAATTTATCATTGTCAGCAGGGCCGATAAACCATTCATGCTCGCACCATAGCCGACAGAGGTGGGCACTGCGATCACAGGTCTGCTCACCAGTCCGCCGATTACACTGGCAAGAGCTCCCTCCATGCCAGCCACTGCCACCACGCAGTTTGCCTCCTGCAGCACTTCAACTTTTGCCAAAAGCCGGTGAAGCCCGCTGACACCTACATCATAGATCCGCTCCACATAAGTGCCAAAATACTCTGCTGTCTGGGCGGCTTCCTCCGCCACAGGAATATCCGCCGTTCCGGCACTACACACGACAACTTTTCCCTTCCTCTTCTTATCCGCTGCCTCAAGCTTCAGGATATGGGAAATCTCATCATAAGTGACATCCGGCAGCACATTCTTCACCAGCTCATACTGATGCCTGTCAGCCCTTGTCCCAAAAACTTCCCCATTCAGTTCATATGATTTTTCATATATGGCTGTCAAATATTCATCCGGTTTTCCACTGCAATATATTACCTCCGGAAATCCTGAACGAATCTCCCTCTGGGTATCCAGCTTAGCATACCCCATCTCTTCAAAGGACTGCTTCTTAAAATATCTTTCAGCATCTTCTATCGATATCTCACCGCTCTTTACCCGTTCCAGCATCTCTCTTATTTCCATGCTCTACCTCCTCACATCTTATCCCTTTAACAGAATAACCGGCCACCACAGCCGAACAGGCATACATCGTTCCCGCCACCCCCGGGGCCAATAGTGCATCTGCCATATGCATGATCCGTTCCTCCTATTGATATCTCATCTCATTGCCAAGCTTAATACCATTATAATCATTCTCTCGCTATCTGTCACGCTCTTTCTATTTTGCCCGTATTTTTACAGATAATAATTCTTGTTTTCTGTTTTCTTAAAATAAGCATAATCGCTTTTTTCACAAAAAAATAGCGGATGTTACTCCGCTATTTCATCAGATTGATTCCTTTTCACACATCCTCATAAAACGCCTTATTTTCCTTCTGTCCACGGAACAAATCCCGTTTGGGGAACTGGCTCTGAAAGAAACGCAAATTCTCCTGCTCCTGCAATTTTCTCTTTTCGGCACTCTCCTGTAAAATCTGTATGTATTTGGCACGGCGTTTTCGTTTCTTGGCCTGCTCAGCCCGGAACTGTCTCATTTCCTCCTCTGTGGGACCAGTGAGTTTTCCAGGAGCCGTGACGGTACAGTTTCGCACGTCTCCGTTTTCATCCAGATCAAATACATAGCTTTTTGCTGCCTGCTGTTCGGCCACATTATAACCATAAGATGCCGCCACCGTGTTATCCCAGCGGTCATAATCCTCTTTCCATTCCTGAAGTTTTGCTATGATCTGCCTTGCATAAGTGGGGTCTGCATCCATTTTCTGCTGCAGGCTCTCCGGTATGAGGATCGCAATCCGGCCGGAACCAACACTACTATAATTCCTCTGCAGGTCGCTGCGTGTCTGTGGCGGATTCTCTCCTTGAGGCCTCCAATCATTTAAGGCATCTGCACTCGTATTCTGGTCAAAATATTTCCAAAAAGGAAAATCGTTTCTCTGCCAGGTGCCAGAAGAGATATCGGCATTTCCCACATGGATTGTGACACTGTATTGCGGGAAGGCATCTACAAAATTTGTTGCACCTGGCTTTCCGGTGCTATATGCCTTGCTAATGGTTGAAATATAATCCGTAGAACCTGCCATTTTCTTTGCGTAAGCTTGCTGAAAAGCGCTCGCCGCCGTTTTATCCGTTATTTTTTCCAGACGTTCCTGATAGGACTCGCCCATATAAAGCTCTCCAACTTTCCCTGTCATTCCTGTAATCGCCATACTAAATTCCTCCTTCTTTTCGTTTTTTATTTTTCAGTCGGGCTTTTTCATCATCATCGACAGGATGAACACCCTGTCCTTTACCATAAAATCCATTGTCCCATGATACTTCTCCACCGTATTTTTGATGTTTGTAAGTCCCATCCCATGATTTTCCTTATCTGGCTTATCCGTCACTGGAAATTCTGCCTCTGGCTTTCTCACCAGTTTCCCGTCAAAGCTGTTCTTCACCGTAAGCACCAAAAGGTTTCCTTTCTGAATGGATGCGAACCGGATAAAGACATCTGCCTCTGGTTCGTTCTCTTTGAGCTTCCTGCACGCCTCAATGGCATTGTCCATCGCATTGCCAAGTATAATACCTATGTCATAACTGTGGATCTTCAGATCTTTTGGAAACAATAACAGATCCGCATGCATTTTCAAATCCGGAATCAGGTGTACAGCCTCATGGTATTTCATGTTGAGCAGAGTATCCGCCACTGTGTTCCCTGTCCGAAAACGCATATCCAGCCGGTCAAAGGTCTGGTCCAGATCGGACAGATATTCCTGCAGCTCCTCCTTTTCTTCTGATAAAAAACTTTTTTCCTGGGAAAGCTGCCGAATGACGGCAATGGTGTTTTTCATGTCGTGTTTTATCCCCCGTATCTCAGAATAAATACGCTCCATTTCCTCCATATGCTCCTGCATGCTTCTCACCTGATTTTTCAGGATTATCCTCTCACTTTTTGACTTGTTCCGGTAAATCATATCCTGAAACAGTTTTACCCCGTACAAGATAGAAAGCAGGGATAAAAGCAGAATCGCCGGAAGTACAAGGATCAGGATCGGATACCTTTCATACAGCATTTTCGGAACTTTATCCTCGAGTGTGACCATGATGATCCGCAGCAGTACACAGAGTAACAGTCCGGTAGCTGCCGGAGTAAGAAGAAACAAAAGCTCTGTCCTGCGGATCTCATGATCCTTTTCCCTGAAATCCCGCACGATCTTTCTCAACGATACATATAGCAGCAGAGCGATCACCAGATCTTGTAAAATCTGCACCCCCAATATACCGCCATTGATCGTCATCATAAGAGCCCGATCGGATTTGAATACCCCTCTCTCCACACACCAGTTCCACACATCGACCACAGCATCTCCTACTTTAGCTAACAGGATAGCGGCAGCATATTTGCTAATGTCAGCAACCGCCTGAAAAGCTACTACAAGAAAAACGGAAACAGGACGAAACGCCTTATAAAAGCACATGGCAAGAACAAATAAAATACAAAGTGACAATGCCAGTCTGCATACCGCACCCTTATAATCGTTATATGCTGCCTGGGAGGTCTGGTCCAATACGATCTTTGATATACCATACATTCCTGTCACATACAGAACCATCACACATGGGCCACTCCATCTGCTTTTCCATCGGCTTTCCAAAAAACTCCCCAGAAAGTACTGCAGACAATACCCCTGGAACAAGACTACGGTCATATATAACAGTTCCACTATTTCATGCACCGGGTATCCCTCCATTCTGCAGATACCACATATACGCCTTTACAAAATCCCCATATTTTTTCTTTGTCAGACAAATCTTATCGCCATTTGCAACCGTTATACTGTCATTGTCATATTCCGTAATATGAGACATGTTCACAAGATACCCCCGGTGGCAACGGTAGAACTCTTCCCCAAGCTGCCCCGCCAGTTCCTCCATGGTTGCATAGATTTCTATGATATCTTTTGACCTGGCTGTATGGATCTCCACCTTTTTTGCCCGGCTCTCAATATACAGAATATCCGCCTGATCAAGTGTAAGATTTTTCTTTTTTATGAAGAGCCATTTCCTTTCCCGGTTTTTCTCCACTTCCTCTGCTGCCCGGACTAACACTTCCCTGAATTTTTCTTCATCCACAGGCTTTAACAGATAATGGAACGCGTACAGGTCAAGAGCGTCAAATACATATTCTCTGTTCCCTGTGACAAAGATCAAAACCGTCTTCTCCCACTTTCTCCGCAACAGTCTTGCCGCCTCAATACCGTCCATGCCATCCATCTGTATGTCAAGAAAAACAATGTCAAACCGCTTCTCTGACGCAAGCAGTTCCTCGCCTGTGGCATAGCATTCCAGATCGCAGTCCGGCATCTGTTTTTCGATGAAACTTCTTATATGGTCCCTTATCACTTTCTCATCATCTACCACTGCGATAGTCAAATGTATCACCTGTTATGAAGTGACCTCTTGTCAAGAGTAAATTTCAAAAAATCACCACATA
>CAZOIF010000084.1:0-11015 GCA_964579975.1 uncultured Eubacterium sp. | reverse complement strand
AAAAGTTGAAAAAGATTTGGACAAAATTTTATCGGGATAATCGTTCAAAGTACAGTGGTTCCGGATTGGGGCTTGCGATTGTTGCACAAATTTTATCTATGCAGGAATTAAGTTATGGCGTAAAAAATCTTGCAGATGGTGTACAATTCTATTTTTCCATACCCACAGTTAAATAAGATATGATTCTCACTTTTGGTGGTTCTGTTTTCTATAATGAGAGCAGAACCATTTTTATTTCACACCAACTTCACATCAATCTCACACCGACTTCACCTCATTTTCTTAAATTCATAATACGAAAAGGCGAAAAGCCCGGAAAAAGGAGGAATATTTATGACATTATTAGGTTTGGAATGGTATTGGTGGCTGGTAATTGCGGTAATATTGGTTGTTTCTATCCCTTTTAAAATCAAATTTATGAAGTGGTGGGGCAAACGTCAGCAGGAAAAGAAAAGTAGCCAGAGGGGAAAATGGGGGGATGATGAATGATTGAAGTCAAAAATCTGACTTTTTCTTACGGAAAGGATAAGCAAGCCCTTCATGGCTTAAATTTTACGGTAGGGGATGGTGAAATTTTTGGATTTTTAGGACCGAATGGTTCCGGCAAGTCAACAACACAGAAAATTCTCACTGGAATTTTAAAAGGGCATGGCGGAAAAGTTTCACTGTTTGGACAGGATATTGCGGCAGCGCACACGCAGGATTTTTTTCAGAAGATAGGTGTTTTATTTGAATTTCCCTATTTGTATGCAAACTTGAGTGCTATTGACAATCTCAAATATTTTTCTTCGTTCTATCCGGCGGAACAGTTGCGGGATATTGGGGAAGTTCTGGAGGAATTGGAGTTTAAGCCCGATTTCCTGAAAAAACCTGTTTCTTCCTACTCAAAAGGTATGCGGCAGCGTGTAAGCATGGCAAGGGCGCTTATCAGCAATCCGAAACTGTTATTTTTAGACGAACCAACCAGTGGGCTTGATCCAACGGGTGCGGTCTTATTCCGCAAGATTATAGAAGAAGAACGCAGGAAAGGGACAACTGTATTTTTAACCACTCACAATATGCTGGATGCGGATCTGCTGTGTGATAGGGTGGCTTTCATTACAAATGGAAATATTGTTGCACTTGACACTCCGAAAAGGCTGAAGGAGCAAAACAGCAGCCACCGCGTCGTGACTACCTATCTGTATCAGGGCAGACGGGAGGAAAAGACAATCGAGATTTCGGAATTGGAAGCAGGCATTTCCTTCCCGCATGATGAAATTATCAGCATTCATTCAGAAGAACCAACCTTAGAGGATATGTTTATCCAGTATACAGGAAGGGGGCTGTCCTGATGAAAAATTTCTACTCCCTGTTCAAAAAAGACTGTCAGATGATGATAGCCGGAAAATTCTTCTTTGTTGCTTTTGGCTCACTGCTTATTTATACATTGTTTATTAACTTTGGCTACATCAATTTTATGGATATGCAATTATACAATGTATACCTCTATGACCCGCAGGAGATGCAGCAGGAAGCGTCAGAACTGATTCGTCCGGTGGCATCGTTAGAAGAACTGGATGACGATCTTTCCACTGATACAAATGGTGTCGGAATAGACGCCAGTTCCGGTACGCCGAATATTATTTTGTATTTCGGAAGCGAAAAGGTTGATAATCACAGGGCTGACTATGCGTTATCGCTTCTTCGTTCCAGTAATGAGTACGCTGCACAAATAGTAGGGACAAATACAACAGAGCAAAAACAGAGGAAAGAAATGTCCTGCGAATTATTGTTTATCGAAATTGTTGCCGTTGGATTTTTGGGGATTGCTTCGATGCTGTTCAAAGAAAAGCAGATGGGGGTTATCCGTGTCCATGCAGTCCTGCCGCTTAAAAGGAGCTTATTTGTTCTGTCAAAACTAGCTGTTTTCCTGCTGTCTGATTTAATTTTTGCAGTGCTATTGACGTTGTTCAATGTAGGTTTTTACGATACAATCCGCATTTTGCCCGCCGTATTGGTGCAGACCGCAATTTTATCACTGATTATGGCGCTTACGGGATTTGGATGCACTATGTTGTTAAATGACTTCAAGCAGTTTTCGCTTGCCTATTTGGTAATTGCTCTTTTTGTGGCAACGCCCATATTTTTGTCAGCAAATACCTCCATAAAAATGGCATGGATAGGCTGGCACCCTTTCTATCAGGTTTATATGGGACTTAAAAATGCCTATTTTGGGACACCTGTCACAAGCCCTGTTTATTATATTTGTAGCGCTTGTGGAATTGCTGTTCTGTTTGTGGTTGTTCAAATTGCATTCTGTAAAGAAATGGGAAAGGAGGGCTGATTATGCGGGGATTTATTTACCAGCTCAAAAGTGTCTGGAAAGACAAATTTTGTATCATGTCTTTTCTTCTGCCAATCATAGTTGCTGTTGTTTTGCGTTTTGTTGGGACGATTGACCTTTCTTCACTGGGTGAACTTCATTTTGGGGCATTAGAAAATAATTTGTCCGCCGGGACGATGTCGTGGCTGGAACGGTATGGTTCAGTAACCATATATAAAACACTGGAAGAATTAACTGCTTCAATCAATGAATCCTCTACAGATTTGATTGGAGTAGAAACTGATGGCAATGGCATCAAAACAATGGTAGCTGGCGATGAGCTGGACATATACCGCCAAGTGGCTGATACGCTTCCTGCATTATATGCGGATCGGGAAAATACAGAGCAGATAAATGTCAGTATTTTAGAGCGTCCTGATGTGTTAGCAGGAATGCAAAATATCTTTATAGCAATGACGCTAATTGTTGCTATGTTCATGGGATGTACTTTTAACGCTATGAATATGATATCTGAAAAAGAAAATGGTGTCGATTTGGTTAATCAGATATTGCCTATGACATACAGCCAATATGTCATTCAAAAAATATTTGTTGGTTTTGTCTTTGGATGCTTGTCCGCTGTCATGACAGCTTGTATCTGCTTTCAGCTTTCCTTGCAGAGTACATTTCTTATGCTGGTTCTGATTATTCTGTCAGCTTTTGTTTCTGCATTGATTGGGTTGTTTATCGGTAAATTTTCCGAGAATCTTATGGTAGGTGTGGTTTATGTTAAGGCAGTAATGATTGTATTTATGGCAATACCATTATTATCCTATCTGCTGGGAGCAAATGGTTTGGTTTTAATATTTTGCTATTTTGTGCCGTCCAATGCAACTTTTGAAGGGGTTATGAATTTAGCAAACAGCACTGATCCGATAATTGCAAAAGATATGCTTATTCTTATAGCGCATTGCATCGTTTGGTTTCTGCTTTATTTGTCAATCTCTAAACGGCAGAAAAAGAATGAATAAAGATATAAATTTTTTACGCACTTGTAAAACGGCAGCTTTGGGAAAATTGGAGTTGCCGTTTTTAAATGGAGTATCAGATTTTTTCAAAATGAACTAAAAGGGGAATACAAAGTATGCATAAAAGAAAGTCTAAAATATTGAATCAAAGAATAAGAAAAGCGAAAAACTTACAGAGTGTTTTTACACATCAAGGTGTACTGCAAGGAAGGAAGAAACTTCACTGCGGTGCACCTTTTTTGATGGTGCAAAATTTGTCTGATTGAAAGTACTACCCCCCAGCTATGCTGGGGAGAATAGTGTAAGTGGAAACGGTGAGGATATCAAGAAAAGCCTCCTGTGATACAATGAGTATGGTGTCGCAAGCCAACTCAAAGAATAGGAGGCGGTCCAAATGGACAATAAAAGCATATCACATAGTGCGTCCTGAATGCCAGAGGATACTGGAAGAAAAATTTAGTAACCGGGAAGCAATGCTTTTCGTGAGATGGAAGAAGGCCTTCCGCAATCGGTATGCAGGTACAGATTGCAAAACACCCATAGGTGCTGTAGCCAAAAGCTATGGTATTGAGCGTATGGGAAAAGGCGGTATGAAACCGTCAGTTGCGAGCCATGAAGCTGAACGAAAGTGAAGAGCTGATGAAGCATCGTTAATGCTAACAGGTGCAGTCGAAACCGGAGAATTGTGTGGTCACCGGGACATGAGTCCATAAGAAACCTGTCTACTGTATGGACGGCTGTCGGTGTTGAGGCTACAGGAGCATGGCGCAGGCTCATGAAAGGAACAGGAGAATCCTGTGAAGTAATGGCAACCGAAAAATACAAGCTAACAGATATGCGAGTATGAAAGTAGGGATGAACATCACAGGTGCGGAAGAATCCGTAGTAGTGGTGAAGTCTCTGTAATGGAGATGGAGCGAAGGGATTCTGTCGCCGGAACTTTTGAATGTAACAACCAGAACTGGGAGGATTACATGAAAGAAGGGAAAGCATTTCAGATCTCACAAAACGAAGTCCTAAATGCTTACAAAGCAGTGAAGGCAAACAAAGGTGCAGGCGGAGTGGATGGGATAGAACTTGAGGAGTTTGACAAAGACTGGAAAAACAGGCTTTATATACTATGGAACAGGATGTCATCCGGAAGTTATTATCCAAAGCCAGTCCGCGGAGTCGGGATACCCAAGAAGAATGGGAAAAAGAGACTTCTGGGCATACCCACGATTGAAGACAGAGTGGCGCAGATGGTACTGCGGAACAGACTGGAACCATTGGTAGAGCCGGTGTTCCATGAGGATTCATATGGGTACAGACCAGACAAATCGGCCCTGGATGCAATAGCAACGGCAAGATGCAGATGTTTCAAGATGAAATGGGTCATAGAGTTTGATATTGTTGGCCTGTTTGATAACATCAGCCATGAGAAGCTGTTGGGATTAGCAGGAAAACACTGTCAGAAGAAATGGATACTGCTGTATGTTGCCAGATGTCTGGAAGCACCTGTGCTTATGCCGGACAAAACAATGAAAGAGCGGAAGGCGGGAACACCGCAGGGCGGAGTCATCAGCCCTGTACTGTCAAATCTTTTTATGCACTATGCATTCGACATGTGGATGGCAGGAAAATTTCCAAACTGTCCGTGGGAAAGATATGCGGATGATGGAATTATTCATTGTGTGACCAGAAAACAGGCAGAGTTTGTTCTGGATATGCTGAAAGAGCGAATGGCGTGGTTTGGTCTGACCATACATCCCGAGAAGAGCAGGATTGTATATTGCAGAAGGAATAACGAACCCATACCGGAAGGAGTAGAAACATCCTTTGTATTTCTGGGATATTGTTTCCGTCCCAGACTGGTAAAGAGTGCAGACGGTGTTTATTTCATGGGATTTCCCCCTGCTGTCAGTACAGATGCGGCACGTGCTTTTCGTGAAAAAGTCAGGCTGGTGATAAGGGAAAGTACAACAACGGATATTGTGAAGTTGTCACAGGCACTGAATCCGGTGATAAGAGGATGGATGAACTACTTCTGCAGGTTTACGCCGAGTGAAGCCTTTCATAAAGGAATAAATTATGTGAATCAGAAGCTTGTCAGATGGATAAGGAGATGCCGGAAGAAAGCGCGTCGGAGTTACTGTAAAGCACAGCTACTATTAAAGCGTATAGCATTATCAAATCCAGAGATGTTTTATCAATGGCAGGCTGGCTATATGCCGATGTAAAGGCGATAAGAGCCGTATGATGGGAGACTATCACGTACGGTTCCGTGAGAGGCTTGGGGTGAGATTCCCCTTGTCTACTCGACCCCGCTGGAAATGCCAGTACCATATAGTTTTCATTCCGAAATACAGGAAGAAAACATTGTATGGAAAAGTGAGGGAAGATGTTAGAGAAATAATCAAAACATTATACAAATACAAGAGTGTAGAAATTATTGCAGGAGCAGTTTGCGGGGATCATGTACATCTTAGCGTAGCAATACCGCCCAGACAGAGTATTTCAAGCTTCATGGGATACTTAAAGGGAAAGAGTACGCTGATGATTTATGACAGGCATCCAGAATTACAAAGCAAATGGAATAAAGCATTTTGGGCTCGGGGGTATTATGTAGAAACCATTGGTAATATCACTGATGAAGCTGTACAGAAGTATATAAAAGAGCAAGCAGAAGAATCAAGGAAAGAAGATTTAGGCAGTACCGCTTTATAGCGGACCAGTAAAAGTGCTTGTGACACTGCCCTTTGGGGCGGGCAGTAATATAGCCCTTTGGAGGGCTAAAATCAAAACACCAGTTGAACTGGTGGTTGGTGACTTTGGCTCTTACAATATTTGGAGGGAAAATAAACATGATAAAAATATTATTCGTATGCTACGGCAGGGGATTAACAAAGTGTCGAAAATGCTGATTTTATGGTATGTTTGGAAGTCTAAGGCAGAGTTTTACTAAGAATGAAATTTTTTAGTAGGAAGCACTGGTACGACACAGAATAGTAATTTTTATTACCTACTTATTAGTTATCAGTAATAGGTGGGTATTTTATTACAATAAACAGGTCGATAAAGCGTATTGAGAGTATTGCCGAGTTGACTTTGATACTGCATTATAGAAAGAATTGCAGCATGAAGGTCAATTAAACGATAATTTTCGTCTCCGTGATTTGTTTGGTAATGTCTTGATAAAACTTGATATCAAGCATATAATTAAGGGCGCGAAGCGTTGCATTTTTTGTAGCTTGTCAATAGTTTTTTTGAAATAAGTGGGAGATTTATGAAAAAGGAGTCTTGAAAGCTGCATAAGATATGACTTAAAGATTTCGAAAGGGTATTATGGATAAAGGGAGGGAACTTCTTATGATGCATTCCGAGAAGCTGGAAGAAACATTGCTCTGGAAAATATATCAAAAGAAATATGCTCAGAATTACAAGCGTAAAGCTTGGGTAAAAGATATTTTTATGGAAGCTAGAAACTATTTGCTTGATGTAAGGCAAACCTTTCCTAATTATACATTGCATGACGAAACCCATATATTGAATGTGCTGGATGCAATGGGAGGAATCCTGGGCAGTCAGGCAGAACACCTGACGGTAGGCGAGGCGGAACTTTTGATTCTGGCGGCTTGTCTGCATGACTTGGGGATGGTTTTCACTGAGAAGGAGAAGAAACAGTGGCTGGCAGATGAACTTGAGGTAGAGAGATTTTTAAAAATGTATTGTCCGGAATTTTTGGGTGCTTCACCGAAAGAATGGCCCGAGGATATTCGGCAATGGTATTTTCGGAGTCTGCATCCTTTTCGTTTATCTGAGGTATTACAAAATGAAACATGGAAAAAGTTGTTTGAAAGTTGTCCGATAGAGGTGGTCTCCAGACAGTGTATTATGGCAGTCTGTCAGGCGCATGGGGAGAACCCGGAAAAACTAAAAAATAACATAGAACTGGAATATCTTCCGGCAAGTGATGTGGATCCTCTGTTTTGTGCATTGTTGTTGCGTCTGGGAGATTTGATGGACTTTGATGATACTCGTGCGCCCGAGGTTCTGTATCACTATACCGACTGTTCTGAGAAGAGTCAGGAGGAATGGAAGAAACATCAGGTGTCGGCGGGGTTCAGATATCCGGAGTCTCCTTCCACCAATGAGTTGCCTTACAAGGCGCGTTGCACGACTCCGGGGATAGAGCATGCGGTCAGGAATTTTCTGGATTGGATCGATGATGAGCTGAGCCATAGTGCAAAGCTGCAGAGATATTGCAGACCGGGGTGGAGGCAGTCGTTTCCTTTTCCTAGGGCAATTTTGCGCAGTGAGATTGAATCGGATGGATATATGAGTGGGGATTTCTGTCTGACGATGGATCAGACACAGATTTTAAATCTGTTGGCGGGAGAAAATCTATATAACAAAAGAGAAGTCTTTGTGAGAGAATTACTGCAGAATGCCATTGATGCCACAATGCTCCGCGGGAAAATGGATCCTGCTTTTGTGCCGGAGAATTCTCGGATTGATCTGTGGGAGTGGAATGATGCGGAGGGAAACATCTGGTTTCGTATAGATGATCAGGGAACGGGCATGACTCTGGGGATGTTGCAGAGGTATTTTCTTAAGGTGGGAAATTCTTATTATACGTCTAAGGAACTGGAAAGAGATTTAACAGATCATGGTCAGTCCAGAGACTATCATGGAATCAGTCGTTTTGGGATTGGCTTTCTATCATGTTTTCTCAACGGGGATTATGCGGAAGTTTCCACTCTTTATTTTGATCCCGAAAAAAATCGGAGGGAGGAGCCGTCATCGGATCCGTCTCTCATGCAGCGGTACGGTCTTCGCTTACAGGTGACAGGATTGAGCGGCTACTATACCCTTAAAAATCAGGCAAGACAACATCTGGCGGATAAGCGGATGCCGAAGCCGGACTGGGAGAAGGGAGGAAGAGAGGCAGGAGCGAAAGAACTTGACAGGAATGGCTATCGGGCTTATCCGGGAACTTCCATTGCTATTCGCCTGAATCCCGGGAAGTTAGGGACATTGGATCTGCGCAGAACGACAGAAGAATATCTGTGTGGATCCAGAGTGCCGGTATATTACAACAATAAACGGATAGGATTAACTTATGAGGAAGTGATGGCGGCAGTTCATGAAATGGAGGGGAGGAATCTCTGTGAACTGACTCCTGAGATGAAGAAGGAGTTTGATCAGTGTTTTCCAGAAGCTCGCGGACAGTATCCCAAGTTGGAGTTTATAGTGGCTGCGCTGGATTCAGAAGATAATCTGGTATTGCCGGGGCTTTCGGGAGGGTTGATCATGTGCGGTGTGCATTATGATCATGCGATTCGGTGGAAGGTGAAGGATCAGACCTATGAGATGACAACGGAAACAGATCATTCGGAGAATATTCAAGTAATGAGGATATCCAGTGTTAATACTAGTGAGGACTGGGAAGATGAGTATGTTGACCGTTGGGAAGAGCTAAAAGACGATTTTTCTACGGAGGAATTGACCGCTTTGGTGGCGGAATTTGAAAAGCTGCCTGCTTGTCCTCAAACAGAGGATCAGCTTGGAAAGGCATGGCTTCCTTTTGCGGACTGTATTGACTTGTATACAGCTTGGAGAAGCTATTATGACAGCCAAAATAAGCGGGAGATGGTATTTCGTGTTACAGAGTGCGGATGCAAAAATATCGACGTGCTGTTCAATGAGAATCGATGGGAACAGATGATGTGTGCATATCAGGGAATCGTGGCTGGTGATATAGGAAAAGATCTTTTGACTGGATCAGATTGGAAATATGCGGCAATGTTTTTGCTGGAGGACGAATCGTGCCCGGTGATGAATGTCAGCCGTTCAGAGATCATGAGTTTGCCAACAAAAGTCTGGATTGCAATACATGGTATCATCAATAAGTACCAAATGCAGTATAAAAAAGGGGTGTATGCGATTGGTTGGGCGAGTGGCAGAGATATAATTCTGAAAGAATGGCGGGAAGTGAGGATGTCACGGCTGGATCAATGGCTGTGGAAAAATCTTGGGGATTTTTTTGAGAAAAATATAAATAAGCTGCAGGCTCCATTGCAGAGGGGAGACAATGATTTTAGTTATTTGAATTTAGAATGCTGCGGTGCTTTTCATTTTCATTCAATCCTTTTATATGAATATCTGATGGCCTGGCTTCAGGACAACAGGCGGATGACAATAAACTATGAGAAGGGAGAGGTGCTTTCTTTTTACGAGAAAAAGGGGGAAAACAGAGATGAATTTGATCTGTTTCCGCCCATGATGTTCTGCAGAGCCGTCAGCAACCAAAGCCGTAGGTATCTTTGCAGTGATAGTCCTTTGAAGCGAAGAGGGATTACGGTTGATCACCCGTTCATGATCTGGCTGTTGGACAACGCCCATAAGCTGAATCAGTATTATAAAAGACAGTTTGATCAGATTGTCAATTGCCTCCGCAGATCTGATGGATATAAGATAATTTCAGTATACAACAAGATTCGCGAGCAGATGATAGCGATTCACGATTGCCACGGGGTGGATGTGGAGAATTTTCCCATATTGAGCCGGGAGGATTTTTGGCATGAGTGAGACTGTCATATGCAATCTCTGGGCAATCCTCTGAAATGTCTGTTCTCGCTGCCGATCAGTTCTTTGACTTCCTTTATATCAGCCGCATAGATGTTTCCTGTGGCGTTCATGTGCTTTGCGATTTGATTCGGATTGTTGCTGATTCTACCGAGCGTGGTGTTGTATTCCCGTAAGTCGGAATAGTCAAGGTCATAGACAAAACCGTACAGAATTAAGTGGCGTAAGAAAGAGGATTTACTTCTCATGCCGGAGATTTTTACTTTCTGTTCAAGTATGTACTGTTCATCGTCACTTAGATAGATTTTCAACTCGTTTTTGCGTTCCCTGTTTGCCATTTTTTCTTCTCCGCTCCGCTTCGGTCGTTGCTGGACAGGTGCCACTGGCACCTGGCAACCTTTCTGTAATGGATTGATGAGAAGATTTTACAAAATCTATTGTAACGTTACGGGTGATGTTCGTGCAAAAAAATGAATAAAAAAATCAAAAATTCCGGCAGGATATTTTTCGATTTTTGAACGCAAAGGGGGCTAGGGGGAAACTTCCCCCTACAAGCAATTTCTTTCAAGTTTCTGCTTTTGGGAAATTTGAAAAAATTGAGCCTGTGAGGGAACACATGCAGTGCTTGCTATTCCGTTATCCCGACTTTTTTAGGTAGCACTGATAAATACGGGGTTTGACAGAAAAAAGTCGGGATAACTTTTAACGTTTTTGGAAAAATATTGAAATTTTTTGAGGAACGTACCCATAGAGGGGATGTTACTTTTTCTATAATACCCACAGGGAATTAAACAGCGGAAGGAGGTGAAACATGAAGGACAACGCATTCCAGCGGCGGCGTGACATTGAGCGTATGCTGCTGTCGGGGAAAAAGCTGACAACAACACAGATGATGAAGATGTTTGGTGTCGGGAAGAACGCAATACGCAGGGATTTTGACATCATAGGGGAAGAACTTCCCGTAGTCACAAGACAGGGATATGACGGCGGCTATTTCCTTGCGGACGGTGTGGGGCAGCACCAGAACACGCTCACGCAGGAACAGTTGGAATGCTTGGAGAAAATGGCTGTGACCTGTGGTTCGGAGGACAGAAAGATAGTCCTGTCAATCATAC
>CAZOIF010000083.1:0-11420 GCA_964579975.1 uncultured Eubacterium sp. | reverse complement strand
AAAATCAGAATTTGTGATGAAAAAAGTATTGATTTGTCTGATAAAACTTTATAGACGCTATATATCACCCATGAAACGCACAAAATGTCCATATTTTCCGACCTGTTCGGAGTATGGACTTGAAGCAGTGGAAAAATATGGCGCTTTGAAGGGCGGATTACTGGCATTTTACAGAATTTGCAGATGTAATCCCTTTTCTAAGGGAGGTTATGACCCTGTTCCTTAAAGAAATGAAAATCGGACATCCATATTGTTAAGGAGGTAAAAAAATTTGTCAGGTATTTTATTGACCAAGGATACGGGAAAAATTCTTGGTCCTATAGCAAGACTGCTGGGCTATATCATGGAAGGTATCTTTTATGTGATAGATAAGATCGGCATTCCCAATATCGGACTTGCCATTATCTTGTTTACCATCGTTATTTATCTTTTGTTGATGCCCTTGACCATTAAGCAGCAGAAATATTCCAAACTTTCAGCAAAGATGAATCCCGAGCTGCAGGCGATTCAGAAGAAGTATAAGGATAAAAAAGACAATGATTCCATGATGGCCATGAATATGGAAACAAAGGCCGTCTATGCAAAATACGGCGTATCTCCTTCCGGAAGTTGTGTACAGCTTTTGATTCAGATGCCTATTCTGCTTGCCCTGTATCGCGTGATCAACAATATTCCCGCTTATGTGGGCAAAGTGAAAGAGGCTTTTTTCCCGCTGGTGGACAAACTGATCGAGCAGCCGGGAAGTGCGGATTTCATAAAAACTTTTTCCAATGCCGGCATGTACACAAAACAGTTTAGCAGCGAAAATTTTACAAGCGGTATAGTCAGTTATGTACAAAATACATTCGTTGATGTGTTAAATAAAGCTTCCTCAGCGGAATGGGCCAGCCTGAAAGAACAGTTTTCCAGTCTCTCCGCTGATGTGGATCATACCGTTGCGCTACTTGACAGGTATAATAATTTTTTGGGCTTAAGTATGTCGAACTCTCCCTCTTTTACTTTTAGGGAAGCGAGAGCTGCCGGTTCTGCTGCGATGATGATAGCTGCTTTTATTATTCCGGTTTTGGCAGCTGTAACGCAGTGGATCAATGTAAAACTCATGCCCCAGCAGGAAATGAATTCGGATAACGAGCAGCAAAATACCATGATGCAGTCCATGAAAACCATGAATATGGTAATGCCGATCATGTCCGCTGTATTTTGCTATACACTTCCAGCAGGTATGGGACTTTACTGGGTAGCCGGTGCAGTGGTAAGAAGCGTTCAGCAGATCGTGATCAATAAGCACATCGATAAAATGGATCTTGATGAAGTCATTCAAAAGAATGCCGATAAGGCAAAGAAAAAAATGGAAAAGGCAAACGTTCAGGCACAGCGAATGGCTGAATATGCCAGCATGAACACAAAGAAGGCGGGCGTTGCGGCGAAGGCTTCGACACAAACTCTTTCTAAAGAAGAAAAAGAAGAGCTTGTAAAAAAATCTACGGAATCTTACAGTAAAAACGCGAAGCCCGGAAGTATGATGGCAAAGGCAAATATGGTTAGGGAATATAACGAGAAAAAGAGTAAATAGGAGGTAGGAAAATGGATTTTATAGAGGTATCTGCAAAAACGATCGATGATGCGATCACAGAAGCATGTCAGAAGTTTACCGTGACCAGCGATAAGCTGGAATATGAAGTAGTTGATGAGGGAAAGTCCGGTCTTTTGGGAATCGGTGCAAAGCCTGCTGTCATTAAAGTGAGAGTGAAGTCCTCCATTGAGGATAAAGCAAAGGATTTCCTGAAGGATGTATTTGCTGCAATGAATCTCACAGTTGTATGTGAAGTGAAATATGATGAAGCGGAAAGTACTATGGATGTGGAGCTTTCCGGTGATGAAATGGGTATTTTGATCGGTAAGAGAGGACAGACTCTGGATTCTTTACAATATCTGGTATCTCTGGTAGTGAATAAGGATGTGGATAATTATATCAGGGTGAAGGTGGATACAGAAAACTATCGTAAGAGAAGGAAAGATACGCTGGAGAATCTGGCAAAGAACATTTCCTATAAAGTAAAGAGGACCAAGAGACCGGTTTCACTGGAGCCTATGAATCCTTATGAGAGAAGAATCATTCATTCGGCTCTTCAGAATGATAAGTATGTGACCACTTACAGCGAAGGTGAGGAACCTTTCAGACATGTGGTGGTGGTCTTGAAAAAGTTTGATAAGAACGACAAAAAGTTTGAAAAAAGCTATGACAGTGAGGAAAATTAAAGAATCTGAGTTTTAATAAGATATCACAGAAACCGACAGGAAAATGTACCTGTCGGTTTTTTGTGGATTTTTTGGATAGGTTGTAGTAAAATTGAGAAGCATCATAAAATGTTTCGTAATATTAAATGGAGATTATTATGAAAACAGATACGATCGCAGCCATAGCTACTGCCATATCAGATGCGGGAATCGGCATCATCCGGGTAAGCGGAGACGAGGCTGTTTCTATTGTTCATAATATTTATCGGGATAAAAATCAGAAAGATGTGTTGGAGCATTACAGATCTCATACCATTCATTATGGCTTCATCATAACGAAAGAAGGAGATATCATTGACGAAGTGATGATATCCGTGATGAAAGCACCTCATAGTTATACTATGGAAGATACGGTGGAGATCAACTGTCACGGCGGCGCTCTTATGATGAAGAAAATTCTGATGGAAGTGATCCGCGCAGGAGCCCGCATGGCGGAACCGGGTGAGTTTACGAAACGTGCCTTTTTGAACGGAAGGATCGATCTCTCGAAAGCGGAAGCTGTCATGGATATCATTCATGCAAAAAATGAATTTGCCTTAAAATCTTCCGTGAGGCAGTTGAAAGGGTCTGTCTCTGATAAAATAAGAACACTTCGAGATCAGATCTTATATGAAATTGCTTTTATTGAATCGGCTTTGGATGATCCGGAACATATCAGTCTGGATGGATATGAAAAGGAATTATCTGAAAAGACAGATGTGATCGAAGCGGAACTGAGTAAGTTATTGGCTTCTGCCGATGACGGAAGGATCTTGAAAGAAGGAATCCGCACTGTTATTGTCGGAAAGCCGAATGTGGGAAAATCTTCTCTATTAAATCTGTTTATGGGACAGGAACGCGCGATTGTCACAAATATTGCAGGCACTACCAGAGATACATTGGAGGAGACAGTCCGCTTTGGAGATATCACCCTGAATATTATGGATACTGCAGGCATAAGAGATACAGCGGATGCGGTTGAAAAAATCGGTGTGGAACGTGCTAAGAAAATGTCTGAGGAGGCTGATCTGATACTCTATGTGATAGACTCCTCTGAGGCACTTGATGAAAATGATGAAGCTATCCTGAAGATGATCGAAGGAAAAAAGACCATCATTCTTTTGAATAAGTCAGACTTGGCGGAAGTGACAGATAAAAAAGCGGTAGAAGATTTTTATCATAAAATAGTTGACTGTAATAGTCAATTTATAAATAAGGAAGATTCTTTTTCTTTGCTGCGGATTTCCGCGAAGGAAAAGGAAGGTCTTGATGAATTGAAGGCTCTGATCGAAAATTATTTTTTTCACGGAAAAATCGTTTCGGAAGAAGAACTTTATATTACGAACGTGAGACATAAGGAAGCGATCTTGGAGGCATTGGAAAGTATACGTCAGGTAAAACAGAGTCTGGAAAATCATATGCCGGAAGATTTTTATTCCATTGATTTCATGAGCGCTTACGCTTCGCTTGGAAGAATCTTTGGGGAAGAAGTCGGGGAAGATCTGGTAAATAAGATTTTTTCGGAATTTTGTATGGGAAAGTGATTGAATATTATGTCGGAATTGAGAGAAAAAACGGATATCTGTGTAGTGGGCGCCGGTCATGCGGGATGCGAGGCGGCACTGGCCTGTGCAAGGCTCGGATTTGAGACGGTGATCTTTACGGTGAGCGTGGACAGCATTGCTCTCATGCCCTGCAATCCCAACGTGGGCGGTACTTCCAAGGGACATCTGGTGCGGGAGATCGACGCGCTTGGCGGAGAGATGGGTAAAAATATTGACAAAACCTTTATCCAGTCCAAGATGCTGAATCGCTCAAAAGGTCCCGCGGTACATTCCCTGCGTGCTCAGGCAGATAAGGCCGAGTATTCCAGAGCGATGAGAAAGGTTTTGGAAAATCAGGAGCATTTGACGATCAAGCAGGCGGAAGTCTGTGAGCTTCTGGTGGAAGAAACAGAAATAAAATCCAAAGACCTGAATCGAACCAGAAGAATCGTCGGGGTAAAAACCTTTACGGGAACTGTCTATGAATGCAAGGCAGTGATCTTATGTACAGGTACTTACTTAAAGGCGAGATGTCTCTGTGGCGAAGCTATCACCTACACCGGTCCGAACGGACTGCAGGCTGCCAATCATCTGACGGATTCTCTGCTGGATCTCGGGATAGAGATGCGCCGGTTTAAAACGGGAACGCCGGCCAGAATGGACAGAAGATCTCTTGATTTTTCCAAGATGGAAGAACAGTTTGGAGATGAGAGAGTCATACCCTTCTCCTTTTCTACGGATCCCGAAGAAGTACAGATCGATCAGGTTTCCTGTTATCTGACTTATACAAATGAGAAAACACATGACATTATAAGGGCAAATCTGGACAGATCGCCCATCTATGCGGGTATTATCGAAGGAACGGGACCCAGATACTGCCCTTCCATTGAAGATAAGGTGGTAAAATTTTCGGATAAGGACAGGCATCAGGTTTTTATTGAACCCGAGGGCCTTCATACCAATGAAATGTATGTGAGCGGTATGTCCTCCTCTCTTCCGGAGGATGTGCAGCTTGCCATGTACCGGACAGTACCGGGTATGGAAAACTGTAAGATGGTGAGAAATGCTTATGCGATCGAATATGACTGCATCGATCCGAAACAGCTTTATCCGACGTTGGAGTTTAAAAGTATTGAAGGACTTTTCAGCGGCGGGCAGTTTAATGGAAGCAGCGGTTACGAAGAAGCGGCAGCTCAGGGTCTCATCGCCGGAATCAATGCCTCACTCTTTTTGCAGGGAAGAGAACAGATCGTGCTGGATCGTTCTCAGGCATACATCGGTGTTCTGATCGACGATCTCGTGACAAAAGAAAATTTTGAGCCTTACCGCATGATGACTTCAAGGGCGGAATATCGCCTTTTGCTGCGTCAGGATAATGCGGATCTCAGGCTTCGTCAGATTGGTTATGAAGTAGGATTGGTTTCTGAGGAGACATATCAGGCTGTTTTAAAGAAAAAGGAAGAAATAGAAAAAGAGATTCACAGATTAAAAAATACGATCGTGGGAGCATCCGGAAACATTCAGAATTTTTTGGAAGCGCATGGAAGCGCACCCTTAAAGACAGGAGTGAGTATGGCGGAACTGATCTGTCGTCCGGAGCTTACCTATGAGATGCTTTCTGAAATTGATGTTGAAAGAAAACCTCTTTCTGCAGATGTGGTGGAGCAGGTAGAAATTGAAGTGAAGTACGAAGGCTACATCGAAAGACAGTTAAAGCAGGTGGAGCATTATAAAAAAATGGAGAAGAGGAAAATTCCCGCGGATCTGGATTACAATGATGTGGGGAGTCTGCGGTTGGAAGCAAGACAGAAACTGATTGCGTATAGACCGGTCTCTGTAGGACAGGCTTCCAGGATATCCGGAGTTTCACCTGCGGATATTTCGGTGCTGCTGGTATATCTGGAAAGTCATAAGCGATAGGAAGATTAGAAAGGATAACAGGTGTTATTTTGATAGAGCGGGATATCACACAATTTCAGAAAGATTTAGAGGAGCTTCACATTACTTTATCAGATATGCAGCTCGAGCAATTTATGAAATATTATGATTTGCTTGTAGAGAAAAATCAAGTAATGAATCTGACGGCGATTACGGAGTTTGACGAAGCGTTGAAAAAGCATTTTATAGACAGTCTTTCACTGGTGAAGGTGTGCGATCTAACGGGAGAACTTTCTTTGCTTGATGTGGGAACCGGTGCCGGTTTTCCGGGCATTCCTTTAAAAATAGCTTTTCCGAATTTGAGTGTGACGCTTCTTGACTCTCTGCAAAAGAGGGTAGGTTTTTTACAGGAGATTATTGATGTACTTTCTCTTGATAAGGTGGAAGCGATTCATGGCCGGGCGGAGGATTTTGCAAAGCCGGACTTGATGAGGGAAAAATTTGATCTCTGCGTTTCCCGTGCAGTGGCAAATCTTTCCACACTGTCAGAGTATTGTCTTCCCTATGTGAAGATTGGAGGATACTTTATTTCTTATAAGGCAGATGATGCGGAATTGGAACATGCCGATCATGCGATCACGGTCTTAGGTGGAAATCTAAAGGAGCAGAAATCTTTTACTCTTCCGTTTTCTGATATTCATAGAAATCTTATCGTGATAGAAAAATGCCGTCCGACCCCGAAGCAGTATCCCAGGAAAGCCGGAACGGCAAGTAAGAAGCCTATTTAACAGATGCAGACACTTATAAGAACATTCGAAGCTGATTCAAAATTTCATCGGGCGCTTCCAGCTGAGGAAGATGTTTTGTATCTGGAATATAACAATCTTCGATAGCAGGATTATAGTATTTATAGTTTTCAATGATAGTTCGAATATCCTTTTCTTTTTCTCCGCCGATCATGAGGATGCTGTTATTGATCGCCTTTAGTTCATGGAGAATGTTCATGTTCATGTATTTTCCCACATAGCTTGCGAAGGTATATTTTGCATGATAATCATCTAAGTGGGCAGCTTCCAGATAATTGTAAATATATTTTTCTTTTACCTCTTCATGATTGCAGAAATAAGTTTTCCAGAAAGTTTTTTCAATATTCGGTCTGTTAGAGAAAAGATGGTAAATAAAGGTACCGAGTATAGGTGTTTCAATCAAAAGTTTAAACAGGTTCATCTGTCTCGAAGGAATCTGGTTTTGTAAAAAGAGACTCTGCGGATTAATGCAGATAATTTTATTAAAAATGTAAGGATTGTTGTGGCAGGCCATAACAACAAAAGGTACAGATTCTCCTGTAACCACGATGGAAGTTTTTTTGCCGATCACTGCCTTTACAAAATCAGTAATCAACTGCTCGTAGAGATTGTTGGTGTAGGTCATGGGTGGTTTGTCGGACATACCATAACCCAACAGATCAAGAGAATAGACAGCGTGTTTCTCTGTCAGATTATTGATAAGTCGGTGATGTTCATAGCTGGAGCTTCCTACCGTCAGATCATGAATGAAAAGAAGGGGACTGCCGCTTCCCTTCCTTTGATAACGAATCCTGCCAAAACGCCATTCGTAGTAAAAGTTCTCTGAGGTGTCTAAAAGATTTTTGGCTGTACAGAGAGTAGTATGTATTCTGTTGATTCCATGGATTGCTGCGACGGAAGTACCTGTCAGCATAATGGCGGTGGTTAGTTTTTTGTTCATAATTTTTCTCCATTCTTTTGTTACTATTTATATTCTACCATTTTTTATTTTTCTTTACCAGAATATTCTTTTATTCTATTTCATTTTGCGTTAATATAGGAATATAAGGGAAAGATTTTGCTGTTGGGGGTATTCATGAAAAATAAAGATACAGTTTCGGAAAATCCTTCGTTTCACATGAAACAATTTTCCGTGATGGATGTGCAGGAAAAAGAACGTCAGCGGATTGCGAGAGATCTGCATGATAGTTCTCTTCAAAACCTGACGCATTTGGTTCACAAGGTTGAGTTGAGTTCTCTTTATATCGATCAGGATCCGGTGAAGGCAAAACTGGAGCTTGCTACGATTGAATCAGGTTTGCGCAAGGTGATCGATGATATTAGAAACAGAATTTACGATTTGCGGCCGATGACTTTTGATGATTTGGGTCTGCGAGAAGCGCTTTTGAATCTTTTTCCTGTTTTGAATCAGGATGGTAAGTTTGAAATTCAGTTGGATATGGATGAGATTGATGATAATTTAGCGGAGGAAGAAAAAAATTTTTTCTTTATCATGATCTATCACATTATCAAGGAATGTGTACAAAACTCTATAAAGCATTCCGGCGGAAATCGGATTGAGGTAAGCTTGAAGAAAAATCCTAAGACTTATTTGATTAGAATTAGAGATAATGGGACAGGCTTTGACATAAATGAAGCGGCAAAGAAGGACAGACATTTTGGTTTACATGTAGTGGAGGAAAGGGTATTTTTATTGGGCGGAAAAATGCAGATTGATACGCAGAATGGAACGTCCATAGAAATAGAAATTATGAAAAAATAAGGGTCTGAATTTCAAATGAAGAGAAGGGAAGGTGTAGGATGGAGGCAATTAAAGTTATGATTGCGGACGACCACAGTTTGATCAGAGAGGGGCTGAGACAACTGTTGGAATTTGACGGCAGCATTAAGGTGGTTGGGGAGGCCGCCAATGGTGTGGAATGTCTTGATAATTTAGTAAAGTATGATCCGGAAGTTTTACTTTTGGATATCAATATGCCGGAGAAGAATGGAATCGATGTTTTAAAGAAAATGAAAGAAGATAAATCTCCGGTCAAAGTTCTGATCTTGACAGTTCATAATGAGCTTGAATATCTGTTGAATGCAGTAGATATTGGTGTAGAAGGCTATATTATGAAGGACTCAGATTCATCGGAGCTAAAAAAAGCAATCAGGGCGGTACGGGATGGAGAAAATTATATACAGTCCAGCCTGATTCCGGCATTAAACAATCGCTTGATGAATCGTGATGTAGATAGAGAGAAAGTTGCTTCTTTGACAAACCGTGAGTTGGAAGTTTTGGTACAGGTGGCAAACGGGATGTTTAATAAAGAGATTGCAATGAATTTGAATATCAGTGAGAGAACGGTAAAGAATCATATCTCCAATATATTTAAGAAAATAGATGTTTCTGATAGAACACAGGCTGCGGTGTTTGCAATAAAGAATAATATAATAAAGTTATACTAAATATCTAATGTTTCACGTGAAACAATTGGAAATAAGTGGAGTATTGACACAAGATAATGTTTCACGTGAAACAATTCAACCCAAGATATTGTAAAAAAAACCGTGAAACATCTACAGGGTGAGCAAAATGAATCCGTGAAACATTGAAGTTTGTATATGGAAGAGAAAAGGAAGAAAAAAGCATGAAAATCGGAATACTCGGTGCAGGCAGTATAGCCGGAACTTTAGCGGAAACGATGAACAAGATGCCGGAGGTGGAATGTTATGGGGTGGCATCTAGAGATTTAGATAAGGCAAAGGTCTTTGCTAAGAAGCACAACTTTACTCATGCTTTTGGCTCTTACGAAGGAATGCTAGCGGATGAGAAAATAGAACTTGTCTATATTGCCACGCCGCATTCCCATCATTATCAGCATATGAAAATGTGTTTGGATGCCGGAAAACATGTACTCTGTGAAAAAAGTTTTACGGTAAATGCCGAACAGGCGGAGGAGATATTCCGCATTGCAGAGCAGAAAAAACTTTTGGTGACGGAAGCAATCTGGACCAGATATATGCCTTCGCGGAAGATCATTAATGATTTGCTTGCAGAGAAAGTGATCGGGGATGTGAAGAAGCTGACAGCAAACTTAAGCTATCCCATCTGTAATATAGAGCGGATTGTGAAACCGGAACTTGCGGGCGGTGCTCTTCTGGATGTTGGAATCTATCCTTTGAATTTTGCCTATATGCATTTTGGAGATGAAGTGGTCAAAATGCAGTCGGCGGCGCAGCTTACAGATGCCGGAGTGGATGGTGAGAATGGAATACTTCTCTTATATCAGGATGGCAGAATGGCGGTCTTAAATTCTGGGATTCATGGAAAATCTGACAGACAGGGTATCTTTTACGGATCAGACGGCTGTATGATCGTGGAAAATATTAATAACCCTGAGGCAATCAGAATATATGATAAAAATCTGAATCTGCTGCGAGAGGTAAAGGTTCCTGAGCAGATCAGCGGCTACGAATATGAGATCACGGAGACGATCACTTGTATTCAGGAGAAAAGATTGGAATGCCCTTCTATGCCGCACACCGAGACGATAAAAATGATGCGTGTAATGGATGCGCTGCGAAAGGAATGGGGCGTGCGTTATCCGGAAAGTATAGAAAGCTTGTAAAAAAAGATAGCTTATCACGTGGAATAGTGTTATAATCGAAAACGGACAGAAAAAAAAGCTCTGATATGGAGGAAATAATGGGAAGAACAATTGCAATTGCCAATCAAAAAGGGGGCGTTGGAAAGACAACAACGGCCATAAACCTTTCGGCATCGTTGGCGGTTAAAGGAAAGAAGGTACTGGTGATCGATGCGGATCCGCAGGGAAATACGACCAGCGGTTTTGGCGTTGAGAAGAATGAATTGGAAAATACAATTTATGAATTGTTTCTGAGCGAGTGCTCTATCAATGAATGTATCTTAGCGGATGTGATACCCGGTGTTTCCATTATACCGTCGAATGTGAATTTAGCGGCTACAGAGATCGAATTGATCGGCGTTGACAAAAAGGAATTTATTCTGAAGAAAGAGATCGATTGGGTGAAGGACAAGTACGATTTCATTATGATTGATTGTCCTCCTTCCTTAAATCTTCTTACGATCAATTCCATGACTACGGCGGACACGGTACTTGTCCCGATTCAGTGTGAGTATTATGCGTTGGAAGGTCTCAGTCAGCTGATACATACCATCAACCTTGTAAAGGAGAGACTGAATCCGGAACTGGATATGGAAGGCGTGGTGTTTACCATGTATGATTCCCGTACGAATCTTTCCATGCAGGTGGTAGAGAATGTCAAGAATCATTTGAAGCAGAAGGTATACAATACACTGATTCCCAGAAATATCAGACTGGCGGAAGCACCGAGTTTCGGTATGCCTATTCATATGTACGATCCGAAGTCTGCGGGAGCGGAGGCATACATGCAGCTTGCGGATGAGGTAATGTCCGCGAGGCAATGAGCAGTGCGCAGACGGAAGATGAAAAAATGACAGTTTGCTGGCAATTTTTTCAGATTGCGGATGCATAGGGCGAAACCCGCGAACGAGAAAACCGAAAGGTTTTCGAGTGGCACTGCGGTGTAGATTAGTAAACAGAACGGAGAGATGATATGGCAGGAAAAGCAGCGAGAGGATTAGGAAAGGGATTGGATTCTCTGATCCCGGTGGCGGTGCCGCAGACGGAAACGAAAGTCGGGGAAGAAGCAAGAGAAAATAGCGGACAGGGAACTTATGTCAAGATTACAAAGGTTGAACCTAACAGGGAACAGCCCAGAAAAAATTTCGATGAAGATGCCCTTCAGGAACTGGCGGATTCCATTAAGCAGTATGGAATCGTAGAGCCTCTTATCGTGCAGGACAGAAAGACGCACTATGAGATCATAGCCGGAGAGCGTCGCTGGCGGGCGGCAAAACTGGCTGGTT
>CAZOIF010000082.1:0-11623 GCA_964579975.1 uncultured Eubacterium sp. | reverse complement strand
CCAAGCATATTATAAGGAAATTCCGAAAGAGATTTTTGACAGAGGAAGTAATATTTTAGATATAGGACTGAAACGGGTATTAAATGAATTTGAAGATAAATATAAAGTAAAACGATAAGGCGCAGACAAGCAATGGCACAAGAGAATACAAAAACTGAAAAAATATAAACTTCCAACAACCTTACAAAACTGTAACCCTCTGTAAGAAACTTCGATGGAAAAATCCCTCCATTTGCGGTATGCTCTTAACTAGCACAACGGAAAGGAGCGATGCAACAATGGATACAATACTAAAATTGGAAAACGTAGAAAAATATTATGGAAATACGTCCAACCTGACAAAGGCGGTAGACCGAATTTCCTTTGAGGTAGAGACTGGGGAATTTGTGGGGATCATGGGCGCAAGCGGCTCGGGGAAAACGACACTTTTAAACTGTATTTCGACGATTGACAGGGTTACGAGCGGGAGGATCTTTGTCGAGGGGAGAGATATCACTGCGGTGAAAGGGAACGCCTTGAACCGTTTCCGCAGGGAAAAACTTGGATTTATCTTTCAGGAATTTAATCTGCTGGATACGCTGACAGCGTATGAAAATATTGCGCTTCCGCTGACGATCCAGAACATGGCGCCGCTGAAGATCGATGCGAAAATTGATGAGATTTCAGGAATCCTCGGGATCAGCGATGTCATGAAAAAATATCCATATCAGATGAGCGGAGGGCAGAAGCAGAGAGTAGCGGCGGCGAGGGCGCTTATCACGGATCCGGCGATGGTGCTGGCGGATGAGCCGACAGGGGCGCTGGATTCCAAATCGGCGCGGAGCCTGTTAGAGAGCATGGAAGGGATGAATCAGAATTACAATGCCACCATTCTCATGGTGACGCATGATGCTTTTGCGGCGAGCTTTGCCACACGGGTCATCTTTTTGAAAGACGGACAGATCTTTAATGAGGTGAGAAAGGGATCGGATACGAGAAAAGAGTTCTTTGACAAAATAATGGATGTAGTTACGGTGATGGGTGGTGATCTCAATGATCTTTAAACTGGCATTCCGTAATATGAAAAAGAGCATGTCGGATTATGCGGTGTATTTTGTGACACTGATCATCGGTATCTCTATTTTTTATGTATTTAATGCGATCTCAGATCAGACTGTCATGATAAAAATATTTAAAAATGAATATGACATACTGGATCTGATGGAAAGTACTCTTTCTGTGGCGAGTGTGTTCGTGTCAGTAGTACTGGCATTTCTTATCGTCTATGCCAGCAGTTTTCTCATGAAGCGGAGGAAAAAAGAGTTTGGTATTTACATGTTGCTTGGGATGGGAAAGAAAAAAATAGCAGGGGTTCTTATGGCGGAGACGGTGATCATAGGGATACTTTCGCTTGCAGTCGGGATGGGGCTGGGCATCATCCTGTCTCAGGGGATGAGTGTGCTTGTGGCCAGTCTGTTTGAGGCAGACATGTCGAAGTTTACTTTTGATATATCGGCAGAGGCTCTGGGAAAGACGTTATTGTATTTTCTCATTATATATGTGGTGGTTCTTATACTGGATGTGTTTGTTGTGGGAAAATCCCGCTTGATCAATCTGTTAAATGCGGAGCGTAAAACGGAGAAAAATACGGCAAAAAATCCATGGATCTGTCTGGTCGTGTTTGTAGTTGCGGCAGCAGTCCTTAGCCACGCTTACTGGATGGTGACTGCAAATGCAGAACAGTTGACAGAGCAGAGTCAGATTGTGACACAGATTATAAAAGGGATCATTGCTACATTCCTAATCTTCTGGTCATTGTCGGGGCTTTTGATCTTCCTTGCGAAATTCAGGAAAAAATCTTATATGAAAGGGATCAATACATTTACGACGAAAGAGATTAGCAGCCGGGTTAATACAAATGTGTTTGCAGGAAGCATTATCTGTCTTCTTTTGTTCATTACGATCTGTATTTTTTCCACCTGTTTTTCAATCAATAAATCCATGAATGATAATCTCAAGACGCTCGTACCGGTGGATGTAAATCTTGTAGGTATTTGTGACGAGGGCTTCACTTGGGACAATGCGCCAAAGACTGTCAGTGAAACTATGCAGGAGGCAGGAATTGATATAGGTATGTTTGAAGATGCGGTAGAGTTTACTGGTTATCGATACTATAAATGGGATGAAAAGGAGGAGATGAGTTACGAAGATCAGGAAAATGTTTTTACGGACAAGGGAGTAGTAAAGCTGAGTGACTATAATAAAGTAGCGCAAATTTACGGACTGAAACAGTACACACTGGCAGAAGACGAGTATATGGTCATTTCAAATTATGATTATTCGATAGAGATATATGAAAAAGATTATCTGCAAAAGGGTCATGTGATCCGGTTGGGAGAAAAAGAATATCACCCTAAATATAAGGAGTGTCAGGATGGGTATCTCGAAATGTCATCGAATCGCACTGAGTTTGGTTTTATCGTAGTTCCGGACAGTGTTCCGGCGGATGAAAATCTTCATCCGGATCATATGTATTACATTGCAAACTACAATAAAAATCATAGTAAAAGTGTAGAAGAAATTGATAAATTTGTAAACAGTAAAAAATTTGAGAAAAAGATGTCGGATGCACGTGTCTTCGTGTCAAGCAAAACAGAGATCCAGCAGAGAAGCGTCGGACTTACTGCACTGATCGTCTTTCTGGGATTGTATCTTGGCATTATCTTTGTCCTTGCAAGTTCTGCCCTGCTCTCGCTCAAGGAGTTGTCGCAGGCGGCAGACAGCAAAGGAAAATATCGCATCCTGCGAAAGATCGGAGTAGATGAGAAAATGATCCATCGCTCGTTATTCCGCCAGAACCTGATCTTTTTTGCACTGCCTCTTCTTCTTGCCGTGATACATTCGGTTTTTGGAATCCAGGTATGTGTTTATATTATAGAAGTTTTTGGAAAAACGGGATTGGTTTCTTCGATTATCTTTACAGCAGCTGTGTTGCTCGTCATTTATACGATTTATTTTGTGGTGACTTACCGTTGCAGCCGGAAAATCATTGACGAGTAAAAAATGCAAACAAATGTTTGATTTTTCCGAACATATGTGTTATACTAATATCAAAACAGATGTTCGGAGGTGGCGTGATGGAGTTGACAGCAGACATTTTTTCAAAGCTTGAGATACTTTCCGATGCGGCAAAATATGATGTGGCCTGCACATCCAGTGGGTCGAGCAGAAAGGGAAGAAAAGGAACGATGGGAAATACAGTAGCAGCTGGGATCTGCCACTGCTTTTCAGCAGATGGCAGATGTATTTCCCTATTAAAGATATTACAGACCAATGAGTGTGTCTATGATTGCAAATACTGTGTGAACCGTCTGTCAAATGATGTACCCCGGGCGTCTTTTTCGCCTGAAGAGATTGCGGAGCTGACGGTTTCTTTTTATCGCAGAAATTATATCGAGGGACTGTTTTTGAGTTCAGGGATCCGTAAGAACCCTGACTTTACGATGGAGCAGATTTATCAGGCGGTGTATCTGCTTCGCACAAAATACCGTTTTAACGGATATATCCATGTAAAAGCGATACCGGGGGCGGATCCTCTTCTGATCGAGAAGACCGGGTGGCTTGTTGACCGGATGAGTGCGAATCTTGAGATGCCGACAGCCGAGGGGTTGAAGACGTTTGCTCCTCAGAAGTCACGAAAGACGATCCTGACGCCGATGCGGCAGATCCAGGTGGGGAGGATGGAGCAGCGTCTGCTTTTGGAAAGCGGTGAAAGAACACGTCATCTTTTCCGGCTTGAGGAAAAGAAGGCAGCAGAGCCGGCGGTGACAGAAAAGCAGCTTCCGGAGAAGATGGAAAATAATTTTTCCCTTCAGGAATTTCATTCGGATGCCAGTTTTGTGCCCGCCGGCCAGAGCACGCAGATGATCGTAGGGGCATCGGATGAAAGTGATTATGAGATCGTGCACATGGCAGAGGCGATGTACAGGCAGTTTGATCTGAAACGGGTTTTCTATTCCGCATTTATCAATACGACAAAAGACCCGCTTCTTCCGGATGGAAAAGAGGGGCCGCCGCTTTTGCGGGAACACCGTTTGTATCAGGCCGATTTTTTGATGCGTTTCTATCAGTTTAAGGCAGAGGAGATCATTACAGAGGACACGCCGTTCCTGAATGTGCAGATCGATCCGAAATGTAACTGGGCGCTGAACCATCTTGAGTTTTTCCCTGTCGAGGTTCAGACGGCAGATTATCATACGCTTCTCAGGATTCCGGGAGTAGGGGTTAAGTCGGCGAGGAGGATCCTTGCAGCGAGGCGGCTCGGAAGTCTGGATTACCCGGCGCTTAAAAAATTTGGTGTTGTCCTGAAACGGGCGATGTATTTTATTACCTGCGGCGGGAAGACGATGATCCCGCTTAAGTTAAACGAGCGATTCATTTTGACAAATCTTCTGGGCTTGAGGGAGAGACTTCCGTTATCCGTCACCGGGGAGGCGGTGTATGAGCAGATGTCTCTGCTGGATCTGATGCCACAGGGGCAGAAGGGGGCATGGGGAAATGGATGAAACATATATTTATCTGTGTGAAGATTCTTTTGAGGGGATACTGACGGCAGTATATAATGCCTATGAAGACCGGCATGGCCATGAAAAAAATAAAATTCTTATATCAGAAGGAATGTATTATCAGGAGTTATTTGCGACATATATTTCTGTTGATACCGATTATGAAAAAGCGGTAAAAGTGGCGCGCACGATGCAGAATAAGGTGTCACAGGAGGTGTATGAATTTATACAGAAGACCTCCGTATCTTTTAATCCGGACAAGGCAGATGCCATCTATCGTGTGATCATTCTTGCCCTGAAGATGGGAAGCAGAGTACTGGATCATCTGACAGAACCTAATGTCCAGTTTCTGATGGAACTGGAGCGGCATATTACCTATGAGATCCAGCGAGAGATCCAGTTTGTCCGCTTTGAGGAATTGGCAAATGGAATGTTGTTTGCCAGAATCAATCCGAAAAATACAGTTCTTCCTTATCTGGCGGAGCATTTCTCAGATCGTTTTTCGGGAGAGAACTGGCTGATTGCAGACACGGTACACGGAGGGGTGCTGGTCCATGAAAGAAATAAAGGGTGCAGTCTGGTGGAGGCAGAGGACGTAGATTTTGACGCACTTGAACTTTCCTATTCAGAAGGAGAGGAACTCTGGCAGAAGCTGTGGAAAAGATTTGTAGATTCGATCGCGATCAAAGAGCGGATCAACCCTAAACTTCAGATGCAGATGCTGCCGCTCCGTTTCCGCAAATATATGAAGGAATTACAGTAGGCGTGTTGACATTTACAGACCCGTATGATATATTATCCTCGTATGGCATTAGTGTAATTTCTTGTGCCATAAAATTGATTTGTGACATTTTATTTATAACATAATAATATATAAAAAAGGAGAGGGTCAGAATGGATATGCTTGAAGAACTGAAGACAATGGGAGTAGATGTAGAAGAGGCAGTGGAGCGTTTTGTGGGGAATGCAGCTCTTTATGAGAAGATGTTGCGTACCTTTCCAAAGATGATCCGGAACTCAGAGGTAGATCCTGATTTTGATGGCAACGATTATGCGGATATTATTGAAAAAACCCATGCGATCAAAGGGACTTCGGGAAATCTTTCCCTCACACCGATCTATAAGGCATATACAGATGTTGTGGATCTTTTGCGGGGCGGGAAACCGGAGGAGGCCAGACAGGTATTGAAAGATGTTCTGCCTGTTCAGGAAAAGATACTTGAGTGCATTGAAAGGCATAGCTAGTACAATAAATACTTTCCTACCTGCGTTATATAAAAAATGAATCGGTTTTACTAGAACACTGTGTTATTGCAGAAAGAAATTTTTGTTATAACACAGTGTTATTTTATGCATATAGAAAAGAAATGAGATAGGATGAATAAAAGGATTAAATTTATTTCAGGTTCCTTGAAATACGGACCTCATAATACCCTCAGTTGAAAAATATACCAAAATATGGTATATTTACCATAAATTACCTATGAAGAAACAGGGGGCATACGGTTATGATACGAAAATACGAAGAACAGAATGTATACGATGCCTTGCAAGACAGGCTAAAACTGATTTTTGAAGAATTTGACAATATATATGTGTCTTTTTCGGGTGGGAAAGACAGCGGGCTTCTTTTGAACCTTGTACTCGACTACCAGAAAAAGAATTATCCGGATAAGAAAATTGGCGTATTTCATCAGGATTTCGAGGCGCAGTACAGTGTCACCACAGAGTATATTGAAAAGACTTTTGAGCGGATCGAAAAGGATGTGGAGCCATACTGGGTGTGTCTGCCGATGGCGACCCGGACGGCGCTCAGCAGCTATGAGATGTTCTGGTATCCGTGGGATGACACAAAAAAAGAGGCATGGGTGCGCCCAATGCCCAAACACGATTATGTGATCAATCTGGAAAATAATCCGATTACTACATACAAATACAGGATGCATCAGGAGGATCTGGCCAGACAGTTCAGCAGATGGTATAAAATGTGCCATGGTGGAAAAAAGACAGTATGTCTTCTCGGCATGCGGGCAGATGAATCCATGCAGAGATACAGTGGCTTTCTGAATAAAAAATACGGTTATAAGGATGAGTGCTGGATCAGTAAGCAGTTTAAGGACATCTGGTGCGCGTCCCCTCTCTACGACTGGTCGTTAAAAGATATATGGCATGCCAATTATGTATTTGATTATGAATACAATCATTTGTATGACCTCTATCATATGGCTGGACTTCATGTATCCCAGATGAGGGTAGCTTCGCCTTTTAATGACTATTCCAAAGACAGTTTAAATCTGTATCGTGTAATTGATCCGGAGATGTGGGCCAAACTTGTTGGCAGGGTACAGGGAGCGAATTTTGCCAACATATATGGCCGGACGAAAGCGATGGGATACCGCAATGTCACGCTTCCGGAAGGGCATACATGGGAATCGTATACGAAGTTTTTATTGGATACGCTTCCTGTGAGACTGAGAAATAACTATGTAAAAAAATTCAATACTTCTATCCGGTTCTGGCATAAGACAGGAGGAGGACTGGACGAGGAGACGATACAGGAGTTGGAGGAACACGGCTACCGCATCAAAAGAAATGGTGTTTCAAATTATACGCTCCGAAAAAAATCCCGTATTATCTTTGAGGACAGGATTCCGGATGATACTGATGACATAAAGTCCACAAAAGATATACCGAGCTGGAAGAGGATGTGTTTTTGCATTTTAAAAAATGACCATATCTGCCGGTTTATGGGATTTGGTCTCACAAGGGAGCAGCAGAAACGCATCGATGTGATCAAAACAAAATACAAAAATTTAGAGGAGATAAATTATGGAATTTAAGAGTCCCGTATATAACGTGATTTCGGTACCATTAGAAAAAATAAAACCAAATTCATATAACCCGAATTCGGTGGCGCCGCCAGAGATGAAGCTTTTGTATGAAAGCATCCGGGAGGACGGTTATACGATGCCGATCGTATGCTATTATTCGCAGAAAAATGATATATATATTATCGTGGATGGATTTCACCGTTATCGTGTCATGCTCGAAAATCCGGATATTTATGAGCGCGAGCACGGAATGCTGCCAGTGTCTGTTATCAATAAAACGATCGACCACCGTATGGCGAGTACAATTCGCCATAACCGGGCGAGAGGAAGCCATAATGTAGATCTGATGAGCAATATCATCAAAGAATTACACGAGATCGGAAGGTCCGATGCATGGATCTCAAAACATCTGGGCATGGACCGGGATGAAATACTCAGACTAAAACAGATCACCGGTCTGACGGCATTGTTTAAAGATGTAAGATTTGGGCAGGCATGGAAACCGGAAGAAGAGGATATCGAATAAATATAAAAAGAAACCGCATATCTGCTGCATATTTTCCCTAAAAAATGGAAAACTAAGTGCAAACATTTTTTTAAGGAGGAAAAAGATCATGGCAGTAGATTTCAAAAATAGCGAGACGAAGGATAACCTGATGAGGGCCTTTGCCGGAGAGAGCCAGGCGAGAAACCGTTATACATTTGCCGCTCAGAAAGCGAAGGAACAAAATCATCAGGTTATTTCTATGGTGTTTTTGTTTACCGCAGACCAGGAAAAAGAGCATGCAAAAATATTTTATAACCATTTAAAGGAGCTTGCCGGGGAGAGCATACATGTAGATGGCGGTTATCCGGTGGACTTAAGCGAGGATCTGTCAGAACTTCTCAAAATGGCGCAGCACAATGAATATGAGGAGCACGATGACGTCTATAAAAAATTTGGTGATAAGGCGATGGAGGAAGGCTTCCCGAAAGTGGCGGGTACTTTTCATATGATCGCAGAAGTTGAAAAACTTCATGGGGATCGTTTTGGACGATTTGCTGAGTATTTAAAGCAGAATAAATTGTATGTGTCAGATGTAAAGACGGGATGGATGTGCCTGAACTGCGGATACGTGTATGAGGGTGAAAAGGCACCTCAAAAATGTCCGGTGTGTGATGCCGATCAGGGATATTTTATCCGGGCTGAATTGTCTCCGTTTGTCGGAAAATAAGTTTTTGCAGCGAGGTGAACGAATTGTATTATGATATCATTGTGATCGGTGCGGGAACAGCTGGCTTGACAGCGGCAGTATATGGTGCGAGGTCCGGAAAAAAAGTTCTGGTACTGGAGGCCAGACAGGCAGGAGGGCAAATTGTAAATTCGCCCAGGGTGGAGAATTATCCGGGTATAAAATCAATATCGGGATTTGAGTTTGTAACGGGGCTCAAAGAGCAGGCAGAGGCGATGGGAGCAGAAATCAGAGAAGGTGTGGCAGAGCAGGTCATTGACCGGGGATCAAAAAAGGAAATAAGGACAGGGGAAAACAGTCTGGAATGTGGAGCTGTCATCATTGCAGGTGGGACAGCATATCGCAAACTTGGGTTGGAAAAAGAAGAAAAACTGACAGGAAGCGGTGTATCTTACTGCGCTGTGTGTGACGGAGCATTTTACCGGGGAAAGGATGTAGCGGTTGTCGGTGGCGGAAATACAGCACTTGAGGATGCTTTATTTTTAGCAGATTACTGCAGAAAGGTTTTTGTCATCCACAGAAGAGACCGTTTCCGGGGAGAGTCACATCTGGTAGATGCCCTGCATCAGAGAGAAAATGTAGAGTTTGTGCTGGAGAGTGTAGTTACTTCGCTGAGGGGTGAAAGTCATCTTGAGTCGGTTATCATTAAAAATACGGTGACAGGAGTTGTCCATGAAAAAGAGATCGACGGGCTTTTTGTGGCGGTTGGACAGAAACCGGATAACGAAAGATTTGCCGATGTCGTAAAATTGAGTGAGGATGGCTATATCCAGGCAGATGAGACATGTGTGACGGACACTGCCGGGATCTTTGCGGCGGGCGACTGCCGCAAAAAAAATGTCCGGCAGCTTGTGACAGCGGCAGCGGATGGAGCGGTGGCAGCTCTTGCTGCGTGCGGATATCTGGCGGGGTGAATAATTCTCCAATTTTTACAGATAATAACTCCATAACCGGTTTTTGCAGCAGTGTTGTTTCGCTGGCATGAGCCGAGAGACATGAAAAACAGGGAAAAGGAGAAAACCTCCTTTCAGGAAAGGAGCTATTATGAAAGCAACAGGAATTGTACGTCGAATCGACGAACTTGGAAGAATCGTTATACCGAAAGAAATACGAAGGACACTCCGGATTCGTGAAGGGGATCCGTTGGAGATATTTACAAACCACGAGGGCGGAGTCATATTAAAAAAATATTCACCGATCGGGGAGCTTGGCGAGATGGCTAAAGAATACGTGGAATCGGTGGCAAATGTAGCGAAATGCACGGTGTGCGTGGCAGACCGTGATCAGATTGTGGCGGCTGCCGGCCCTTCGAAAAAAAGTTATTCCGGAAAAGATATCCACAGGGAATTGAAACAGTGTATCGACCAGAGGGCCAATCTTTTAGCGACGGAAAAAAAGGAGTCCCACTGCAGAGTGATCGAAGATGGGGATGAGGAGGAAAATCAGGCGATTGGGACGATCGTGTCGGAAGGTGATGCGATCGGAGCGGTTATCCTTTTATCCAATGATAATAAAAAGAAGTTCGGGGAATTTGAGGAAAAGATGGCATTGTGCGGCGCTAATTTTCTGGGGAGACAAATGGAAAGTTAAAAATGAACAATATGTAAATATTACCGTTTCTATGGTAAAAACAGTAAAAAACCTTGACAAATGGCTGAAAAAAGGGTATAAATATGTTTAGTAGGTTTACAGGGATTGTAGGTTTACAAAAAATTAAAGCAAAAATTACGAGGAGGATATCATCCATGAATAAGACAGAATTAGTAGCAGCTATCGCTGATCAGGCTGAATTATCTAAGAAAGATGCTGAGAAAGCATTAAAGGCATTTGTAGATGTAGTTACAGATGAACTTAAAAAAGGTGAGAAGATTCAGCTGGTAGGATTCGGTTCTTTTGAAGTTACAGAAAGAGCAGCAAGAGAGGGAATTAACCCGCTTACAAAGAAACCTATGAGCATTCCTGCTTCTAAGGCGCCTAAATTTAAGGCTGGTAAGGCACTGAAAGATGCTGTAAACGCATAATTTTAGTGTTTGAACAGGTAAAATTGTGAAATTAGAACGCTGATTCTGAAGCACTCAGGATCGGCGTTTTTACTTTATAGGAGAATAACAATATGAGACTAGATAAATATTTAAAAGTATCCCGGCTGATCAAGCGCAGGCCTGTGGCAAATGAGGCGTGTGACGCAGGACGGATTCTTGTGAATGACAAAGTGGCAAAAGCATCTCTTAATGTAAAGCCTGGGGATATCATTGAGATCCAGTTTGGAAATAAAAATACAAAGGTGGAAGTTCTGAGTGTTGAGGAAACGTATAAAAAGGATGAGGCAAAAGAACTTTACCGGTACTTGTGATTGCCGGTAGATTGGCGGCGCCGTCGAGCCAGGCATAATCGGTACTGCTCCTTCATATAATGTGGTAAATGGTTTTTTTGAGGTGGCGGAAGTTGCAGGATTCCCAGAAAAACAGATTCAGTCATTACCCGGATACGAGGGATGATGGCGCAAACAGCAGGCATGGCGTGAATATGGCAGACCGCAGGAAGGCCACAGTATCAGGAGTAAAAGAGGTCATATCCTTTGACAACAATGAAATCCTGCTTGAAACGACGCGGGGTATACTGGGGTTTCACGGGGAAAACCTCCATGTAAAGCGTCTTACCCTCGAGAGGGGTGAGGTCGATTTAGAGGGGGAGATCAATGAGTTAAAATATTCGGATACCCACTCTGTGAAGGATGCAGGCTCCTTTTTTGGAAAGCTGTTTAAATAAATGGCAGAGATTAAAAATCAGCTCATATTTTTGCTGGGGTCGTTTTTGAGCGGTGTAGCTGTTATGTTTGCGTATGAGGCGGTAAATATATTCCGGGGACTTTTCCGGCCCCGGGTCGTAGGAAAATTTATTGCTGACGTGCTTTTTTTTGTGGTGAGCGCAGTATTTGTGTTTCGGATGATTTTTTTGTGTAACAGGGGCACGATGCGAAGTTATTGTCTGGTTGCCTTTGGAGGCGAAGCCCTTT
>CAZOIF010000081.1:0-11730 GCA_964579975.1 uncultured Eubacterium sp. | reverse complement strand
TGATTCCAAACTGCTCCGGAGTATCTTTCTTAAAAATATAGGCAGTATCCGTCTCGTCACACAGAGAAAACCCACTCTTTGCTGCCCCGGCAAACACATCCTTTGTCGTGTGCTCCTTCTTTCCGATCAGTTCCTTTTTGACCAGAACCGTATCATTTCCCATTTCAATGCAGCGGTCAAACAGATAATCATATGTCTCGTATTCGAGCGCCGTGTTAAGCATGACGATATTGGAAGACGTCGTCGCTCCCTGCCATGCCCATCCAAACGTGCTTTTTACCGCATCTTCTCCGGTACTGAGCCCCCATGAGGGATAAGAGCCAAACGAACTCAGATCCATCAGTGCTGTCCGGTATTTCGTATATTCTTTTAACACCGTCACATTTTCCACCGCCACCTCACTCGCAGGTGTGGCATACCGGGAAAAATTCAGGGAAGGGATACAGTCGATCGCAAGGATCACAAATGCAACGACACAGTATTTGCGCTTCAACGTTTCCCACTCCATCAGCGAAAACAAAAACAACCCATATGCGATCGTGGCAAACCTCGACATCCAGAACAGGGTACTGAGAGGCATTTTCGATAAAAACGGAATAAATGCCGGTGTACTCATGATCAGGATCAAAACAAACAAAATATATCCTGCACACTTTTTGCGGTCCGCCAGAAAAATACCGGCCACCGCAAGAAACAGGACAGAAATTCCATAATAAAACGTATCCGTCACACCGGAGATCCGGTTCACCGGATTTAAGAGAGTGGAAAAGTCCGCCATCCACATCCCCATCACATCGATACTCGCAGACGATTCCATATTCATAATACCGCCGGAAAGCGCCGGCATCAGCCAGATTCCCACAAGAAGAAGGCCGACCACCATTGCCGCAAGTGTCTGAAAGGCCTTCCTGAAATTTTTATTGCTGATACAATCAAATACAAGGAACACAAAAGCAGCGACGCCGAGCATGGCCGTGATCATGACGTGGGACAATATCATAACAGACATCGAGAGCATGATCCCAATGATGGAAAACCGCTTGTCCCTTCTCAGATAGCGCCACATAAAATAAACGACATAGGGAATCACGATCGCCGACATCATACGCGGCATATTTCCCTCACAAAAATACACACGGATATTTTCCGGCAGAAAGAACCAGAGAAGAGCGATCCCCGCCGCAAAAACCGGACGCTTACTCTCTCTTCCCCACAAGATCCACGGAATCCCTCCGATTATGATGGAAAACGCCGCAAAATAACGGTATGCCATCACAATATCCCCACCGGACAAAAACTCAAGAATACCCACCGCATAATAAGACATCGGGGCCCAATAACGAAACAACTGGGTTCCATTGTACCAGTACTCCGAATAGAGCTGATACCACCGCCCCTCCTGCATATTGTGATAGGCGACATCTCCTTTATAAAGATGACTCCAGATGTCATTGCCGGACGGCTCAAATGCCATTCGGTTTAAGACAAGGACGACAACCACTGCCGATACGACTAAAAGCAGGAAACCACCCAGGGCAAGCATATTATTTTTTGCACGATCACTTATTTTTTTCACCCTTAATATCCTCCAAAACCATGTCTACCAGTGAGTTCATCGAACGCTCCCTGTCACTCTCACTCTCATCAGCAATACTGATCACATAAGATCTCGCCGGCGTCTCACTCATCTCCATTGATAAAAACAGCCACCCCTCAGCAGCAAGGATTTCACTCAGACGATCCTTAAAATAATGACAGCAGTTTTCCAGTGTCGGATTTAGCACATCAAAGGGCTCTATCTCATTCAGATAGCTGTCCTGATAGGTATCCATAAATGCCTCAATCTTCTGCTCCAGTGCGTGAAACTGGATAAATTCATCTCTCCCCTTTATGACATGAAGAGTGATCTCCCACGTATGGGGGTGGATCTCACCAAGATTTCCATTGATCAAAATAGCATGCCTTGCATTCAGATAAAACTTGAACCGGTATTGCCGGTATCTATTCATGGACCGCGCCTCCTTTCACCCTCTCTTCATAAACGTCTGCCGCACGGCGGTCTTCTGTGACTTCTGCCACGGAAATCTCCATCTGGATCGGTGCATCGCCTCCCGACTGGCTCAGGCTCTCCTCACACTGCTCCATGATACGCACCGCCTCTTCATAGGTTGTCCGGTACATAAGGACGACAAAACTTCCCTTTTTCATCTCTCCGAGCACGTGCGTCTTTCCGAGAAAGCGCTTTAAATGTTCCAACGCACCAAATATCTCCTGTCTTGAATAATACCGGCTTTCCATCACAATGTCCGCAAACAGGATCTGCATCGGCATAAGCGCCTCATCCTCTGATTTTTTCAAAAACATCTGGATCAGTTCCGAATCATAAAAGTCATGTCCCTCATATTCTGCTTCCGGATGACTGTCCGGCTGTCCGATCATCTTTTGTTCTCCTGACCGTTCCAGTTTTATATTTTGTTTTTTCATCTTCCCTTTTGTTTCCAAAAGTGCCTTTTCTGTCACATTAAGTTTTCCTGTCAGACCGATGACGGCCATCACGGCAAGCATCACAAGGATAGCAGAAAAAAGATACAAGTAAATTTCATGCTGCTGCAGCTTTGCTCTGGAAAGTGCATAGGATTCTGCCGTTATCGTTCCGATAATATTCGCCTGTCCGGTTTGCACCGTCACTGTCGTCACGATTCCCTCCTGACTGTCTAAGTCAGCGAGAAACGCGTCTTTTTTCTTTGCCTCGCGCAATGAGTCCGTTGTCTGCCTGTCCTTAGCATATACTACCTCATCGCCCCGGATCCAGAACATCCAACTGTTTGCGGACACCTCTGCTTTTTCAGAAAACCAGGCGATGATCTCTGTCTCGTCCTTCCCGGATGCCACAAGATGTTCCAGCTGGTTTCCCAACTGATCCGTATAACTTTGCTGCATCTGGCGGTATGTCTGCAGATAAAATTCACGATTGTTTTTATTCTCCTGTACAATAAACCATAAGCCCGCCAGGGCAAGGACAGCCAGCATGACGACCACTGCTTTCATACGGGTGTCCGGTTTTTTAAAAAGTCCTGCCAATCTGTTCATCTGATTTACGATTCCCCTTTTTAACTTTTCATATTGACTTCATTTCTCAGTTTTTCAAGTCCCTCCCGGAACCATATAAAATCATCCCCTACTGTTTTTTTCACAGCCTGCCACTCCTCAGAAAAATTTCTCGTCCGCCATGTCTGCTCGCCTTTGATCGAGTTGATGATACCGGCGAAACGGAACCAGAAGACCATAAAATTAAACAGCGGCAGGAAAAAGATCATATACCATTTCTTCGCATAATATTTTTGCAGATCTTTAAATTTCGATAAAAACAATGTAATTGATATATATAACAGTAAAGAAGAAACCACATATAAAAGGTAAATGATCACCACCGACTGTATGACTAACTTCATCGGATAATTGATAAACGCAAGGCAGATCAGGGCAAAATACCAGATCATACGGGGAAAGGCAAATGTATGGTCAAACATAATGAGACGGATCACAAAATCGGAAAGAAACCCCTTCGCCGGATTCAATTTCTTTTTCATAAACATGTGCACTACTTCCATCTCACCACGCTGCCAGCGCTGTCTTTGCACATAGAGCTTATTGATGCTCTCGATCGGATCCACAAAAAACATCGCTGAATCACAAAGTACTACCTTCTCCTGCAGATTATCCCGGATCTGAAACGTGACATGGGTATCTTCACAGATCGTATCCGTATTATAAAGCTGGGTTTTTAAGATAGAGGATTTGCGAAACGCAGAAAAAGCCCCCGACATCGTGAAAATGCTATTGAATTCGGACTGAAAATTCCGCCCTGCCAGAAATGCCTGACAGTACTCAAAAAACTCCATTTTCAAAAAAAGCCGCCACAAGAATCCCTTCGAGTGATCGATCACATCGGGATTTGTCATGATCGTGCCCGTCACACAATACACATCCGAATGATTCTCAAATTTTTTTACAATATTTCTCAGGGCATCCGGATGAAGCACACCATCAGAGTCAATGTGCATGATATACTTGCCGGAGCTATTAAAAAGTGCCAGATTAAGCGCCTTTGATTTTCCCTGCTTGGAATTCATCCAGTTGATCGTAAGTTCCGGAAAATCCTTCTGGCACTGGCAGAACACCTCAAAGCTGTTATCTTTGCTCATATTATTGACAAGCATGATATAGATCATCTTATTATCATAGTTGGAATCATACACCGATTTGATGCATTCATACAACGTATCCGCCGAATTATATACCGGTATGATAAGCGTGATCTCCGGAAGATAAACAAGCTCGTTTTCCTTTCTCTGCACGATCTTTCGCTTGAGCAGGATAAAAAAGTTAAAAATGGTTGGGATGATCTCCATCATAAGCGGGATAATGATCCACGCAACCCAGAAAACGATAGAACTTCTGAGCAAATTAATGATTGCTTTCATAATGGAATGCACCTACCTTCTGCCTGATAATATGGGATTTCGTAAACACAAAGAAATACAGCATGATCGTACATATATAAAAGAAAATACGCGCAAATACCGTATGGGCATAAAAATAAATCCCATCTCCAAAAAAATAGATCAGAATGCAGATCAAATAAATCCGTAGTACATTGAACAGAAAAATCGCCAGAATCCCGGCAAAGCTCACAACGATCTTCTCATAGAACCGGTACACCGGAAAAAACCAGAGCAATGCCAGAAAAGCCATTGTCTCAATAATCCCTGAGCATTCAAAATCAATATACAACGATAAGCTGTTTCCCCCATTCTGGATGAACAGCATTCCTTTTTGGAAATAAGAATCAAAAACTCCGGTAAGCTCCCCAAGCATACCGGAGACAACTGCTACTGCCTTCTGCAGTGGAACGACCAGTACCGGCTCAAGCCAGACCAGACAGAGCAGAAACATACCAACACTTCCCACCAGATACAGCCAGAAATCCAGCTTGCATCTTTTTAAAACAGTAAGCACGTAAACCCATACGATTGCAAATACAACAGATAACCAGTTCATCGTACTATTTTCCTTCTTTTTCTATACTGAGCCACGCCAAACACACCGACCACAAAGCCAATGCCCACGCCCACTAACGGTGATGTAGAGGATCCGGCATATATAAGAGCCTCTGCACCGATATTCGGATTTCTTACCGAAATCGTATCAATGCTGTCTGCATCAATTCCAAAATATTTTGTAATGTCTTTCATGCTGATACGAAATTCGATCTCATCTCCTTTTGTATCTGTCGCATGATCCTTATCATATACCGTAAACGCCACAGAACTGTCACAGGAGGTATAATAACCAAAAAACACAGCAAGATTTGTATGTGTCCCCTCCGACATACCGCCATAAATCGGCACATTCCAGTCAATCGCCCCGGAATCATCCACACCGAGGATCGGTATGGCAGTCTCCTGATCATTCACCTTCAATATAAAAGTGTGGAACGACATCTGGCTCTCATATAACTTATCCATACTTACATGGACATACAGATAATCCCCATCGCTATAAATATTTCCTTTGTGGATACAGAGCGTGTTATTCGAACGGTATGTAATATCCGTGTCCGGAAAATCCTTCCAATCATCATAATATCCGTCTACACGGACTTCATTGGAACCAACATCCAGTGCATCCTGTTCTTTTGCATATGAAACTCCCGTCAAAAGCAGTATCCCCATCATGACGGCTGCTACTGATAACGCAGTCATTTTTTTCAGCATTTTCATCATGTCAGATTCCTCCTTTTACGATCCATCATACTCAAAAGTTTTTTCTTCCGGTTTAAAATATCCTCGATCCCCTGCCTGCTCTCCTTCTCGGATCTCGTATGCAGCATGATCCGGTTCGATATCATATAAACACACAGCGGATTTTCAGAAATCTCAAGCTGATAAAGCCGGAATCCCTTCTCTTTCATCCAGTTCAGGATGTCATCGTAAAACACCTCACCAATCTCTTCGATGCTCGTCCCCAGATTCCGGAATTTATCCATGTCATTCAGATACTTTCCCTCATATCGCTTCAGATATTCCCTGACACTCCGGTCCATATCATGAAACAGATATTGTTTATCTATGTCGTGAATACCTACATATAATACAAGCTGAAACGTATGATAATGCTCGTTTTTTCTATCACCATCGGTACTGTGTCCCGCATTAAAATAGTACTTGTAAATATAATATTCCCGCATTCACTCACCACTTCTACATTAAAACTATAATTTTTCTTTATATACTTCTACTTCGACACTTTTTCATTATTATTTTACCATCTACACCAAAATTTTTCAATGAAATTTTGTCGCCATTTATTGCCAGTATTTATTTGCAGCCTTTACTCTGCGTCCATCGTCTCACGGATCGCTTTAATAAAATCAAGACTATTCAAAATCACCGGATTCTCACAAGTTGAAATCAAAGATAAACTCTTTGTCATTTTGCCATCCTCCACAGTTTTGATGCATGCTCTTTCAAGTTTATCCGCAAATGCCATGAGTTCAGCGTTACCATCAAGTTCCCCTCTTTTGCGAAGGGCACCTGTCCATGCAAAAATAGTCGCAATCGAATTGGTAGAGGTTTCCTCTCCTTTGAGATGCTTATAATAATGGCGCTGCACCGTTCCATGCGCCGCCTCATATTCATAAACACCACTTGGCGATACTAACACCGATGTCATCATGGAAAGATCACCATAAGCAGTAGCTACCATGTCGGACATAACATCGCCATCATAATTTTTACATGCCCAGATAAATCCGCCCTCTGAACGAATCACTCTGGCTACTGCATCATCGATCAATGTATAAAAATACTCAATTCCAAGTTTTTCAAATTTCTCTTTATATTCTGCATCATAAATTTCCTGAAAAATATCTTTAAATGTGTGATCGTATTTTTTGGAAATCGTATCTTTGGTCGAGAACCACAGATCCTGCTTCGTATCAACAGCATATCCAAAACATGCTCTTGCAAAACTGGAAATCGATTCTTTCGTATTATGGATTCCCTGAATGATCCCCTCACCATTAAATTCATGTATGCATTCTCTTATTTCTGTTCCATCTTCTGCAGTAAACACCAATTCTGCCTTTCCTTTTCCCGGAACCTTGATCTCTGTATTTTTGTAAACATCACCATAAGCATGACGCGCGATCGTAATTGGCTTTGTCCAGTTCTTTACATATGGAACAATTCCTTTTATCAAAATCGGTGCACGGAAAACCGTACCATCCAGTGCAGCACGGATCGTACCATTCGGAGATTTCCACATCTCCTTTAATTTATACTCTGTCATTCTCGCCGCATTCGGTGTGATCGTCGCACATTTTACAGCCACACCATATTTTTTCGTCGCCTCGGCAGAATCAATCGTCACCTGGTCATTCGTTTCATTTCTGCACTCAAGACCAAGGTCGTAGTACTCTGTCTTTAAATCTATATATGGCAGCAACAGTTCATCCTTTATCATCTGCCATAAAATACGGGTCATTTCGTCCCCATCCATCTCCACAAGTGGTGTCGTCATCTGAATCTTTGCCATAGTAATCATCCGCCTCTCTTCATCGATTTTTATTCATTCTGCCTATCATCTTACCACATGTAAATGCAGATTTCAAATTTTTTGCAAAAAATCACCCGGAAGAAGTAGAATATTTCATCCTCCGGGCTGACATATACAGTATTCATCCTATTCTGCCGGATCAGTCATGTCTCGGATTCTCTCCGATCAACTTAGCATAATGGGCAATATCTGCTAAAAGATGGATCCGGTCGTCCATCGAAGCCAGATGCCCCGCTTTGATAATCGCATTTCCCTTTTCGGTCGTAACATATTGAGGTTTTACATTATTTAATGTCAATGTCAAAAGATCCCTCCTGCATTTGAGACAGGAACAGATTCCCAGACTATCGATGTTTTTATTGATCTCGGACCGGATCAAATCCTCCATTACATTATGTACACCTCTTATTTTTCCAATATCCATCAGATTTTGAATGCGTTTGCGGGCAATATGCACATTGACCGGCTTTAACAAAATATCATCTGCTCCCATTTCAAACAGATGCGCAATCTCGTCCGTCTGCTCCGACAATACAACCGGCAGGATCGGAATGCTCTTATAAGCATAATGATCCTGAAGTTCCGTCAAAATCTTAAACTGATCCTTTAAAATTTCTTCAAACTCCAGAATGATAAGCCCAATCTGGTCAGAACTACTTTCCAGATAAGAAACCCCCTCGGCATTGTCCGCAAGCGGAATACAGTCATAATCTGCCATCAGTGATTCCATCAGCGTTTTCTTGATCTGTTCATCATGACCTATCAGTAGTATCTTATCCCTCACATTTATCCCCTTTCTCTGACTAGTACAACAAATATTAAATTGTTGTGCCAGAACCTTTTTATAAAGGTGAATCCATGATGTCGCTCCAAGATGATTCCCAAATGACCACCTGTCTACTTTTCATTATATCATTTTTTGTCATAAAATAACAGCATTTTTTTCAAATCTCATCATTTCTTCCCGCTTACTGCCAAAACGGATGTCGTCGTAAAATCCCACACCGCATTTCCCGTTGAATTTTTCTGTTGTTATTGTAACAATCATGGCTCAAAATTACAAGTATTTTAGACAGATATTGCATGAAAATGAACCTTTTGATATAATATCTCGTCTATATAAGTGAAACCGGTTTTATAACAGTATCAAATAATGAAATGGAAGAAGGTGATGATGTGGAGCATTTTGAAAAACTGTTGGAAATGCATCGAATTTATGTCGAACGATATGTACGATTTCGTCTGATTTCAACGGCTGATGCTGACGATGTTTTGCAGGAAGTCTACCTGACTGCCTACAAAAAATTCGGACAGTTAAAAAACAAGGATTCTTTTAAGGCATGGATCATCCGTATTGCAGGGAACAAATGCAATGATTATTTCCGGAGAAAGGCAGGACAGTTAGAAATTCCAATCGACCAAGTAACAGAAACAGAATTATCCGACAGCAGACATGGTATTTCAGAAATGCCTGTCGTCAGGGAAACTCTGGATCTTCTTGGCGATAAAGACAAACAAATTCTTTATCTATACTACTGGAAAGAGCTTCCCCAGGCAGAGATTGCAAAAGCTTTAAATGTTCCTCTGGGAACAGTCAAGAGTCGTCTTCATACCGCCAGACAAAATTTCAAACATAAATATCCATATCGCACGGATACATCGAAAGGAGAACCTTGTATGAAAATATTACCTGAATTTTTACCTGAATATAAGATTGAAGAAAGTAGCAAGCCCCCGTTTCCCGTAAAATGGGAGGAACTGGTCGGATGGTTTCTCATCCCCAGGCTTGGCGAATCTTTGTCTTGGGGGATGTATGATATCCCCTCGAGAAAGTGCAGCCACATCTACGATATGAAAGTCATCGGAAAAGCGATAGTCCACGGCATCGAAGGGGTGGAACTGACAGCAAGAGAATCTACTTATTCTGACAAGAAAAATACGATCGACAGAACTTTTATCGCCCAACTGACCGACACCCACTGCCGTTATCTCGCCACCCTACGGACAGATGGCGACGTCAGAAATTATATCACGTTTCTTGATGGCGATGCCTTTATGCTTAACTGGGGTTTTGGTGAAGACAACTGCGGAAACGAAACAAACCTTTCCCCCAAGGACGATATAAAAAGAAACGGAAAGACGATCACCAGTCCGCACAAGGATTTTCTACTGGATATCGTTGGCCGCTATACAGTCACGATTGGGGGCAAATCTTTTGATACCATTTGTGTTATGGATATTGAAACCTATAACTGCGGTATCGTTTCCGAACAATTCCTTGATAAAAACGGAAGAACAATCCTTTGGCGCCGCTTTAACCGCAATGACTGGGCGATCGATCATTACGGAAAAAAATGGTCTGAGCAGCTCCCGGAAAATGAGCGCCTGACCATCAACGGCGAAACCTATGTGCACTGGTACGACTGCATCACAGACTATATTCTGGATTAGTCAGGCTAAAACACAACTACCAGCAGCATCTTAAACTTTTCTTCTCCAAAAACGGCGTGGGGATGACCTGCAGGCATCACGATGGACTCACCCTCATGCAGAAAATTCTCCACGCCGTCAATGGTGATCTTTCCCACACCATCAAGACAGGTCACAAAAGCATCACCACCCGATTCGTGAGTGCTGATTTCTTCATTTTTATCAAAAGAAAACAATGTCACACTGACCGCACTGTTTTGCACCAACGTTTTGCTGACGACCTGTCCCTCCTGATAGGAAATCTGATCTTTTAAAGTAAGTACTTCTGCTTTTGTGATATTTTTCATGATTTCTTTCACTCCCATTCCGCTGCAATTTACCAGCCTACCTATAATTCATTTCAAGCCATCTTGCAACACCATCTTCGTCATTACTCCCAATCACTCCTGTAGCCCGCTCCTTCAATTCAACGACTGCATTTTCCACAGCATAACATTCGTCAGCTACCTCAAACAGATCAATGTCATTTTTGCCATCACCAAATACGATCAGTTTATCACAGTTCATTTTTTTCTTAAGCTGCAGCACTGCATTTGATTTCGATGCTTCCTGTGGCATGATCTCCAGCCATTGCTCCCCTGTATACAAATCCCGTTGATAAACACAATGATACCAGTCCTTATATCTTTCATACAATGGTTCTAATTTGTCCGGTTCATCAATGCAGACAATATAAAAACAATCGCCCTGCGTCAATCCGTTCGTCGAAGTGACCGGATTCGTCCTCACATCACCTTTCCTGCTATCAAGAAACGCACGCATCCCCCTCGTGCAGTTCCTTTCAATAAAAGAAAATTTTTCTGCGCCATCTCTCATAGAGTACACAATAGGATACACCTCATTGCGGAATAATTCTGTAAAAACATCCTGCACACTTTCGTCAAAATAATTAGCGATCATGATTTCTTCCGTCCTGTTATTCAAAACAAATGCGCCATTATATACGATCAACGGAATGTTCGCAATCAGTCCTTTGGTCACCTTTTTTGATGTTATTCCCGATCTGGCAGTTGCATAAGAGAAAAGCATCCCCTGCTCCGTCAGGTCATTGATCACCTTATTGGTATATTTAGAAGTAGTCTGGCGGCTTGTGAGTAGCGTGCCATCCAAATCCGATATATATAATGTTTTCATATCACTCTATTTTTTAATCTGAAATTGTGCAATCGTATCCATTAAAGCCTGGGCACACGTTCCTAAATCCGTCGAAATCACAGAATTTTCCTCGGCACTGGCCGCATTATTCTCCACCATTTCACTGATTGCTTTAATACTTGTAGAGATTTCATCTGCTGAATTTTTCTGTGTTTCCACAAAATTTACAATTTCATCGACCATCTGTGTGTTATTCGCAGAATAATCTGCACTATCCGATATTGTTTTGTCCGTCTTTATGGCAAGTTCTTTTCCTTTTGCAACAGAAGCCTGAGAATGAGCGATCGAATCACTTATTTTCGCACTTGACTCAGAGCTGCTGGCCGAAAGTTGACCAATTTCATCCGCTACCACGGCAAATCCTTTGCCGGCTTCTCCAGCTCTTGCAGCTTCTATGGATGCATTTAATGCAAGCAGATTTGTCTGGCTTGCAATCGCATTGATCTCTGTTACAAATCCGGCAAT
>CAZOIF010000080.1:0-12542 GCA_964579975.1 uncultured Eubacterium sp. | reverse complement strand
TTTCTCAGGACCAGTCTTTTTTATTTTAACTGACAATTCGTTTACTTCATCGGAATAAGTTTTCAGCCTTGAACGAAAAGAGCGATTGTGTTATGATGATTTCAGTAACTTATGACTGTTAAAAATATTTAAAAAGAGGAGGACGGAAAGTGGCGGATTTTGATTTTGATGATATAGAAGAAATGCAGGTTTCGCTGGAGTTAGAAGATGGTACGAATCTGGAGTGCGAGGTCGTATATATTTTCGAGTGGGAGGGGGACGACTATGCGGTACTCACTCCGTTAGATGATGATATCGAAGAGATATACTTTTTTGGGATTGAGCTCAAGGAGAAGAAGGGCGAGCCGGAGATCACACTGCTCCAGATCGAAGACGAAGAGGTTCTGGAGGCACTGGCAGATGCCTTTGACGAGATACTCGATAATGAGGAATTAGACAGTCTTGGCGGGCCAGACGATGAGGAGGACGAAGACGACGACGATGACGGACGGTGGGATGAGTTCATCAAGAAGAAATTAGAGGACTGAGCTAAATATAAAAGACAGACAGATAAAAAACAGGCACAGCGATTGCTGTGCCTGTTTTTTATCTCATAACTACTTATTACAAAGTGTTAAGGTTTATAAATATTACTTTGTCGGAATATCGCTCTCATTCCTATAGAATTTGATTGATTTTACAACAAGAACTAATTCTTCCTTCTGTGTTCCTTTGGCAAGACTTACTCCTGCAACATGTTCGTAGTCAGGCTCTACAGGCTGCAAAACTCCATCGCCATCCTTTAACTCTTTGTCATTCAGATTTGCCTCAGAGAGTTCTATCTTAAATGGGAAAGATTTTCCGTACTGAGGTGCAATGCATGACAAAGGATTGTTCCATGCTGGCTCGGTCTTGGATGCATCATGAATCTCTACCGTTGCAGTACATCCTTCCGCATCAATGACACACCAGTATCCGGTTAAGTCCATGCTGGCAAAATTAAATTTAGCAAACGTATAGTTATTTGCATCCGCTGACCAAGTGATCTTAACTTTGCCATTATCCTGTACTTCATATTTTGCTTTGTTTCCCCAGCCTGCTACTGTAATATTCTTCGTAATATCAATGTCGACAACACTTAAATATGTCTTAATAGTAGCGGTAGCTGTAGAGGTAGCTGTCGTCGTACCTTTCTGAGCTGTTACAGTTACAGAGACAGTAACTTCTCCCATGCCTGTAGCTGTAAGATCAGCACTCTTAGATTTTTCTACGGAAGAGGTATCGACATCGATTGTAGCCGTATTACCCTCTGTGATGTCCCAGTCAATGCTTTTGAGTGTATAGTCCTCATCGCCGTCTGCATCAATTTCCAGTTCCAGAGTGGCAGCTTCTTTGCTCTCCACTTCTTCTGGAGCGTCTTTAATGGATGCATTGATAGCGAATTCGGCAACGGTGACATTTGTCTCTTTTGTTACGGTAAAGTCTACACCCTGTACTTTCACTTTCACTTCTGCTGTGATTTTTGCTGTACCTGCGGCTGCACCAGTAATAGTTGCCTTTTTCTGATCCGTACTGTCCTTTGCTACAGTAGCAACATCCGTTTTATCCGATGTCCATTTTACTTCCTGAACTTCGCCGGCACCAACTGTCACGGTAGCAGTAGCAGTCTTTGTTATTTTGATATTTGCTTTATCGAGAGTCAGATTAACTGCTGGAGCTGTCGGAGTCGGAGTCGGGGTTCCACCATTCGGAGACTGAGACGGAGCAGCAGACTGTGATGCGCTCGGAGACTGAGATGGAGCCTGTGACTGAGTTCCGCCCGGTGTCTGAGATGGAGCAGCGGACTGAGTTCCACCTGGGGTCTGAGACGGAGCAGTTGTCTGTGTTCCACCCGGGTTCTGAGACGGAGCAGCAGACTGCGTTGTGCCCGGTGTCTGGGACGGAGCAGCTGTTGCTGCCTGGGTTGGTGCTGGTGTAACAACTGGAGTCACTGATTTGTTCTTTACAGTAACGGCAACATTTCCGAGTTTCTTAGTTTTCTTCTTTCCATTTTGTTTCCAGGTATCTTTTACCACGATGGTAGTTTTTCCGGCTTTCACTCCGGTGATCACACCACTCTTGGATACTTTGGCAATTTTTGCTTTCTTAGATGTAAACGTGTATTTGTGTTTTGCCTTTTTACCTGTGATGGAAATTTTCTTTTTCCCTTTAACGAAGATCGAAACTTTTTTCGTTTTCAACTTCGTACTTTTAGCAGCTTCGCTTGTAGCGCCTGTCGCAAATGTTGTCAGAACAAGAGCGCCAGCCAGCATAACTGCTGTGGCTTTTCTTAACTTCATTAGCCTGAATCCTCCTTATAAATTAGTGTATACAAAAGTATCATTGTCATTATGGACTAATTTCATGGAAAAGTCAATAATTTTGTGTCATTAAGTACAGGTTTTTATGAAACCAATTTATATAAAAGGTGGAAAAAACAGGCTATTGCCCGATTAATACGCATTTTTATTGATAAAGCCCGTCACGACGGTCAGCAAAAGAATTTTGATATCCAGCATCACGGACCAGTTTTCGATGTAATAGAGATCGCAGTCGATCCGCATGCGTATCGAAGTATCCCCGCGGTATCCGTTTACCTGAGCCCAGCCGGTGATCCCCGGGCGAACCTGATGTTTGATCATATACCGGGGAATTTCCTCTTTAAACTTTTCTACAAAGAATGGGCGTTCCGGCCTTGGGCCGACGATGCTCATGTCGCCTTTCAGGACATTGAAAAACTGCGGAAGTTCATCCAGACTGGTTTTGCGGATGATTTTTCCGATTGGCGTCACCCTCGGGTCGTCCGGTGTGGTCCAGGCTTTCTTTTCTTCTGAGGCCTTCTGGATCTCCATTGAACGGAATTTGTACATCATAAATGGCCGGCCGTTCAGGCCGATGCGTTCCTGCTTAAAGATCAGGGGCCCCTCCGAGGTCGTTTTTACGATGATTGCCACGACAAGCATCGGGATGGAGAAGAACAGGATGCAGAATATGGAGCCGGTAATGTCGATCGTACGCTTTACAAATTTATTAAACGAGTTGGTGAGAGGAACATTTCTCACATGTATGACGGGAAGCCCGTCCAGATCTTCGGTATATGGTCTCGTTGGAATGATATTGTTATAATCCGGAATGAATTTTGTGTGTACGCCGGATTTCTCCGTGATCGCCACGATACTCTCCAACCGTTCGTACTGGTCGATGCCAAGCGTGATCGCAATTTCATCATAAGGATTGTTGTTCAGCACATTTTCGAGATCATCGATATCCCCGATCACATGGACGTCCCGGTAGGACTTTCCGTTGCGTTTGCGGTCATCTAAAATGCCATGGATCACATATCCCCACTCGGGGTGGGAACAGATCCGGTCGATATACCCCTCTGCCGAGCGTCCGTATCCGACGAGGAGAATATGTTTGAGATTATGTCCTTTCTTACGGAAACGGCGAAGTACTGTCGTGATGACCAGACGGAAAACAAGTTCAAGAATAAAATTGATCCCTACAAATATAATGATAAAAAGGCGGGCATAATTTCCGCTTTTCTTTATAAAATAAAGACCGGCCGTGCAGTACAGGATACCGACGACATTTGCCTTGAAAATATTGTACATTTGCGACTTGCGGCTCGTGACCCGTTTCGGGTCATACAAGTGGAAAAAGTAATAGGAAAACAGGTAGCACGGGATCAGCAGGAAGAGCATCTGCATGTATTCTTCCAGAGGGCCATAGAGACCGAGCGGCTCTTCAATGATCCGGTAGCGGATCAGGAAGCTGATTTCCTCGTCAAAGCGTAATTTGTAAGCGGCCACAAAAGAAAATATAAGTATAAGTACATCAATGATAAAACGGATGACATTTAGTAGCTTCTGGTTTCCTTTTATCAATTTAAACTCCATCCTTTCATAGGTAATTGATAGAAAAAAAGTTATATTTTAGAAAATATTTGTTCTTTCTAATTATAAGTTATTTTACTAATTTTCACAATATAAAAATGAGATATTCACAAACTAAACACATTTGATATGTATAATGCAATTTGAGATGGGGAAAAAATACATCGAATCCGATAAACAAACCGAAAGGATGATTCTTTATGAATGAAGAAAATAATAACAGCAATGAAGAACAGAATAATATGGGTGATCGGTCACAGGATATGTGGCGGCCGGATTATACCATTCATGACAAAGAAGACAGTTCGCGGGTGGATCAGGGGCCGCAGCCGATGCCGTCCTCTGACAATATGTACCGCTTCCAGAATGTAAAGACAGAGCAGAAGGTTTCCAAAGAAAAGAAGGAAAGACAGACCGGGGGAATGAAAAAAACAATCGTTGGCGCAGTCGTGTTTGGCGTGGTTGCCGCAGCATGTTTTTTTGCACTGGTCAAAATTTCAGGGACAGGGATTGGAAATGGATCGGGGAATCAGAAGACGATCGGTACTGTGGATACCTCGGATCAGGATACCGGGCTGAAGGCGGTCTCCGGTGCGGCAGCAGGGCCGGGTGATGTGTCGGGCATCGTAGACAAGGTTATGCCTTCGATCGTTGCGATCACGGAGACGAGTACAGTGTCTTCCTATTTTGGGCAGACTTACCCGACAGAGGGTGCAGGTTCTGGATTTATCGTAAAAGAGGACAATAATGAACTTCTGATCGTTACGAACAATCATGTGGTGGCTGGCGCAGACAGCATAACGGTTACATTTATCAATGATACGACAGCAAAAGCTACGGTGAAGGGGACAGATTCGACAGCGGATCTCGCCGTGATCTCAGTTAAGCTTAGTGATCTGGAGGATGAGACAAAGCAGAGCATAAAGGTAGCCAGCCTCGGACATTCTGAGGATGTGAAGGTCGGACAGATGGCGGTTGCCATCGGAAATGCCCTGGGCTACGGACAGTCTGTGACAGTCGGTTATATCAGTGCCAAAGACAGAGAGGTAGAAGTAGGGGATGACAGCTCCGGTTTAAATAAGATGGTACTTTTGCAGACAGATGCAGCGATCAATCCGGGAAACAGCGGGGGCGCTCTTTTAGACATAAATGGAAATGTGATCGGGATTAATTCGGTAAAGTATGCCGATACAAAAGTAGAGGGAATCGGCTATGCCATCCCGATGAGCGATGCGATTCCGATCATCAACGAGCTGATGAACCGGGAAGTCCTCAAGGATGAGGAAAAAGGATATCTTGGTATCACGGGACGGACGATCAGCGAAGAGCTTAGTGAAGCATACGGGTTCCCTGTAGGTGTGTATGTATCGGAAGTATCTGATAGCGGCGCTGCCAAGAAAGCGGGGATCAAGCAGGGCGATGTCATTACCAAGATAAACGGAACGAAGGTCTCCACGATCGAGCAGGTTCAGAATAAAGTAAATAATACAAAGGCAGGAACCGAGATTACAGTTACGATCGCGAGAAGCCAGGAGGGTGAATATAAGGAACAGGATGTGAAAGTCACCTTGAAGAGTTCCGAGACGCTGGATGAACTTGATACCAATTCGAAGGGATCAGGTAGTGGAGTTCCGGGCAGTGACAGCAATGAAAACCCGTACGGATACGATGATGATTCCTATTACAGAGGGGATCAGATCGTACCATGGTAAAGTTCGGGATACTATCTTTGACTATTACAACGAAATGATGTATAATAAAGGAACTGTTATCGCACGGTAGCAGTTCCTTTTAGAATTTGAATCAGCACCGCCAAGCTGGAAATGGAGGATGACCTTGAGCGAAGAGATCATAAAAACAGACGATATTGAGAATGAAGAGAATCAGAAAAAAGAGGATGGTTATGAAAACATCTGCTATCTCTGCCACCGGCCGGAGAGTAAAGTAGAAAAGATGATAACGATTCCGAATAATATTAATATATGTTCAGATTGTATGCAAAGGACATTTGACCAGATCGGTATGCAGGGAATGTCAAATATTCCGGGTCTCACCAATATACCGGGGGTGGAGTTTATCAATCTGGGAGCGCCTTTTATGGGAATGCCTGAGGAAATGCAGACGAAGCATTCCGTGAAGCCGAAAAAGAAAAAAGAAAAAGCAGCCGAGCCTGTCCTTGATATCCACAAGCTGCCTGCGCCGCATGTGATCAAAGGGAATCTGGATGAATATGTAATGGGACAGGAGCAGGCAAAGAAAGTGATCTCCGTGGGGGTCTATAACCATTATAAGAGAGTCATCGCCATGAAGGAGGCAGAGAAGGCACAGAAGGAAAACGATCCACATATGGTATTTGGCGATGTGGAGATCGAGAAATCGAATATGCTCATGCTGGGGCCGACGGGAAGCGGAAAAACATATCTGGTAAAGACGCTGGCGAAACTTCTCCATGTGCCTCTGGCTATTACGGACGCCACAGCCCTCACAGAAGCGGGGTATATCGGTGATGATGTGGAGAGTGTTATCTCTAAGCTTCTTGCAAACGCAGATAATGATGTGGAACGTGCGGAATGTGGAATCGTCTATATTGATGAGATTGACAAACTGGCGAAGAAAGAGAATGCGAATCAGCGTGATGTGAGTGGGGAATCGGTGCAGCAGGCACTGCTGAAGCTTTTAGAGGGAGCGGATGTGGAAGTTCCCGTGGGAGCTACGAATAAAAATGCGATGGTTCCCATGACGACGATCAATACAAGCCATATCCTGTTCATATGCGGCGGAGCGTTTCCGGGCCTTGAAAATATTATCAAGAAGAGACTGACCAAGCATGGAAGTATGGGATTTGGGGCGGATCTAAAAGACCGTTTTGATTCCGACAGGGATATCTTTTCCCATGTGGAGACAGAAGATATCCGTTCTTATGGGCTGATCCCTGAGTTCATTGGACGGCTTCCCATCGTCTACTCCTTGGAAGAGATGGATGAGCGCCTTCTCGTAAAGGTACTCACGGAGCCGAAAAATGCGATCATCAAGCAGTACCAGAAACTGCTTTCGATGGATGAAGTCAAGCTGGAGTTTGAGAATGATGCGGTACTGGCGATCGCCGCTCGGGCCGTGAAGAAAAAGACAGGTGCGAGAGCGCTGCGCTCGATCATCGAGGATCTGATGTTAGATATCATGTATGAGATACCAAAAGATGATATGATCGGGAAAGTGACGATCACGAAAGATTATATTGAGGGAAAAGGTGCCCCGCGGATCGATGTGCGGGGGAATTGAAAATTGGTCACAGGCAAGATTAAGAGGTGCGTGCGTTTCAGCCGCACCTTTTTTAATAGGACAAACCGCATCCTGCATATAATGGGGAGAGGAGGGAGACAGTTATGACGTGCAGGGAAGCGATTTATTCAGAGAATGTGTTGGATTATATCATCAGCACCTACCGTGGCGCCGAGTATATCAAAGAACAGTATGATCCGCTGTGTATCACAGAAATTGGTTTTTCAAGGGCGATCATTTATAAGCAGGAAGATAAAATAAATACCGAAAGCATAACCCGGTTTGGGTATGGAGCCATACCTCATGTGTACGGGCTGATGTCGCAGGAGATACTGGAAGCGACCGGGGTGGCGAGGATACGCAGACAGCCTTCGCTGGATCTGTATGGGCAGGATATTCTTGTGGGGGTGGTGGATACAGGAATTGATTTTGCCCACGAAGTATTTATCAATGCAGATAATACTACGAGGATCTATTCGATCTGGGATCAGACGATCCGGGATGGGGAAGGACCGGAAGGATTTGAATACGGAAGAGTATTTACAAGAGAGGAAATCAATGCCGCACTGGCAGATGAGGAACCGCTGTCTTTGATCCCTACGAGGGACGATTATGGACATGGTACGTTCATGGCAGGGATTGCGGCGGGAAACGATATGCCGGATAAGGACTTTTCCGGGGTAGCGCCGTTATCAGAACTCATTGTAGTAAAATGTAAAGAGGCGAAAAACAGTTACCGTGAATTTTACCGGGTTCCAAGCGGAGTTCCCTGTTATCAGGAGAATGATATCATGTGTGGGATCTCATATGTTTTGCAGGTGGCTAAAAATCTGGGAAAGCAGGTGGTGATCTTTCTTGGTATGGGGACAAATCTTGGCAATCACAATGGGGAGACGCCTCTTTGCAGCATGATCGATTATTATAATATGTTTCCGGGAGTGTGTATCGTGACCTGTGTCGGCAACGAGGGTACAGCGAGACATCATTATTATATAACAAAAGATTATGAGGAGATTGATATCAATGTGGAAAAATCGACACAGGGATTTGTGTGTGAACTCTGGTGGCGGACGCCCGGAAGCCTCCAGTTTGATGTGGTAGCGCCGGGCGGAAATACACTGGGACTTACGCGTGCGGCGGCATATGTCCGCAAAAGAAAAGTTTTTATTGTTGAAAATACATTATTAGAAGTGATCGGAGGTGAGGTACAGGAGCAGACAAGGGATCAGGTCATTATGTTCCGTTTTGAAAATAGCAAATCAGGAGTTTGGAAAATCCGGGTTTATGCGACAGAGCGTGATGTGAAATATCATATGTGGCTCCCAATCAATGATTTCCTTTTAAGTGATACCTATTTTTCGAGACCAGACCCGGATGTTACGATCTGCGAACCAGGAAATAGCCGGCGTGCTATTTCCATTTCCGCATATAATTCAGTGAATCAGGCTTTTTATTTTGAGGCGAGCAGAGGGTTTACGCCAAATGGTATCATTAAGCCGGATGTCACAGCTCCGGGAGTAGATGTTTACGGGCCTCTCCCCAAAGGAAATTTTGGCAGAATGACAGGAACAAGTGTAGCGGCGGCTGTTGCAACCGGCATCACTGCGCTTTTTATGCAGGAGTATGCAGGGTATATGATCAGCGGAAATTCTGTAAGGGAGCTTTTGATACGCGGCGCCGACCGGCGCGGTGAAGAGTATCCGAGCAGGGAATGGGGATATGGCACGATTGATGCATATGAGAGTATCTCGTTTGAATAGCGTTTGCCTTTCTGTGAAAACAGTGATACAATAATATCCGGTAGTTTGTTTTTTAAAAGACAAATTGGATGGATACAAAAGGCATGCGCAGAAATGAGGTAAAATATGATTTCAAAAAAAATGGAGGAACTGGTAAAGGGAAGTTCTGTGATAAGGGCCATGTTTGAAGAAGGAAAGAAAATGGCAGAAAAATACGGGGCAGAAAACGTATATGATTTCAGTCTCGGAAATCCGAGTGTAGAACCGCCGGAAGAGGTAAAGCAGGCAATCATCGACATATTAAAGGAAGAAGAACCAAATACGCTGCATGGTTACATGAGTAACTCAGGTTATGAAGATGTAAGGCAGACGATTGCAGACAATATAAATAAACGTTTTGATACCCATTTTTCGGTGGAGAATATTATTATGACTGTTGGTGCGGCGGGAGGGCTGAATGTCATCCTGAAAACTCTCATAAATCCCGGGGAAGAAGTGATTGTGTTTGCGCCATTTTTTGGGGAATATCGCAATTACATCGCCAATGTGGATGGTAAAGTAGTGGTCGTTCCTCCGGATACGAGTACCTTTATGCCCGATATGACGGAGTTTGAGAAGAGAATTACTTCGAAGACCAGGGCAGTCATTATCAATACACCGAATAATCCGACCGGTGTCGTATATTCGGAGGATACGCTGAAGGAACTGGCAGCTATTTTAGAGAAAAAGCAGAAAGAATTTGGCACGGATATTTATCTTATTTCCGATGAGCCGTACCGGGAACTTGTCTATGGGGATGTCACTGTGCCTTATGTGACAAAGTATTATAACAATGCGATCGTCGGTTATTCTTATAGTAAGTCGTTGTCGCTTCCCGGAGAGCGGATCGGATATCTGGTGATTCCGAATGAGGTCTCTGACTTTGAGGCGGTTTCAGGGGCGGCGAATGTGGCGACGAGGATCCTCGGCTTTGTAAATGCCCCATCTCTCCAGCAGAAGGTGATCGCCCGGTGTGTGGATGCGAAAGTAGATATAGAGATTTATGACAAAAACCGCAGGCTTTTAGTAGATCATCTGAGGAAATTCGGGTATGAGTGTGCGAGCCCGGATGGAGCGTTTTATCTTTTTGTGAAAACGTTGGAAGAGGACGATGCTGCATTTACAGCGAAAGCGAAAGAGCTGAATCTGCTTGTTGTACCCGGAAGTTCTTTTTCCTGCCCGGGTTATGTGAGGATTGCGTATTGCGTGGATTATGACATGATCATCCGTGCCCTGCCTGCCTTCGAGAAGCTGGCAGAGGCATATGGTAAAACAAAATAAATTTAGAGAGAAAAGAGGAAATAAATATGAACGGGACTCCAGGATGGAAAGCGAATGTGCGCAAGGTTACACCGTATGTGCCGGGTGAGCAGCCACAGGGAAAGGATATTATTAAATTAAATACAAATGAAAATCCGTACCCTCCGGCTCCGGGAGTGTTCAGGGCTCATGAGAATCTGGATGTTTCCCGTTTTTCCCTGTATCCGGAACTGGGAGCGGCCACTCTGGCCGGAAAACTGGCGGAGTATCATGGCCTTTCCCGGGAAGAAGTGTTTGTGGGTGTGGGGTCAGATGATGTTTTGTCGATGTGTTTTTTAACTTTTTTTAATTCGGACAAGCCGGTGCTCTTCCCGGATATTACATATTCTTTTTATCCGGTGTGGGCAGAGGTCTACCGGATTCCCTATGAGTGCCCTGCCCTGCGGGAGGATTTTACGGTCAATGTGGAGGACTATAAAAGAGAAAATGGTGGAATCGTCATTGCAAATCCGAATGCGCCGACTTCGATCGGCATGCCGCTTTGTGAGGTGGAGGAGATCATAAAGGCGAATCCGGATGTGGTGGTTATCGTCGATGAGGCTTATGTGGATTTTGGCGGAGAGACAGCGCTTCCTCTCATTCGAACTTATGATAATCTTCTTGTGGTGCGCACTTATTCCAAATCCCGTTCCATGGCCGGGCTGCGTATCGGTTATGCAATGGGAAATGAGGCGCTGATACAGGCGCTGACAGATGTAAAGGAGTCCGTAAATTCATATACAATGAATACAGAATCCATCCTTGTGGGAGCAGCCTCTCTGGAAGATGAGGGGTATTTCAGAGAGAACCTTGCAAAGATCATACAGACGAGGGACCGTGTAAAGAGGGAACTGGAGCAGATGGGGTTTGAAGTAAAAGATTCGCAGACAAACTTTTTGTTTGCTTCCCATCAGACGGTGCCGGCAAAAGTTATTTTTGAAGGGTTGAAGGATGAGAGCATTTTCGTAAGATATTTTAATAAAGAAAGAATCGGCAATCATCTGAGGATCACGATCGGTACAGATGAGCAGATGGATCGTTTTTTAGAGGTATTGAAGGGGTCAATTTTAAAGAACTCTTACATATAATAGAACCAAATAGATACGCTGTTATCTGGCAGGGCAGTGCCAGCCGGGAGCTGTGTGGAACAGCCGTGGAAAAGAACAGCGCGGAAATGAGGATATTTATATGAGAAGAGAGAGAAGGATTGACGGAATCGATGTGAGCCACTGGGAAGGGGATATTAATTTTCGGGAAGTAAAGGATGCGGGAATCCGTTTTGTATATATAAAAGCCACGGAAGGTGATTCTTATATTGATCCGGATTATGAACGGAATTACCGAGAGGCCAGAAAGGTGAGGTTAAAGATCGGGTTTTATCATTATCTCACTGCGAGGACTGCGGAAGAGGCCAGAAACGAAGCGAAGCATTTTGCGGATGTGATACGTGGAAAAAGATATCAGGGACGTCCGGTCATGGATTTTGAGTCGTTTGGCTCTCTTACGAGAGAACGGATCAATGAGATTTCGCTTGCCTTTTTACAGGAATTGCGGGAACTGACAGGAAACGGTGTGGCAATTTACAGCGATGCGAATAATGCATCGAATACGTTTGATGCGAGATTGTCAGTGTATCCGCTCTGGATTGCACAGTACGGGGTGGCGAATCCCGATATGCAAAATCACTGGCGAAAGTGGACGGGATGGCAGTACACGGATGATGGGCGTGTAGATGGCATTCGGGGAAGTGTTGACCGGGATTATTTCACCGAGGATATGCTTGTGTCGCGGGATGTAGTGCTGGATGATAAGGATGGGGAGTGCGAGTAGCAATGCCATTTGTGCAAGCACAAATGATGCAGGACTTAATAAATAATAAATCCAAGCAATGCCATTCTTCGTCTGCTCCGCAGACTCATCATGATGGCTGTCGCCATATAACAGAAAAAGCAAACAGACATTTTTGTGCAAGCACAAATGTCTGTTTGCTTTTTCTGCTGCATTGCTTGTAGCTGGTTTCAATCAACTGGGCTAGCTGGATTTGAACCAGCGAATGTAGGAGTCAAAGTCCTATGCCTTACCCCTTGGCGATAGCCCAACGTCCTACATTAATATAGGAAAAGGTGGGTAATGGGATTCGAACCCACGGCCTTCAGAGCCACAATCTGACGCGCTAACCAACTGCGCTATACCCACCATGTTATTAATCGTGTCAGGAGGGATTCGAACCCCCGACCCACGGCTTAGAAGGCCGTTGCTCTATCCAACTGAG
>CAZOIF010000079.1:0-12572 GCA_964579975.1 uncultured Eubacterium sp. | reverse complement strand
TATTTATTAAGGGGTTAGGGGTCATTTCCCCTATGAGCAAAATTGGGGATTTTGCATCTGTGTACGGACACAGGCAGTGCTTGCGATACGCATTTCGTACTCCATTTTCATGATATTACGCATTTGATATTTTGTCAATACTAATTTTGTTTCGAACTATTCAATTTTACTCATTGCGTATTTATTTATATGATGTTATAATAAATGAAAAGAAGAAGGGAAATAAAATTATGGGATACGGAAAAAATCTGAAAAATATCCTTGACAATAAAGGAATGACTGTAAAAGAACTGGCAAGAAAAACCGGCATTGCACCTACTACTCTTTATTCTATTATTCAACGTGATGCTGCGATACGTTTTGACACGGCGCTGCGTATTTCCAATATCCTTGACATACCAATCAACTCAATCTGTAAGGACAATCCTTATGATGATATGGAGACTCTGCCAAAGTTGCCTTCAGACAGGGAGCGTCTTATGGTCGGCATGGAAAAGAAAGCCTACTTTTCTGACCGCACCCTAAAGATTATTAAGAATTTTGACTATACCGAACTGCCGATGGTTGATCAGCTGATTGCTGATTTCTTTGTGCTGGATGATGCGACAAGACGCGACTTGTTTGAATATATGGCGGTGCTGAAAAAGAATCACAGCAATCCAGAAAGGCAAGACATTTTGAGAAAAACCATATTTTTTAAAAAAAGCTGACACCAAAATAGAGGCTCTCGGTACATTTCCAAAGGCCGCTTCAATTTCAATAATTTTTTCTCATCACCCATACCGTTTACCACCCTTGTGAACAATCTTTTCTTTATCCGAAAGTATCTTCATAGCTGGCTTAATGGATGACACATTTTTATAATTCTATTTTCAACACCAATGCAGAAATAACTGTCGCAATTTATGTGAAGTAGCTTCACATCCTGTTTAATCCATTTCATTCATCAATGTAGGCATAGAAAAATCTGATAGAGATATTTTTACTGCCGCCTCTTTTGTTGTACTTAGTATATCTTTATAGATATCCCCAGTGCATTCTACATATGTATCCATCACTTCCTTAGGTGGTACAGCTATCCATGTTTCCTCAACTGTGCCCTTGTTAATATGTGGTTGCTGTGCTCCTGTCCGTAAGCTCATATACAGTGGAATCATCGATTCAATGAAGGGATATAAAAACACTGTAGGCAACGCTTTATTTGGAATAACAGCTACAACAGATTGATTAAAGCAAGAATCAATCGCAAGAATAGACGCTCTTATATATCGAGTAATTGAAAGAAGCACAGCTCCGCTTTTTGCAAATGATGTTGCAGAGTTGTCCATTCCCAACTTCGTAATATTTTTTTCAGAATTACGAATCGGAAACTGTGCTATTTCTCCAGAGTTCAACCATGGAATGTCTCCATTCCAATAACTCGCTATACTAGTATCAGGCGTCCCTCCAAGAAGTATGTCACAAATGTCAACCAACTGACAAACCCTCCAGTTATGAGGAATTTCTCTATCTAATTTTTCCGAATATGTCATAGTTCCCCCAGAACTTCTATATGGATTCCCATTTTTGTCCGGAAACTCATACTGAACAAACCAATAATCAAATATAGTCTTAACAGCATTAACACATATTGTATCCAGATTGAACAAAGAAGTATATTCTATATGATAATTTCTGAGTTTCTTTTCATATTCTTGTGGCGTTAATTCTTTCCTTTCAATAACAAGCTTAAAATACTGCCTTGCCTTTAAAGAATACTTGTTTTCTGAAATATCCAAATGTTTAACAACTACGCTGAAATTCTGGATAGTTTTTCCATCATTGAATGCATTTATTATTTGTTCAATTTCAAACGGTCTTAGAAAAGTCCTTTGATTTTTCCCATCCTTATACTTTTCACCCATATCTGAAGCATCAATAAGGATAGCATTTTCTCTATCTGAATTATTTTCAAGAAAAACTATCGAAACACTTGTAGTTGTTGTCGCAAAGATATTTGACGGCATAGTGATAATTCCTCTAAGCAAATTTTCATCGACTATTTTTTCACGCAAAGCCTTTTCTATTTTCTGGTTTTTTGTCAAAAAGGTAGTGGGAACCACAATCGCCGCTCTTCCATTTTTCTTCATCGAGAACAGAATATGCTGGAAGAACATCAAGTAAACAGCCATAGAGTCTTTATCTTTAGCTGGTACAGATGGTACTCCAGCCCAAAATCTTTCCTTATAATTTTCTCCTGCCAATGTATCTCGATTATCACTAAAATCCACATTAAACGGGGGATTACTAACGATATAGTCAAACATCTTCAGACCATTCTTTTTGCTGTTAAGATGTTGCGGCGAGACCAATGTATCTCCATGAATAACATTACTCAAAGAATGCACAAGATTGTTCAGTACCAGATTCAACCTCAGAAATTCATTGGATTTCTGGGAAATATCCTGCGTGTAAATAGAACAGTTATCTTCTCCAATCTCATGTGCAAGTGCCAGTACCAGCGTTCCGGAACCTGCTGCCGGATCATATGCAGTAACGTTCTTTGCCCCGTCCGGAACCATAATCTTTGCAATAATGCTCGCTATGGAATGTGGCGTATAATACTCTGCATACTTACCGAAATCCTTATTATAATCTTTGATAAGATACTCGAAGACAGCAGCGAAGAAATCATACTTTTGAGCAAACGCATCCTCAAAGCTAAAATCAACAATCTTATCAATCATAGCCCTGCAGAAATCAGTTCTTTTATTCCGCTCCGTAACATATACGGATAGTGCATCAAAAAGTTTAATTTTGTCCTCTGACCCTGTCTTTACAGAGAATACATCTATGTTATAATTACCGATATCAACCAATGTATTGTCAAAAAGATCATTGAACTTATCAGTATTCTTATGATTGAAAAGATATGAAATCAAGTGCTCTCTCTTAAGCTGCGCTGTGTTCGGAGACAATGATGCCAACAAGAAATCATAATCATCCTCTGATAATTTATTCAAGTCTTCTTCAATGTTCTTACTATCCCTGTACTGATCATCAGATACACGTACTTCATACAGGAATTTATCATTAAGAAATTTATACAAAAAAACCTCTGTGATGATCTTATACTCGCTACTAGCATTTCCAAGTCCAAAATTAGCACAAACGGTTTTCAAATCATCAATCATAATCTTGGTTTTTGACATTATTTGTTCTGAATTCATTTAGGATATCCAATTCCTTTCTGCAAAGTATTCTTGTGACAAGCAGATGTCAATAAACTTAATCTGTGTCATGCTTATCTTTGTTCCTTCCTGCTGACAGGCCGTTATTATAAACGGCTGTAGTGATCTCATGAAGAATGCTTCATTATCCAATACGCTCTCATTATGCGCAATCTGATCATCTGCCTTCGTCTTAACAAACATCAGAATTTTGTGTACTGTCATGGCATCTGCTATCAGAGGCGGAGTTTCCATGATCCGTTTATGTGTCCGCATAAACTTGATATCACCACCATACTTCGCTGCCAGCATTTGATCTGCGTGATTATGCTGCTCTGCCTTCTTCCTCAAAATATCCAGTTCTTCCGCCATTTTCTTCATTTCATCTGCTGTAAGCTCTTCAATATTTTTCTTCTTGAAGATGCGTTTTAATTCATCAAGCAGAGATATGTATTCTGGATCCTGCGAATCCAAGCATTGTTCCACAATTTCTCGCCTTGTCTTTTCCAACGAACTCCTGAATGCATCAGCGATTACAAGTTCTTCCTCTCCAATCTTACGGAATCGGAAATCAATTTGATCAAATGCCATATTCAAGACTACAGACATATCCTCGGAATCCTGCACATTTTGTTTGAAGTTAATGATGCTGATTCGATTATTAACCTCATTTAGAAGCTGAATTGCTTTCTGGATATCGAAGTTCTGAGTCAATTCATCATATCCAAACATCCGAATAAGATTGTTCAAAATCTTATAATCTTCCAGCGCTTTCTTCAGATCAAGCAGTTGTCTTTTATCATCAATGCCGTTAATCTGATTTATAAAGGAAACTACATTATCCGTATCATACAAGAACAGTTGATTTTTTACATTCTTAAGATCCTGCTCTATATCTTCCTTGCTTTTAAAAATATCGCTGTAATTCTGAACTTCATCACCTAATTCTGCCTGCAGTTCTTCAAAATATGCCTGATTGGTCTTATCGAATTCTTCCTTGATATTGGCAAAATCTACAATATATCCATAGTGATAATCCTTATACGGTCTATTTACCCTCGTCAATGTCTGAAGCAAATTATGTGCCTTTATCATTCTTGCCAGATACTGCTTCTTCAATCTTGGAGCATCAAACCCTGTAAGCAACATTTTATACACAACAAGAATATCAATCTTGCCCTTTTTGAAATCCTCTTGAATATCTTTTCTCTCTTGTTTAGATCCTTCATCATGAAGCACCAGCGCATAGCTATAAGCTTTAATTCTCTTTAGTTGCTCCTCCACTTGTCTTGCCTGTGGTGCAGAATCACATACAATCATTGCGCCGACAGAATCATCCAGCGTTTTTCGACCTTTTTCAAAGTCATGCACAATATACTCGACCATCCGCTCTACGAATTTAGGGTGAGCATAGACCTCCGCTTTTTTTAAGGATCCCATTTGAACTTCCAATTGTTCCAATGTTTCTTGCATTTGCGTTTTATAGGATGTCTCTATTTCTTCACGGATCAACCTCAAAGTATACCCGTCTGCAATGGACTGATTATAATAATATTTGTGGATGTATTCTCCGAAAATATCTTTTGTGTTATACCCATCTCCAATCAGTGGTGTGCCTGTTAAAGCAATCATAATAGCTTCCCGGTCAGATGCCATCAAGTTTGCTAGAAATGATCCATTTGGATTATAGCTTCTATGAGCTTCATCCAGAAAATAAATCCTCTGCACATTCACATTATAGTCAGCCTGCTTTGTTACAGATTCCGCAGAAAATTTCTGAATATTTACAACAGTGACAATTCTCTTCCCACTTTTATCCTGTTCACCAATGGTCGCAATATTAGTTTTAAACTCTTCTTTTGAATCTATCAAAATAACTTTTAATCCGCGCGCCTCGAATTCTTCCTTTGCTTGTGTAGCGAGATCAAGGCGGTCAACAATAAAATAAAACTTTGCTATTTTTCCCTTTCCCTGAAAGTAATCAGTTAAATAATGCACATTCGAAAACGCAAGAGCGGTCTTCCCGCTACCTTGTGTATGCCAAATAATTCCCTTCTTTACTCCAGCTGTCAGCTTATCCGCCATAGCCAGCGTTGCAAATAGTTGAGGATATCTCATAATGTGCTTTTCTATATGGCGAATCCCACTCTTATCTGTAGTAACCTTATAACAAAGCCCATAATGCAGAATGAATTTGATTCTCTCCGGCATATAAAGCGAAGTAACTATCCTGTTTGTAGGAGATTTCGGATTTATTGAGGAATTATATTCAGGTGTACCCTTTATAGAGACAAGATTAGTGTCGTGAAGAATGAATTTTTCAACATCGCTATCAATGCTCCTTATATGATGCTGCAACTCGTCCTCCCTTTGCTCCCGAAATTTACTAAAGAACATTTTCCCATAGTTGCCGGAAGCATAAAACGCTCCTTGAATCGGCTCTATATCGGTATCATCATACTCATTGTTATTTGAGAAAACTGTAAATTGCGTAATGTTCACATACCGTCTATAAATTGGATTGGAAAATCTTCTGGTCATACGCTCTCTTTCAACCAGGATTCCTTCTCTGTTATTCTGCCTCTTTACTTCTACAAAGGACAGGGGCATCCCATTAATTAGTATTGTGATATCTGGTCTGAAATTGTCATCACCATTTTCATATGGAAGCTCCGTCACAACCACATAACTATTCCTGTCATTCTCAGTGTAATCAATAAACTTAATGCCCTCATAACCCTTGCTCAAAAACTCAAAAAAAGACATTCCGAGATCTTCATTGGCGAGCTTTATCTTGATCTCTGTAATTATCTTCTCTATTTCTTCCTTTGTAAGTTTAATTCCGTTAATTTCGTTAATAGCTTTTCGAAATAAAGAATAAAAGATATTTGTGTCCGGATCATAATCTACACCTCGAACTTTGCCTTTTATAGACATATAGGTATATCCAAGCCTTGTAAAATGTACAAGTGCCGGAATCTTGACTCTTGAATCTTCCGGTCTGCCCATACACAGCACTTCCTTTCATCTAAATTCTTTACAATCGCCTTTTTATAAAGTATGCAGTCCAAAAATCAATTTAATTATTCTCTGCGTATAAATGTCAGTAATATAACGTTATTGTACCATATAAATGTGAACTATTCCAATAGGAAGCAAAATACTCATTATAGCTTATACTCAAAAGACTGGAGATTTTTCCTCCAGATACATTATATACGCTCAAACAAATTAAACTTACATTTAAATTTAGAAATGTTTTCTTCTATTTTCAATCCAATATTTTCTCCATTTATTGCTAAAAATGATGAGATATATTGGCTCAAGAATTCTTTTATTACATCTTCTCCCCATTTGTCAAGCAATTTTTTACTGAAAACTACATTGTCCGAGTGGCATGTAACCATATTATTAAGTGTCCGTAATAAGATTTCTTCATTATTCTCTACTTCTTTAAACTGCTTTTTGAATTCCTCAAACATAAGTCCGGAATCTTCTTTTAACCAACTTATCAAAATATATGTTTTCCCATTTTCAGGAAAAATGCTAACATATATATTCTTCATCCTTTCTGACAATGACCATACATCTGATATCTGATTACCTACTAAATCATACGAAAGTGGACTCATATATGCCGTGGCAAATCCAACCTCATAATCCAATGTAATCGTGATTATTTGTATTTCATCAAATTTCTCATTTTATAATGCAGCATTAAATGTAGCTTTTAATATTTCATTTTCTTCTACGCTTTTCTCTAGCCCTTTTATTCTCTCTGCTGTACCTATAGATAACATTAGATTTGGAGAAACTTTAAACATTTCTCTTGTATCTTCCAAACCTACTATCCTATCATAATAATACTTTGAAAAAGCTCTGTAGGCATAAAGAAAATTTTGTTTTTCTTCATAATGATATTCCCGCAATTCTATATCTTTAAACAACTCAGTATCGTGGTATTTACAAAAGCAAGTTGCTGTCGTTGCCTCATTCCTTCCCTTCTTTTTTAAATCCACACCACCAAACTTATTTTGATTAAAATCAGCAATATATACATGACCATCTGATGCTAGTTTCGATAATATTTTATTATTTTGAATCGAATGCGCCTTTATTATCTCTTTATGACAATCTCCATTGCTATACAGACAAAACAACTTATTTTCTTGATGATTTACGATATACTGATACAATTCATTTGGATTATGAAATGATTTATCTTCAACACCATAACAACAAAATTTATATTTTTTCCCACTCCCGCAAGGGCATAATTCATATATATCAATGTACTTTTTTACCTCGTTTGATTTCAGTGCCCCCTTAATATTTGGTATATTCCATTTTAACTTTCTCATAATAAAATCCCTATCCTAGTATTTTTTTATAAATATACAGAATTGTAACTGTACCTGAGATTATTTTTTTCATTCACAGCTTTTAAATCATCCCAAAATACTTAAGTGCCTCCCTAATAGCTATCTCCTTCTCCGACGGGCATTGCGTCACTTTCGTATTTTCCTTCTTTGCTAAATTATAATTCTGCCCTACTTCCAACCCACATTTTCTCTTAATCTGTGAAATATAGAGAGAAGATACCGACAATCCGGTCTGCTCTTTCACATATTCCTTTATCTCCTGATAAGTCGCACCTTTCCGGAAACCGGACATATCCATATCCTCCAGCGAGAACTCTACCCGTACCTTCTTTGAGTCGATTTCTCCCTTGGAAAGCAAAACAACTGTCTCCACATGCCCCGTATGCCCAAACTGATCCACCCCTCGCACTTTCTTTAACTCATACCCGCCCTCACACAGTATCTTCAAATCTCTGGCAAGTGTTGCAGGATCACAGCTCACATAAACGATCCGTTCCGGCCGCATCGCAAGCATCGTCTCCAGACATCTCTCATCACAGCCCTTACGGGGCGGATCTACCACGATCACGTCCGGGTGCCGCTGTTCCGATCTGCTCTCTGTATCCGTGCCCTCCCCGGAAACCAAAGATTCCTCCTCATAGAAAGCCGGCAATACCTCCTCCGCCTTACCCACATAAAACTCTACATTTGTAATTTGATTTCTACGCGCATTCTCTCTGGCATCCTCTATGGCCTGGGGTACAACCTCCACCCCGTACACCCTTTTTGCCCGCTTCGCCATACAGAGGGAAATCGTTCCGATCCCGCAGTAGAGATCCCATACCGTCTCGTCTCCGGTCAGCGCCGCGTATTCCAGCGCCAGCCCGTAAAGCTTTTCTGTCTGGCAAGGATTTACCTGATAAAAAGATAAGGGAGAAATGGAAAAGGTAAGACCGCAGAGGGTGTCCTGAATACGATCATTCCCCCAAAGAACACGAATCTCTTTTCCCATAATGACATTCGTTTTTTCTATATTGATGCTGACAGAAATGCTGACAATCTTTTTATCTGACACTGCTCCATCTGCAGAATCTTCCCCCTCAAAGTGCAGCCTCGTCAACCGTTCCACCAGCCGCTCTTCCATCGGCAGTTTTTTCCCGTTGATCACCAGGCACACCATGATCTCCCCGGAGCAAAATCCTGTCCGGATCAGCACATGGCGCACCAGCCCCTCGCCTGTGTTTTCACGATAGGCGCTCACCTGATTCTCCCGCATATAGGACAGCACAGCTTCTAAAATAGGCTTGTTTTCCGGCGCTCCCAACACGCAGTCGGTATTGGCTATGATATCATGTGTTCTGCCGGCATAGAAACCGGTGATCAGATTCCCTTCTTTGTCATAACCTACGGGAAACTGTGCTTTATTGCGGTAATGCCAGGGCTCCTCCATGCCCACGATCGGTTCCATGACCGCGTCGATCTGTTCTGCAGTAAAACCACCGATCCGCAGCAGGTCGTTACGAATCTTATCCTGTTTATAGACAAGCTGTCTCTCATAGCTCATGGCCTGAATCTGACAGCCCCCGCATTGTCTATGAAAGGGGCATTTCGGCTTCACGCGAAAAGGAGAAGGCGTTACCACCTTCTCTACTCTTGCATAGCCGTAATTCTTTTTGCATTTGGTAATTCTGGCTTCCACCACATCCCCGATGACAGCATCTTTCACAAACAACGTGTAACCTGCCGCCTTACCGATGCCCTCGCCGTCGTTTCCGATATCTTCTATCGTAACCGAGACAATATCATTCTTTTTGTATTCCATATACTGCCCGCTCCATCATTATATCCTTGTTATTCTTCCACTTTCGTTCCCCGCAAATTAGACTCAAACAGTCTGTTATAACCAAGCCACCCCTTCTCTGTACTGTTTTCCATAATTTCCGTAAAGGTCTCCATCTTGGCGTCCGTATTATCCGCATAGGAAAGCGCTACCGCCTCCACAATGGCCGGTTTTTTCGGAGAACCAAATTCCAATTCGCCGTGATGCGAGAGAATACAGTGCTTCAGCTCGTTGGCAAGTAGTACCGGGAAGCCGTCAATCTGCCGGATCTTTTCTCCCACCATTTCAGTGCCAATCATGATATGTCCGAGAAACTGCCCGTCCTCCGTATAATCATTCAGCGGGAAGAGGGAAAGCTCCTTTGTTTTACCAATATCGTGGCAGATCGCTGCTGTGAGCAGCAGATCTCTGTTCAGAATCGGATACTGGGTACAGTAGTAATCACACAGCCTTGTCACTGCCAAAGTATGCTGCAATAAACCGCCTACAAATCCATGATGTACGGTTTTCGCCGCTGAGGACTGCTGAAACACTTTAAGAAAGTCCGGATCTTTCACGAAGAAAGCCTCCAGCACACCGTGCAGATAGGGATTCTTAATACTGCCGATGAATTTCAGAAGCTCCTCTGTCATCTCCGGAATCCCGAATTTGCTGACAGGAAGATAATCCGCTGGAGTATACTCGCCCTCTCTGCATTTGCGCACGCGCTTTACATTGACCTGCAATGCGCCCTGAAAGCTGGTCACATCGCCGTATACTTCTATGTAATCCATGCTGTCAAAATCCTCTATCCCCGCATTATTGGGATCCCAGATCTTGGCATCTACGGTGCCTGTCTTATCCTGTAAGATCACATTGTCATAGGGCTTGCCGTTTTTTGTCACCGCCGACTGTTTGTGCTTGCACAGGTAAATATCCGATAATCTGTCGCCTTCCTTGTAGTCTTTGATATATTTCATCTTTCCCTCCTTTTTTACTCACAAATCCGCGCTAACACGCTTTTCACCCAATCTCATCAGATTTACCAGCTTCCCAGCGTCACATCCACACTCATCTCATGCCCCTGCCGCATCAGCGTAAATGTCAATACATCCTCGGGTTTCGACGACTGTATAATGCTCAATAACTCATTGTAAGTCGTAATGTCCGTTTCGTTTATCCGAATCACCACATCGCCGCCCTGAATGCCTGCCTCCATGGCAGGAGAATCGATCTCAATCGATCGAATGTATGCGCCGGGAGGCGTATTGATCTGGGTATCTTCTATCGCCTCTCTGGGCACATCCGCTCCATGCACACCCAGATACGCCCGCTCTTTATCGTTGGACATCTGCTCAATGGTGCGCTTCAATTCGGTGATTCCGTAAGCCGTAAGCAGGTTGCCCATGTCATTGCTGGTATTGACATTATCTATAATGCCAATCACCAGCCCCTTTAAATTGATAAGAATACCGGTGGCGTTGCGGCTTCCGTAGATATCCGTGGTAATTTTTTTATAGGCGGCGTCCGGCAGGTCTATGATAGTTCCTGTGGAAGTCACCACTCCGTAGCTGATCGATCCGCTGGTTCCCAGCGGACTGCCCAGCGCGATCACCGGCGATCCCAGCAGATTCGAGGTATTGGAACTGCCAAGCTCGGCGATATCAATCACATCCATGGTCTCCTCCGAAATATTCCGGAGAGGCACTGATAAAATTGCAAGACCCGTATTTTCATCCTTTTGTACAAGCTCCGCCTCTACCTGCGTCTGATCACAGAAGGTCACCTCAATACTGTCCGCGCCTTTCAGATTAGCGGCGCTGACTAAAATCAGCAGAGCCTTCTCGTTATTGGCCACAATCACGCCTGAGGCCGAAGCCACATTTTCATAAATATTGTTAAACCAGTCCACATCCGAAGTAACACCCGCCACCGTAACTACCGCACGGCTCACATTTTCAGCCAGCTTCCGCAGTTCATCATGGAGAGCCTGATAATCTTCCAGATTAAATTCAAATTCCACTTGAGAGAGGATCTCCTCTATCTGCTCATCTACCAGCTCCACCTCCACGGCTTCTGCCGGTTCCATATCCTCCTCATTGACCAGCATATCCTCCGGCTTCATTTCCTCTGTCGGCGTCTCCTCCGGAAAGGCAACTTCTTTGGGTTCTTCCTCCGGGTAGAGGCGGTTACTGATCACCGGCTCAAGCACCAGAAATGTAAAACATGCTACAAAGCCAAACACCACCGCCATCACCGCAGTGATCCCTGTTCTCCGAAGAAGCTTCTTCTTATTGACAGGCTTTTGCTTTATTTTTTCCCGCATGAACTCTGCCTGCACAGAGGGTGTGTACTGGGCCTGCTCCTTGACGGGTTCCTCCGCTATGGGATTCTGTTCTTTTTCCTGTTCGGACATGAATATCTCCTGTTCTCAGAATCGAAAGTTAGTTTTTCTCTTAAATAACATAATATGTATATTATAGTTCTTTCCATCCTTCTTTACAAGTTTTCAATGCCCTCATAGTAATTCCCCCGCATTTATGATAAAATGCTCTTAAACAAAATCGCATAAGGACATCTTAAAATTATGAACAACAAAGTACTGCGAGTTTTAGAATATCATAAGATCATCGACCAACTGACACAGAAGGCGACCTCCGAACCGGGCCGGAAGCTGGCGGCGGCACTGCTTCCCATGACGGACTTAGACGACATCCGCGCGGCACAGACACAGACGGCGGACGCTCTGGGGCGTCTTTTTGCCAAAGGCTCTACTTCCTTTGGCAGTAACAGAGATCTGGGCATGAGTCTGAAATCTCTAGAGATCGGCAGCGTTTTATCCATAGCGGAGCTTTTACGCATTGCCTCTTTTCTCGACAATGTAAACCGGGTTAAAACCTATGGCCGCAGAGAGCGCGATGATGTCCCCGGAGATTCACTGGATACTTATTTCAACAGTCTGGAACCGCTCACACAGCTTGCAGGCGAGATCAACCGCTGTATTCTCTCCGAGGAGGAGATCGCTGATGACGCAAGCTCCACCTTAAAGCATATCCGCCGCAGCATGGCGATCACCAACGACAGAATCCATTCTCAGCTAAACTCCATGATTAACGGCTCTCTGCGCACCTATCTGCAGGACGCCGTAGTGACCATGCGTGACAACCGCTACTGTATTCCGGT
>CAZOIF010000078.1:0-12827 GCA_964579975.1 uncultured Eubacterium sp. | reverse complement strand
TGCTTGTCGTAGACATTGATCTCCTTGCCCGCCACCGTTTGCGTCAGAGAAGCCAGCCTCTCCTTATCGCAAAAGCAATAATAAGCTTCACCCCTCTCGATCAGCTGTTTCGCATACTGTAAATAAATCCCCTGTTTCTGGCGTTCGCTCTGTACATAAGGACCCACGCCGCCATCCTTATCCGGGCCTTCGTCATGGACAAGTCCCGTATTCTCCAGAGTGCGATAGATGATATCCACCGCCCCCTCCACATAACGCTCCTGATCCGTATCCTCGATCCGCAGAATAAAATCCCCGCCCTCGTGCTTGGTGATCAGATAGGCATAAAGCGCCGTTCTTAAATTTCCCACATGCATCCGTCCGGTAGGACTGGGCGCATACCTGGTTCTTATCTTTTCCATAATCATCGATACCTCTGTTCTTTTATTTCTGCCAGACCCCGATTCCGCGAAGCGGATCTCGCAATCGAGCTTGCTCGATTTATTCCACAATTTTCTGATGCACGCTCGGATCGGGTATCTTCTCCGATGCGGCATTCTTAAAGGATGCAAGCGCTTTCGCCGCAGCAGGCGGTGCGATATTCGTGCCTGCACCCGCCACACAGCCGCCGGGACAGGCCATGCCCTCGATCAGACAGCCGTTCTTCTTACCGGCCTTGGCAAGCATCAGTATCTTCTTACACTCTGAAAGGCTCTCCGCATGCTCGATGTGCACCTCCACGTCGGGATAATACTCTCTCACACACTCCTCGATCGCGCTGGCCACGCCGCCTGCCACACCGTAGCCGCGTCCTGCACCGGTGGCTCCCTGCATCTCATCCATGGCCTGGATCTCCTTTAAAAGGATTCCCTTCGCCTCAAAAATACCTGTCAATTCTTCAAAGGTGATAACAAAGTCCACATCCGAACGGATCGTCCGCCTGGAGGCCTCCAGCTTCTTGGACGCACAGGGACCAATAAAGACTACCCTCGCATCAGGATGCTCCTGCTTAATGACTCTCGCCGTAGCCACCATAGGCGTCAGCGCGTTTGATATCTTATCGATCGTCTCCGGGAAAAATTTCTTTGCAAGCACCGACCAGGAAGGACAGCAGGAAGTCAGGCTAAAAGGCTGCTTTCCCGTGGAAACCTCTTTCGCGTAGTGCTCCGCTTCCGCTATAGCGCCCATATCCGCGCCCACAGCTGTCTCATACACATCATAAAAGCCCAGCTCTTTGAGTGCCGTCTTTAACATATCCGGCGTCACATCGGGCCCAAACTGTCCCGTAAAAGCAGGCGCCACCTGGGCGATGATCTTACCTCCTGCCTGCAGGGCACGGATCAGCTGAAAAATCTGCGACTTATCCGCGATCGCACCGAAGGGACAGTTTACCATACACTGCCCGCAGGAGACACACAGATCGTTGTCGATCACCGCACGTCCCTTCTCGTCATTTTTGATAGCATTCACCCCGCAGGCGCCCGCACAAGGTCTCACCTGATGGGCAATGGCATCGTAAGGACAGACTGCCTTACATTTACCGCACTTAATACATTTTTCCGGATCGATCACCGACCGGCCGTTTACCATGGAGATTGCCCCTCTGGGACAAACTTCCCTACAAGGATGCGCCACACAGCCCATACAGCGATCCGTCACATAATAGCGGTTCTCCGCACAGGCGTTGCACGCCGAGGGAATAACCTGCATCAGCGGCGGCTCGTAATATTTTTCCGAGATATTACTCTCCTCCAGTCCCTGTGTCAGATGCACCGGCACATTTTCCGGCCGCAGGGAAAGTCCCATGGCCAGACGGATCCTCTCTCTCACGATTGCCCGATCCCTGTATATATTTCCGTAATCCGATTCATCGTAATTTACGATCTTGTAAGGCAGCGCCTCGATGTCATCCTTCAGATTCTCTGAGTTATAAGCCAGATTCGCCACTTCTTTAAAAATACGTCTTCTGTTCTTGCGGACCTGCGTATCGATTCCTCTCATCTTAAATATCCACGCCTTTCTTCCGATTGTTAATATTTTCACAATCTTGGCAGACAAACTGCCCCTTATTCGATATTTATTGTGGCACAAAGTCCCAAGGAAGTCAATAATGCTATGGCGAGAAAAGAAAAGACGGCTTTTAGCGCCGTCTTCTCCTCAGCCAGATCACAAGCCCTGTAACAAGTGTCACAAGTGGAATCACGATCACACAGAGTATCGCCGTGATATAGGCTGTCTGCGCCTTAAATACAAGATTTGTCATCGCAAGACTCTTGACCGGCACCGCCACAGGCGTTTCATGATCCGCCAGTTCACTGATCATACTGCCAAAGAGCTTCACATTATTACCTGATGCCTTATCATCCACAAGCTCTGTGAAAAGGCTCTCTCCACCCACCAGAAAGGCATGGGAAATATCTGCATCTCCTGTGGCTTTTTCTACTTCCAGGCTGACTGCAAAGGGACCGTCAATATCCTCCGCCGTCTTGTTGTAGTTACTGCTATCCATAATATTTACCTTGCTGAACGCCTCGCCGCTTGTTGTCAGAAGGGGTGTGTAATAGATCTCGTCTGAAGCTTCCTCATCGTAAGCAAGACCCTTGGAAAAAGGCGCAAAGACCAACGCTTTCGCCACAGGCTCCGTCACCTTGGCGGATGCAATCTCGGGAACCAGATAGTAAGGATTCTGGTAATAGTAATTCCGATCCAACTCCACAATGGTCCCTTCCACCTCCGAGACCCCGTAAAAATCCAAAATGGTGTCGAAGTTCGTCATCTCCTCCTCGGTCATGGTCACAACGATCAAGGCATTGCCGCCCTTTTCCAGATAGTCGATCACCTTCTGCGCATCCTCTTGAGAATAGTCACTGGTAGGGGCGTCTAACAGCACTCCCTGCGCATCTTCGGGAATCGCATCCACCGTGTAGAGCATGAGCGTCTCACAGGATACATTTTCCTTCTCCATTGCCTTGATAAAAGTCTCCTCAAGCTCCAGCTCCCCGTGCCCACCAATTGCATAAAACACCGGCATATCATCGGTAGTGACATAAGCTAAGGCCGACACGATCTGCCCCTCTGCGTCATAGCCCGTGACCTCATAGCTGTAAGTAGAATAGTTCATCTCATAGACGTAAATATCCTCGTAATCCACCACCCGGCTGCGCTTTTCGCCTGCCACGATCAAGCTGTTGTCTGAAGGCTGTCCGGTCGTAAAATTCTGATAAAAGTTCGGGTTCTTAGACGGACTCACATACTGCACGTTTACATGGGAATTTCTGTCTTTTATCTGTTCCAGAGTCTTGCCCAGATCCGCGTCCCCGCCCTCTTCGTCCGCCAGCACGTATATCGTCACATTCTCGGTCATGCCATCCAGGAATTCCACAGTCTCATCCAAAAGGGTATAGAGCTTATTTTCCGTCAGGTCGAAGGAGGAATACTGTTCTGGCACATAATTCAAGCCCAGATTCACGATAACTGCCAAAGCGATTGCCGTCACGATCCCGGATACACTGTACGCACCCAATTTAAGGCCGCCGCCGGAAACGCTGTAACGGCGCTTCTGGATCGACTGCACCGTACAAAAGAGTGCCAGAGCGACAGCCGACAGATAATAGACCACAGCCTCCAGCTCAAAATAGCCTGCAGAAAGTGTATCAAACCGCCCAACCATATCAAAACAATTCAGAATACGCGCAAGTATCGTCGTGAACGTGGAGGTTCCTGTGGAGGTGAGCAGACTCGCTATCCCCGGCATGATATAGCCCAGAAACAGGACGCCAAAAGAAAGCACCGCCGCGATCACCACACTCTCTGTCAGGGATGAGAGAAAAAGCCCCACCGCCAGCGCCAGACAGCCGTACAGGAAAAAGCCCAGAAGGGACGAATAGGAAACACCGATCCGGAACTCTCCCGCCTGCATGAGAAACAGCGGAAGCACTCCCATAAATGCCGTAGGAATAAGGAGCACCGTCACAAGCGCAAGATATTTTCCAAGGACGATCTTTCCCACCGAAACCGGCGCCGTCAGAATCATCTGGTCCGTTTTGTTCTTTCGCTCCTCCGAGAGGGATCGCATGGTCAGGATCGGCACCGTCACAATAAAAGTAAATACGACGCTCTGCAGCACATAGGATATAGTCGGATATCCAATGAGCATATTAAAAACCTGAAAATAGAGCCCCATGACAAAGAGATTGACCGCCACAAAGAGCCATCCTGTAAAGGAGCAGAAGTAAGAACGCACCTCTCTTTTATAAATCGCTGCCATCTGCCTGCACCTCCTCTGCTTCCTCAGTCTCCGCCTCGACAGCATTCACTTCTGGCTCTTCACCGTTCGCCCCGGTTTCCGTCAGTTCCAGGAAAATATCCTCCAGCGTTTTTTCAGACCGGCTCATAGACAGAATGGGCATACCCGCCCCCGAAAGCGCCACAGACAACTCCTTGCGGATATCCGCATTCTCCTTCACTGCCAGACGGATCAAAATACTGCCCTCTTCTTCCCCGTCCTCGAAGGTAAATTGCTCCACCGCATCCAGCTTCTTCAAAATCTTTTCCGCCTGCTCCCGTTCGCCGAGAACCGTCACGATCTGCTCTGATGTACCCCGCATCCGCTCCTGCAGTTCCTCCGGCGAACCGCTCGCCACCAGCTTTCCATGCGAAATGATCATAATATGGTCGCACACGGCACTGATCTCCGAGAGAATATGGGAACTTAAGATCACCGTATGTTCCCCGGCAAGTTCCCTGATCAGATCGCGCATCTCTATGATCTGCTTGGGATCTAAACCCACCATGGGCTCATCCAGGATCAAAACTTTCGGATCTCCCACAAGAGCCTGGGCAAGCCCGACCCTCTGTTTATAACCCTTGGAGAGATTCCGGATCATCCGCCCTCTCACCTCTTCCAGTCCAAGCCGCTGTAACAGCCCTTCCACCCGGGCTTTGCGCTCGCTCTTCGCCACCTTTTTCAGTTCCGCCGCAAACAGCAGAAATTCCCACACCGTCATATCCGTATAAAGAGGCGGCACCTCCGGCAGATAGCCGATACATGCCTTTGCCGCAATAGGCTCCGTCAAAATATCGTGTCCATTGATCAGGACACGACCCCCGTCAGCCGCAATATACCCTGTCATCACATTCATGGTCGTGGATTTTCCCGCTCCGTTGGGTCCCAGGAAACCATATATTTTTCCCGCTTCCACGACAAACGACATATCATCCACCGCTGTGTGGCCTCCATATCGTTTGACTAAATTCTCTACCTGTATCAAAATAGATTCCTCCCTCCCGGACAGCTAGTACTAATATACTGGAAAAATGTGTCTCTATTCGTATCAAATTGTGAAGATTCTGTGTCCTGCATCCGCTTAATCCGATACCGCTGCATTTCCGACAATAAACGCTGGTTCCTGATTCGGATAGATCTCATATCCGTTTAGCAGATCGTCGATTTCAACAGAATCATAGGTTTCTTTACTGCAATAATACCCTGCCCCATCCACAAAAATCTTGTATACGGTAATCTCCTCACCCGTATAATATTCCTTACAGGCTTCGCTCTCCTTATCCTCACATTTCGGATCCATGTATGATATTGACCAGGGCATTTTCTCTTCCACGGAATACAGCCGCAGATTAGGATAAGAAAAATAACCGCCATAATAATGTTCTTCCTCTAACGGCGTTTCCGATGTAAAAGAGATCACATGGCCGTCTCTGACAGCAAGATAGCGCCCTTCTTCCCTTGCCATAACAAAAAATTCCGGTGAAAGAAGCCCCAGTTCACTGATATCGCCTTTCTCGTCTGTTGCAAAGCGGATCTCGACCCCATCAAGATCCCGGTCTGTATCATTGACCCATTTGATCAAGGATTTATCCAGGATTGCAACATCCTCATATGTATGACCTTGGTATTCTATCACGGCAACACCCTTTTTATCACAACTGACGATCTGACCGGTCAGATCGTTTTCATTCCGCGGTATCTCATAAGCAGTACTTGTACTTGCATAATGATCGTAATTCTCCTTAAACACATCACTGTTCAGTACGACGATAAGAGAAATAACAACTACGGCTCCCCAGACACATGCCAGAATGATAATTCCTTTGCAGATCATGCCTATAATAGATTTCGCTGGCTTTTTGTTATCATGAGCAGCGAATGTTTTTCTCTCTACTGCAGAGCCACAATATTCACAGGCGTTACTTCCTTCTTTGATCTCTGCCCCACAAAAACTGCATCTCATTTATCTTTTCTCCTCATGTTAATTTATTTCAAACTGCAATATTCACATTATCTTTCTATTCCACGAATACTATCTCTCCCGTAATATTTTGCCATAGATTTATTTGTCCAGCCTTCCGCATCTTCCTCAATATCACTCCAAAACAACAGATAAGGGTGAATAGTTAATCTTGGAATCGCAATATCAGGAGTATCGCTTTCCACTGCTTGTTTTAGTATATTTTCTCTCTCTGCTGTCTCAATACCATAGTCCTTTCCTTCTTTGGTCACAAGGGAATACAGGGCGGAGGTCGATGTAAAATAATCAGGATCTACTTTTGTATACATTGCCCCGACAAAGATGCCAAGACATAATACAGCAAGCAGATACCATTTCACATCTGCTTTCTCCAGACAGGAACCCGAAACTTGTTCTGCAAAACCAAGCTTCCTATAAAGCCACCCCATAAAATAGAAAATATTCAGAATTGTCAAAATCATAAAATCCAAAAACATTATATTAAATATTCGCCCGCCGCCAGGCTCTCCGCCTGCAAACAGGCTTGGGGTAAACATTGCGGATAAAACACAGTAAGAATAAATAAAAACCAGCAGAGGCGCAGGATAAGAAAATCTTTTGCCAAATGTTTTCACCACTTCCCATAGAAACGGCAGCAATGCAAATACAAACAATAAATATGTCCAATTAAACCATGTATCCACCATATATTCCACGCAATAATAGAAAGATAATAAAACGGATTTTATTACGCCCGGCCGAACTGTCATTTCCGTCTGACGGACAACATTGCCCGGTGCCAAGGCATTGAGAAGAAATGCCGCGGTAAAAACCAAAAAGGGCAAAACAAGCAGTCTGCATTTTTGCTTCTGTTTCATAAACAACAGCAATACAATCGCACTGACAAACAAAATCAATGTGATCAGCGCTGTAATATAATTAGCGCCCCCCGTAAATGCCGCCAGAAGGCAAGCTGATACCATACGCAGAAGCGTCCTTTTCTCTTCTATCATCATAAAAAAAAGTAATGTAAATAAACATAGTGCCACACAGTGCGGAATCATGTAATGAGCGGCTCCGTTAAACCAGAAGAACCCTTGTATTTTATCAATCATACACTCTAATGCAAAAATAAGATAAATCATAGATATACTAATAAATATGGCAGGCCGCACCTGAATAAGCTTCCTCAAAAAAACATAAAAGAAAAAGAGTGTGGAAAGCGTCATTGCTCCTATCATGATCCACGGAACCATACTATACATTCCCCATATCCCCGGCTGCAGCGCCATCACAAAAATGCTGGAGAATGTTCCCTGCCATCCGTACCAGCGTTCTATTACAGTTTCTCCGGCTCCTTTCAACACTTGTATTATAGAGTGGCTCTGCATCCATGCGACATGACTGTAAGCGCTAAATCCATAATCGTCTGCCGAGGGATAGTCATATCTACCCAATAAGAAAATGGGAATTAAACCTGCTATAAACAAAGCAGTAAGCAATATGGAGATTTTTGATTCCGTTTTAACAGACTTCATTATTTCCTCCTAAACCCGCACCATACTTTCCAAATTTTCTCTTTTGATCAGCTTTTAGTCACATGAACCTAAAACACACTTAAATGATTATATCATACTATATTATTAAAAAACACAGAAAAATAGTACACCAAATTTTTAATTGGCGCACTTACAGAAAGGAAGCATATGCGAGATTATCTCTATAGGGAACCTATCGATGAATTTCCCGTCGCCATGACTTATGTCCCCTGGCAGCGTTTTAAGGGAATCTGCGAGAATCTGGAAAAAGGATACCTTGACGGCACCATCTTCCCAGAACTCAACAAACCATTTACGGGAAGGAGATGTTGTAAAGGATGAATACACAATTTGCAAATGAGCAGGAAAAACTGCTCCATGATATCGGTGTCTTAGGCTTCGTAGTGGTCGAACTGTCGCTCTATCTGGACACCCATCCCGATGATCAGAATGCCATGGAATATTTCAATCACTACAACCGTCTGGCAAACCAGGCCAAAAAAGAATATTCCGCTAAATACACCCCTCTCACACTCTCCTGCGTAGACACATCGAAGTGCAATGACTGGCAGTGGGCTCTCAGCCCCATGCCCTGGGAAGGAGGCTGTAATTAATGTGGAATTATGAAAAAAGACTTGAGTTTCCCGTAAACATCTCGAAACCTGACGCGATGCTGGCGCAGGCCATCATCAGCCAGTACGGCGGCCCCGATGGAGAGATGGGCGCATCTATGCGTTATCTGTCCCAGAGATATGCCTGCCCTTACAGAGAAGTATCCGCTATCCTTACGGACATCGGTGTATCGATGCCGAAATTGCGCATCATAGATTTTAAGTTTACTCCGGAAAGGCGAATCTTCCGGAGTTTTATGATTTTTGAACAATCTCCATAGAGAGTATATCAGTGTAGTAATCTTCATTCTTACCACGGGAACTAACGCTGAGTTTCATGCCAAACGGAACGCATTTCAGCCATACCTCTACGGTCTTATCATGATAGATAACCATTTTTTCAAGAATTTCCCGATACAGGCTTTCATTACTCTCATCAAAGGACATAATCTCGTCCAGTGCGTTTAGATAGCTTTCATATTCGTGCAGCTCCGCTGCATTTGCCTTATCCTGCTTCCCCGCAGCATGCAATGATTCTGAAAGCTCAGCAAGCTGTTCATCATACCATTTTGTCTGCTCCTGTAAATCAGACTTGGTAATCAAACCATCCAGCATCAGGTCAATCGCTTTCTTTTTCTTGGCAGAGAACGCATCCATTTTCTTCTGGATACATTTCGTGTCCGGCTTTTTCTCTGATATGCCTTTGATTTCCTTGATTTCCTGCATGATTTCCCGTTTCAGTTCTTTTTGGTTCGTCTGAAGCTGACATATGCAATAGTGCATACAGGTAAGTAATGCCTTTTCATTGATCGAGCCATTATCGCAACCAATTTCTTCCCCGAAAGAAGAAATCTTCTTTGCTCCATGATTGGCTGCGGCATAGCATCTCCATGCTTTATAGATGGTTTCATTTTTCAGCTTTTTGGTTCTGCTTACATAGCGCTGACCGCACAAACCGCAGTATAGCTTTCCGCTACACCAGTAACGATTACTATGCTTTGATTTTGCATCTTCTGACGGAGATCGTCTTAGAAGTTCCGCCTGCGTCCGATTCCATAGTTCTCTGTCGATGATCGGCTCATGGTGGTCTTTCAGATAAACCATTTCTTCATTACCTCGATTGTACTTCTTTGCATGTGTCAGATAATTCGGTGTATAGGTCTTTTTCTGGCACAGGTCGCCAACATATTTTTCGTTTCTTAAGACTCTTAGGATAATGGTGTTTGACCACAATTTTACCCGCATAGGACGCATTCCTTCTTCCAGCAGTTCCCTTGCGATCACATGAGTGCCCTTGCCTTCATTCGTGAATTTATGAAAGATAGCACGAACAATGGGAACTTCTTCCTCGTTGACAGACAATGTGCCGTTTTTGACGGTATAACCCAGCATATCACGCCCAAAGACTACGCCTTGCTCCATGCGGCGTTTTTGTCCCCATTTCACACGTTCAGATGTTTTGCGGCTTTCCTCCTGCGCGATACTTGCCATAATGGTCAAACGCAGTTCTCCGTCCGCATCTCTGGTATCTATGTTGTCAATGGTAAATATAACGCCGATTCCCCTATCTTTCAGCTTTCTTGTGTATGAGAGCGTATCAACAGTATTCCTTGCAAAACGACATACCTCTTTGGTCAAAATCAAGTCTATGCCGCCCTGCATAGCTTCATCAATCATTGCATTGAATCCGGCACGCTTTTTTGTCTGCGTTCCGCTGATACCCTCGTCATAATATACGTCATTTAACACCCAATCTTCGTGGTGGTTAATGTAATCCGCAAAATAGCGGCGTTGGCTGATCAGGGAATTTGTCTGGTCATCCTTGTCTGTTGAAACTCTGCAATATGCAGCAACTCTAAGTTTATTATGATTCATAGTGTCCTCCTCCTTGTCAGGACACATCACCACTTACAGTATAATCCGTCAAGCTATGATGCGCAAGTAAATCTTTATGTATTTCTTCTTATTAACTCGTTTAGTTGCGCATCTGAAAGGAAATCTCTATCATGCAATTCCTGATAAACTCCCCTTTTCAGCGTCTTTTTTATATCCAATTTCTGCGCATCTGTAAGGCGTAAATCCATATTCTTATCCTCCTTGTTATCGAAGTGTTCTGATTCTTTTTTAAGCAAAGCATACCTCTTATAAATCCCGATTATTAGAATGTATGAATGCTTTTCTGAAATAATCCAATAGTCCATGCTCTGACAGGAATTTTTCTGTTCGTTCTTTAAATATCTGCAACTCTCGCAGCTCCGATTCTAGCGTTGCCGTTGATAAGCGTTTACTGATAGATTGACGCTTGTTAAGCTGCATCTTCATTCCTTCATTTTCCGTTTTCAGAGTCTTATTTTCTTTCCGTAAAGAAGAAAGTTCTTTCGACAGCATCCTTTCTTTGCTTTCACATGCCAACTGCTTTTTCGCAAGCGAAGTGACCTTCTTGTAGTCCTCCTCGTCAACAGTGATTTTCCCTCCAAACATTGTTTTTCCTGTCGGAATCTGTTCAACGGATTTTATTTCCGCTTTTGTGGAAGCAAGCTGTGAAAGCTCCTGCTTTTCCTTTTGAATGGAAACCGCCAACGCTGTCTTTTCTTTCTCCATATCCGCCTTGTATTTTTTGACACTCTTATGAACAGCCGTCGAACCGGCTTCCCCACGTTCAATCTGAAATCCTTTCTTTTGCAAAAATTTTGGCATTTCATCCTGCAACCGAATCAGCACTGAACGGTCTATGACTTTTTTCGCGCAGAGCTTATTTTCTGCCGTCAAAGGTACAAAACCGAAGTGCATATGCGGTGTATGCTCATCATAGTGAACCGTAGCGTAAATGCAGTGCTCTTTTCCAAAGAAGTCCTGCAGGTATCGGTTCGCTTCTTCAAAAAATCGCCTTTGTTCCTCTTCCGAAAGAGTATCAAAAAACTCATTGTTCGAAGATATAATGAACTCACAGAGGACAACCGCATCTTTTCGCAGCGTTCTTCCAGACGGATTATCCCGTGCGTTTACCTGCTTCATCACAGAATGATGATAGCTTTCATCCTCTCTCTGTATAAGAGAATAGTTCAGATGTGTCCTTGACGGATCAATTTCTTCATTGCTGTAATTTGAATTTTTACGTTCATTATGCCGCTCTATGGACGACACACTTCCTTTTTTATATTTCTCCACATGACATACCAGTTTTGCCATATAGCTCCTCCTCTCTTCCCCTCCACATAAGCATCAGCGAAATGCCGGATACGGCAAGCGGAGCGCTGACACTTATGTGAAGTGTAACCCACTATACTTTACCTGCGGTAAAGTGTGGGGCAACGTTCCCTTGCATCCCTTAAAAAGCTATAGTCAAACGGATGGTTTCTGATTAACTTTTCAGTAAACATCTCCTTATCCAAATCACATGCCTCCTTTCCGATGGTCAAACAACAAATTACACATATGCGCATATGTCAGCATTTCGCTGTAAAGAGAGAATATCATTGATTCTGAAAAACACTTGAAAATTGTCACATCTGCAAAAAATCAAACCTATCATCACAATATTTTGCAAATTTGCAAAAAAGCTTATATAATGAAAATCAGAAAGCCAAGAAAGGATAGTTACATGAGAGAACTGGGCGGGACAATCAATGAGCGCATCGGCGATCTGCGAACAAGCATGGGTCTGTCGCAGACCGAACTAAGCGGAAAGACAGGTATTCCCATATCAGTAATCAGCCGAATTGAAAGCGGCAAGACTGCAACTGTCGGGCATGATGTATTGGCAAAGCTGGCACTATTCTTTAACGTTTCTGCGGATTATTTGTTGGGATTGACCGATGTGAAAATGAGAAAGAATGTGGAATTAAGCCAGCTCGGACTTAGTAATCAGGCATTATTTCAAATATTGTCCGGCAGAGTGAACAGCCAGATTCTAAGCATGATGATTGAAAGTAAGAATTTTCCCCGTTTCCTTGATTATGCACAGACCTATTTTGAAGATGCCAATGTTCCGGCATTTCAGTCAAGAAATGCCATAATTGACTTTGGGATTGATGCGCTAAAAGACTATGCAAGGGAAACACCTGAAGCACGCAAAGAGGCAACTCATGACATAAACCACATGAACGCCGAGAAGATCACCTCCTTCGAAGCGTCTATGATCAAGCTACGGGATATAATGATGAATATTCTAAAGGATATGAAAGAAGCCTATGACAGCAAGCCTGCTGATATAGACACTTCCCAACTCACAGAAATGATGAACACCATGTTTGGACAGGCAGAGGAAATCCGCAAGAAACGTCCTGTCACAGCAGAGGATATGTCAAATATAGTGGTGAATTATCTTGCTCAGACAGGGATTGATGAAAAAGCGCAGGGAATACTGAAGAAGCTTTGCTTGCAGATGTTCAACGGTACAGAATGATTATTGAAAATTTTTTATTGCAAACTCATCCAATACGCATTATAATAAT
>CAZOIF010000077.1:0-12915 GCA_964579975.1 uncultured Eubacterium sp. | reverse complement strand
CGAGCAGGGCATTGAGAGTCTCTTCGACACTGGAACGAACAAGGTCTTTCAGATCATGCTTTATTAAGTCTTCGTTTAGTTGTATAATGTTATCAGACATGGTTTATGCCTCCTTTAGTAGGTTTTGTTGTGGTGACTTAATTCTACCAAACGGTATAGACCATGTCTATTTTGTATGAAACTACATTTTGCGAAATCTATTATACGTTATCTGTACATGAGGTAATTTAAATTATATTGGATTGGAAATTAGAAGAATTAGAGGATTTATATAAATTTTCTTATGCATATTGTAGTAGAAAGGGAAATTATTATGCAAAAGGTTAAATGTCCTCATTGTGGAGAAGGTTTTGTAGTTGAATATTTAGATTATTCTCAGATTGTTCAGCAAGTTAGAAATTGTTAATGTAGCAGGTTTCATAAAGGAATCTAGATCAGAGCTTATGAAGGCGGTAATGGAATATAATACAGTTTTTGAAGATAGAGCTGTAATAAGTTTTTATTATGGTACTGAGTTTAAAGTGGCAACTGAGTTAAGATTAAAGTAAAATAGCTAGAAAGTTAATCATGGCGATTTGCTTACCGCATTTTGGCACATATTCCTTGATTTATTTGTTTTTGTGATGTTTTTAGGGATACCGATTTTACCGTCTTTACAAAAGATCCGCAAACCATTGTATTTGCAGAGAAAAATTTGATTTTTAACATAAAAATTATTTTTGTGCGTGGCGCAAGAAACACAATATATATTTACAAGCATAACAAACATACACTATATATAGCACTTTTGCAAAAAAGGTAAAACAGGTATTTGATATAATATTGACAATGGTATATTTTGGTGATAACATATGTATATCATATTACACAAGGAGGTAATTCTGTGATAAGTTACAACGTAGATTCTTATGGAAAGATGCTTGGAAACATAACTGAGAAGACAGCTGCAAGTGCTCCTTCCTGCATTTCACAGTGTACAGGTTGCATGTGTAATTGCCGTTGCTCTTGTTCAGGTGGTATTATTGCAGATGTAGATTGGGAGGAAATGTAAAAATGAGTGCAAATAATGTAGAATATGCAAAGATGTTTGGTGCAATTTGTGATGAAGCGGTTGTTATGCCTAGATGTGCTTGTGTTGCATGTAATTCATGTACATGTGCATGCTCATGTCGTAATATTCCAGACTTAGATGAACTTGGTTGGGAATAAACAATTATAGTACTTTTGTAATTTAGAAGCGGAGGCATATAAGGCAGAAAGTAATATATTACTATTAAAATGGCATAAATGCTGTTGTGTGTGCTGAGACATGAATACTATGGAGGAGATAGAATGGTAAGATTCTCGCGATACGCTCATACTTTTGATTTGGGCGACGATGTAGCATTATATCATTCACTCAGAATGAAACCAGTGTATTTGAATAAGGAGGCATATGAGGACTTGCAGGCATGGCTTGCAGGTCCTCTTTGCAATGATTATGACGATGCACCGAAGAATATTAAGAATGAAGTGAATGAATTGGTTAAATTTAAAATCTTGAATCATTCGGAAGAAGATGATGACAAGGTTTTACAATTTGTTAGAAGCAGAGTTCCGAAACCTGCTATTAACGTTTGTTATATGATTACAAGTGAGCAGTGTAACTTAGCTTGCAAGTATTGTTTCCTTGGTAATAATGATAAGTGCAAGAGAAGTAATTTCTCTTTAGAAAATATGTCAATTGAGACTGCAGATAAAGCAGTGGATTTTTTTATCAAGCAGATTAAATTGTCAGGATTGGATTTAGAAAATAATAAACCAGTAATTATATTTTATGGTGGTGAGCCGCTTGTAAATTATGATGTGTTAGTTCATATTGCAGAAAAAATAAATAGCCTTAGAGATAGAGAAAAGTGTATAAAAAATTTAGAAATGTCTATGGTTTCAAATGGCTTACTTCTTACGGAAGAGCGTGCTTTTAAGTTAAAGGAACTAGGTGTTTCTATTGCTATTTCTGTTGATGGTTTTACTGAAGAAGCAAATAGCATGAGAGTAGATGTTGCTGGTAATAATGTGTTTAATAAGATATTAAAAACTCTTGATATGTGCAAGAAAATAGGTGTTGATGTTTCGTTATCAGTAACATTGAGCGAAGAAACCATCAAAGATACTAAGGATATACTGAAACTGGTTGATAACTATAGCGTAAAATCATTTGGTTTTAATATTATGATGTCCGATGAGAATTTCGTAGTTCCTATGGAATATAATGAAAAGGCTTCTCAGTTTATCCTTGATGAATTCATAGAATTGAGAAGGCGCGGAATTTACGAAGACAGAATGATGCGAAAATTAAAGTCCTTCTCAAAATCACAAGTATATTTTTCGGATTGTGCTGCCACAAGCGGTGGACAAATTGTTATTGCACCAAGTGGTCAGGTAGGTATCTGTCATGGTTGTTTGCATAATAAACAGTATTTTGTTACAAATGTTGATGATACAGAGTTTAATGCAACAAAACATGAGAATTTTATTGAGTGGTCACAATTGACACCAATTAGCAAGGAAGAATGTCAAGATTGTCCAGCTCTTGGTATTTGTGGTGGTGGTTGTCCAATAAATGCAATGCACTTGAAAAAGGGAAATACTATTCATGATTTGGATGAGCGTTTTTGTGTTCATTCCAAAATGACCTTAGATTTTCTTATTAAGGATTTATATAGAATTATAAAGGAAGGGTAAGTGCATGAGTGATAACATTGTTATTGAAGGCATAGAAACAAATAACCTTAAAAATATTGATGTTCAAATTGTTAAAAAAGGCATTAATTTAATAATTGGTCCTTCAGGCAGTGGAAAATCATCACTTGCATATGATACTATTGCGCAAATTGGTCAGCATGAATTTATGGCAATGTTTGCTGATGAAGTAGGTGAGCCTTCCTACAAAGTCAGAGCTTTTTCAAATATGGTTGCTGCAGTACCAATAAAGCAGACTAATCATAACAACAATATGAGGTCAACAATAGGTACCTATTTTGGACTCAATAGAAGTATTGGATTGATTTACGCAGTGTTGCTAGGCCTTTCTGAAGACTTTTTTGTTCTTAATAAAGAAAGTAATCTATGTGAGAATTGTCATGGATTGGGATATGTAAGTCAGCTTGATTATAATAAAATTGTTGATTTTAATATACCATTAAAAAATGTTCCATTTAGATGCTGGAATAGATACAAAGATTTTTATGCTCAAATGATAGTTAATTTCTGTGTGGACCATAAAATTGATAGTGATAAAACGTTCAGAGAACTCACTGATAAGGAAAAGAAAGTTCTTTTATATGGTGAAAGCAGTGAAAAGTATTCTGTAAAATACAAGAAAACTAATGCTTTTTCAAGAAGAACATCTAAATTTTATGGGGTGCTTACAGGAACTCCTATGCTTCCTAATTGCGGAATTGGAAAATCGTATTATTCCGAGTTCGAATGTGAATGTTGTCATGGAAGAAAATATGGAAAACAATTTGATGAGTATGAGGTACAGGGACTTTCTATTGGGGAGTTCATGACAACTGATTTTGCATCGTTACAGACTATAATTGAAAACATTTCAAAGGAATTATCTGACGATAGATTGGCATTTACTATAAAAACCTTGAAGGCCTTTATTGATAAAGCGACTGAGTTGAATTTAGGACACTTGTGTCTTCACAGATCTATTCCAACATTATCAGGCGGAGAACTTCAACGTTTGCGAATGGTACAGGTTTTTGTTACTCAATTATCGGATCTAGTTATAGTGTTGGATGAGCCTCTTGCCGGGCTGTCTGGAGAAGAAAAGAAATCTATATTCAAGAACGTTACGTCACTTGCAAAAAAACATACGATAGTGATAGTTGACCATGGCGATACCTTTTATAAGGTTGCAGATAATATAATCGCTTTAGGAGAAAAAGGTGGAAATGCTGGCGGTAAATTGATTGATGTGGATAATTTTCTTGAGAAGCAAAGAAGTATTGCTAAGTTTACCCCCGTCTCTGTTAAAACTCAAACTAATGTTGAGCTGAATAGTTCGATATATAAGTATCGAGGTGTGAAAGTATCATTTGCGAATAATTGCATGAATCTCATCACAGGTTATTCAGGGGTTGGTAAATCAACTTTATTAAGAGAGTATCTTCCACAGTACTTTGAAAGTTATTTATATATCAACCAAAAGCCTTTGCTTGGAAATAAAAATTCGTGTGTGGCTACAGTTCTGGATATTTCAAATAAGATTTGTGAATTGTTTTCAAAGAAACATAAGAAAGATAAGAAATTCTTTTCTAGTTTGACGGGAAATGATGGTATGTGTCCAGTATGTACAGGCGCAGGATATATTGAATACGGTGATAATTATCATCAAAGTACAAGAATTGAATGCCGAGAGTGTGAAGGAACAGGATTTAATAAAATACTTAAAAAGTATAAGATTAAAGGCTCATCAATATTTGAAGTATGGAAGATGACATTAGATGAGGCAATAGACTTCTTCGAAGAGACAAATAAATCAATTTCGAAGATATGCGCAACTGCATCAGAAATTATGCTAGGTCATTTGTGTATTGGTCAGGCGACTTCAACTTTGTCAGGCGGCGAGAATATCCGAATTAAAATTATGAAGGCATCAAAATCAACTGCAAGGGTTATTGGTGTTGACGAACCATTTAAGGGATTAAGTAATGTAGAAATTGATGTAGTTGCAAGATACCTGAATGGAATTAGGGAAAAAGATAGAACATTAATCGTGATTGATCATACGACAGATGTTGATTCATATTTTTCTCAATGGATAAAGCTGGAGAACAACGGTGATATTTTGACTGGTAAGATTCTCAAATAGAGTGAGGGGATTGCATATGCAAATTCTTCAAAATGGAGTATTACAGATGTCACAACAAACAAGAATATGATAGCTATGATGATTGTTTCAATGGCTTTAGTAAAAAGTTGGGAAAAGGATGAATTCTCTGTGGAAGAAAAACCAAAGAGTCTCTTTAACTTTATGTTAAGAAAAGCCAGTAGTAACAGATCAGATGTATAGAAATGAAGGAATCAATAGTGGTATAATCTATTTTGGGTTCATAATCAATTTCAAAGGGGGATGATCAGGTGAAAGATTTGTTGCTAAATCATAAATCAGTCACTTATAGTATCGGCAAGTAAGCAAATATTTTAATCCCATAGGAGGTCCCCCTCATGCCCACCAAACGCAAAACCCTCACCCCAGACCTGGAACACCTCACCGGAGCCGAATCCCTACCTCAGCTCCAAGCCGCCATGACCCGCTGCATCCCCAACGCCGTGGACCACAGCTACTACAAACAGAACATCTTCTGCCGCACCGGCGTCTCGGAGGAGTTTGCGCGGTGGCTGCTTGAGTACGGCGCGGATCTCAACTTTCAGGATGCTTTCGGCTATACGCCGCTGTGTCATCTGGCGATGGATCCGAACGGTACGGAACAGATGCTGCTCTATTTGAAGCTTGGCGCGGACATCCATCTGCAGTCCCATCTAAACGGCGGGCCGCTTCATGGGGCGGCTGACCACGGGCGTGCGGAAAATATAAGAATCCTGCTGGAGCACGGGGCGGACGTTGATGCCGGGAACCACTGGGGTAGCACACCGCTCGAGTTTGCCATGGGGCGTCTCCGCGGCGGTGTGGATGTGGTGAACAAAATAGAGGCGATACAGCTCTTGATCGATGCGGGTTCGAACATCACGGAGAAGACCAGAGAGCAGGTGGTGCGGATCGGCACGGACGTGGAGTTTCGACGGGCGAATATGGCGCCGGAATGGCTGCCCCGGGTGGACGCCGCACTGGAACGGCTCTATACGCTTTTTGACGTGCCGCCGGTTCCGAAGCGGCGGATGCATGACGGGGTATCGCCCATAACCGTCACGGCGAAGACTTGGACGGAGCAGTATCAGGAATTGTGGGATTATCTGGTGCCGGGCTCCGGGCCCTGCAAGAGCGTGCAGGGGGAGGTGATCCGCATCAACGGCAGAGTCTCCCATGAGATTCTGGATAACGGCGGAGGAAACTGGGACGGTGATTTTCGCAAAATGTTAAAGGCTCTGGGGGAGCATTTGGAAACGGGCAATGCGCTCTCCGAGGAGGAACAGGACAAGGTGCGGCAGTTGATAGGAGTCTTACAGAAGGGCGATGTCTGGGAGAACGAATTGAATGACCTGTGCCGGCTGAGCGTCCAATGGGTTTTGAGCAATCCGGATCCGATTCCGCTGGGGAAGACGTCTTATCGGCGATAGCGGTTCAAATTTGTGCAAATTTCCCTTTGAAATTCGGACGTAAAAGTTGTATCATAATAGAGAACGTGTGGCAGAACAGCGTAAATCCGGTTGTCTGCCATACGTTTTTTTGTTTATTAAAACGATCAAAATAAAAAGCGAGAGAAATTCAGCGTGTAGCCTTCGGCGTAAATCCAGCAGCCGGAGGCCGCACGCTGTTTTTGATCGGGAAGGAGAACAGACATGGACACAAAAAACAATTCTTTTCTGAGGGAGGAGCCGGTGGGACGGCTGATGGGGAAGTATGCCGTTCCCTGTATTATTTCACTTCTTGTGGGAGCTTTGTACAATATCGTCGATCAGATATTCATTGCCAATGCCGCCTATCTGGGGTCCTATGGAAATGCCGCCAATACGGTGGTGTTCCCGCTGACGGTGATCGCTCTTGCGATTGCCGTTATGATCGGCGACGGCTGCTGCGCATTTGTAAGCCTGAGCCTTGGGAAGAACAAGCCGCAGGAAGCGGGGAAAAGCATGGGAAACGCCATACTGCTCACGGTGTTTTCCGGTATCGCATTATGCATGATCTATCTTGTGTTTGGCAGCCGGATCATTGCTATGTTCGGCGGAACGGTGAATGAGGAGACTTTCCGCCACTCGAAGGAGTATTTTTTCTGGATCGCCCTCGGCGTCCCGTTCTATATGTTCGGGCAGGCCATGAATCCGGTGATCCGTGCGGACGGCAGTCCGAAGTATGCCATGGTGTCAACGCTTGCGGGAGCCGTGGTCAATATCATACTGGATCCGATCTTTATCTTCGTGTTCCGCTGGGGAATGATGGGAGCGGCGGTTGCAACGGTGATCGGGCAGATTGTGACGGCGGTTCTGGCGGTATGGTATCTGGCGCATACGAAGACCGTGAAACTGTCGGGAGATGATTTTCGGCTGAAAGGCGAGATCGTGCGCCGGACACTGGTTCTTGGCATCTGTAGTTTCCTGTCGCAGATATCGCTGGTTGCGGCAATGGCGGCCATCAACAATATGATCAGACAATATGGGGCGGCGGACGCCGTGTTCGGGCAGGAGCAGTATGCGCAGATTCCCATGGCGGTGGTGGGTATTGTGATGAAGTTTTTCCAGATCGTGATCTCCGTCGTGGTGGGAATGGCGGCGGGATGCATTCCGATTGTGGGGTATAACATGGGAGCCGGTTTGAACGGGCGTGTAAAGGAAATCTTCACGAAGCTGCTGGCGGCGGAGGCCCTCGTCGGCGCTCTGGCGTTTGTGATCGTGGAAGGTTTTCCGGCCGGGCTCATCGGCATCTTCGGGGCGTCCAACGAGAGTGTCTATTACACTGATTTTGCGATCCGGGCGTTTCGGATCTATCTGTGTATGGTGGTGTTCGCCTGTGTGAACAAGGCGGCATTCATCTTTCTGCAGGCCATGGGGAAGGCCGTGGCATCGACCATGCTTTCCATGGTCCGGGAGATTTTGTTCGGCGTCGGATTTGCCCTTCTGCTGCCGAGATTGTACGGATTGGACGGCGTCTTATATTCCATGCCGGTATCGGACATTCTGACATTCGTGATCTCCGCCGTGATCATCGCATTCACTTATAAGCAGTTGGGCGGCGCGCGGGAGAGAATGCGGGTATGACGGGGCTAAACAGATTGTGAAGCAATGTCCCAAATGCAATGTGTACCTCCAAAAGTGCAAAGCATACCTGCAAGCTGTTTTTTGACACGATCATCTGATACAATAAAAAGTCGGATTATCTGGACATTCCCCACGCCGGATAAGGATTGACAAATGTTTACAAAATGTTTATTCTAAGGAAGAGTGATCCGGAACGGAGCCGCGCAGGCGCTAACGCTTTTTGGCCTGATTATGGAAAGGAAGCATCCGCATGGTGATTAAGACGTCGATTTCATGTCTTCTGTTTATGATATATATGATCGGTTTCTATTATCGGAAGCCCCATATTCCGATCAAGTCCACCCAGATCTTTCAGAGGCTGATCGGTGTGGCGTTACTGAATGCGTCCTTTGATCTGATCACGATCTATACGGTGAATCATATGGATGTGATCCCCGAACATGTGAATCTGATCGCTCATATCATTTATCTGATGTCCATATTGGGATTTATCTATCTGTTGTTCCGATACATGAGAAGCTATTTGGAAACGAATCTGAAATTTTCAAAAGAGGTAAGGTTTTTCCACAGTCTTCCCGCTGTCATATCAACCGTGGGAATTATCGTACTGCCGATCACTTATGTCCATGGCAAAACAACTAACTATTCTCTAGGACCCAAGGCTTATGCGCTGTATGGAAGTCTGGTGATTTATCTGGTTCTGCTCCTTTATTACTGTCTTCGTTATTGGAAAATTCTGGACGGAGAGAAAAGGCTGGCGATTGTACTTGCCGTGCCTCTTTTTGTGATCACTGCCGTGATTCAGATGCTGATTCCGGAGATCTTGGCGGTGGTAGTCTGTTCCACGCTGATCCTGCTGGGTCTGATATTGAGTAACGAGAATGCGGAAAAATATTTGGATGAGAAAACCATGCTGTTCAACCAATACTCTTTTGAGGAAGTGTTGGAGGAATTTGATTTTGAGAAGCAGAAAATTGTGATTGCGATTCTCTGTTTATGCAGGACGGAGAACGGTGTGAACTGGAAACAGGATGCCTTGATTCTAAAGGACATCTATAAGGAAATCAAGCAATACCGGCTGCATGGCTACCGGGTCTGCGAAAACGGCGTGGTATTTATCGGTAATGCTAAGGAGAAGGCCCGGACGGTATTGGAGCGGGTCAAGGGAACTATTGAAGACAAGTATGGCAAAGAGACCATCGGTATTGAGACGAAGATTTTGACAGGAGACAGCACTGCCACAAAGTACAGCTGTATGCGCAACATTATTGCGTTCTGTACCGAGGCGGGAAGCCGTCTTGCCTATATCGACTATCTGACCAATATTTATAATCGCAATGCTTTGGAGAGGGATCTGGATAATAAGCAGGAAAACAAAGCAATCTATTATTTGCTTGCCGATTTGAACAATCTGAAAATTGTGAATGATACAATCGGTCATTCCGCCGGCGACAGGCTGCTGCAGGGATTTGCCTGTATGCTTGCGGATGCGGTGGGAGAGGACGGAAGAGCCTACAGGCAGGGCGGAGATGAATTTGCGGTCTTATATCGTAAAGATGCGCCGGATCTGATACGAGATCTGGAGGAGCAGTGCAGGGTTTACAACCAGTCCAGCGCGGTCCCGATCAGTTATGCCATCGGCTATTGTTCGCTGGAGGATGAAAATTTCCGGGATGTGGCGGATCAGATGATGTATGAGGACAAGAGGAGGAAAAAGCAGCTGAAACAGGGGCTGTAATGCGGCGGATCAAGAATAAATTGAATGATTCTTTAGGTTGCATGACATTGGAGCCGTTGGTAAAATGAAAATGTGCCGACACGGCATACGAAAAATAGCGAAAGAACAAGGAGGTATTGTATGTATAGGAAGAAGGAGACCGTGTTCGCATAGCGATGGCTATGTAATCCGTATCAGTATGATGATAGCCGTCGCTTTCCGTTATCACAAATAACAGGAGGGCAGTTATGGGCTATATTAGGGCGGAGGATGTCCTGCCGACGGAAATTCTCACCTTGGTTCAGGAATTTGTGGAAGGCCAGATGCTTTATGTTCCCAAGAGGAATTCCGGACGCCGAAAGTGGGGTTCGGTAAGTGGAGCGAGAAACTCTCTGGAATGCCGCAACGCACAGATCTACGAAGAGTATATGGCAGGGAGAGGTGTTTCGTTTCTGGCCGACAAATATTTTCTGTCTGTAAAAAGCATCCAGAAGATCATAAGGGATACGAAGCCCTCCGACAGCTTCGGGCGAGAGGAAAGAGGAGGACTTATGGATGAACCGTGAGAATAAGAGAAAGACATTTCAAAAAGGTTATTATAAAAATCATGTCTGCGATGAGGTTTTTATCTGCAAGTCATGCGGACGCGAAGTAGTGCCGGACGGCGCGGGCAGCGGACATAGGAACCATTGTCCCAACTGTCTGGTCAGCCTTCATCTGGATGAGGAGCCGGGGGACCGGATGGCGGATTGCGGCGGGCATATGGAACCCGTCGCCGTCTGGGTCAAAAAGAACGGCGAGTGGGCGATTATCCACAGATGCAGGCAGTGCGGGAAAATTAACGCCAATCGGATTGCGGCGGATGATAATCCCATGAAATTGATGTCCATTGCCATGCGTCCGTTGACGGAGCCGCCGTTTCCGCTTGAGCGGATCGAGGAAATGACAAGGCTTATGGGCGGCGCGGGCAGCATGACATAACGGAAAATTGGGAAAGGTCGGAGTGCTTTGCGCGCTCCGGCCTTTTGTGATATAGTTTGATGAAAGCCAGTTGAGTAGGGACATGAAGAACTGAATGGAATATTTTATTAAAAATGATAAATATAAGTCGACAAACAATATAATACTACAAACTGCAAGCATAATTATTATTGCACTTTTGAAAATATGTTGCTATAATAATTAATGTGTGTCAAGGGCAGTTTTCTCGATATAGTCATATACAGCACAGAATGAAATAGCCCATTTATGTCTGTACTTCGGCACCAAAATCCTATATTATATGTACCAAGGAGAAAACAAATGCACTCTTTTGATGAAATACATGCAATTATTTCTGAAGCGGATTTAGATGGAAAGTTTGAAGAAGCAGCATTAAAAACACCCGATATAAAAAGACATATGTTGAAAATCGTGGAAGATTACGATGGAAACGATATGTGTTATAGAAACAAATGTGTAACAACAGCGCAGAATCTTTTAATGGTAATTCTGGGAGCTGAAAAATTACGCGATATTCACTCGGCACGATATAGAGTTAAGACTGTGGATAGTCTGATCGCTAAATATGTGAAAAAGAGAGCGATGCTTCCTAAAGGTCCGGGCAATGACTATAATATTGAAAAATATCGTCCTATGGACAGCAGTAATTATCATAAAATAATTACAGATTTAATTGGAATCAGAATCTTAATCCGCTACCAACAACAATGGGAGTTAGTGCATGATTGGATTTGGGAAACTTTTTTCAAGCCGGAGAAAGAATATATTAAAAACTGGATTAATGATTATCCATCTGGAGAACGGGTAGATTTCATTGTAGAAAAACCCCATATTTATCTTCGTGATAGCAAGGAAAGACCTTTATATGAAATAAAGGGAAAAGATACATTTGAAATACACGATTCGAATGAAGGATACAATAGTCTGCATTATCTGATATGGTACGATGGCAAGTATGTAGAAATTCAGGTAAGGACGATATACGATGAGGCATGGAGCGAGTGCACACATGACTTAGTATATAAATGCAAGAATAAAAAGCATAAGGCTGAATTAGAAAACATGTCGGTATGTTTGGCAACACAGACACAGGCAGCAGGTATGCTTGCCGGTATGATGTATGACAAATCATCGCTAAATGAAAAAAAAGAAAAGGTAGAAAAAGAAAAACTCCCGCAGAATACAGGTCAATCAGGAAAGCAAAATAAAAGATTTACCCAAATTGAACATCGTATTCATAACATGGATAAATCCAAGAAGGAAAAGGTCGTTTTTGATGGACATTTAGATGATCTGGTTGATGTGGAAAGGGGGGATAAAGGTAATGAGTAGAGCAGAAAGATTTATAGAATTGTTGGAAAACGGAAAAATTAAAAAACATATATTGCCTAATAATGCTCCAGATTATACACATTCTCAGGAAAGGAAAGACATTGAAGCGTATCGTTTCTTTGTAAATAGTTTTGCTTTTGATAAAGTTATGGAACGCGGAGGAGTTAAGTACAATGGCGACGAACAAGTCTAATTATGATTATGAAGAAATTATTGAACATTTTGGCAAAGAAAAAATAATAAGTCGTTATGAAGCTATAGAAAACTTAATGGAAAGTTTTATTCTAAAATGCAATTATCAAGATAAGGTGAAGATTGCTGATAGTGTATTGAACCAAGCTATAATAGATTATTTTATGGATATTCACAGGTTAAAAAATTTTCATCACATAGATAAAATCAATTTTATAAAGATCCATGCATATTCCGCTTATTGGATCTTGAGGCGCAAACCAATTCAAATTATCAATGATGATGATGAAGATACAGAGTTAGCATTTGTGAATGAAAATTTTGTTGCGACTTATTTAATGCGATTTTTGCGAGGCGAGTATAAAGGTGTTACAATTAGAAAAGAAGATCGTTTGGCATATAACGATTTTATTGATAATTTGCACTATGTTTTGAGATATCGTACTATGACGGCACAAACATTAGAGACAATACTAGAGAGTTATTTTGCAGGTCAGGTATTTGAACGATCCATAGGAATTAGTGATTAAGCACAAAATATATTGATGAATATAAGGTTAATTCCCCCGAATTCGGGGGAATTGTTTTTAAGGCCTTTGCATTTTGCTCCTCTCCAATACATTAGTCGAAATATTCTTTAAGAACAATTCGAATCGGTTCCCTTAGGTCGGTATGACCCATTCCATACATTTGATAACGTATAATAGATTTCGCAAATTTTAGTTTCATAGAAAATAGACATGGTC
>CAZOIF010000076.1:0-13088 GCA_964579975.1 uncultured Eubacterium sp. | reverse complement strand
GTATACGGCGTGGGCACATCCGCTACACTCACAGTTCCACAGCAGGTGGTAGATTTTAAGCCGGTGGGTGATTTCCAGCAAAAATATTTGTCTGCGGTGGATAAGGGCGAGACATATCACCAAAGCTTTGAGGCGCCAGATGCGAGAATCTTAGTGGTGGATGACGTGACGGTCAACCTGAAGGTCATTGTCAATCTGCTGAAACCCACCAAAATTACAGTAGACACCGCTATCAGCGGCAAACGGTGCCTTGGAATGGTTCAGCACATTGCCTACGATCTGATTTTCATGGATCATATGATGCCTGAGATGGACGGCATGGATACATATGCGCAAATGAGGAAGCTGGAAAATTCCCTGAATAAGAATACTCCGGTCATTATGCTGACTGCGAACGCCGTCTCTGGCAGCCGGGAGCAGTTTTTGGAGGCAGGATTTGCCGATTATCTGTCCAAACCGGTGAGTGGCGACAAGCTGGAAAGTATGATCTTGAAATATCTGCCCAAGGAAAAATGCCGATGGGAAACTGACGGAACAGATGTCCCCAGAAAAGCGGATGTCCCCAACCCCCTGACAGAATTAACCAGGCTCTATCCCAAAGTAGAGTTGTCAAAAGGGCTCATGGCTTGCGCTGACGATCATGAGGCATATTTTAATCTCCTTCAGACCTACGCGGAGAATCTGGAGATGAATCGACTGAACGAGTACCTGAAACAGAAAAACGCGTATGATTACCGTGTCTGCGTCCATGGTCTCAAAAGCGCATCCTTAAGCGTCGGATTTTCCGAACTGGCGGCTCAGGCGCTTGCCTTGGAGAATGCCGCCAGAGAAGAAGACTGGGATTTTATCCGGGTAAACCACGATGCCTTTCTCGATGAATACCAACTGGCTGTCAGCGCAACCAAAAAAGTGTTTCATTTATGATCCTATCTGAGCCAAAAAACCAAGCCACACCCCAGCAAACAACCGGAGCATCTCCGATCGTTCCTGCCAGAATGTGGCCTGTTTTACTTTCTTTTACGCAGATTTATCTAGTAATCTTTCTGATAGTAATTTTCCTGAATTACTAACGCATAGACTCTTCCTGCTTTTTGATCATCTGGCGCACCATCTCGCCACCTACGCTACCAGCTTCTCTGGATGTGAGGTCTCCGTTGTAGCCCTCTTTCAGATTTACACCAAGCTCGGATGCAACTTCCATCTTGAATCTGTCCATAGCGTCTTTAGCCTGAGGTACTTCCATTCTGTTGCTAGATTTACTCATGATCATTCACCTCCGTGTTTTTTGTATTTATCTTGAGAGATAACGGAATGTCTTTTTTATGAAACATTCCGTTATCGAAACATTTCATCGTTAAGCCACTCGGTTATCTGATACTATTGTACCCACGAAGGTTTATTTCATTCTGGTAGTTTTTAGTAGTTCAATGGCCTGTCAACTTTCTTTTAAATCTAGCGATGACTTTAATCTGGATGCCTGATGAAAAATAAGTTTTAAGTTATTTTCTTTTACCCATATAGAAGTTCGATAAAATAATTCACCATTATTATCTCTTGTAATATAATGAACAATCCAACAATCTGTTTTTAATTCTTCAAAATCAAAATTAAAGATAATAATGTTCCGATCTGTTGTTACTTCTAATAATGCGTTTATTGTATCTTTTTTATAAGATATAATCCCCGATTTACCTACTTCCTTAAAATCATCATGTAATACAGCATCCAACCATTTTCTATCGGTAATTTTATCGTATTTGAAAAAATCTTTTTCTAAGCTTAGTAATGTTCCATACATTTGAACATCTCCCTTAAACCAACCATTCAGCGGCGCGCTCTTCAAATGCAAGTTTCTCGATAAATTCTCTGTATAGTCTCTTATCTCTGTTCCATATCCATCGAAATTTTTTCAAGATAATGCACAAAGGTTCCCGAATAAGTAGAAATCTCATAAGCGGGATCTAATTCTGAAAAAGTAAAGCTTTTCCTTCCTCCGGCTTCCATCCGGCTCCAGAATTCTTTCAATTTAATAAAAGGCAGGTACATGAAACAATCTTTACATTTAAAATATATAAGTAAAAATGCGATGCCTTCCTGCGCTTCAAACTCTTCCATAAATCTCATCTGGTGTTCATGGACATTAGCGAGGGGAAAACGTTCTTCCACACACTCCTTTGCATCAAAGCAGATCGGGATTCCCTGCACGACGCCGATGTAATCGACCGTACTTTTTTGCTCAAAATACGCAAGTGTAATATGCCTTGTGCTCTGGTCGATGTCGATCGGTTTGATGGGCGTCGGAATCTTCTGGATCAGAGCAAGTTTTTGCGCCCTGTATTTTTCATTTGTGAGGTTAATGAGTTCTTCCAGAAAAGAGCCTCGTAGTCCTCGAGAGTTCCAGGTAGCCATATTGATATCGTCTCCATTCGTATTTCGCCAAAGTCTGCCACATAAATGTGGCAGACTTTGACTGCATACTCATATTGTTTGCCGCTCTTATGCCGGGTAGTTTCTCCTGGATAACTGCGTTCAAAAACTGCTACACAGTCTTGCCCACCAGTGAAAAGAAATGCCACAAGCAAGCTTGCGCATTCCTCTTCACTGGCAGGCAGCACCTTCGGTGCTTTTCGAACTCATTTCCCAATAAACATCCCGTCGCACTCACGGCTTATTCATCTACGTTGTGGTATACAGCTTGGACGTCGTCGTCTTCGTCCAGAAGGTCCATGATGCGCTGGAACATTTTCATGTCGTTTTCATCGGTGAGTTCCACGTATGTCTGTGGAATCATCGTGACCTCGGCCTGTGCCATCGGCACGCCTTCCTTTTCTAACGCTTCTCTTACCTGACTGAAATCATCCGGGGTCGTAACGATTTCATAGCTGTCTTCCTCTTCCATAAAGTCTTCTGCTCCCGCGTCGAGCGCAAGCATCATAAACTCATCGGCGTCTGTGTCGTATTCCTCTTTGTCGACGATGATCTGGCCCTTTGTATCAAACATATAAGAGACACAACCTGTTGTTCCGACATTTCCGTTTCCTTTTGTAAATGCATTTCGCACATTGGAGGCAGTACGGTTTTTATTGTCGGTAAGCGCTTCCACGATAATCGCAGTGCCATTTGGGCCGTATCCTTCATATGTAATATTGACGTAATTTACCGCATCTACATTTCCTGCTGCCTTTTTGATTCCGCGGTCAATGGTATCGTTTGGCATATTGTTTGCCTTTGCCTTTGCGATCACGTCACGGAGCTTGCTATTATTCGCAGGATCCGGGCCTCCCTCTTTTACTGCCACGGCGATCTCACGGCCGATGACTGTAAAGATCTTTCCCTTCTTCGCATCGTTCTTTTCCTTTTTATGCTTAATATTAGCAAATTTAGAATGTCCTGACATAACTCTCATTCCTCCTGAAAAATTTTATATGAACGCAGTTCCTTTTTTATTTCGCTGCGTTTATGTCTTTTCTGGTGACGACATCGAATTGATGAGAAGCTGCATGCTCTTCATCACTCCGGCTACCATCTCTTCTTTCCGGATGGCACATAAAATCGTGTCATCTCCGGCGATCGAACCGACCAGTCCATCGAGGCTCATGGCGTCGATCGCAGCGGCGACCGCCATCGCCATTCCACTCACCGTCTTGATTACAAGAAGATTTCCCGCCTGTTCCATCGAGACGACGCCATCCTGTAAAACACCCGCATACTGCTTGCCAAATCCATTGACGCCTGCGCCACTTCCTTCTTTTGACACCATATACCGCTGTTTCACCCTTACTCCGGGCACCTTCACAAGCGACATCTCACGGATATCCCGGGACACCGTCGCCTGGGTTACAGAATATCCTGCCTCATTCAGATAACGAGCCAGATCCTCCTGCGTCTCCACTTCAAACTGATTGATTATTTCTATTATTTTTTCCTGTCTTTTCTTCTTCATACATCTCCCCATCCGTACACGGTCATGTTTGGCAAATACGGCACAAACAACAAAAAATCATTTGCGGTTCAGCTTGCTTCGCATTTTTTCATAAAACCCGACATCCCCAAGGCAGACTACATCAAAAAATTCTCTGGCTTTCTGGATATAAACCTCATCTCCGGTCTCAGCACTCCACAAACTCTCGCCGTCACAGCGCACCGAAGCCTCGTCTACATAACTTTCTCTCGTTTTTTCTACCCGGACCATGATCCTGTCCTCCGAAGAAACGACCAAGCTGCGCTTGTTTAACGAATGCGGGCAGATTGGCGTGATGACGAGCGCCTCCATATTCGGTGAGAGTACCGGACCGCCGGCAGACAGATTATAGGCTGTAGAACCTGTCGGCGTGGCGATGATCACCCCGTCCGCCACATACGTATCAAGTAACTCATCATTTACCCAGACACTGGTCGTGATCATCCTTCCAATGTCTCTTTTTCCAACGATGATCTCATTCACTGCGAGGCTTTTCTCCTTCACAGCCCCGACAGAACCGGTCAATATCATTCTCTTCTCGATATTATACTGCCCTGACAGCACCATGTCCAATGCCGGGTAAATGCGTGGCGTCTCAACTTCTGTGAGAAATCCAAGCGTGCCAAGATTGACACCAAGGATCGGAATCTTCTTTCCGGCGATCTTTTTTGCCACCTGGATCACAGTTCCGTCTCCTCCCAGAACAATTGCCATATGAGTATCCTCTTCCAGACAAAAATCATCCCTATGCCTACATATTTTAACACAACTTTCGGATTTTTCCAAATATGACTTTATTTCGTTTGCCACTGAAAGCCCTGCATCCTTTTCTTCATTTACGATCAGGCAAATTTTTTTCACTGCCTTCCCTCCATTTTCATCTTTTTCTACAATAGTAGATTTTTGCATCTACACTAAATCCTCCGCATGTTTTACCGTTTTATCCTGCGCCTCGTCCACGACCTGTTTTATCTTTTCGCTCCACTCTGGAACTGTTTTCTCAAAATCACATTCTTCATCTGTAGAATCCTCATTTTTCAGCCGACGCTTTTCAGCCAGACCTTTTTTTATGTATAGAAGATACTCGATATTCCCCTCCGGCCCCCGGATCGGAGAATAATCCAGCCCGCAGATCAAAAACCCAAGGCTTTTTGCATATGAGATCACCGAATAGATCACTTCTTCATGAACAGCCTTATCCCGGACGACTCCCTTTTTTCCGACCTTCTCTCTGCCAGCCTCAAACTGCGGCTTGATCAGGCACACCATCGAAGCGTCATCTTTCATGAGTTCCCGAACCGGCAAAAGAACCTTTGTCAAAGAAATAAAGGCGACGTCAATCGAGACAAAATCTACTGCCTCCCCGATATCCTCTGGTGTCACATAACGTATATTCGTCTGTTCCATCGCACGCACCCGCTCATCCTGACGAAGTTTCCATGCGAGCTGGTTCGTTCCTACATCCACAGCATAGACAAACTTCGCACCATTCTGGAGCATACAGTCTGTAAATCCACCGGTAGACGAACCCACATCCATACACACGCAGTCCTCCAAGCTGATCGGGAACACCTGAAGCGCCTTGTCAAGCTTATAACCGCCCCGGCTGACAAACTTTAGTTTTTTACCCCGGATCTCAATATATACATCTTCCGGAAACTTCTGCCCGGCCTTATCTTCCCTCTGGTCGTTCACGAACACATTGCCCGTCATGATAACTGCCTTTGCTTTCTCCCTCGACTCCACAAGTCCCCGGTTCACAAGTAGTACATCAAGGCGTTCTTTTGAAAGCGATTTGCGTTCCTTATCCATAATACACATCATCCCTCTTCCAATAACTCCAAAACCTTTTCTGCCACGCCCCCTGCATCCATGCCATAGCGCTCATACAGTTCTTCCGGTGCCCCATGCTCCACAAAATGATCCCGGATTGAAATGTTCAGGAATTTTTCCGGAATAACGCCATGTTCCACGAGCATCGCTTCCGCCTGCTGCCCAAAGCCTCCGGTCTGCTCATTATCTTCTATCGTCACTGTCACCGTATGTTTCGGAACGAGCTGACAGATCATCTCCTCATCAAATGGTTTTAAAAACCTCATATTTACGACCGTACAGTCATAACCCTTTTCTCCGAGCAGGCGCGCTGCATCCACTGCTGTCTTTACCATATTTCCCACAGCAAAGAAAACGACATCCCCGCCAATTCCGCTCTCACCCGCACGACGGAATGAAGTACGGATCCTCTCTCCCTTTGCAAAAATGACACTGGCACGTCCCCGTTCCAGCGGTTCATGAAATCCGCCGTCTTCTAAAAATCCATACACTTCTCCGCGCGGATACCGGACAGCCATCGGTCCACCAGACGCATAGGCAAAATCCAGACACATTTTAAGCTCTTCGCCATCCATAGGCGAAAGTACCGTCATATTCGGAATCGAAGTCAGATAAGAAATATCAAAGATTCCCTGATGGGTGTCCCCATCTCTCCCCACGATCCCGCTCCGGTCCACCGCAAAAATGATCGGCAGTTCGTTCAGGCAGATATCATGGATAATCTGGTCATACGCACGCTGCAAAAAAGTCGAATAGATTGATATAACCGGGCGCAGTCCTCCGGACACGAGCCCGGCAGAAAACGTCACCGCATGCTCTTCTGCGATCCCCACATCAAAAAAGCGCTCCGGGAATTCCTGTGCAAATTTTTTTACCCCAGTGCCATCCGGCATCGCTGCACATACGGAGACAAGCTCCGGGCACTGTTTTCCCTTTTCGACCATCCAGTCTCCAAACACATCCGTATAAGTCGTTCCACCATTCTCTAACGTCTCACCCGTTTTCGGATTAAATTTACCGACACCATGAAACACAGAAGGATTTTTCTCTGCTGGTATATAGCCCTTTCCCTTCTTTGTGACGACATGCACGAGGACCGGCCGATTTTTGATCCTTGACGCTGCCTGAAAGGCACTGACCATATTTTCGATATTATGGCCGTCGATCGGCCCCACATAAATAATACCCATTTCCTCAAACAGCATTCCCGGGACGAGAAGATGCTTGAGGGAATTTTTAGCATTTTTGATCGTCTCTGCCATCGTCGTACCACCGTTTGGTATCCGGTCAAGACGTTCTTCGATATTGATCTTCAGACTGTTATACTTCGGGTTTGTCCTCATTTTTCCAAGATAATTTGACATTCCACCCACATTTTTAGAAATTGACATTTTATTGTCATTTAATACGATGATGATATTCGATTTCATCTGCTCCGCATTGTTGAGCGCCTCAAAAGCCATTCCTCCGGACAGGGCGCCATCGCCAATGACCGCCACGACCTTTTCATCCCCACCTTGTATATCTCTCGCCTTTGCCATTCCGAGAGCGACCGACAGAGACGTGGAACTGTGGCCTGTATTAAAAGTATCCGCCGGATTTTCACTTACTTTTGGAAAACCGCTAAGCCCATCCAGAGTACGCAGCGTCCCAAAATTTTTATTCCGTCCGGTCAAAAGCTTATGGACATAAGACTGATGACCCACATCCCAAATGAGCTTGTCCTTGGGAAAATCCAAAAACAGGTGCAAAGCCATCGTAAGTTCCACCACTCCGAGATTCGGAGCCAGATGTCCCCCTGTCTTTCCGATACTTTTTACGAGCCTCACGCGGATTTCCTTGGCAAGCTTTCTGTAGTCTTCCGGCGCAATATTCTTTATATCATTTTCCTTCTCGATCGTACTCAATAAAGTATTCAACATTTTCACTCTTTTCCTGATTATTTATCCCTGTCTGTCAGCCAGTTCATAAGAGCTGGCAGAAACTCGCCGCCATCACCGGCAGCACTCAGGCATTTCAACGCTTCTTCTGTATATTCCGCCACCTTCTGTCTGGAGAGATCGATGCCGTGTATCGCCGCATAGGTGGACTTTTCATTTTTCTCATCCGAATGAACCGGTTTCCCGATCTTTTCTTCGTCACCAATGATATCCAGTATATCATCCTGGATCTGAAAGGCGATACCGAGATTTTTTCCCGCCTGTTCCAGTTTGCGGACGGTATCCTCTGTGGCGCCGGCCAGTATCCCGCCGATCATAAACGCTGCCTCTAACAGAGCAGACGTCTTTGTCTCATAGACAAAAAACAATGTCTTCTCATCGACAAAGTGGCCGTTCTCTTCTACATCCACAACCTGACCGCCGACCATACCGTACATTCCGGCTTTTTTTCCGAGAACCCGGAGCGCCTCTGCCACACAGTATGGCTCTGCACTGCTGTCAAAAGCACGAAATGCCGTTTCATATGCAAAATTTAAAAGAGCATCTCCCGCAAGGATCCCCATCGCCTCACCGAACTTCTTATGCGTCGTAAGCTCGCCCCGGCGGTAATCATCATTATCCATCGCCGGCAGGTCATCGTGCACAAGAGAATACGTATGGATCATCTCGAGCGCCGCCATAAACGGTCCGACGACAGTCATCTCAGCGCCACCGCACATCCGGTATGCTTCCCGCATGATGATCGGACGAAGACGTTTCCCGCCCACACGAACGCTGTAATTTACAGCCGAAAAAATCGTTTTCTGGTACCCCGTTTCTTCCGGAAGATAACGGCCGATCACCTCTTCCGCTTCCGTCGCCCGCTCTGCTAAAATCTGTTCAAAATCATTCATCTTCACTGCCCTCAGTTTCCTTCTTCATTAAAACTTCGATCTTCTTTTCTACCCGGTCGATCGCCTTATTTCCCTGCATCACAAGTTTCATTCCGTGGGAAAATGTCTCATAGGCTTCCTCCAACGAAAGCTTCTCATTTTCCATCTTATCCACCGTCTGCTCCAACTGCTCCATGATCTCTTCGAGTTCCATACGATACCAGCCTTTCTTTTTGACCGATCCGGTCTCTATTTCCCGGAGGACACAACCTCCGTAACCTCTGCCTTTACTGTGCCGTCTGCCAGTGTGATATCCACACGGTCTCCCGGTGCGACCCGGTTCACACTGTCAATCATCTTTCCATCCGGTCCGGAAACATACGCAAATCCACTCTCCAGCCTCTTAAGTGGAGACATCCCGTCAAGCCGCCCTGCGAGCACATTCAGCTGATATTTGGAGTCATCGAGGATCTTTTCCATCTGCCCCATCAGCTTGTCCTCCAGATCAGCCACATACTGTCGTTTCTGGATCACCTGATTTTCCGGATTATATATTTTCAACTGCTTCTCACGATATAAAAGCGCTTGTTTTGCCGCATCACTCCGGTCAAATATATTACGGAGCATCCTCTCTTTGTATAAATAAAGTTCCTCCAGCACACCCCTCACCTCATAGACGACAAGTTCCGCTGCCGCCGAGGGAGTGGGTGCCCGCAGATCTGCCACATAATCGGCGATCGTCGTATCCGTCTCATGTCCCACTGCCGAGACGATCGGCGTCCTGCACTCGTAAATCGCCTGTGCTGTATTTTCTTCATTAAAAGCCCACAGATCCTCGATGGAACCGCCGCCTCTGCCGACGATGATCACATCCACACCGAGTTTGTCCAGATACTGTATCCCCTGAACGATCGTATCCGATGCGCCCTCTCCCTGCACCTTTGCCGGATAGAGGATAAGCTGGACATACGGATTTCTCCGTGACGATATATTGATCATATCCTGGATCGCTGCCCCGGTCTCTGCCGTGACGATCCCGACCCGCTTTACAAAACGGGGAAGTGGCTTTTTATGGCTCTCGTCAAAATACCCCTTCTGCTCGAGCTTTTTTTTGAGCTGTTCATACTTTTCATACAGAATGCCATCTCCGGCAAGCGTAATCTTCTTTGCATACAGCTGATATTTTCCATCTCTCTCATACACGCTTATCGTGCCGCCGATCACGACCTCCTGCCCATCAGACATCCGGAAATCAAGACCTCTCCGATCTCCCGCAAACATCACGCAGGCGATGACCGAAGAACGGTCCTTCAACGTAAAATAAATATGCCCGGAACTGTGGTATTTGCAATTTGATATCTCTCCTTTTACAAAAACAACCGACAGGGCATATTCTCTTGAAAACATATTTTTTATATATTGGTTGATCGCTGAAACAGAATATACTTGTCCTCTATTCATTTATAATGACACAATGGCATTTTCCTGAACTTTCATCATTAAAACAAATTATTTCCCCTTTATTTTGCCATTGCTACCCCTTCTACTTTTATTTTGATTGACTTTTAACATCACGATAGTATCACAAAACCATCTCCACAGATACACTTTACATTATATGACCTATCATTGAAATTATAAGACTTATCCCCTCCTTTTTCAACTACTTTTTAATCATCAATCAAACCTCCAAACTGGTAATTACATCTTACACCAGTTTAGAGGTTTACACAAACTTTGGGATAGTCCCAAGGGAGGTTGTGGATTTTTAAGAATTTTCGCTCTCCACCATTTTTTGAATTTTACTTGACACAGGCAAATTTGCGTCATTCACATTTTTCCCTATCATAAAGATATTTCTGGAAGAACAAATCTCATTTTATTCTTATCTTCACTTAATGCATCTTTATAGTTCGTTTCCATACATGATAAAATTGAAACTTAAGGGTGTTTTTAGTTTTTGAAATTGTCAACTCCTTATCAAATCGAATATAATACCATCCCAGACTAGAAGAATATTTAAGGTCGTAACTTCCAGAATCACGTAATTCTCCTGCACGAGGATCCACCATTCCATCAAATGGTTTATAATCATAATATCTTTTATATTTAACCTTTGAATCCGAAATCGTGACATAATAATCATATCCCGAATCATTTCCTTTCCAGGAACCTACGATTTCACTTAAGGATTTTTTATATTCTTTAATCTTTTCATTTTCACTCAAATACTTTTTGGCAAGTTTACTATTCATTTTTAGTAATTTTTTGTATACATATTGAACATCACTTGAATTTATTATCTTCAAAAACTTACTATACTTTCTAGAATCCTTATAATTTTTTAATTGAGCAAAACAGTTCTCTGAAAAAGTATTCGATCCATTACTCTTTAAGTTTTTCTTTCCTTTTGAATACAAAACATTCTTAATTGAAGATAAATCCTCTTGCGATAAATATTTTTCAATTTCACTAAAGTTATTAATGTATGAATCCCTTTTGTCAATTGATAATAAATAGGCATTTTTCAAACTTTTACTTAATTCGGCTAAATGTTCAGCAGAAATAAAATTGAAACAATTATCAATAGCTTCTATATAGTTTCCTTTTTCAATCAACTGTTTTGCACTTTCATAGTAAATATTTTCTAAAGAAGCTGAATAATTATCTGTAACTTTTGATAAATATAGTGTTGTTGCATTCTCAAAATCCATATCTATTAATAATTCTTTTCCACATTCCATAAAAGTATCATTCAATTCTTTATTTTCTAATATGTCTTGATTTTTTATATGAGAATAACATAAAAGCATATTATCTTGATTATTATTTGCTTCATTAATACATGCTTCTTTCCACAAATTATTTAACTTATCATCTTTTGCTCTTTCAGTATCCTGAATTTTTGTATAACATTGTTCTGCGCTATCAATATCATTTTCGCCCAAAAACTTAATACAATAATTATAATATCCATCTAATTCTTTAGATTTTCTTATTTGACTTGCTATTTTTTGATATGTTTTCTCGGCAGAGGCAAAGTCTTTATCATTTATATATTCCTCAGCTTTACTACTATAGTATTGAGGCAAAACCACATAATTTGCCAACAAAAAAACAACAGCTAAAACCACTGCACATACTAAAAATAATTTGACTAATTTTTTATTCCTAATATGTATAGCCCTAAGCCTGTCTTCTTCTTGTTGTTGTTTTATTTGCTTTTTCCTTCGTACTTCTTCTTCATATTCCTTGTGTCTTTGAGCCAAATATGAGCTGTCAGATAATTTTGTTAATTTATCAATACTTAAATCACAATTGCGACACATTTTATCTTTTTTAGCATTTAAAGTACCACAAGGACATATCCAATATTCCTTGTTTTCTACTAAAATATTTTTACACTTTACTTTTGGATTTAAAAAACTAAATTCACGAACATATTGTTCTATATGAGGATAACTTGCACTTAAACCTTCAACTTTAGCGATACTATGCATCGGAAGATTAAGTTCGTTTGTATTCCCATTAGTATATACTATTTTTATTATTTTAAATGTAAATTTTCTCGCATCTACATAAGGAATTTCTACTGGAACATTTGGTCCAAAAGAAAAGTTTTGTTGAACATCCATATCCAGATAAATTCCTTGAACAGTTCCCAAGTCTTTTCCTGCAATATCAAAACAGGAAATAGCAACATATACAGCAGCAATCGGAGTACTCTGTATATTAATAAATTTGCCTTGAAAAATATTAATTCCCTTTTGTTGATCAAATAATAATGCTGCTTTCTCAAGAAGTAGTGGTGACTCTTCTTGAAAATACATTTCATCTATACTTAATATTCTACGATAACGTTCCGCCATGTTGTTATCCCTCGTTTCTTTTATAATGGTGGTAATTCTGACTGTTGAAATGAATTAACATCACTTTTATGTTCTTTTTTAGATAATATTTCTAAATATTCTAATGCTTCCCCTAAACCTGCCAGAATTGCATATAAAATACCTGTGCTAAAAATACCTAATACAAAAATCGCAACAGTTAAAGTTGCACTTCGTTCTGTCGATTTTGATACCCCTGAATATAACGAATAAGATACATCTTTAACTTCGCCATATACGGCAGCGAGAACTATTGAACCAATAATCCCTAAGACCAAAACTGCAGAGGCTAATCCTTTACATAAACCTTTATACTTTGAAACCATTTTTTCTTCCTCCAACTCATTTTTTTAATTATATCACAATACATTCTGTCAAACAACATTTCTTTTAGGCAGGATGAAGTAAACACTTGAAACTCACTATAGATTATGATATATTAAACATAAAGAAGGACACCTGCTGGTAACAGATGCCCCACAGGAGCTACCGATAGACGGTTAGCCCAACTTATAAGTTGCTGAAACAGCCGCTCAGTTTGTCAGACCGGGGCGGCTATTTCTGTGTCTTATTACTATCTTTACCGATAGAGTAT
>CAZOIF010000075.1:0-13280 GCA_964579975.1 uncultured Eubacterium sp. | reverse complement strand
CCGCTTCCGCTTGGACCCAAAAGGGCTACCATCTTTCCCTGCTCCACGCCAAAATTAATATCTTTTGCCGCCTCATAATCACCAAAATTTTTATTGATATGCCTCATTTCCACATACATATTCTATTCCTCCATTACTGTTCCCGTTTCCCACGATATTCCACAATCTGTTTCATGATCAGGATAATGATTGCCATAATGACTAACAGAGAGGACACGGCAAATGCCTGAGTGATCGAATCTGCACTGCCCGCCATATACAGCGCATCAATTTCCAGAGGCAACGTAAAAGTTTTCCCTCTCGCCTTGGAAACAGCATAGACTGCACCAAATTCTCCTAAGGCTCTTGCCGCACACAAAATCATTCCATAGAGCAGTGCCCACTTGATATGAGGAAATGTCACCTTTTTGAAAATCGTAAATCCCCTGGCCCCCATCATCGCTGCAGCTTCTTCCTCCGCACTTCCCTGCGCCTGCATAACCGGGATCAACTCTCTCGATACAAATGGAAATGTAACAAAAATAGTGGCCAACACAACTCCCGGAACAGAAAATACAAAAGAGATATCTGTTCCCAGCAAATCATTTATCCCATCAATCAGTGGTTTTGCCCATCCCACCCTGCCAAATGTCATAATAAAGGCAAGACCTGCAATAACCGGTGAAATTGAAAAAGGAATATCAATCAGTGTGGATAACACCTGTTTTCCACGAAAATCAAATTTTGTAAGCAGCCATGAAGCACACAGCCCCAAAAAGGTATTTACCGCCAGTGCAATCACTGTAGCAATCAGCGTAACCCATAATGCTGACAACGTGTTGGATGCTGTCAGGGCATTTCCGTAAAGTTCAAAACCTTCCTTCAGAGAACGGTAGATCACTTCAAACAATGGAACTACCAGCATGATCAGAAGAAACAATACGCTGATTCCGATCAACAGATACGGCACCAGCTTTCCTTTCCCTGCTCTCTCTTGTTTCTTCCCCTTTTTCTGCTTTTCCATATTGCACTCCTCCCTTCTACTGTCTCGTCCTGCGGGATGCAGCAATCTGTATAACATTGATGAGGAACAGCAGGAAGAACGATACAAGCAGCAATATAAGTGCGATTGCCGCCGCTCCCTCATAGTCCACATTTCCGGAATTCAGCTTCTGCATAATAATATATGAAACGACCTGTGTACCTTCTTTGGCACTATTACCCGATATATAGATAACACTTCCGTACTCACCGATCCCTCTCGCCAGCGCCAGACCGAATCCAGTCAGCAGCGCGGGCATAAGCTCCGGAAGGATTACCCTCCGGAACGTATAGCTGCGGCTTGCGCCGAGCATGGTACTGGCTTCTTCATATGTCTCCGGCAGTTTTTCCAATACGGGCTGCAATGCCCTTACCACAAAAGGAATCCCAATAAAAATCAGGGCAATAGTCAGTCCCACTTTCGTATAGGATGCCTTGATCCCAATGTGTTCTAACATCCTTCCAAGTGCACCTTCACTGGAGTACATTTTTGATAAGGTGATGCCCGCAACAGCAGTAGGCAAAGCAAATGGCAATTCGATCATTCCATCCATCAGGCGCTTTCCCGGAAAATCATACCGCACCAGCACCCATGCCAGGATCAATCCAAACACACAATTCACAACCGCTGCAATAAAAGCACAGCTGATACTGGTGGCAAACGCCTGCTTTACATTTGGACGCATCATCAGTTCCAGAAATTCCTTTCCCGACATATGGAACGCATATACCAGAACGGATGCCAGCGGAATCAGGATCAGCAGGGACAACATCGTCACAGTAATTCCCAACGTCATTCCAAATCCCGGCAGCACACTCTTTCCCTTCTTTGCTTTTCTGCTCATTAGGCTACCTCCAAAATTAATTACTGATTGTAAATCTGATCAAAGATGGCATCATCTTCAAAGTAATCCTTATATGCCTGATCCCAGCCGCCGAAATCATCAATCGTACATAAATCAACAGATAAATCAAATGTATCGGTAAATGTTTTTAAAATATCCTGGTTGCTTGGACGGTAAAAATTTTGTCCAGCCAGTTTCTGTGCCTCATCGGAATAGAGATAACTAAGGTATTCCTTTGCCACTTCCTGTGTCCCATTTTTGTCTGCATTCTCATCTACGATCGCAACAGACGGCTCTGCCTTGATACTGATGCTTGGGGTAACCATTTCATACTCATCCGGATATTCTTTGACAGACAACAAGGCTTCATTTTCCCATGCAATCAGTACATCACCCTGTTTGTTTTCTACAAATGTAGTAGTCGCTCCTCTTGCTCCCGAATCCATAACCAGCACATTTTTATAAAGCTTTGACATAAAATCCTTGATCTGGTTCTGGTCGCCGCCAAACTTTTTGTCTGCATAATACCATGCAGCAAGGAAATTCCAGCATGCTCCGCCGGAAGACTTTGGATCTGGTGTAATAACTCCTACACCTTCTTTTATTAAATCATCCCAGTCATGAATGTTCTTTTCATTTCCCTTGCGGACCAAAAATGTAATCGTAGAAGTGTATGGAGAACTGTTTCCTTCAAATTCACCGAGCCATCCTTTCTCAATCAGACCGGCTTGTTCGATCAGTGTAATATCGTGTGCCAGCGCCAGCGTTACCACATCTGCCTCATTTCCCTCCACTACAGAGCGTGCCTGAGAGCCTGAGCCACCATGGGACTGGGTGATTTCTATCGTCTTTCCTGTCGTTTCCTTATAGTGTTCCGCAAATATCTTATTATACTGTTCATATAACTCTCTGGTCGGATCATAGGATACATTCGTAATCGTTACGGTGTCACTGTCACCCGTATCCGTACCTTTTCCCTGGTCACTGCCGCACCCGGTTAAAGTCCCCATCAGCAGCGTTATTGACAGGCCTAATACAATTCCTTTTTTTACTATATTTTTTACTCTCATCAATAAATCCTCCTACTTGATTTCCGTTTACGCAAACGTTTGCACATAAAAATTGACTTCTTACTAACTATATGCTATTATTTCCTTGAAACAAGTAAAAAGATACCGAATTTCACATAATTTGTCAAACTGTTTTTACGCAAACGTTTGCTTATAATGTAGAAAAGGCGAAAGGAGCATAAATACCTGTGTCGTTAAAAAAGATTGCCTCTTTGGTGGGAACCTCTGTCTCCACTGTTTCCAGAGTACTGAATAACACCTCTCCCACCTGCGCTTCCAAAGAATTGCAGGACAAAATCTGGGCAGCGGCAAGAAAAATCAACTATCAGCCCAACGAAACTGCCAGATCACTGCAGAAATCGGGTACAGCCACCCAGAGCGCTCCTCATATTTCTATCGTCCTTGCGCGTATTTCTACATTAGAGGAAGATCCTTTTTTCCTAGAATTATTTCGGGATTTGGAAATAGAATTATTAAAGCAAAAAGCCACTGTCGACCATGTCGTCTATGCCGATGAAACGTTTCACCAGGATCTCTCCGATTCCAGCGGAGTGATCATCCTTGGCCGCTGTTCCAATAAATTGTTAGACAACATTACCACACAGAATCAGAATGTCGTGGGAATCTGGAGAAATCCAATGAACTTTAATGTCGATGAGGTTGTCTGTGACGGAAAAAAAGCTGCCGAAATGGCAATGAAGTACCTCTTCTCCCTGGGCCACCAGCGTATTGCCTATATCGGCGACTGTTCCTTTGAGAGCCGCTATGTGGGGTATTGTGATACGCTGATCCGCAATAATATTCCAATTGATTACGAATTAATTAAACAGGCAACCGAAGATGAAGAAACGGCATTTTCAGAATTACTTAAGAAAAAACTAACCGGAAATACAGAATTTACTGCTGTTTTTTGTGCTAACGACAAAATTGCCATCTGCGTGCTGAACTTGCTGAAAGCAAAAAAACGGCAGCTTAAGCAACCTATCTCCGTCATTTCTATCGATAATATTGAAGCCTCCCAAAACACACAGCCTTATCTGACAACCATCCAGATCCCCCGTGGCGAAATGGCGCATATGGCGGTTGCCTTGCTGCTGGACCGCATTGCCAGGAATCACAAAGAAGCTGTTCGCATAGAATTTCCATGCCGTATCGTACAACGCGACAGCTGCTACCCGGTCAATCCAAACCTAAAATGAAGGATAAACTCATCCACTATAATTGAAAAAATCTCCTTTAATCATGAAGCATGGAATCGGGAATCACACAACGTCCGGGAAGGCCTTTTGCCTTATAGATTCCCCCAAAACCAGATTTTCCCAAAACATTTTTTCCGTTTTTATTACATATCCTCAGTGATACTTTCTTCCCTTTCACATTTAACGTAAAATTGTCGTAATCAATATCACTGCCCTTTGCATGCTTTTTGGATACATTTACATTGATAATACCATTTTTCCGATAAAATATCTTTCCGATCCGATATCCTGATTTTTCTGCTTCTTTTAAGTACCGATCCGCACCTTTATATTGTTCGAGCTGTTTTCTGCTGATCGCCTTGCCCTCATATTCCACAAATTTAGTGCCTGTCCATCTAAGATAATACTCTTTCCATGTATGCCCCAGATACAATTCCCCGTCATACATACCATCAAAGGCAGTCTGATAGATTGAGAAATCTTTGCCGGAACTATGTGTTAAACTTTCCCCGGCCCTCTTCACAAGGATCGCTTTTCCATTTTTCACATAACAACAGTAGGACCAGCTGCTGCTTCCCCCACCGCTTCCCTCCGCCACAAATAGCTTCTGCTTTGGTGAAACCTGACAGATTCCCTGAGACGTTTTATTCACCCATATAATGGACGTTGCGATCTTTTTTACTTCCTGATCGCCGGAAAACCATAAGGTCTGGACCTCTTTGGATTTCTTTGTGATAATAAAAGCTTCCTTTCTGCCGTCATAATCGTAGTCTGCACAATATACCCGGTCCACAGTATCCGATGTCTTGCTCTTAACCTTTTCCACCAGTTCATTTTCCGAATACGCCTCTGCCTTCTGCATATTTATACCAAAACACACAACCAATAGTAAACAAACCGCTCCAAAATAAATCCATTTCTTCATCGGATCAATCCTCCAGATTAACTAAAAAATATTGTATCATAGGTCCTACTTCTTCTTTTTTTTGTGGTTTAAAATAATCTGCCAACATTACTTCAAATTCCCTTGTCGACATATTGAACCTATCTGGTCTACCCAAATATTCTTCAATGCGTGCTGTGATTTGAAACTCAGGAGTTCCCATATTGGGGATATCTAGGACAAATCTCCCATATGGTTTTATTATTCTATGCGCCTCAACAAGTACTTTCTCCACAAAGTCCCTTTCAAAATATTCTAACGAGCCAATGCAAGCACCAATATCAAAAAAATTTTCAGCATATGGAGTTTTATCCATGCTACCGCAATATAAATCTCCAATCTTTATATCATTTTTTGCAACAAAATCTCTTAATAAGTCTATCGTCTTGCTGCTTATATCAACTCCATAATATGCAGATAGCCAATTCCCATACCCTCGGAACATTAGGTTTAAACAACATCCCAAATCAACAAATTTCATACCTTTTTTCGGAAGCAAATAATCTAATATTTCTTTTCGCCCGCTATCGGATAAATTATCATCTTTCTGCATTTTTTGAAATAACGCATAGTCCGGATGATCCGTAATCTCCTGCGGAAGATTTTCATATGGATCAATTCCTTTTCTCCCTAACTCAATTCCCTTATCATATGATTTCGCAATCGCTTTTAAATATGCCCCTATCTTTTCTCTTTCTGTCCCATACTCATATATTGTATCGCTAGGCAAATCAATATAATCATTCCAAAAAACACAAGTACGACTTTGGTCCAGTTGTACCTGTTCAAATAATCCATAGATATTTTTTAAATCCTCATATCCATCTATCGTATTTATATCATCATTCACATCGTAAATACAATCTTTTCCATCATCAAAAATAACATGTAATAAATATCCTTGTAATGGCTTAATACTCTTTATTCTTGGTATCATACAGACACCTCCTGCATACAAAAAAATCAAATTCCTTCTGTTATCTTTGCTATAGTATATCATTCATCAGCCCAATATACAACTATTACTAATTGCATACCTTTTTCCGGGTGCATTTTCCCATCATATCCCTTCCTGTTGATCAGATGCTCACGTATCCCCATGTAATATATAATCCGCTGATTTCCGAAACAAATACATCCCGTTCCCGGAGCATCTGCAATACATCTTCCTGATATTTCATAAACGCTTCTGCCTCTGGGAGACTGCACCCGTTGTTTAAATAGAACGCATATTTGTTCTCTACCCGGTCCAGATGTTCAATGACATTTCGATATTTCATGATTTCCTCTTCCCTGCCTTCCGGGAAGTTTCCATCATAAGTAAACACCCTGTCACTTAAACGGACATCCACATGATGAAGCCCCTTTTTACGAAAAAGAAATGCCATTTCCGTTCCGGGCTGAATATTCATTGTTCCCTGCTTCTGCATATATTCCCACACTTTATTCGGGCTTGGGATCTCCGGTCTGTATGGTTTATTTCCCCGGGCAATAAAAAATCCATCCTCCGCCAGCGGCAGACTGATGTCAATCGAGGCCAGCATCCCTCCTGGTTTCAGCATCTGCATCATCCGGTCGATCGCCCCCTCCAGATCCGAAAGATAGGATAAGATCATCTGGGAAATCACAAGATCGTATTTCTCCGGGCTTTTATAATCCAGAATATTCCCTTGCACAAATTGAACGGCCGGATTGTCTCTGCCAAATCTTTTCCGTCCCTCTTCCAAATACATTTCGCTTGCATCAAATCCAGTATAGGTACTGCCTTTCGGTAAGTGTGGAAATATTTTCTCAGCAAGATATCCATAACCACAGGCACAATCTAACATATGAATGGGCCTGTCAAATCTCCAGACTTTTTTCACCAGAAACTCCAGATAATCATCATTAAAACAAAATAACTTCCAGTTTTTTGCACATTCCAACTGCCGCTCCCAGTATTCTGCACTACTATAATCCGAAACGGTTACTTCCTGCTCCAGCGGACGCATCCCCAGTATCACCTCGACATCAACTTCAAAATACATGGCAAGAGCAGGCAGATAACTGATATCCGGCATAGCGATTCCATTTTCCCACTTGCTTATCGTCTGAAAGGAAACGTGAAGCACTTTCGCCAATTCCTTCTGCGTGACATTTTTTGCCTTTCTTAATGCTTTGATCTGTAACTGTAACTTCTGATTCACAGTCCATACCTCCTCTACTTGTATCGCCATTTTGTCATATTCCATTTTTTCCATCAATAACTTATCCTGCAACTAGGTTCGCCTGTAAGGCGAATCATATTTATTATAACAAAAAAGGACTGATTTATCAGCCCCTTTCCATTCAACGATCGATTTATTTTCACATTATACCTGACCATATAATAGATGCGGTTCTTTTCACTGCCTCATGACACCAACCATCCTCATCTGGAAAACTGGTCTGGAACATGGCCACAAAGTCCTCTTCCTTATCGACCAAAAACACAGATGTGCCAGCACCCTCATGGTATATGACATGTTCGGAAACCAGTTGTTCAAAATCTGTTTTGTGCGTTGAGATTGGCATCCCAGCGCCATAAACAACCGGACGCCCCGCATGATCCCAACACTCATCCACGACATGATCTCCGACCAGATTTGTCCATAACCGTGACAATGCCGTCTTTCCAATCACACGATTTCCCCGGTACTGCCCGCCGCGAAGCATCATCTCACCCAATTTCACCATTTCACGTCCTGTTGACATGACCCCTCCTGCTGTGTCGGGCACTTCTTTCCACCAAAGATAAGAGGGGCATGCCATCGCCGCCGCTCCCATTTTCTCATAATCCTTTGCCATCTTCCGATCCGTCTGGTTGATGATATTATAACGTTTCAGCCATTCCTCCTTTGCATGCACACGCCAGTGGCTCTCTGTCATTTCACATGGCAGCATGATCGTCTCTCGAATAAACTCATCTGCCCTCATCCCCGTTGCCCGCTCTATGATTTCTCCCAAAACAGGGTAGCCGACTGCCGAATAAATCCATTTCTCCCCGGGGTTCGCATGAAGACCCGCCTGGATCACTGCAGGAATCCATGTCTCGCGCACACGCTTTTCATCAATCGCTTTCCACCATTCTCTGTCGTCTTCCGCAAGTGCGCCGGGCAGTGCACACAGTCCCGACGTATGAGTCAGCAAATGGAGTATGGTAATACCACGGAATGCTCCTTCGCCAAACTCATCAATCCATTCATATACAGGCTGTCCCAGATAGAGGATTCCATCCTCTGCCAACTTCAATATCGCAATCGCAGTAAATACCTTTGTCACGGATTGTATTTCAAAAAAAGTATCCGGCATAAATTTTGTTCTCCCCTGCCACTCACACGCCAGATTCCCAAGAGCCGCATCGGCAAATACCTTTCCCCGTCTCCACAGGCAATAACTGCCTGACAAGATTATTTTTTCATCGATCAGTTTCTGTAAATGACGGTTCAGCACATCCAGCCGCCCAGGATCATAATCCACTTCTTCCGGAGCCGCCTCACATTCTGCCTGTATCACCTGGGGACGCAGGGTTTGTTGTTCCTTCCAGTTCATTGTAGTTTGGTTTCCTTTCCAGATTGTATGAGATGCCCTAAATTTACTGTAACCGGGTCGCAAACCTATGCCTTAACAAACAACGTATTCCCGACCTCAATATTTCCGATCCACACGATTCCATCCCGCATCTCAATTTGATATAAACGCTTTTCTTCTTCCGTAATGCTGTCAAAAATCTCTACATACTCCGGCTTTGGCGGGAATGGAAATGTCATCTTTGTAATAACCTGTTTTTCAACACGCAAACCGCAAGAAACAAAGATACTTTCTAATTTTTCTTTTGAATAAAATTCTACGTGTCCATCCCCTTTTACATCCATAAAACGGTCGATGATCCCAGAGGTATCCTCTTCCTTTTTCATTGGATCCGCAATTAAAATATTCCCGCCTTTTTTCAGACGCTTTGCCAATTCTTTTATGGCATCCCGGACCTGGGGAAAATGATGAAATGCATGCCTTGTAACCATTAAATCAAATGTATCGTCCTCAAATGGATAATCCACTCCATCAAAGGCAACAAACTCCAAGTTGTTTATTCCCTCTTTCACAGCCCTGTCCCGATTTTTCTCTATGATATTTTCTGCAATATCGATTCCATACACTTTGGCATCTGCATTCAGACATGCAAGCGGAAACGCCAGATACCCGGTTCCAGTCCCGATATCAAGAATCTGTTCCCATTTCTTATCATTTACCATATCCAGTAATACTTGTAAATGCCTGTCATCTTTGATGATATTAGCATATTTTTCATTATCCAAAACCTTTTCAAAACTTTGTTTTGCTTTCTTTACGATCTCTTTTGTGTCCATTATAAAAACCTCCTTTATATTCTACACAAAATTAGACATCATTCTCTAAAGAACGGAAATATTTTTTGTTTCCCCATTTCCAATAAGAATAAACTTGAACGTTCCATTCATTATAATAATTTTGAGGCATTGGATCTCCGAGTATTTTGAATTTTACTTTTTTCGTTTGTCCCGGCTTTATCGTAACACTTGATTTTCCTCCTGCCAAACGAGCTTTGCCGTTATCCGAAGTACAGTCATTATATACAACTTTTGTACCTGCTGACATTATTTTAATCTTCTTATTCGAAATATTATACACTTTAAATGTAAGGATATTGTCCCGCTTATTATAATCTGTCATCTCTTCCTGTACATATATAGAAGAATAATACTTTGACCTTACCACACATTTAGCTGTCGTTGTAAAAGTTTCCCCATTATACTCCTCTTCTACTTCGTCACCCCAACGTGACGGATTGTATTTTGCAGTAATTGTAACTGTACTTTTACCGGCTTTTTTCGCCCACGCTTCAAATCCACTTACATAATCATCGTCATTGATCTTACCTACCTTTACAATCGATTGATCACTACTGCCATAAGACAGTTTTGTTTTTTCGGTCACATCCTTTTCCCGGTAATATACCCTTACCTTTACTTCCTTCGTATCAGTAAGTTTTACAGATACTGCATTTTCAACTTTGATTTCCAGATTCGATTCCGCCTGTGCCGTGTTCACATTGATCATAAAAATAGCGCCTGAGATCGCAAGTATTGATAAAACAGTTTTTATAAATTTATTCATTTTTATCTCTCCTTTCAGATAACATACATCCCATCATCCCCACACATAATCCAATTCCATGCGCCACTGTCGTCGTAACACCAAGCACACAACCGATCACGGCATAGGACAAAAAATAATTCCATTCCCGTCTGGAAAGCCAATACTCATTCGGACTGTCATCTCTTCTCTTTCGCACAAGATAGATTCCAAAAAGAACAAAAATTCCCAGAGATGCACCAACCATAGACGATTCCCTAAAAATCAAACACCATAAAAAGGCAGTAATAACAAGCCCCACATGATACACCAATGCATATTTTACAGCCCCCATTCTACGTTCCATCCTGCTGCCTACACCGAAAAGCGCTAACACATTAAATGCCAAATGAAAAATACCCAGATGAAGATAACCACAAACGAGCAATCTCCACCATTCATGCCCCAATATAACCGCCTGATATGTAAGTTCTCCAAATTCTTTTGCGTATCCCCCACCAGATAGAAAAAGACCGAAAAAACTTCCTCCGCCGGCAAAAATATTAGTCATCCACGCTATGATATTCAAAGCGATAATTACTGTTGTTACAGTTCCTGTTTTTTTCATCCAGCTCATTCATTTTCTCCTTAGTTTTCCCACCTTTGTGATACTATCTATAAACCACACTGAATTCCTCACACACTACGCTTATTGTTTCATTAAAAGTCCTTTTTTCAATAACCCCTCATCAAACCATTTCGGTACACTGGCAGACAAACGAACGATCTCACCTTTTCTAATTATTGCAAATCGTCTAAAAACCTGTGTATTATCATACAAATCTACTAAATCACAAAAAGGAGCTATAGAATACAGATTAGCCAGACTTTCCTCATATCGGCGTTCCACATCAGCGTCCGGAACACCATGCCCACCATGTTCCACCCTATGTGCAATTCGTTTCTTAGCTAATTCAACAGATTCCACCCCTACATAATGCATTTCAACCACATACCCAAGTTCTTTCGCTTTTTTAATATTTCGTAAAATAGAATGACCACACAAAGTTGTTTCCTGATTAAAAGAACACTCTTTTTCAAAATACTCTTTTATTCTGATTACCGCTTCTTTCCCCGCCTTTGCCAGTAATGAAGTATCACGCCAATCCCCTAAATTCCTAAGAATCTCATCTGTATTCACACGATATTCTTTTGCTGACACATGTTTTGTCGCGTATAGTGTAGATTTTCCGGCACCATTTACGCCTGCAAAAATTTCATATTTTTTCACTAGAATCTCCCTTGTTTAATAACTTCCCTCTGCTTTCTCTGCAACACAAAATCACTCAGATAAGAAAAAAATTCAATTTCATCCTCTTCTTTTGCAGCCAAAACCAATTCTCTGGTTTCATCAATATCCATATTTTTGCACTGTTGATACAGTTTTCTGGCAGCTTCAATATTCGTCATCTCATATCACCTCACAAAAATTTCTTTTTCTGAATTGTAACACTCCCACTGCGAAAAATCAATAATCCAAGCAACATCTCAGCATCCCCAGTAACCATCCAGTTCCTCCGGTATAAGGTTCATTCCACCCTCCTCCATCAGCCACTCCGGATATGCCTCCTCATAACTGGTATCGTAATATGGCAGGTAATACTTCTTATCCTTCTCTGTTATAATCTTTCCTGTTTTCTTTACCGGATCATAGCAGGCGATATCCTCTGCATCCCCGAGTAACATAATGACCTTACCATCCACCATATAGATACCACTTGACGCATTATATACAACTGTTTTACAGCCATCTACTTTCTCATGGATCGTCGCATCCTCACTATTCTTTTCCTTAAAATCCATCCAGTTCTGTTCGACGTAAAGTTCCGTCCCCCGTGCCAGATCCGCACAAAGTGTAATATACTTCATCCGGTATGTATCATTCTTAATCCAGTCAACCTGCATTTCCACATAAAGTTTGTCCTTATAACTAAAAATCTGCCAGATACCTGAACATTTATACTTTCCTCCCTGCTCCTTCACGTATGCTTTACAGGCTGTATCAAGCTGGCTCTCTGACACAAACACCTTATCTTCCCTCTTCTTCGCATCATATAGCCGGATTTCCTTCGCATCATAATATAGCTGGATTTCCTCCTCAACGCTATATCCGGGGCTCACAGCGTAAAAATAAAAATTCCCATTGACTGCTGCCGGATCTTCTCCAGCATACACATTCTTAAAAAACTGTGTCCATGTATCTTCCGTCAGATCCCAGCGAAAATATCCGCTGTACATATTGCCGACAATCAGGCATCCTTCATTTATATAAGAAATACTGGCGATATTTCCTTCCAGCCGATGGCTGCTCTTTTTACCTGTCTTCCGATCATATTTTACAGCATCCCCCTCATAAGTGATATATACGATATAGGAATCATTTACATAACAGCCGCTGTCTGCAATGATCCCATCCTTTTCCTCCAAAATCTTCTCCGCCTCTTCCGTTTTTGGCACATCGGTTCCCTTTTCATTTTTCTCAACCGGCATCCGCCACAAAGTATTATCGCTCTTAAAATAATATATCCCTTCTCCTGTCACATAGAGCAGGTGTTTTAATTGATCAACCTTCACTTTTTCCTTCTGGGAGACATCCTCTTTCAAATACATAATGAATCCATCCCAGACCTCATCCCACATGCCTCCTCCATATGGCAGATAAAAATTCGTATCTGTCGCAAAACGATGGTTGTTCTCATTTTCCTTCTTTGTCTCCTTCTCTGTCTCCACCGCATCCCCGGAAACCGCCTGTCCTGACACCGCACCCCCGGATACTGTTTTTCCCGCATATTCACCGCCACACCCCGACACAAACACACCGGCCAATATGGCACATAATAACATGATCCCTTTTCTTTTCATAATCTCCGTATCTCCTTTCAAAAACCCCGATCCGATTCCTTAAAACTTATTGTATCACACCGGCATTTTATTTACAATCATGTGAGCACAAACTTAAGGGGGCTGTCGGGAAATAGATGGTCTAAAAAGGGATAGATGAAACTCGCAAAAG
>CAZOIF010000074.1:0-13755 GCA_964579975.1 uncultured Eubacterium sp. | reverse complement strand
CCTGTATCTGCTGTGATATGGCAGATTGTGATATATTGCACTCATAAGCTGCCTCCGAAAAGCTGTTATTCCTCACAACAGCTTGAAAATATTTTATCTGTCTTAGCAAAACATTCACCTCTGTTCAACGTTTGTATTGTTTTTTATTATATTCAATTTGGTAAACGCTTTCAATAGCAGAGTTCATACAATAGTTTTGCTCATTCACATTTTAAGTTTTACCTCGTCTCTCTGTCTTTGTTCTTAACCGCTGGCCAGCTATCGCGCAGCGATTTTGTTCAATTGGAAATTCCACTAATCACACCGATAAAAGTAGGACCAAGAATACTCAGACAACTATATTCTACTTTTAGTTTAGAAATAAATTCACTTCTTCTGTTAAGTCAAGTTACATTTTCTATTCTTGCCATCCTAGCTCAACGGCGTCAATTTTCATTGATCATTTGATTTTCTTCCTATATACAGCAAGTGATTACTATATCCCTGCAGTTCTAAACGCTCACATGTAGAAAAATGGTATTGCAACCACAATTCAAATTCTTCATCGTTTAACTGATCAATTTCTTCCCTCACATGATACGCCATACCATCCGTTGCTACGTTATGTAGGAAAGAAACCGGAAACTGTGACATCAGATCTAAAAATTCCTGAATATAAAAGGCAGCAAAAATACCACCAGGATAATTGATCATTTTGAAATTTTCGTCAAAATCTCTTTTATACCCCTGCAATAAATTGCGGTCTTTCAATGCCCAGTCAACCATAATCGAATCACTTGATAAGTAGGCAATGGCAATGACACCATCCGGCTTTGTCACCCTCACAGCCTCCCGGACTGCCCTTTTCTGATCTTCTTTTTCATATAAGTGATACAGAGGTCCTAGCACAAGTGTAACATCAAAGGAATTGTCCGGAAATCTTGATAAATCTATGGCATCCCCCTGCTCTGCCTTAATCTGCATAGAAGCTGTCACATTTGATTTTAGTACATCCAGATTGTGCCCCACATATTCAAGCGATGTTACGTCATAACCACGTTTGGCATAATAAAGCGAATATCTTCCGGTTCCGGCTCCTACCTCTAAAATCTTATTTCCACTTTCCAGATATCTTTCTATATAGCGGGTCGTAGTTAAAAACTCAATACTGCCATGTCGGCTGAGTAGCCTTTGTTCCTCGTCACAGCAATCGGTGTAAAATTGTTCCAGAATTTGTTCACGGTCTTGGTTTTTTTCTTCATTCTCGTTCATAAGCTTTTACTCCTCCACTGTGTACTCTTTTCCGTCAATAAGCAGAATATGATTATTTTTCCACTTAATATCCATAGTCTCAAACTCACCCCAAGAACCCTCATACACAGTCTTCCCATTAGCTCCCAGTGTTCCCAGAACCAGCTTTCCCACTAAAACAGGAATCTCTTTCTTCTGTTTCTGCTGCCCGGACCACCTGACCGTAACATATGTATTTCCTCCCAAAGCCCCCTGATCGTCATCCACCACCTCTGCGACATAGTTTTGATCCGGTGATAACACCTCTTTTACCACACTACTTTTTCCAAACTCGCCAAAAAAACTTTCAAAAATACCAACCACCGCCACGCAGCTCATCAAACAAGCAACGAGAAGCCATATTCCTATGAGTATAGCTGAGATTGTTCCACAGACAATTTTTAACGGAATACAGAAACGATAGCGAAAAAACAAGCGGAGCATACTAACAATAGTGATTATACCAAACAGAATACACAATATCATCTGTAAGTAACTCTCGTGCATAACATAGGTAATAGACAGGTAGAGTTGAAAACATATTGACATTGGAAAGAGCAGGTTCAGCCCAACCTGTGCCCTTGCATCCAGTAAAATTTTTCGTCGAAAAGCAATGATTACCGTTGTCAAAAGCAGCGCAGCAACCATTGCTGACTGTAGCCAGGCATGGTATAAAACCAAAGTGTATCCCAAACAGATTCCAAGAATACCCAGTGCTGCATAAAACAGAAACAAAATCAAAAGACTCCACGTCATATAGAGCACTACGGACTTCCGTTCTATTTTCCCCATATTTTCCATAGAATACCCCTTCCTTCACATCTCATCATTTCAATACAACTCAATCCATAATACTATTATATATCACAAACCTTATAACAAAAATATGTTCCCGGAGTAATATTATCATCGTCATAATATAGTAAACCCAGTTTACTAAACCTAAATGTCTGATTATGATCAGTCTTTATTAATTCATCATAATCCCTTTGATAGGATTCATAGTCTGCACCGCCAATAGCAAACGTCATATGAAAAATATAGTCATTGTCATGTTCTGCCGGACACGATCCGAATATTTTATATAATTCTTCGTTTAACCTTTTCTGTGCGTCTGCAAGCTGCGGTGTTTCTTTTACCCGCAAGCTCATACAGCCGGATTCGACTCCGCCCAATACATTAGATGGGAATATATCCATATCCACAAATTCAATATCAAATGGACATAGTTCCTTTGCGAATCCATCAAAGAATACTTCCATATTCTCTAAACTAGGAATCGCAAATGGCTGCTTTAAGGAAACATGCTGTGGTAGCCTTGCCACTTCAACCCCCATCTTTCCATACCTATGATCGCTCCTTTCTCTTTTCAGCTTTAACCATTTGGTAACAACATAAGAAAAGCACCCATAAGACCATCAATCATCATATAGTCTTAAGGGTGCTCTTAGCACGGTTCCACCTTAACTTTTCACTTCAGATTCTATCAAATCCTATCCTTTAACGCAGGCATACGGTAACACTTACTCATTTCAGCATTACAGCTCTGGAATGGTTTTCGTCTAATTTCCACATAAATAGCTTCCAGCAAATGCTATTCTCTCTGGATGTTTCCAACTAAACTACTTTTTCCGTCATCACTTTTCTTATGTTATTGATGGTACTTTATCACAACTTCTTTCTTTTGTCAATGCTCAGCTTAAGACATCTCGCCCCATAGCAACTGTTTCTTTCAAATTCTAATTCACCAGTTAGATAAGCTGGAACTTACGTTACTCCGTAACAACAACTCTGTTTCGCTTCTCGTATATCACTTCTTGTAATGCAAAATCTTTGATAAGTTCTTTTGCAATATCATTATCTGCCCCTATATCTTTTATTTCATGTGCATCTGACCCAACTGTAACATATGCTCCACCACAATCTTTATAAATTTCCAATAACTCCCTCCCTGGCATAGTTTCGCTATATCCTTTTCTAACAGAAGATGTATTAATTTCTATTACCATATTCTTGTCTAGTAGTATCTTAAATATATTTTTCATTTTATCCTCTGAATAATATATCTCTCCATAGTATCTTTTTGGAAAATCTATATGTCCCAAAGAATCAAAACCACCTTGTTTTACAGCATTCAGTACTTCTTCCCAATATAAAGTATAGAATTGTTTTGCTGAATACTGTTCTCTAACTTTTTGACAGGGAAACATGTTCCCAATCCAATGAATACTTCCTATAACATAATCATAAGGATACATTAATAACTGCTTTAATTTATCTGCATACAAGTGAGGTTCTCCAAACTCAATTCCTGCATATACCCTAATAAAATTATTGTATTTTTCTTTAATTTGATTGTATTTTCCAAAAAACTGGTCTGGCATATAGTAGTTATATCCATAATCATTCCTATTTAAATCAACATGTTCCGTAAAACAAACCATGTGCATTTTTTTATTAATTGCTTGTTTTACATATTGTTCCATATCTGCTTCGGAATCACACGAAAATTCTGTGTGAACATGTAAATCTGTTATCATATCTTTAATCCTTCCATTTCTTTTTCTCTGCACCTTTAAACTGGCTTCTGTCCTGACGTAAACCACAGATTCAAACTATGCGTTCCGGAACAGAACGAGACCGTCTGCCTCTTTATGTCTGTCTAAATAAATTCCGCACCTGCATCTTTTAATTGTTTGAAATATTTATTTCTATTTTTAACAAACATTGTACCGATAGCATTTTCATTAACTATCACTTTATACCCTTCTTTAATAGCACCTAATGCAGTCAGAGCTCCTTATTGGCGTCAATAACTCCATTCACTGCTTGAATAAGGTCTACAATCTCAACATCCCCTATCTATATCTATCTTCCCTCATCATAAAGGCGTTGCAAAAATTCTTCGGTAGTTTCTGTAAATGCCACCTCCATCTCCGCATTTTGTTTAATGAGAAATTCGGTCATCCCATACTCTTTCCCATTATCAGCCCAGTCATAGGTATAGCCCAGCCGCGTCCATGGATAACTTCCATAATAATAAGAACTTAAAATATTCTGGTCAAACCATGCCTTAAACGATTCGTCCACCTCTTCCCCTTCGGGAAATGCCGTCCACATACTTCCATTGGCAGCGTCACTCTGATAAGCCGGACGTATGACGTCTGATGGGTCTACCCACAAACCCGTTACTGTACTGTGATTTTTATTCGGATCAATCGATATCAACTGCCTCAGCCGCATCCTGGCATCTTCTGATTCCTTTAGTTCTCCGGCATGGGTGGCCATCTCCTTATCCGTAAATGTCCAGATATACCCCCAGCTTGCCGTTACTGTCTCCCCTTCCGGATAACTATCGGGATAACTATGCCATGTACACAAAAGCACCCGGCCCTGTTCGTCCCATGTGACAAGCGGATCCTGCTTTGTAAGGGACACTAATGGCTCAATCTCATCTTCCTCTGCAATGGCAGCATCTTTCACTGCCAGGGCATAGAGTTCTTCATTTGTCTTTGCTGCAGGTGCCGACTGCACTGGCTGAGGTGACGGTTGAAGTGACGGCTGGGGTGATGCCGACAGTTGAGGTGAAACCAACGGTTGACTTGATGTTGATGGTTGGCTTGATGTTGACGGCTGGGAAGATTGTTTCTTCACCTTCACCTTACACTTCAGTTTCTTTGACTGGACTTTTTCAGAACCCTTGGCCTTATATTTCACCTGGCAATGAATCACCGTAGATTTTCCGGCTTTCTTACCGGTCACTTTGCCCTTGCTGCTTACTGTAGCAATTTTTTTGTTTTCTGATGACCACTTTTTAGATACTATTTTTCCAACATTCTTTGTAACAATTTCCAGCGTTACTTTCTTGCCTTTTTTTACAGAAACCTGAGTTTTATTCAGTTTTACTGTTACTTTTTTGCCGACAGCCTCTGCACGGACTGCCATGCTATCCATACCAGACAAGGTCAGTCCTACTGTTAACAGAAACGCCAAAACAATTTTTACTTTCTTTTCTCTCATATTGAATCCTCCACACTTTTTCCAAAAAACAAGTTAAAAACCTCATCTATTTATGGTAAGGCTGTCCCGTTATGATCCGAAAACTCCTGTAAATCTGTTCCAGAAGGATGACCCGCATCAACTGATGCGGAAACGTCATTTTGGAAAAACTGACAGCTTCATCCGCCCTGTTCATCACATCCTCGGCAAGCCCCAGCGAGCCACCAATGACAAATACCACATTTCCTGTCCCCTGGATTCCAAACCGGTCTATTTTTTTAGAAAACGAAAGAGAATCATACTGAGGTGCGTCAATGGCAAGCGCAATCACATGATCCTCTTTTTTTATATGCTTCATCAGGCGTTGCCCCTCCCTGTCCCGGATCTGGCATTCCTCCTTTTCTGACGCCTGATCGGGAGTCTTTTCGTCAGGGACTTCGATGATTTCCAGCTTTACATATCTTGATAATCTCTTGCGGTACTCTTCGGATGCCTCTCGCAGATACTTTTCCTTCAGCCTTCCCACACACAAAATCGTAATCTTCACTCTGCTCTCCTCACACTTTCTCTTTAGATGGTTTGTACTGGAATGGCCGCTTATAATCCGGGATCTCATACAAATAAAGGATTCCGTTCTTTACACGCCGTACCTCTCTTCCCATAAAGCCAAGACGGAACAGCTCGTAAATAAAATTAAAGATCAAAAAACCATGGGAGACGATCAGCACATTATCCTTTGACCAGTCAATCTGACGGAAAAAACGGCGTACTCGTTTTCGCGTTCCCTTAATATCCTCCGGCTGGCTCTTGGACTTAAAAAACCACGCAAGCCTCCCGCAAAAATGCCATATCGGAAACGGAAGCCGGATTCGCTCTGTGTGGATAAATGGTGCATTATCCACTTCCCGAAGCAGCTTGTCTATATATATATTGCCGCTGTACACTTCCTTTGCCGTTTCAACAGCTCTCTCTAAATCGCTGCAGTAGCACACATCCCAATTTATGCCCGACATATTCACCTTTTTTTTCAAAATCCTGGCATGCTCATATTTCTCCGACCACTCCCTGAATTCCTCTGATGTCATCATCATCTTATGAGGGCAGTCGACTTTAAAGTGCCTGACCAATCCAATCTTCATCTGTATTCCTCCATGATCATATAAAAACTACTCATATACTTAGTATAACAATAAGGACTGGGACAATGCAATAACATTTTATGAAAAATCCATTGAAACGTTATACCTTTTTAACATTTCACTTTTTTGACACAAAAATGACACATTTTCTTTGTACTATAACAATCGGAAAGTATAAACTTTCTACTCCCACCCTATTATACGCTTAGGTACCCTTGGGTACCACAAAAGACACCTCCTCCCAGAGGTGTCTTTTGTTTGTCTTTGCTGACGCCGTTGAGCTATGTATTGAGATCAAGGCTTACGGCCAGCGCCTTATTGATTTCCCTCAAAACCCTTTCATCCAGATGGCACACTTTCTCCTTTAATCTTGATTTGTCGATCGTCCTCACCTGTTCCAGTAAGATAACAGAATCCTTAACGATCCCATAACTCTCCGAGTCAAGCGAAATATGCGTGGGCAGTTTTGCTTTATTTAATTTCGATGTGATCGCCGCACAGATCACGGTAGGACTGTACCTGTTTCCCATGTCATTTTGTATAATTAAGACCGGGCGCACGCCACCCTGCTCGGAGCCTACAACCGGTCTTAAATCCGCATAATAAATATCGCCTCTTTTTACTACCATTGTAATTACTCCCTTTATATCGTAAATTTTTACTATGTAACCTATTATTTCCAATATACGGGAGTTTATACCTTCGGTACTAAGATAATTTATATTTTCTTGGAACTCTTTTACTAATCCCACAAATATATTCATAATTAAAAGAATGTGAAAGTTCTGCCACTTCCTCCACAGAAATAGCATTTTTCCCATCTCTTCCGATCAACGTAACCTCATCTCCTTCCAAAACCGGATCAATATGCGTGACGTCGACCATGAACTGATCCATACAGACTCTTCCCAGGATCGGCGCATACTGACCACGGATAAGCACTCTCCCCTTTCCGGAGAGCTCCCGCCTGACCCCGTCCGCATATCCTACAGGAATCGTCGCTACTTTTGTATCCCTTTCTGCAACAAATGTTCCTCCATAACTGACGCTCATCCCGGGATGGATCCATTTCACAAAAGAAATCACGGATTTCCACTGAAGTGCCGGTTTCAGATGAACATTTTCCTTTGGCACATCTTCCGATGGGTAAAGGCCATACGTCGAGATACCGGAACGGACCATATCCAGACAGGAGTCCGGAAACTGCAGGATCGCCGCACTGTTCGCCGCATGTTTCACAGGTATATGGACTCCCCTGTTTTCAAGCTCATTGACAAAGATCATATACTTTTCAAAAGGCTCTCTTGCTGCGTCCGGCGTTTTCTCGTCCGCACGTGCAAAATGAGTAAATATTCCCTCAATCTCAATTCCGGGAAGTTCACTGATGGAACGTATCACTTCGATATTATCTTTTACCGGCATAAATCCAATACGGCTCATACCAGTATCGATCTTAATATGGATCCGAGCCTTTTTATTCAGCCGGCAGGCGACTTCACTCAATTTTTTTGCCATCTCATAATTATATACGGTTTGGGAAATATCATTTTCAATAATATCCTCAAACCAATCATGTCCCGTATAGCCAAGGATAAGGATCATTTTCCGGATCCCTTTTTCCCTGAGACGGAGCGCCTCTTCTGGTATCGCAACACCATAGGCATCCACCAGATCACGCAAAACCTCTGCCACCTGGCAGTCCCCATGCCCATAGGCGTCTGCCTTGATGACTGCCATGATCTTTACATCCTTTCCCACACGTTTTTTCTCCTCGGAAATATTATGTCTTATGGCATTTAGATCGATCTCCACACAGGTTCTGTCATATATTTTTTGTTCGCATTTTTCTACCATGATACCAGACCTTTCCTTTTCCAGTCATTCCCTTTCATTCAAATTGGTGCCGCCATACGAAGGACATAATTAAGACTCTGTATGAGGCCGGATGCGGTGAGGGAATATTCATTATATTCCTTTGCAAAATAATCTCCCGCAAGGCCATGTACATACACTCCCGCTTTCGCCGCCTCAAATGCCGGGACTCCCTGAGCCACAAATGCCGCTATGATCCCTGTCAGCACATCACCGCTCCCACCGGTCCCCATTCCGGAATTGCCGGAGACATTTACATAAATCTCTTTTCCATTTCCCACAATGGTCCTCGCATCCTTCCCGGTCACGATGCAGCCAGTCTCTTCCGCAAAAGCAGACACTGTATGGAGCAGATCTGCTTTCAATGCTTCGGTCTTCTTCCCCGAAATTACAGAAAATTCTTTCGGATGCGGAGTAAGAATCACATTATTCTTCCCTGATAACTGCTCCTTTTTACATAATGTAATGCCATCCCCATCGAGAATAACTGTTTTCTTACAGTTATCCAGTACATATTCCACAATCTCTCTCGAAAAAGATGTTCTCCCCAATCCCGGCCCAAGAACGAGTGCATCCGAAAAAGCGATCACACGGTCCAGCACCTCATGATCTGGTCCGGTCTGTTCCTCTCCATAACTGCTAAATAAAATCTCTGGCATACCGGAGAGAAGAATCTCTCTGTTTTCTTTTGCCGAACATACATGGACAAGCCCTGCCCCCGCTGCATACGCTGCTTTGGCAGAAAGAAGTGCTGCCCCGCTCATCTCCCTGCTTCCCCCGATCACAGACACATGGCCAAAGCTTCCCTTATGCCCATCCGGCCTGCGGACCGGAATGATTTTTTTCAGATCCTCTGGTTCATAATAATAGGCCGGATTCTCAATCGCCCGGTAACTCGCTCCGGGATATCCGATATCTCCTACGATCACCTCGCCCGCATAGAGGCAGCCGGGATAAAGTACCAGTCCAAGTTTATTGACGCCAAACGTCACCGTGATATCTGCCCTCACCGCCACATTCATAACCGTTCCATCATTTCCATTGATCCCGGATGGCACATCAACCGCATATACCTTCTTTCCAGACTGATTGATATCCTGTATCACTTTTTCATATACACCGGTCACATCCCTGCTCAGTCCCACGCCAAAAAGCCCGTCAACGATCACATCGTAAGCGGGCGAAAAAATCGCATCCTCCGTCACTACCGGCACATCACATGCCGCAGCAAGTTCTACCTGTTTTTTAGCATCCGGCGATAATTTTTCCGCATCTCCGATCAAAAGAATGGCAGTCCGGAATCCCTGCTGGTGCAGCATACGCGCTGCTGCCAGACCATCTCCGCCATTATTGCCGGTTCCGCATACAAAGAGAACTCCCCGATCCGGCCGCTCCCGTTCCATGATCACAGAAACGAGTGTCATCGCCGCCTTTTCCATAAGGACAAGTCCGGGAAAGCCAACCGTACCGATCGCATGTGTATCTAACTCCTTTGACTGCAGTCCCGTGAATAAATATCTCAAAATCCTACCTCTTTCTCATCACTTCCCACCGCAAAAGCCGTCGCTGTGTCTGAGGTGTTTGTGATACTGATCTTTATATTTGTAATCCCAAGATTCTCCGCTATTTTTCTGGCTCCACCATATAATTTCACATATGGCGCCCCCTTGTCATTCCTGAGAATCTCGATCTCTGACGGCTCACACCCGGCAAAACCGGTGCCAAACACTTTCACCACTGCTTCCTTTCCGGCAAAATCAGAGGCTGCCCGGATCTTACGTCGATCAAACTGGGCAATCTCATCTTTTGTAAATATCCGTTCCGTAAAATGGCTTCTCTCACAGGAATGCAACACCCGGCTGATCTCCACAGCATCTACACCTACACCAATGATCATAACGGTTTCTCCTTATACTATGATACCCTATTTTTATATCTTATCTTTATCAAACAGATTCATCACTTCCCTGCCAAGCAGCGCATGCATGAGCGAATAGGTAACATCAATGCTTTCCTCCAGATCAACCTTATAGGCCACCTTTTCCTTGATCTCTTCCCGCATCGTACCAATTTCTTCTGTCAATTCTTCCAATTCCTGCGTCCGGTTTTTCCACTGGTCATGACAGTACCGTATGCCCGTGATCAAAAGTTGTTCATTCGCTGACTTGATCTCATACGGAAGTTCCATAAGGCGGTCAGAATCCCTTTCGATCCGTTCGTTTGTCTCCAGGAGAAGTTTTTGCTGTTTTTCTCTCTTTTTGTCATTCTCCTGGCTGCTCATACCGGAAACAATGGCATCCATCAGTTTCTTTTTTGCTTTTTTCAGATCCTTAATGCCATTTACTAATTTCCCCTGCTCTTTCAGCCGTTCATTTAACTGTTTTTCAAGTTCCACTACCTCGTCTGGTTTTTTCCCCCCTGGAAAAAGCTTATGCCATCTCTGGTCAAGTACGAGTATCGGAATCTTTTTTCCCTTTAAAAGCTGCTCAATGGGTATGTTCTCTTCCTTTTTTTTCATTGCACGGTCCTCCCATTTTAATCTTAATCTCATATGTTGTTTAATATTTATCTGACAATTTATAAGACAGTCTCATCAGGCTTTCTGCCAGATGCACATTCTCAACCACAGCATGTGACGGAAGGTTCAGATCCGTAGACGCAAAATTCCAAAATGCCTTCACGCCCATCTCTGCCAGCCTTCCGGCGATCTGCGATGCCTGATCTTTCGGAAGCGTAAGGGCAGCTATATGCACCGGATTGGATGCCATAAATTCCTCCAGATCCATGACCGACATCACCGGGATGCCATTGATCACTTTCCCGATCACTGCCTGATTGATATCAAAGATACCGGAAATTTGAAACCCATGCTTGGTAAATCCACTGTAATTCGCCAGCGCCTGTCCGAGATTTCCCGCCCCGATGATAACAACTTTGTAATTGTGCTCCAATCCGAGAATCCTTCCAATCTCGTCATGGAGAAAACTTACATTATATCCATATCCCTGCTGTCCAAATCCCCCAAAATTGTTAAAATCCTGACGGATCTGTGATGCGGTAACATTCATCTTTTTACTCAGTTCCTGGGATGAGATCCGATCGATCCCTTTCTCCAAAAGTTCACTCAGGTATCTATAATAACGCGGCAGTCTTTTTATCACTGCCGAAGAAATCTTTTTGTCCTCCATGAAATAAAACCTCCCGGCCAACTCTTCATTTCATCGTGACAGACATTTTTGCCACATCTGTATCTTCCATAATTATACTACAAATTTTATCCAAAAAAAAGATGTAAAAGTTATATTTTTGTGATACAATGCATTTAGCCCAGTGGCATCATTGAGCTAGTTCCGATACCAAAACAAAAGAATGGAGATTCCTATGATATTAGCATGCAGCCACATATACAAACAATTTGGTGATGACTCCCTGTTTGAAGACGTCACCTTCCATATAAATGACGGCGAACGGGCCGCCCTGGTCGGAATGAATGGAACCGGGAAAACCACGCTTCTCCGCATCATCATGGGCGAACTGACTGCGGATTCCGGTGAGATCACTACTGCAAAGGACAAAACATTTGGTTATCTTCCACAGCAGCAGGGCTATCATTCTGACAACACGATCTATGAGGAATTACTCGAAGTCAAATCTGACATCGTGGAACTCGACCGGAATATCCGAGAACTGGAACAAACGATGCAGCATACGGATGGCTCTGAACTGGAAGCCCTTTTACAAAAGTACCATCGCCTGCAGACCGAATTTGAAGCCAAAGACGGCTATTCGTGCAAGAGTCAGATCATGGGAATCATAAACGGACTTGGTTTTTCTGAAAATGATACGGACCGGTGTATCAACACACTGTCGGGCGGGGAAAAGACGCGCATCGCCCTCGGCAGGCTCCTGCTTCTGGCACCGGATCTTCTCATACTGGATGAGCCGACTAACCACCTGGATCTCCCATCGATCCAATGGCTGGAAACCTATCTCGCAAATTATAAGGGAAGCGTCCTGATCGTCTCTCATGACCGTTATTTTCTGGACAAGATTTCCGAAAAGGTCATCGAGATCGACCATGGGAAAGTCCGGGTATTTCGCGGTAATTACAGTGATTATGCTGCCAAAAAAGAACAACTTCGCAATACGCTTCTCAAGGAATATGAAAATTACCAGCGCACGGTAAAACATCAGGAACAGGTGATTGAGAAACTCCGTTCCTTCAACCGGGAAAAATCGATCAAACGGGCTGAGAGCCGGGAAAAGATGCTTGAGAAAATGACGCCGGTCGAAAAGCCGGCAGAAAATAATAAAACAATGCATTTTGAACTCACACCGGAGAAAACGAGTGGAAACGATGTCCTGTCCGTTGAAAACTTTTCAAAAGCATTTGGCAGCAATTTCTTATTCTCTGACATCCACTTTGACATAAAAAGAGGCGAACGTGCTGCCATTATCGGTAAAAATGGTACCGGAAAGACAACGCTTTTAAAAATACTCTGTGAACTGGAACATGCCGATTCCGGGATGGCAAAATTTGGAACAAATGTAGAGATCGGTTATTATGATCAGGAACATAACGTACTCAACGAAGAAAAAACGATATTTGATGAGATCCACGATGACTATCCTGACCTGACCACCACCAAGATACGAAATGTACTGGCCGCCTTTCTCTTTACCGGAGATGATGTTTATAAAAAAATCTCTCTGCTCAGCGGCGGCGAAAAAGGACGTGTATCCCTGGCCAAGCTCATGCTCTCGAAGGCAAACTTCCTGCTTCTCGACGAGCCGACAAACCATCTGGACATTGACTCGAAAGAAATTCTGGAAGAGGCACTCTGCCACTATACCGGAACCGTATTATACGTATCCCACGACCGCTATTTCATCAACAAAACAGCGACCAAGGTCATGGAACTGACACATCACAAACTTCTTTCTTACAAGGGAGATTACTCCTACTATCTGGAGAAAAAGGATACGGTAGAAAACATATATCTGGATCATACGGATGCTCCTTCCTCTGACGCCAGGACGGTCTCGGAAGGAAAACTAAACTGGAAAGAACAAAAAGAGCGGGAAGCAAAACGCCGCCGTATTGAATCCAATTATAAAGCGGCAGAAGAAAAAATCGAACAACTGGAAATACAGATTTCAGAAATCGATGACCAGATCTGTCTCCCCGAGTATTCTTCTGATGTGGCAAAGCTCACAGAATTTACGAGACAGAAAGAATCCCTCGAGGAAGAACTTGGACTTGTGATGGAACAATGGGAACAATATGCGGAAGAACTGGAAGCATTCGGACAATCAGATGGTATGGAATAGCCTAATGGTAGGGCAATCGCTTAATCACCCATGGGCAGGGCGGAGAATATCGTACTCGCTCATCTGATATATCACTACCAGCGAAAAACTAAATTGTTTCCCTTGCTTTGCAAAAGCATTCCGCCGCCCTTCGCAAAACTCGCTG
>CAZOIF010000073.1:0-14993 GCA_964579975.1 uncultured Eubacterium sp. | reverse complement strand
AAATGGCTCCGATCTCGTCCAGTGTTTTTGTCAGGGAGGCAAGTTCTGACAGGGACTTTTTCAGTTTATCCAGACCGGGACCCGCCAGCATACTTAAATCCAAACCGCTGGAAGTTTTGGAATCCGGAGAGACTTTTACACTTTGGGCTGTTTGTTTTGCTATCCTGTCTGAGACAGCCTTCAGTTCTTTTTCTGCTGATCTGGTATCTATACCTGCTGTGATCCTGAGGGGATTCCGTTTCATCCAGCCCTGAACTTCCTTTATCCCTTTTGTGATACCGGTCTTGTCAAGGATGGTTTTTATGGTAACGGATTTCTTATCATCACTCATAGTTGTTGCTCCTTTCGTATAGATTTTTGTTATTGATTTTTGAGTTTTTATTTATCGTAACATCACAATATGTTCTTTATCGTATCCCGTACCCCCGGCTTCATCTCCTCCAGTCCGGAGAGATCACATTTTCCCAGAACTTCTCTTGTGGTTTTCTTGTCGGCGTGCCCATTCTGGTATTCCGTCAGGGCGATGAAGATCTTATAACAGTTGATAGAATCTGTGATCTTGCGCCATGGGGTAAAGGTCTTTGTTTGTTTACAGGTGCCGCATACATGATATTTTTTACCGCATATGCTGCACTCTGCATTTAAGTATTCTGTCATAGGATTCCTCTTTTCTTTAGTTCAAAGATGCCAATTCCATTCGGTAAAAAAAGAGGGCAGTATAAAACTGCCCCCATAAGGTAATTATAAATTAGTCTTCCGATACGATGATGTCAAACAGTTTTGCGGTCTCATCGCAGTATGCCTTCTGAAGCTTATAGCTTGCGGCATGTTTTCCGTCCGGTGTAAGGCTGACCTCTACGGCAGACGGATCGATCTGTGCTCTCGGGATCGAGATCATTCCGGCGTATACTTTATTGATATCGCACGGATCATGGAAAATGGCATGAACCAGAAGAGAGCGGATTGCAGGAAGACTGTCCGTCGTCTTTGTGACTTTAGCTGTCTTTGGACACTCTGCCTCATATCTTACGAATACGCTACCGGTCACGTCATCCGGAAGAGTGATCTTTTTGTCAGCTGCATTCAGCTTGAACTCGCGGGAACCCAGTGTCTCTGCTGCGGTAATGCTGTAGGTTTCACCAAACTCGTTATTCTCGTTGATGATCTTGATCTTTGTTATTTCCGATCCGGAATTTCCGACTGGCTCATATTTCAGAGCGACTGTGTGATCACTGCCGATTGACAATGTCTCAGTGACTGGACGGACAATGGTGGTGTCATCATCCGATACCGTTTTCTTAGAACCGAACTGGGAAGCGGCAAGGTCAAGAGAGAAGATACTGTTTGTGAAGTCAAAAGTACCGGTCTGTGCCCGGTAAAAAGTCGTGATCTCTGCGCCCATAGCATCGGTTACTGTCGTACCCTCAGCTGCTGTTTTCAAGCTCGGACTTTCAATCTGGGTATACCTTCCGATCAACTCATTTGTTGAAGGGTCATATTCTTCTACGGCCCGGATTCGTTCCAGGACCAATTCGTTAGGGTTAAAACTCATAATAAAATCCTCCTTTTGATTTTGACCAGGGAAATTAATTTAGATCCCCCAGCCAGTCTAATTGTTTTTCAGATATTTCTTTGAGGTTGATTCCGAAACCAGAGTATCCACTCTGTAATAAAAGATCTGCATTTTTTATTTTGGAGATCCGTCGGACGGAATCCATAAAAGTACTGATCTTCATATTCCAAACCTCTGAGTGGTTATATTTAAATCCCTCGCAGTTGACCATCGCAGAGATGAGGTTTTTCAACTGAGAGTGGTATTCGGTGTTTTTATTCCTTTCATATTCTTCGCGGGCATCATCGATCAGTATTTGTTTGGTCGATTGGTTTGCAGGTACCTGGCTGTTTCGTATCAGCCCGTGGATCTTCCGCAGGACGTCAGCGATCCGCAGGTAAGTGTATTCATCGATCTGGATACCGCTGTCCGGATCATACATGACCAAATCGCCGGTTGCTTCATTTTGAAGCAGTTGAAATCCGGCCAGATTCAGATCGCCGAGGATGATCGAAGTTTTGGGCTGGTCAAAAGAGCGGCTCAGCAAACTATAAAATAGTTCAAAGTCACTGATTTCTGTGTAATCGATTCCGATATCATGAAGTTGAAATTTCATGTCCGCACCGACAGAAGTCAGGGTATAGACCATGGACCAGTATTTGCGCTCGCCGTAGTCACAGATTTCATCCAGCGTCGGCTGATGTATGAGGATGCCATCTTTGATAAAGATATCCCTGCCGCGATAGATAAGGAGTTCATCACTTATTATTCCTTCCAGATCATTCACCGTCCTTCCCGGGTTTCCCATATAAAGATTAATGACCGCCGGCCCGCAGTGTAAGAGTGTAAGAGATGCGTGGCCGGCGGAAGAGATAATAGATATGAAAAGAATCGTTTGCAAGTATAATATTATACATAATAAGAAAAATGTGCAGCGATTTGGAAAGAACGTAAGTTTGTGGGTTTGTGACAGGATGGCTCCCGTTACATGAGAGATGTCCGGTGGCGTCGTACACGCTGTCTGGCAAGTTCTAATTCCCTCTCTTTTTTACAAAGGGAGCAGTATTTCGTAGAGAAATCGTGTTTGCTTTTGATCCGGACGAGCCGCCCACATTTACTGCAGCGGATAAAATTTCCCTCTTTCCGCAAATTCATATATTCGTATCCGGGTTCTCTGAGATCGCTGATCTTTAAAATTGGAGTACCCTTTGTGCAAATAAAATTGACCCTTATATTGAGGTTGTCATTTTTATGGGAAAAAGAGATAAGCGCTTCCTCTCCTAAAACCGGATTTGTCTCAATATCATTTAGATAAAGAAACTTGTCGTCACGGTGGCGGACGCTGACTCTGGCCAGGCGGAACAGATCCGGAATACGCACATTGGCCCAACCGTTATTTGTACCAGACACAGCATCGTATAATTTGGCATGGCATAACAGGACAAATACGAGACGTTCGTACTTGGGATTTTTGAGCCGGTGGATGCATTCAAGCTCCTGTTCGGTGATGGCGATAAAGTCAATTTCACGCAGATGGCTGTCGCCGGATTTTTTGGTGAGCCGGCGGATGGTTTGTTCCCAAAGGACAGCAGTATAGCCGGGATAATTCTTTTCCATAAAGGAGTCCAGTGCGGTTTCGGTTTGCTGTGCATCAAATCCTTTTTTTTGACGAAAATATTTTGCCAGAAGAAAGAGGGTAGAGGATGGTTTTTTTCCGATATCTCCGTTTTTTAATATTTTTTCTGCATAAGTGGTTTCATTCAATATCGTCTGCATGTTGTTCTCCTTTCGTGATCTGTATGCTCTGCATCCGGAAATTTTCCCCGCGGAAGGAAATATCACCATCGGGGTCGCGGACCGGACACTCGAAGCGAAAATCATTTTGTTCAAGCAGGTTATGGATAAATGTGTTGCCACACATATCCCAGGCAAACTGTCTGCTGGATGGTTTGGGGTAGCACAGATCCAGTACAATATTGCTTAGCATATATTCATCCGGGCATTCTAAGGAGCATAAGCGCTGAAATGTGTCCTTCATCAAAGCTTTCTGACGACGGCATTCTTCAGGACGGATGCGTTCTTTTTTTGTCAGCTGCACAAATGTTGAAACTTCTTTCTGGTAAGCTTCGTAGAGCTTTTTGATTCTTGCAAATAACTGTCTGGTATAGGTGACGTCGCTTTTCAGGATCGAGTAATCGAATGTTGTATCGTCTGTTTCCGGGCGAAAATCGTCAAAAGCATGTTCAATCTTCCAGCAGATTTTATTTATCGTACAGGGGGACATGCCAAGAGGAAGATTCTTGTGATAATTTTCAAGAAAAATGCGTTCTTCCTCACTATGATCTTTCTGTTTCAGGAGTGTGGCAAGAGGAACCCGGAAACGCATCAGGCACTTTTCGTTGTTCTTTTTTTCGTATGTCTCCTGTTTTCTTTTTTCCGAGGCATAGATATATTTCATAAAATAGGGTTTCCGCTTGCTCCGCCATTCTTTTGGCATCGGTTTTGAATCGATCCCCTTTGTCTTGTCGATGGCATTCTGCTGGTAGAGCTGACCGCATTTGATGTGGTAATCCAGACGTTCATATTCCTCTTCACCGGGGGCAAACTTTGCCTGCTGTTCAAACATAGATGTGATCTGATTTGTTATTTCGCCGATCGCATTTCCAAAGCTGTTGATATCTGCCTGCATCAGATCGGCTTCGGAGGGGATGCATTTTGTGGCGCGGCGTTGGACACACACGATGGCGGGGAGCGGCTTGGTATTTTCCACCAATAGGGGCAGGGAGGTATTCATCACACAGTCGCCGTCTTTGTCAAAACCGTTCATGGCATCTGCACAGGTGTCCCAGCTGTTAAAAATCGTGGGAGTCGTCATATACCTATAAAACGCATCCATTTTTTCATCGTGGACCACATCCAGTACCCGGATGTTATTGTGTGAGGTCATAGGAGCCCGGAAACTGACGATTTTCTTGATGCCTTTTTGGATCCAGTACGAGGAGTAAACCTGTCCGGCTTTTAATAATCCGGTGACTTCCAGCCCAAACATGGACTGGCAGAGAGAGTATGGGTCGCCGGATACGAAAGAATAGTTTGCCGGTACGGAGATGACACCGACTTTGGCGTCATCGATCCGTTTCTGGATCATTTTGTGGAGCTGTTTTCTGACGTAGGGATCGTGAAGCATTCTTTGATCGATCATGATTGCTTTCACAAAAGAGGTCTCTGACTGACAGAATGTTTCTTCTGTCAGATTGCATCCTCCGGCATACAGTATGCTCTTTCGGTAATCCCGTTCCAGAATATCAGATATTTCATCGACCGTAGGTTGGATCAGCTGATCGATCTGTTCGTCCGTGAAGTGATAACTTTGCAAAAACTGATAGTTCATCGTGCGCTCATTTTCAAGAAATTCTTTGGATGTCTTTGTTATGGCAAACGTATAATGATTGGCCATACAGTTTCCCATGTAATCCCCAATAGAAGAGTAGGAATCCCACAGTTTGAGCATAGATTCCGTGAGGATGAGTTCGATGTCGGTGATGCGGTGTGTCTCTCCCCAGACGTCTGTGATCGTATCTTTTTTATGTTCTGCGGCAAAAGCCTGAAAGTCAATCGGAAATACGGCCCCCTTGCAAAAGGAGTTCCGGATGACACATCCCGGAAGCAGGTAGTTTTCTCCTGTTTCCCTGCCCCAGCGCTCCATAAGCTCCGGCATGGCAAGTCCATAACCGTCGCTGTCGTTCAGTTCGATCTCTGCGTCCTGCCGAAATGTCATCCGTGGCTCTTTCAGACTGGTGTCATCCAGTTCGATGATATCGCTTTTAAAATGCGTGATGCAGTCATGTACCACGGCGATGCCTTTCGGTGCCGAAACGGGAATCGAAGAACTGCACACAAGGGAATAATAGGCCTCGAGTTTCGCCGGGATAAATTCTTTTTTCAGATTTCTGCCATTGTCGATCCGTTTTTTTAATTCCGGATACAGTGCTTTATTGACAAATATGATGGTATTTGATTTCACACCGTTTACCGTACCGAGCAGACGGCAGTAGGTGATCCCATTGATCTGAAAGCCATTCCGGAACATGTTCTGATAATCCGATATGGTATCGATGATCACACATACATAGTCCCTTTTGAACTGATAGGTATCCAGACGTTCATAGAGCTTCTTTAACTGTGACCGGGCATTTTTGTTCTTCGTTCTTTTTACTGTACGGATTTCCTGACGGATATTGGCGATCTGCTGCTCAGGGTCATTCAGTCCGTTTAGATCATCGATAAAACGGATCAGCTGGTTTTCGCCGAGAGAGATCAGTTCTTTATTCATTCTCGCCTGTTCCAGAGAAAGCGTAAGATCCCAGCCAGATTTTTTTAACCGGGTAGAATGTATTTTATATACATAACGCTGTGTCTTCTTTTGTTTTCTCATTGTCTTTTCCTCTTTCCTGAAATTTTTTCCGGTTTATACGTTCTAACATCGTATATTCCTGTTTGTGATAGTTGTTTGGATAGCTGGTATTAAAATCTGACAGCCGGATTTCACCCGCATATTCTCTGTGAAATTGTTCTCTTGATGGAATTGCATCCGGATCATGGTTTTTTTTCATTGTGCATTCCTCCTATGTTTTCTTTCTGGCCGGTCATCCTTGGAACCTGCTGGCATAAGAACACTGATTTTTTTCTGACCAAACATTTTGGCCAGCAGATAGGTCGTATATCCATCCCTTAGGATATAGCTGTGGTCGACAGTGATCGTGGAATGAAATTTGCCGTATCTTAAGTAGTAAAGGTACTTTTTTTTCATTTTTTCAGCCCCGGGAGGGGTCAGATGCATATCCGGTGGGATTTTGATCCTGGAAAGCCGGATCGTCTTTGTCTTTCTTAAGTTACTATGTTTCATGTTTGTTTCACCTCTTTCGTGTTTAGTTTAATATATTTTGTTTTTATCTTTGACGTGTTTTTGAGTGTAGCATGATTTGCTTGGAATGTCAATACATATTTTGTTTTTATCTTTGATTGTCGAATTTTGTTAGCATTTGCCAACAAAGATTAAAACAAAATATATTGACGAGTCCTCTATTTTGTGCTAGAATCAGTGTGTATCTGGTCAGAATAGAGATGGCCAGTATGATGAGGAGCATGCAGGAATGACGACCAGAGAATTGAAGAAAAGATATATACAGGAAAAAAAGATAGGAAGTAATGAATATCCGCTGAATAAGGTGATACAGTATGAGGAGGAAACGGGCACAAGCCTTTTTTCCATGGATGAGGATGCCATACTTTCTTTTTTCTTTGATTATGTAAAAATAAATGCGATAGGGACTCTTGATACATACCGCACTGTTTTGTTAAAATTTATGAACTGGTGCATAGATCATCATTATGTGGATCTGACAGAAAATATTTTTGAGGGTAATGTCCAGCTTGATCCCGATACATTGGCAGCGTATATGAGTGCTAAATCTGAGTTTTATTATTATGACGAGAAGTATATCGAATCAGTATGCAGCCATTTGAGAACAGATAGGGAGTATACAGAGACGGTGATCCGGTGCTTTTATGAGGGAATCGATTCGTACGAGACACTGGTTTATCTCAAAAAGGATATGGTGGATCTAAAAAACAATTTGATTTGTTTCGGTGACAATATTTTGCAGATCAGTTCGCGTCTTACTTATCTTCTCGAAAAAATGATGGACTATGATGAGAATGAGAAAAGCCAGGGGGATTCTGAAAGAAATTTGTATTTTACCAGGTATCTCCCGGAAGATGTATTTGTGTTTCGGGGAAAAGAAGATACTCCTGTAAACCGCAAACAGTTTGTAAGAAGAAGAATCGAGACAGTAGCAAAAGAACTGGGGATAAAAGGATTTACCCAGAAGAAAATTTATCAAAGTGGTATTCTGGGGACGATTTATAAGGCTTGTTCCGGAGATGTGGATCAGGTCATCCATCTGCTGTATGAGGACAAGAAGAAAAAAAATAATGAAGCGCTGGATCGAATTTTGCGGGAAAAGGGCTATAAAATACGGGCTAACCGTGTGAGGTATTTGTTCAAATCTTATATTTTAAATGTAATTTCTTCCAGATAATAGAACGTTTGTTCTTGACAAGCCGCCAGATTTGTTATATGATAATAACAGAACAAAACATACGTTCGTAAAAACGCGAAAGATATAGTCAGTTTTTGGAGGCGGCAGATGACAGAAATTGGACGAACAGAGTTAATGCAGATACTGTCAGGAGAGAGTATCTTTATCAGTTTGTTTTTAAAGGATGGCAGAAAAAGCAAAAAGTTATCAGTTGAGATCGATGTGGTACCGGACCGACTGAAGGTGTATTACCAGCATAAGTTATATATGGAGTTATTTTATCATATGCTTCATAATATAAAATATGATTACATAAGTTTTGAAATGCAGATCGTAAAGTTTCTGTACCAGGGACAAATGATGGGGCTTCAGATTCGCTAAAATTATTTCCTGTGCCATATGTTTGGACGAATAAGCAGGTAAAATGAGAAAAACATAAGGATTTATATATTGAAATAATCTTTTTATGATGATATACTTGTTGAGATGGTGATATGAAAGGTGGAACATTTTGGTATGAAGAAAAAGGGACTGATCATCACTGGGATAATCGCAGGTGTCGTATTATTGTGCCTCGTTGGATTATTCCTTTTTAATAGCAGAGAATACTTTGCAGATCAATTTGGGAGAAAGACTTATATAAGCAATACGGATGTCAGCTCACTGACCGTGGATGAGGCTGTGGCAGTTATGAACGACTCCAGAGGATTTACTGTCAGGTTTCTGAAAGACAACAAAGAATATGATGTGGATATTTCAGCGGCGGTGACAAGAGAGTTTTCGAAAGAAGAAGTCGTGGAGTGTAAAGATAATTTTACATTTATGGAATATCTTTTCGGGAGAGAGAAGGATTTTCAGGTAAAGCCGTCCAGTTCTGCTGTAGATGAGCAGAAGTTAAGGGAAATCCTTCAGAGTGCGCTTCCGCAGGAGACAACCAGGTCCAGGGATGCCTATGTGGATGAGGACTTTCAGCTTGTTCCGGAGATCCAGGGTGACGAGGTCGATTTTGATAATTTGATCTATGATATGAAAGAGGGCATAAATACAGGTCTCAAACTGGATTATAGCCTGGAGGATTATTATATCCAACCGAAGTTTACAAAAGAGAGTGAAAATATCGTCAAGGTGGTAGAAGAAATTTCCGATTATTCCAGTATGGTGATCACCTATGAATTCGGGGAGCAAAAAGAGGTCATAGACTGGAATAAGATCAAGAAGCACCTTGAGTACAACCCGGATACCGCAGTTCTTACCCTGAAGACAAAGTGGGTAAGGAAATTTGTGCAGGATCTTTCCAAAAAATATAATACGTACGGAAAGACCCGTAAATTCAAGTCTACTAAGGATGGAAAAGTTACGATCAAAGGCGGGATCATGGGCTGGTGGATCCAGGAAGATGATACGGTTAAACAGCTGAATAAATTATTAAAAAATAAGAAGAGTAAGAATGTGGAACCTGTGTACCGCAATGTAGCAGCTCAACATGCGGAGAACGATATCGGGGATACGTATGTTGAAGTCAGTATAGACAGACAGCATCTGTGGTTTTATAAAAATGGAAAGATGAAGATGGATACTGATATTGTGACAGGCAAGATGACCAAGGACCGGAAGACGATAGTTGGCGTGCATCGGGTCTGGGCAAAGCAGAGAGACCGTTATCTGGGTACAATGGCAGTGCAGGGATATCGTTCCTTTGTTAACTATTGGATGCCGTTTAACTGGGATGGTCAGGGGCTGCACGATGCGACATGGCGAAGTAAATTTGGTGGCAATATATACAAGACAGGTGGCTCGCATGGCTGTGTCAATCTGCCGTATACATTTGCGAAAAAACTGTATGAGCAGATACAGATTGGAACACCGGTTGTGATTTATTAGGAGAGACGTCTGGCATACCATCCGGGCAGACAAATTGATCTACAAAGCCCCTATTTCTTAATGTGTTAGCAATATGAATAAAAAATAATAAGATGAGCAGCTGAATGCACAAATCATTTTGTTGCTCATCTTATTATTTTTTATTCATATTGCCAAGCCTTTTAAGTAAAAGGGTTTTTGATACCCGGATTCTGATAGGAAGCCTCTCCATTTGCGGAGCATAATAAGCGTCCCCACCCCGTTCAGGCAGACTTAATTGCGTTTTGTAGATCAATTCGTCTGCCTGGATGGGGTGGGGACGCACCTTTATTCCACTGTCACCGATTTTGCGAGATTTCTTGGCTGGTCTACGTTCAAACCTTTTTCCACCGATACATAGTATGCGAGATACTGCAGTACGATTGCGGACACAAACGGAGAGAAGAGTGGTGATGTCTCAGGGAGCACGATTTGGTGGTCGCACAGGCTTGCATCCACCGAGGCATTGATGTCTGTGATCAGGATGATCTTGGCGCCACGGGAACGGACTTCCTGAACATTGGATATTACCTTGGCATAGACATCCGGCTGCGTTGCCAGGGCGATAACCGGTACATTGTCCGTAATCAGCGAAATCGTCCCGTGTTTGAGCTCACCGGCTGCATAAGCCTCGGAATGGATATAACTGACCTCCTTTAGTTTGAGTGATCCCTCGCAGGAGAGTGCGTAATCTAATCCACGGCCAATAAAGAAAATATCGTTTGAGCGCACGAGGCGTTTGGCGATATTTTCGATCTGGGCATCAAAAGAGAGAACTTCCTCCACTTTATCCGCAATCCCGATCAGATTTTCCATATATTCTTTCGTTTCTTCTTTTGAAATATTTTTTGTCACATAGGCGAGACGGAAAGCGATCAGATACATGACAGAGAGTTGTACCGAATAAGCTTTTGTGCTGGCCACAGCGATTTCCGGTCCCGCATGGGTATAGAGAACATAGTCGCTTTCTCTTGCGATCGATGAGCCCTTTACGTTGACAACAGAAAGAGTTTTTGCGCCCTTTGATTTGCCGAGTTTAAGGGCGGCGAGGGTATCTGCCGTCTCGCCGGACTGTGAGACCGTGATCAGAAGAGTATGGGTATCTATGATCGGGTTCTGGTAGCGGAATTCAGAAGCAATCTCCACGGTGACGGGAATCCGTGCGAGACGCTCGATCATATTTTTTCCGATCAGTCCGGCATGCATTGCTGTTCCGCATGCGGTGATGATGATCCGGTTGATATCCTGAAAGATATCATCGGAAACCTGATCCGTAGAGAAGTCCGGCAGATTGTTTACAACTCTTGGGGTGATCGTATTTCGGAGGGAGTCCGGCTGTTCACGGATTTCCTTCATCATAAAGAAATCGTAGCCGCCCTTTTTGGCTGCTCCCACATCCCAGCTGATATGGTGGATCGTAGGTCCATATATGTTACCGTATTCATTTTTTACGATGATCTCATCTTTTGTGATCTTTGCAATATGTTTTTCCTTTAATACAAAGTAGTGTTTTGTATGGTTTACAAGAGCCACCATATCCGATGCGATGATCGAGCCCTTTTCCGTATGGGCAGCGACAAGCGGACTTCCGCTCCGGATAGCATAGATCGTTTCCGGGATGTCTTCAAACATGATACAGAACCCATAGGCGCCGACCAGTTTTGAAGTGGCGAGGCGTATTGCTTCTTCGGGATCGCCGTCATAGCATTCATCGATCACCAGAGCCGCAATTTCCGAATCGGTCTGAGAGACCGGAGTTCTTCCCTTTTCTGCGAGTTCCTCCTGAAGTTCCTGATAATTTTCGATGATTCCATTGTGTATGATCGTTACCTTTCCTGCGGTGTGAGGATGAGAGTTTGTGTCGGAGACCCCGCCATGGGTTGCCCATCTCGTATGCCCGATGCCGCAAGTGGAAATGACATCGTCAGCCTGCGCTTTTACAAGTTCACGAAGGACGGAAACTTTTCCTACCGTTTTGATCGTCTCGATTCCCTCATCGGTAAAAAATGAAATTCCTGCGCTGTCATAGCCGCGGTACTCCAGTGTCTGTAATCCATCGATCAATGTTTTTTTTGCGTCAAGAAAGCCTACATAGCCTATGATTCCACACATAATTGATAAATCCTCCATTCATTCTGAATTGTTTTCTATCGGGTGTAAAATAAAAATCTGTGCATATCAATAAATCTCCTATGGTATAGTTGCCGATAGAAGTTTTTCTGAAAAATATTATATTCGTAACTGGGGTTTTGTATGATTTGTGCCGGTTTTGTGTGGCAGTTACCTGCTGGTTTGTACGGCACATAACGTATATCATAGAGTATACGGGAGAGTATCCGCCGAATTTTCGATGCACAGGATAGCTTCCTGTGATGTGTGAGATAAACACATGCTCTCCAGCCTCGTCAACCACACAGGAGTGGAAGATAATGTCGTGTGGTCTGGCGCTAATTTTATCGCTTTGCGAAAACATTTCTGTCTGTCAGAGATCCTCCTCTCTTATCCCAAAAACTACATGAATCATACCATAGGGAGAGGGTAAAGTCAAGAAATTCATCATCCCTATAAAGTACCGATTTAATCGATTGATTGTGCATTAGCTAAGTCACAATTCAACTCATACGATACAGCTATTATATTAAATACATAATCATAAGTAAATACTTGATAGTGTTTATAGATAGATTTATCAAAGTCTTTCCTTATAGGAAACATTGCAAGCCATTGGCTATTTTTTACCCAATTAAAGTCGCTATAATCGAGATGACCATAAGTATCAATATTTTCGTAAGTATCAATTTCACATGAAAAATAAGCAATTACACGATGAAATGTAAGATTATAGGGAATCCATTTATCCTCATTAATTTTTCTCGCAAGACATCCGTTAATATCACCTTTTATAATCAGGTTATCCATTTCATCCTGAGTAATTGTATCAATAAAAATACAATCCCGACCATTTAATATACCTAATGTTTCATCCTCAATACTAATCACTTTTTCCATTTACTATACTCCTTTAAAATTCGAATTTGTCATTTTAAACTATATAAATAGCATACCATGATGCTCAATATAATTCAATGTATCTGGTTTACCCTTCAAGTCAAAGCTGATTTTAAATTTTCATCATACATTAACCAAGAATCGGAATACGAGTGAAAAAGCCAAAAAACGATGGTTGCGGTAATTGAGGATTCGTGGTATATTTGGGAGTGTAGGAAAACACCTGGCTGTTAAATGTGGAGGAATACAATGCAGAATTTCAGAGTTGAGTTAAAAAAGGTTGTCGATGATTCTTATGATGTACAGATTGGAAGGAATCTGATCCCGGAACTTGTCCGGGATATGAAAAACGGACTGGCCGGAGCGGTCCGGAAGTTTGCGGTCATTACGGATACAAATGTGGAAGGGCTTTATGGAAAACCTGTACTTGAGGCGCTTCGGGAAGCTGGGCTGCAAGCAGAGCTGTTTGTATTTCCGGCGGGTGAAAAAAGTAAGGTGCGAAAGACGAAAGAAGTGCTGGAGGATGCCATGCTTGCGAAAGGATTCCGGAGAGATTGCTGTGTCGTAGCAGTGGGAGGCGGTGTGGTTTCTGATCTCGCCGGCTTTGTGGCAGGAACATTTGGAAGAGGAGTTCCGTTTGTCAATTATGCAACGTCCCTTCTGGCGGCAGCAGATGCGTCCATCGGAGGAAAGACAGCAGTGGATACAGAACTTGCCACGAATCTCATCGGTCTGATCTACCAGCCGCGCAAAGTGTATGTAGATATTGATACGTGGAAAACCCTTCCGAAGGAACATATCATAAACGGAATGGCGGAGACCGTGAAACATGCATGTCTTGCCGACCGGGACTTTTTTGATTACATCGAAGAACATGTGGATCAGGTTTTAAATTGTGATCCGGCAGTGTGCGAATACATTTCAGAAAAAAACTGTAATGTCAAATATCAGGTTGTCATGAAAGATGAAAAAGAAAAGAGCCTTCGGGAGATTTTGAATCTCGGGCACACGGTAGGAAGGGCGATTGAGACAGTGAGCGAATATCGTCTGCTTCATGGGGAGGCGCTTGCGATCGGAATGGCCGCCCAGGTAATGCTCGGCTGTAAACTCGGATTCTTGACAGAAGACGAACGTGACCGGGTCATTTCCCTGCAGGAAAAAATCGGACTTCCAGTCCGTATTCCCGATTATATTGACAGGGAAGCTCTCATTAAAAAACTTTATACGGATAAAAAGGTACGTGATGGGAAACTCCGATTTGTGTTCCAGAAGGGGATTGGCGATGTGATGACGTTTGGGGATGACGTATATGCCAGACCGACGGCGGAAGACGAAATACGGGAGATCATCATGGGATTGTAGGATGGTCCGGACAGGAGGGTGGCTGGGTGAATAAACGCCAGATCGGAAAAGAAAAGGAACTACTGGCTTGCAAATTTCTGAAAAGAAAAGGTTACGAAATCCTTGCGGTCAACTATTGGTGCCGGTATTCGGAAATCGATATTGTGGCAAGGGATGGGAACAGTCTTGTGTTTGTTGAGGTAAAGTACCGCAAGAATACAAATTTTGGGGGCAGCAGTTATGAGGTTTCTCATAAAAAAATGAAAAATATCTGCCAGTGTGCCAGATATTATATATGCAGGGAGAACGTGAAGCAGGATACACCGATGCGGTTCGATGTGATTGCGATCGACGGAGCCCGGATCAGGCATTTTATAAATGCATTTGAAGCAATGTAAAAAAGGACGTATGCCTTAAGAAAAGGCTGACGTCCTTTCTGATTAAAATCGTTATTGCCGGTCGGAAGATAAACTCAGATGCGGATATCGATATTTCCGCCAACAGAAGGGTTGACCGACATCTCCATCAGTTTTGTGAGATGATCTCCCATCGTCTGCTGCATCTCCAAAGTTTTATCCAATACCGCCATAGAGACCTGGGACATGATGTCCATTGATGTATGTGAGATAGCATATGCGGCGATATCAACTCCATCGGATATTTCCATATATACCAGCCTCCTCTTTGAATTTTTTTTACAGATCTGAAAAATAATATCTCTATGAAGATTCGGGTGTCAAAAGCCCTTTGTTTTTAATGTGTTGGCAATATGCACAAAAAACAATGTCTTCGCTGCCGGATGCACGAATCACTCCACGATGTGCTTATTAGCACATTAGCCTCATTTCGTAGGAATCGTGTTCAGCAGAGGCTTCCAAGATTCCCTGAGTCTCAGCTCCATCGTGCATAATGCTGCTCATCTTATTGTTTTTTGTGCATATTGCCAGTCCCTTTCATAAAAAAGGGCTTTTGACACCCGAATTTTCATGAATTAATTATAACATTTTCGGGATGGGATTACAACAGTTTCTTTTATTGCTGATGAAGTAAACGAATTGTCAGTTAAAATAAAAAAGACTGGTCCTGAGAAA
>CAZOIF010000072.1:0-15143 GCA_964579975.1 uncultured Eubacterium sp. | reverse complement strand
GTTCCGCGGATGATATGATATCTTGTACCCGGAAGATCTTTTACCCTTCCACCACGGATCATAACAACACTATGCTCCTGAAGGTTGTGACCTTCACCAGGAATATAACTTGTTACCTCAATTCCGTTGGAAAGACGAACTCTGGCAATCTTACGAAGCGCTGAGTTAGGCTTCTTCGGTGTAGCAGTACGTACAACAGTACAAACACCACGCTTCTGTGGAGAAGCACTCTCTGTCGATTTTTTCTTCAATGAGTTGTAGGTGTACTGAAGCGCTGGCGAATTGGATTTCTTCGCAACCGATTTTCTACCCTGCTTTACTAATTGGTTAAAAGTTGGCATTAATTTTCACCTCCTGTTGTTTATTTTGGGGTGCATATTCCTGCACCTGAATGATGAACACTCCAGTGTTCATTATGCCTCCGGCGGTTTTTGGGTATACAAAAAGACCACACGAACGCATGCTAAATTATTATAGCGTGTGTGATCTTTTTTGTCAAGGAAATTTTTCCAGATAACCCAGAAATTCAGATAACCCAGAAATACGCAAAAAAACTTTTCCAGATCAGTCCGAAAACAACTGCACCCAGTAATATCCGTACTCATCATCCGCTTTCATATATCCAACTCCCAGCTTATGGAAGTCCTTCGACATGATATTCTCCCGGTGGCCCGGCGAATCCATCCAGCTCTTCACTACCTGTTCCGGCGTTCGCTGCCCGGCAGCGATATTTTCCCCTGCCGCATGATACGAAATATTATTTTCCTTCAGGATCGTAAAGCAGCTGCTTCCATCAGGTCGTGTATGATCAAAATTTTCCGTGATCTCTTCTGCCCGCAGCTTCGCCACACGGCAAAGTGACGTATCGAGTTTCAGCCCACTTAATCCTTCTTTTGCCCTCTCTTTATTTACCAGATTCAGCACCCTCCTGGCAAAACTGCTTTGGGCGCGCACCGTAACCCGGCACACATACTTTTTGCCACCCGCCTTGGCTGTAATCCGGGCGTTTCCTGCCTTCTTCGCCGTCACGACTCCCTGGGAAGAGACAGCTGCCACACTCTTTTTAGAACTGCTCCAGTAAACCTTCTTATTATAATTTCTGAGTTTCAATGTAACTTTTTTGCCCACAGTGAGCGTAGCTGTTTTCTTATCCAAAACAGGCTTTGCCTTCATCTCCGCCACGTCATAGTCTATGAAGCCTCCTGCTAAAAGACTGAAAATTCCTATAAAACATATGATCCGTTTCATCGTACCCCTCCTATATATCATATTGTGATTATTTTATAGGGTTCTGCTGCTTTTTTCAACTGGAAATAAAAAGTCAAAAACAAATAATCAGCGTTTTTTTATCTTATTTTACTTTATTTGTTTTTACGAGACTTTTATATCCTTTTTTTGTAACCTTTATCATAATTTTTGTTTCCTTTTTCAGCCCCAAGGAAAGCTTTAATGTAAATTTCTTTCCCTTTACTTTTGCTTTTTTCCACGCTTTCTTTCCTATTTTAATTTTCACGGTAGCTTTTGACACGGAAACTTTACCCGAAATCATCTTACTGCCTCTTCTGCATTTTATACTTGAAAGTTTCAGACTCTTCTCTCCCCCATCCGAAACCACGGTCCCAGCATACGACCAACTTGAAGTAGCTGATAGATCCAAATGCAAAGCGGGACGCACAGCAACATTATCGCCGCTGACATAGCCACCAGGCTCACTCACATGAGCAGTGTCATACACATAGGATACGAGACTACTATCAAGGCCCGGCGACCGCAGCCACCACATATTTGTACCCCCGGCACTGTTCATACGAGACGACTTTATCTCTCCGCCGGCTGCCACATATGCCGTGTTGACTGCTTCCCTTGTATCTGTGGAATCTGTCGTCGAGGTAAACCCATACGATGGGTTCATTGCCTCGCTGATCGAAAGAAGATACACTTTGTCTGTTGTATCATTCCCTCCTTCTGTATCATGGGATGGGTTATCCTCATTGACCACGGTCGTGTTTTGGATCACCGCCTGCTCAGAGGCATTAAACGCATTGTTTAAAAAAACACTGTTCAGCCACATCCGCATTGTACACGTTTCCCATGTGACGCTTGTATATGTATCATTATATTTCTGTACGTCTAAGTTGGTATCTGCTAATAGAAAGGCATCATCATCGTTCACCGAGAGGACACGCCACTTAATGGGGTCTTTTCCATCGTTTTTATCTGCTGTTCCGTCCCCATTTGTATCGTTCTGCCAGTAGTTCCCGAACCAGACACAGTCCCATGTCGTGACACCATCACTGGTCGTGGAGGGGTTGTTTAACTTATGGGCAGAGCGGGATGCTGATGATTTTTCTTTTGCTGAGGCGGATGTCTCTGCGACCTTGCTGACCGACATTCCTCTATATGGCAGGATGCCGGCAAGCAGGGCAAAGATCAGGAGCCGTGCCAATAGTCTCCTCTTTGTATATTTTCTCCGTCGTTCTCCCATGATGATTCCTCCTTTTTGTTCTTCATATTTTATCACAAAGCTTTGGCGTTAGCAATAAAGCAAAAACATCCTTCCCCCACAGAAATCTGCTTTCCATGGAAAAAGGATGTTTTTTTAAATTTTATTCTGTTTTTAATTCTAGATCAGCCAAGTGCTGCAACCAACTTCTTCAATGCGGCAAGTGCCTCATCCGGAAGCTTGTCGTATCCGTCTTTTGCTGTCGCAAACTTCTCTACTGCATCGACACGGTTTGCCATCGCACCCTTAAGGGCTGCTTTGTAGTCAGCATCGTTCAGATCCGGTGTGAAGCCTTCCCAATCCATGATCTCGATGTCTTCAAAAGGTCCCCACTGTTTGAATTCTGCTTTCTTCTCCACGATCGCCTCGAGAATTCCAAGTGTATCTTTCGGCTGAACCTTCTTGCCCATGAAGTCGCCTGTGTTCACGATATAACAATCTACGTTCTTCTCTTCTACGAGCTTCTTAAACTTCTCGTAATCATTCACGAGCGGATAAGTACGGAACGGATTTGCATAAGGCACGATACGAAGTGCATTCAGGTCTGTACCTGCTGCCACACGCTCTGCAGTCGATGTCTTCGTAGCAAGTGTAGCACCCATAACCGATGCCAGAGCAGAACCTTTCAGTTTAACAACCGGCGGAATCGCAGGATCTTTCATGATCCAGATAATTGAGTTTACAGGCTCATTGATCTTATCTACACGGTTCGGTGACCAGAGTTTGGACTTGATCGCACGTCCGTTACCATTTCGGATATCTTCTGTTACGAGCTGGATCTTTCCATCCTCGTCCATCGTTGCGGAACAGTTCTGAGCCGTAAGCAGATATTTGTTGTCCGGACATCCGGTCGGATAATCCGCTGTCTTATCGAAGTACGTCGGCTCAAGGGCAACTGATGCACATGTATCCGTATTGATGATGAACGCATCATCATGAAGAACCGTAACACCATATTTGCCGTCATGTTTTGCATGAGTCAGTGTGGATTTACCAGATCCGGAAAGACCGAATACAGAAGCCACATATTTCGAACCATCAGAAAGTGTATACTCTTTCTGTCCACCGTGGCAGGAAGCATAACCGTTGCGGTTTGCGATTGCCCATGCCATTGTCAGTGTACCTTTTTTGTGCTCTCCAAAGTATTTCATACCAAGGATCGCTGCACAGTTCTCATCCGTATCAAAATAGCAGAGTGTCTGATCATCGCTCAGACAGCTGTAATCAACATCCGGGCTCTGGGTCGGTTTCCACTGCGGATCGGAGAAGATATAGATATCTGCCTCTTTTCCATCGCCGACAGCCTTAGACTCTTTGTACATTTTTACATATTCATCTGACATGTACTGGAAGTTCAACATCCAGTTGTACATGATGTTCTCTTCCCCTTCCGGAATCAGAAGATGTGCTTTTACCATAAACTCCAGATCAAGACCTACATAAACGGTCGCATGATATAATTTTTTGAAGCGTGTCTTATACATCGCATCCATAACTACTTTATCAAGCTTTGGAACATCGACATCCGGCTCACCCTTGATGCGGCGTGCAGCTGCATAACGTCCCGTAACGGCACCGTCATTAAAAAGCAGTACCTTGGCGTCTGCATCGAGGCCGAACTCTTCTCCTCTGTACACAGGCATATCTGTCACGATCGTGCCCGGTGAATTCTTTGCCAGGTTATATGCCTCCTTCAGAGTATTCACCTTTACTACATTGTTACCATAAAATCCAGCTTCGATGATAGCACGGGTTTTGGAAAAACCAACTTTACCAGCACCAATTTCATCAAGTTTGTAATTCGCCTTTGTTGCCATGAGAAATTTACCTCCTAAGTAGTTGATTATTTGTTTCGCGATGTAGAACTCGCGGAATCCTTCTTCATACATGGAAAATCAAACCGTTTCCCAAGTTTAATTATAATCAAAAGGAAGCAAAAGTCAAGTTCGAAATTTCCTATCTCTATCCCGGAATGCCATCTTCTCTGCTTCAGACTACCTGTACCTTGATCATATTCGTCGTCCCCGATATGCCAATCGGCACACCGGATGTAAATACGGTCACGTCCCCTTTGCTGACAAGGCCCTCACGCATACATTCCCCGGCGGCATACTCAAACAATTCAAACACTTCTTCTTTTTCTTCAAGAAGCACCGGCATCACTCCCCACGACATGTTCAGCTGCCTCGTGACCTTCTCCGAAATGGCACAGCCGATGATATCACAGTCCGGGCGGTATCGGGAAATCATTCTCGCCGACCTCCCCGATTTTGTCACAGTAACGATCGCCCTCGCATTCAGGTCGTGGGCCGTCGTACAAGTCGCATGGCTGATCGCATCGGTGATATCCGGATTCGCTTTCCTGTCATGGATAAAAAAACGTTTCCGGTAATCAATGTCTGCCTCCGTGCGCTCTGCGATACGGACCATCATCTTCAGGGCCTCCACCGGATACGCTCCCGCCGCCGTCTCACCGGACAGCATGATCGCACTGGTTCCATCATAGATCGCATTTGCCACATCTGCAGTTTCCGCCCTTGTCGGTCTCGGGTTTTTCATCATGGAATCCAACATCTGCGTCGCCGTGATCACCTGCTTGCCCGCCTCGTAAACTTTCTTAATGATCATCTTCTGGATGACCGGGACATCCTCGGCAGGAACCTCCACTCCCATATCCCCGCGGGCTATCATAATTCCATCCGAAGCTTCGATAATCTCGTCGATCCGTTCCACTCCCTCGGCATTTTCGATCTTTGCAATGATATTGATATCTTCTCCACCATTTTCATCCAGCAATCTTCGAACCTGGCCGACATCCTCCGCTGTGCGGGTAAACGACGCCGCCACAAAATCGATATCCTGCCCGATTCCAAACAAAATATCCTCTTTATCCTTTTCACTCATATAAGGAAGACGGATGTGGACGTCCGGCACATTGATTCCTTTGTGGTCAGAGACCACACCACCGTTTATCACTTCACAGATGATATCCTCTCCCTGTATTTCCTTTACCTGAAGTTCAACCAATCCATCATCGATCAGAATCCGGTTCCCCGGCTTCTCATCTTTATACAATTCAGGATATGTGACCGAGACCTTCGTATCATCTCCAATGACATCCCGGCATGTAAGGATAAACTGTTTCCCGGATTCCAAAACCACTTTCCCTTCCTTAAATGTCCCCGTACGGATCTCAGGGCCTTTTGTATCCAACAGCATCGCCACCGGTTTTTTACACTCCGTCCGGAGACGACAGAGCATTTTCATCCGTCTCTCCTGCTCCTCATGGCTTCCATGGGAAAAGTTAAATCTTGCTACATTCATTCCCGACCGGATCAGTTCCAAAAGTATCTCTTCCCGGTCTGTGGCCGGTCCCATCGTACATACAATCTTCGTTTTACGCATCATTCCTGTCCTCCTACTCTCAATTCCAACAATTCCTGTCTTCATTATCACACGATCTATGGCAAATTATACTCTTTGTCCTTCAAACGCTATAGGCAAGGAAACAAAAGGCCCGCCAAAAATGCGGGCCCCAAAAGTCCTCCTGTTTTCTAACTGCTTTACAACATCGTTCAATAACTACCGGATTACTTTCAAATACGAGGTATTCGATTCGACTCCCTGCTGTGTCACCCGGACGACGACAAAGTATTTATAAGTCACGCCATTCTGTTCTACTGTGACTGTAATGTCTGCACGGCCATTTTTATGGGAAATCACTTTTCCCTTTTTCGTTACCGAAGCAATCTTATTCTTGTTCGACGTATATACGACCTTCGCGTTCTTGGACAGATGCTTTAGTTTTATCTTATACGTTTTTCCCTTTGGAACCAGCTTATATAAGCTTACGCTCGGATACTTATAAGACGTGTTATATTTATAAAGGCTGTAATTTTTCTTGCAGCTCTTCCTCACTACAAGGTTTACGATATACTGGATCTTATGCTTCCCCTTCGACACGTTGATAACAAGGGTGCACTTTCCTGTTTTATTTTTTGTTTTTACAAGTCCCGTCTTATCAATCGTCGCAATCTTTTTATTGCTCGAAGAAAATTTAATTTTCCCTTTTTGATGATTCAACAGCTTGATACGGAACTTCATCTTAGGCCCCATAACCTTCTTCATCACGATCGTTGGGATCTTTAATTCTACCGATCCCTTCTTGACGGGCTCCCCATCAGCAGAAGAATCTCCCGTCTTCGGTTTTGGTTTGGCTGTCACACTCCCTGCCGGTACAGAGGCAGCACTTGCGGCCGGTGCGGCTGTCATACCCGGCGCACTTCCGCCTTCCGGTGTCGTCCCCGGTTCTGCCGCCTGCTTCACACTTCCCTGCGCATACGCTTCGCCCACATACTGCCAGATCCCTGTGACCTTGCATCGGATATCCCTTCCGTCATAAGAAGCATCCGGCACAAAGGAACTATTCGTCGCCCCGGCGATGTCCTTCCATTCTCCCGTCTCATCCTTTACCTGCCACTGATATGTCGCATTCTTCTGGTCCACTGGCACGGAAGCCTGATTCACATCTGTGATCTGTTTTACGATCACCGTCTCGCCCGGTCTGGCAATTTCCAAATTCAGATCAGCCTTTATGATGCTGATGATCGTACTCTGGTGACTTGGAAAGCTTTCTGTCTCACTGACATCTTTTTTGCGTTTTACGAGGTCATACTCTGTCGACGGGGTCAAGCCCTCAAACGTGATCTTTCCCGGATCCGGGTTCCCGTCCCCGGTTCCCCCATCCTGTACCCATGGCACGATGGGCCTTCCTTCCTTATCCCGGATCTCATACTCAAATCCTTCCTCTGCCTCGATCGTGATCGTGGTTTCAGAAAATTCCGTAACAGCCGGGGGAAGGGCTTTCACGATGCTCTCATCAGACACGGTTCCGGTATATCCGTTCTTTCCTTCCACGACACACTGGATCCTTTTGCCCTCTAACGTCTCATCCGGCCGGAACTCCGGTTGATTTTTTCCCTCTATATCCTTCCACTGGTTTTCAACTTCATCATAATACTGCCACTGGAAGTCTGCATTTTCATCGCTTACAATCAGGCGATCGCGGTCCTGATCCAAAATGGTATTGATCCGGATCCCCTCTCCCACATAGACCGCCGGCTTGTCAACTGTCGTCTCTATAATCTGGTTCGGCGTCTTTACGATAAATACTTCCGAATTTACATAAATATAACGGTTCTCATCCCTGTCGTCTGTCACTTTCTCATATACGACGATCTTATCATCACCCGTCAAAACCGGCGGATTGGCCGGGTCATACGGCGTAAACGTCTTCTGGTCCAGCTCTGCCGCCGTCAGCGCGACATTTCCTCCATTCGTATCAATATAATAAGAAATCGCATCTTTTGTATCCAGTGCTTCCAGATATGCTCTCGTTCCCGGCTTGACCGCATAGCGGTACTCAAGTTCTGATTTCAGGGCAGTACATTCTCTTTTGGAAATGATGATCTTCCCGCCGATCCTTTCCGGATAAACGATCCCTCCATCATCCGGCCTGGCCTCACCTATCTTATAATAAGGATAAAAATGTCCTTCCACATCTCCGCTTACGCTGCCGGCGATGATCCCGCCCTCAAATCCACCACCGGTGACCGTGAGTTCAGAATGCGGTGCTACAAGATGTCCGCTCAGCCCGTTTGCCACGACGGTTCCTCTTGCATCCGGCAGGTTCGTGATAAATTTCATTCCAGAATTTACAAACTGGCCTGCCGCATAGTTATTTGTACGGATCTTCTTCATTTCCTGCTCAAATTTTTTCCCATTAAATGTAATATGTACATAATAGTCGTATCCCCTGTTTGCCCCCCACACATAGTCCAGATACAGGCTGCTGTCATGGATCCCGGTAAAAGAAATACTATATTCCCTGTCCGTAAACTCATCCACAGAATCCACGCCGATCAAATTTACTGTCGTCGTCCCATTTTTCTCAAGTGCTTCTGCCGGGATCCGGTAACTGTCCGCCTTTGACAGGTCGATAGTCAAAGTGTTCCCACTTTTGTAGTATATCCCCTGCGCTCCCTGTGCCAGTTGATCCGCTTCATTATATAAGGCAGCAAACGCCTCATTTATTTTCACGAACTCACCCTTAACAAAATTGCTCTGCAGATAATCCGGTATAGCATTCTGCGCCATTGTATTATAATAAACCGTATTGCACACAGCCTCCTGTGGCACACCGTCATACTTTGTGGCATTCAGGTTTCCGGTTTTTACGATATGATTTGCATAACCCGGCATAACCATCCCCTCTCCAAAATGCCCAAGTGTGAGATTCCCACCGGAGACGACCCCGCCCACCGTATGATTTTTCAGGTTCAGGTCACCCTTTGCCACATACTGGTAATCACTCAGAAAATTACGAATGCTATAACGATATGGGTATACCGTCGGTGTCTCTGCTGCCTTCACGTCCACAACTGCGACCTCTGCCATCGAACACAAGATAGCAAAGACCATTACATGCGCCAGAAATCGTTTTATCCTTTTTTTCAAACTTATCCCTCCAATCATAATTATAAATTTCCCCCCCCATTAAATTTGTCCGATGTCTTTTTTACTATTATATATCAAAATATACTAAAATGGAATAACTAGTTTTTACAATTTTTAAAAATATATGCTGTTTTTTTATTTTTACTTGTGAAAAAGTTATAAAAATGTTATAATAAATTTACTTTTATATTTTTCGAAGATAATGAAGATAAAATTTACTAATTTATTAAGGGGGGTTTTTTTTGAAACAACAAAAAGGGTTACGTCTTGCGTTTAAACTGAGCCTGATGATCGCTATTCCATTTTTATTGATTACTGCGATCGGCATCTGCTTAGGCGCCAGTCAGCAAAGTAGTTTGTCAGAAGATCTTGTACGACGTGAAATCAGCGGTGTTGCAAACAGTGTCCGTGAAGCATATATGGAGATTGGAAATGGCGAAAAATTTACAATGGAAAATGATAAATTGATGAAGGGTTCTGTGACACTGACTGAAAATTATGAACTAATGGACAATATTAAAAAAGCACAGGACGTAGAAATATCGCTGTTCTATGGAGATAACCGGGCACTCACCACATTGATGGATGATTCGGGCAAACGAGAAATCAACACACAGCTTTCTTCTACCGTTTATCAGACAGTCCAGCACGGTGATGATTATTTTTCTGCTGATCTGGAATTGTTCGGAAAGCCTTATTCCGGCTATTATGTACCATTATACCAGCCCGGAACGAACGAGATCATCGGTAGTATTTTCTGTGGACGGAGTCGTGAGCAGATTGACCAGGGATTGAGAACCACGATATTGTCTATGGCAGGAGCCATGGTTGGTGTATTTATAATTTCCTTTATCATCGTACTGTTCCTGCTGATCCGTATTATAAAGAGCATAAATGGTGCAGTAGATAATCTGGACCACCTGGCAAAGGGTGCCCTGAACCTGAAGATGAACCCAAATCTTGTGAAACGTTCTGACGAGGTAGGAGATATCGCCCGGGCGCTCCAGTCTTTGATTCAGGCTCTGCGGGAAATCGTTACAAATATTACAACTTCATCAAAAGAACTGGAAAATTTTTCTGACAAATTCTCTTTTTCCTTTGATAAGATTGCAGATTCGATCAAAAATGTAAATGTAGCAGTGGACGAAATCGCAAATGGCGCCACCGGACAAGCCAATGAAACGATGGGCGCAAATCAAAAAATAACAGAAATGGGACAGGCACTTGATGAGACTGCTGCTAACGTCGAAACTTTGAATAACAGCTCTGAAAAGATGAAATCTTATAACGAAACCGCCGGAGAAAATCTGAACGAACTGCGGGAGATCAGTAAAAAGACAAAAGACGCTGTTATCCTCGTTCAGGACCAGACAAACCTCACCAACCAGTCAGCACAGAAGATCCATGAGGCTACAGAACTGATCACAGATATCGCCAGCCAGACAAACCTTCTCTCACTCAACGCAAGTATCGAAGCGGCGAGAGCCGGTGAAAACGGAAAAGGGTTTGCTGTTGTAGCAGATGAAATCCGTACACTGTCCGAACAATCTAGGGAATCCGCTGAGAAAATCGTAGAAATTGTAAATAATCTTCTGGAAAATTCCGACACCAGTGTGCGCACGATGAACGATGTCGCCGACAATATTCAGATACAGAACGACAAGTTGGAAGAAACCAGTAAAATGTTCGTTTCCCTTGACCATGAAATTTCGGATGTAACCAGTGCGATCGAACACATCCGCAGGCAGACTGCTTCGCTGGATGAGCACAAAAATGCTGTTATCGGAATCATCGACAGTCTGGCTTCCATTGCAGAAGAAAATGCCGCTAGTACAGAACAGACCTCTGCTTCTATGCTTGAACTTCATGAGCTTGTTACAACCTGTCACGAAGCGACAAACGATCTCGTAAAGCTGGCACAGGATCTGGCTGACAACACAAAACGTTTTGACCTGTAACTAATTAGAATAAAATATAACACAGCGAACCGGCACCAATTTGAATTTTGTTTCAAATTAGTGCCGGTTCGTTTTCTGTATGGTCAATCATGCCATACCTCTTTTCCATTAACAAACGTATATAGGGTTTTCGTAAAAACCTCCATCGGGTTTCCGCTAAACACGGCGATATCCGCATCTTTTCCTGCTTCAAGGGATCCTACCCTGTTATCTACCCCGCAGATCTGTGCCGCATGGATCGTAATCGCCTTTAACCCACCTTCCATGGACAGCCCCTGCTTGACACTCAGACCGGCACAGAGCGGGAGGTAGCGGATCAGAGATACCGGGTGGTCTGTCATCACAGCCGTCTTTATTCCCGCCCGTTCTAGTACTCCCGCTGTTTTAAAACTCATATTTTTAACCTCGATCTTCGAACGCGAAGTCAGATCAGGACCGACGATCACCGGGAATCCGGCTTCTGCAATCTCATCTGCGATCAAATGTCCCTCTGTACAATGATCCAGTGTCATGTCCAGATCAAACTCCTTTGCAATGCGTATCGCTGTCAGAATATCATCTGTCCGGTGAGCATGTGCTTTCAAGGGAATTTCTTTTCTCAGCACAGGAAGCCAGCACTCCATCCGAAAATCCTCATCTCTGCTGCCGATCTCTCCCCGCTCCTTCTTTTCCCGGTAACAGCATGCACGGTACAACTCTTCCCGTAACATCCCTGCAATCGCCATCCTGCTGCCGGGCATAACATCTTTTTCTCCATAATTCGTCTTCGGATTTTCACCAAATGCCACCTTCATCGCGGCCGGTGCTTTTATGACCATGTGATCCATACATCTGCCCTGTACTTTCATAAATACAGACTGCCCACCGACTACATTGGAGCTTCCCGGCCCGGTCATAAGCGATGTGATTCCTGCGAGGATCGCATCATGAAAAGCAGGATCCATCGGATTGACGGCATCCACCGCCCTCAGATGGGGCGTCACCGGATTCGTCATTTCGTTGCAATCCTCCCCGGCACTCCCCCATTTCTCCTCTGACATTCCCACATGACAGTGAGCATCGATCAGCCCCGGCATGACCCATGCTCCTCCTACATCCAAAACCTGCTCCTCTTTTTCAATCTCATCCTTCGTGAGCTCTTCCATATCTCCTACCGCTGTTATTTTTTCTCCCGATGTCCGGACATACCCATTCGTGTAAGTGTTCTCCGCCATCGTAACAATTTTCCCATTTATGATCAGCACAACATCAATCCCTTTCCAATATAAGATTAATCTGTACCGAAATGAAATTTTTTATGTATTGATCCAATAAATTTTTCTCCGATTATGTGGCTGAGCTGCCTTTCTGCGCCTCTGTCCAGTCAGAGATCATCTGTTCCAGCGTAGCAAAAAGAAGATCCGGTTCTACCGGCTTGGAAAGATGGGCATTCATTTTCGCTGCCATCGTCCGTGCGATATCCTCAGGAAATGTATTTGCCGTCAGGGCAATGATCGGGACAAACTCTGCATCCGGGCGCTCCAACGCACGGATTGCACGCGTTGCCTCACACCCATCCATTTCCGGCATCTGCATGTCCATAAGTATTGCATCGAAAAAATATGGTTCGGATTCTGCAAACTTTTCCAAAGCTTCCCGCCCATTTTCAGCAGCCGCTATTTCCACGCCCTGAGCCTTCAGTAATTCGATCACGATTTCCATGTTGAGCGGATTGTCCTCTGCAAGGAGAATATGGCTTCCCTCCAGTCCGTCAAATTCCGCAGTCTCTTTTTCCTTCTCTTTTTCAGGTTTCACTTCCTCCGTACTTACCGAAAACGGAAGCGTCACAGAAAAACGGCTTCCCTTTCCCACTGTACTGTCCACCGTAATTTCTCCACCCATCTGAGAAACAAAGTTTTTAACGATCGACAGGCCAAGACCATTTCTGGATACTTTCTTGGATCCAAAGCGCCCCTCCCGCTTATATGGCTCAAACAAATAAGGAAGGAACTCTTTGGATATCCCAATCCCTGTATCCTCCACAATAAAGAGATACCGCATCGTCGTCTTGCGGTTTTTTATCTGACGCAAGGAAACGGTAATATGATCACCGGAATTTGTAAATTTAACGGCATTAGAAATAATGTTATTGAGAATCTGTGTCAGACGAAGAGGATCACCACAGACAACCGGGGAGGTGACATCCATTTTCACTTCAATCTCCTTATTCTCTTCCTGCACTTGTACCTTAAACTGAGATACACAATATGTAAGTATCTCACACACATTAAAGCTACTGTTATCCAGTTCAAGTTTCCCATTTTCCAGACGGGACATCTCCAGAATTTCATTGATAAGTGCCAGAAGCTGCTTACTGGACAGACTTATTTTCTTGAGATAGCTTTGGATTTTGTCCGGTTCACAGCCATCATGCATCGCCAAATCTGACATCCCAATAATCGCATTCAAAGGTGTTCTCATGTCATGACTCATATTCGAGAAAAACTGTTTTTGTGATTTCTCACTGGCATCCGCTTTCGCCAGGGCATCTTCCATCAGCCTCACGTGCTGAAGCTGACGCTGCTTCTCCTCTTCCACGATACGAAAGCACATGAGTACCTCTCCCGGGATAAGGTGCGGGTCCTGAACCAATATTACATTTACCCACTTATATTCTTCCCCAAACCGACGGTGAAAATCACCACCAAAATCACCCACCTCTTTTTCCGGCAAAGAAGATATATTTTCAACCGAAAAACTTCTTGCAAAATCCTTTCTGGTCTCCTCGTCCATACAACTCTCAAGCACTCCCAGTAAATTTTTATAAGCTCCTCTGTACGGAAGACGCTGACGCACATATTCCGATCCCTTGATCATTTCATAGGTACGATTTTCCAGATTGATGCTATAGACCGCATAATACAGATTCCCGAGCACCTGCACGGTTTCATCTGCACGCCGGATCCGTTTTCTGAGTCTGCTGTCACGTAACATGATCAGAATGACAAATGTTATAACTATGATAAAGAGGATGATATACCACCGATAGACATCATTCAGATTTTCATACAATGCTGCATGCGGAATCGTAAGGATACACAACCATCCATTGGGAGCATAGTAATAATAAATCCCCCGTTTTGCTCCATCCAGATCCACCGCCTGGCTTCCGCTCTGCTTCAATTCCCCGGAAGCTATCTTTTTATGAAGTCCGCTGACATATTCCTGTGTATCATGCCCGGACACCTCAAACGATAAATTGTGATATAACAGCGTTCCGGCGGCATCACATACATAATAAGAACTATCCTCCGGAATCTGCAGCCCCTCATGAATATACTGGAAATTCTCCGGATACAGGTCAAATGCGACTGCATTCCCCGTATCCGGATTCGCAGCCGCTATCGTGACTACCGTATACCCATACACCGTATCGACATAGGCCTCCGTAAAAATCACCTTTCCATCAGCCTCCATCGCTTCCTGATACCAGACCTTAGAAAGATAATCATAAGATTCCATCCCGTCCCACTCTTTTGATGCAATCACTCTCCCATTCACGATCGCATACGAATCAATGACCTCGTCATCCATAATATCTGTCATCTTTTGAAAATAGTCACTGACCCATTCATTGGTCTCCTGACCTGATGCTTTTTCATCCGTCAGATCATTGATATATGACATGCCAAGTTTTACAATATTTTCATATTTCCCGATATTGCGCTCCTCATCCAACGCATAACTCTCGACCAGATTCTGCCCGATATAATTCGCATTTTTTTGTAATATCATTCTGCCGCCAAGCAGCCCCCCCAATGCCAGCAGAACCAGGAAAAAGAAAATCCAAAAAGGTCTGCGCCTCCTGTTCCCGATTTCATGATAATCACCCGTTTTTCCCGATTTCATCGCAATCACCTCTAGTTATGTATACACAATCGCTTACTGCTATATCTGTTTAGCTCGATGTTGCACCGGGCTTCGTTCCTTTTCTTAATATTATATATCAAAATAGGAAACATGTAAATAAATGTATTTTAAAAAAAGGGAAATCAGGTTTTAGTTTTTGGGAGATTAGAGGGGGTGGGGTACAGAAGCGGGCGGCAAACATTCGGAGGACCCGCTCCCGCTAAATAAACATGTAGCGGTACTAAGGCTGCAAGGTGCACGCACCTTATACGCAGCCT
>CAZOIF010000071.1:0-15324 GCA_964579975.1 uncultured Eubacterium sp. | reverse complement strand
CTGATTATATGGGAAAAATTTCATTTGTAACGGCGGTAAATAATTTTTTTTGTTTGTTCTCAATGTTAGGTATTTCCAGTTATGGTATTCTTATATGTTCAAAATTAAAAGATGATACAGAGAGCTTAAAAAGAACTGTCGCGGAATTAATTTATATTAATTTGCTTCTGATTAGTATTACTTATGCTATCTATTATTTGTGTATTTGTTGTCTGAATCATTTCAAACCCTATAAAGATTTACTGTTTATATATTCATTGGTTATTTTCTTTAATGCAGTAGGAATGGAATGGTTATATCTGGCGCTTGAAGAATTTACATACATTACCATAAGAACTTTTATAGTGAAATCTTCTTCTGTGGTGTTTATATTGCTGCTGGTTAAAAATAGAGATGATTATATAATTTATGCCTGGATTTTAGTAATCACGATTATAATGACTAATTTAATGAATTTATTTCATATTAGAAGCTATATAAAAATATATAATCCTTTTAAATTAGCATATAAAAAACACTGGATTTCTATTCTAATTTATTTCTCGGCTTCATTTGCAAGTACGATATCTGCTAATATTGACACTACAATGTTAGGCATTTGGAGTACAGATTACTGGGTAGGTATATATAGTTTTAGTGTAAAAATAAAAACACTGCTTGTTACAATTATTTCCGGAATCGTTTCAGCAGTATTGCCTAGATTGACATACAATTATAATAATCGAAAATTAGATGAATATAGTGCCGTTTTAAGAAAAATATTTATTTTGCTATTAATAATTAGTGTGGGTTTAACAGGTTTCCTTATTGTAGAATCGGAGGATATTATTTTATTATTAGGCGGGAAAGAATATCTGAACGGGAGAAATTGTATGTTGATTCTTTCTGCTTCTGTTATTGTAATGGCTGTTACCTATACTTTTGGTGTATGCGTATTACAAGCGACAGGAAATGAAAAAAAATATGCAAAATCAATATATATTTCATGTATTGTCAACGTTCTGGTAAATGCAGTGTTAATTCCTGTTATAGGCGTAAACGGTGCAGCGTTTGCGACAGTTATTTCTGAGGTGATTAACGCAATACTTTTTATCAACAAATCTAGTAAAATTGTTGGAAAATGGCATCGTGATTTGGGAATTATTAAATTTGTAGTTGCTTCCGTAGTGGCATCTTTATTAATATATTTACTTGATTGCCTTTTTTATGAAATGGCTATTATTATTAGAATTTTATTACTAGTTAGTATTTACATATCAGTTTATGTATCAATGATATTAGTAACTCATAAAGAATGTAAAATATATATTAAGAATCGTCTGAGGAGAAGAAAATAATAATAAATTTAGAGAAAAACGTTCGGAATAATGCTGGATTGTTGTAAAATAAAGATGAATGAATATAGGAGATTTTATGCTGTTTAATGGGTTAATAAGTATTATTATACCAGTTTATAATTGTGAAAAAAAAATAATAGAATTATTAGCATCATTGCAGAGTCAAACGTATAAATATTTCGAGGTTTTAATAATAAATGATGGATCCAGCGATAATACACAGAAATTATGTGAAATGTATGGTATAAATGATTCAAGATTTAAAGTATTTAACAGGAAGAAGGAAGGTGTTTCAAGTGCAAGAAACTATGGTTTGGATAATGCAATAGGAGAATATGTGATTTTTATAGATGCGGATGATAATATTGCAAATACATATTTAGAGAAACTTATTTTTTCGAAAGATGAGGGGAATCTTATTATTGGAACAACTGTTTCTATGTTATCAAATGGAAAAGTAAATTCTATTGATAAAGTAATTCAAAATGATTCAATAAATATATTATTAAATCATTGGTCTGTGTGGGGTAAACTGTTTAGACGCGTAGATATTAAAAACATACGATTTGATGAAAAGGTAAGCGTGGCAGAAGACTTAAAATTTATTTGTGATTATTTGTGTGAAATTAATCCAATGGTTTTTTGGAGCCAAGAAGCAGAATATATCTATACGTCAAATGAAAACTCTACTATGAGATCAGGATATCATCATGGTTTTTTAAAGGGTTTTGAAACAGAAATAGAATGTTACATAAAATTGGGAAAAAAAGGTTTTTCGGTAAAAAATACACCGATTATTGCGAATGGAGCTTATCAGGTATTCACAAGATTTTTGATGCTGCCCATAACAGACCAACATAGATTAAAGGATGACTATGTCATAGCAAAAAAATGGTGTTTAAAATATAAAGAAATAATTAAAGAAAGCAATATAAATTATAAAAAGAAAATTATTATTTATTTGTCAATCAGATTTCCGATTATAGTTGTGATATATAAAATGCTAAAAAAGTGGAAAGGTAGATGGGTAAATATGGGTTTTGATCAATTTCTATAGATAATAATACTGTTTTTATCAAAAATTGGTTTGTTGATTGTTAAGAATTTACAGCTTCTTAGGAAAATGAGTATTTGGAGAATGAGCTTAAACATTGTAAATGCATCAGTAGTTATTGATGCTTATGTGAAGACTTCCTTTTCGGCTTCCCAATATTATGCGGAGTGGATTTTAAAGGGAAAAATAGAGTAGAATCAGCTATCATTATGGTACATTTTAATAATTATTGTAATTTATGAACGGGTACGGATTATTTCCTACTTGCAAGCAACGGAGTAGTTTATGGATGTACATTGTCTAAGGATTTTGAAGCAGTCCATATCAGGGCTGATCATGTCGATGGGAGAAATCGAATGCGTGGATCAAAGTATATTCCGAGTAGGCTGGGAAATATATTCCACAATGTGCAGGCAGATTTGCTTGATGGAAGAATAATTTTATTTACCGGGACATCATGCCAAATTGCTGGTTTAAAAGGATTTCTGAAAAAAGATTATGATAACCTGATTTGTATGGATATTATCTGTCATGGAGTACCAAGTCCTAAGGTATGGTTTGCATACTTGGAATGGCAGGAAAAACGTCATGGATCAAAAGTGAATGATGTAGATTTTCGGAATAAACAGGACTTCGGATGGCGTGAACATATCGAAACTTTTTCATTTGACAGCGGAAAAAAGGTTAGTGCAGAAATTTTTAAGAATCTTTTTTACGGACACATGATTTTAAGACCAAGCTGTTATGTGTGTCCGTATAAAGCGATTGTACATCCTGGTGATATTACAATCGGTGATTACTGGGGAATAGAAAAGGCAGCTCCGGAATTTGATGATAATAAGGGAGTGTCAATTGTGTTAATTAATACTAACACTGGCGAATATATTTTCAATGCTGTAAAAAATAAGGTTAAGTGGAAAGCAACGTGCATTGAAGACAGTATGCAAATGCCATTGAAAGAACCATTTCCTAAGCCTATCGGAAGAGAACAGTTTTGGAATGAGTATTATGTAAAGAATTTTGGATATATTGTCCGGAAATATGGCGGAATCGGTATAATCAACAAGCTGAAATTCAGGTTTGGAAAAATAAAAAGAAAGCTGGTGAAAAAATAGTGGGAAGGAAGCTGCCTGTACTTTTCAATAAAAAGGAAGAATGTTGTGGGTGCACAGCCTGTTACGCCATTTGCCCACAATCAGCCATAATGATGATAGAAGATGAAGAGGGTTTTGAGTATCCTAAAGTGGATGAAACAAAATGTTTGGGCTGTTATATTTGTTTGGAAGTTTGTCCGATGAAAGTTATAGGTGGCTCACGCCACACTGGGCAGATGGCCCCGCCGTATCAGAATATCCACTGATCAACATTCGATGTGTATAATAATAATTTGGAAAGTTAAGTGCGATTACTAACCATTCTTAACATTTTACTCACAAAAATGGCATGGAGCAAAAGTATGTCCCACGTAAAAACCCTTGTAATCATGCAATTAAAATCCGCATTTGCATATCTTCCTACTGGCTGCACTTATGCGGCGGGAATAACCGGTTTCCTGCTCGTATTATGTGCTGTGTGGAAATTCTATCTGAATAAAAGAATTCCCCAGCTTTTCTGGTGGCGGCTCTTAGTTGGATTTCTCTTTATCGCATATATATATTGCGTTCTGCAATTGACGATCTTTTCCAGAGAATCGGGCAATTACGGCGCAGTCGATTGGCGATTTCTGGTCAGATGGAATGAAAATGATGCGCAGAAGGCATTTCTGCTTGCAAATATCATTATGTTTATTCCGTTTGGTGTCTTGCTTCCGATGTTTGGCAAAACGATGAGCCATATTCTGATTGCGTTGCCACTTGCTCTGGCCTGCAGTGTATCTATAGAGGCATTGCAGTTAAAATATCAGCTTGGATTTTGTCAATTGGACGATGTGGTGGCAAATTCCGTCGGATTCTTGATTGGTTTTCTGATTTTTCTGGTAATTCGTGATGTTTACTTATTTGTAGGGATGCTGTTTCATCTGCTTGCTGCTGTATTGCGCCGACTTCAAAGAATGGTGTGATAAAGTAAGCATGGGTGAAACCATTGTTTTTTCGCGGTGTGTGATGTAGAAAAATAGTTGACTGAATTTCGATAATATGAAATCATAATCAAAATATAGAGTAATCGAATGGCAGAAACATCAGCAATGTACAATATATGGTATTGTGCAGTATTGCCAGACGTGAGATAACGGCTGCTTTACAACAGAATGAGTTTTGTGGTAAGCTAAAAAAGTACTGAGAAGCGATATAATATTATCGTTTCTGAAAATAGTAATAAATACATATCTGGGAATCTGAAATTCTGATCTAGTCTGTAAGCACATCGCGGAACCTGAATCCCTTATATGGAAAAAACATCATAAGGGAGGAAGACGGATGGGAAAAAAGGATGATTATCAGTTTGATTATCTGGATGATGACAGAAGGTTTGCAGATCAGATAAACGGCGCATTATTTAATTGAAGACAGATTGTAAAGCCAGAGGAATTGGAACCGGATGAATCGCAGACAGTGAGCACGGGAGAAAAGACCGGAAGCGGAAATATTAAAACCATCGTAGATAAGGTGCGGATCTGGAAAGGGAAGAAACTGCATATCCTTGCAGTGGAGAACCAGAATTACGTGGACTATCAGATGGTGTTAAGGAACATGCTCTCGGAGAGCATCGGCTACCGAAAACAGTGGAAACGAAAGAAGCGTGCGCATGAAGAAGCGCAGGATTTCAAGGAAAGGAATGAATACTTATCCGGTATGAAGAAGGATGAGAGGTTTGCGCCGGTCATAACACTGGTAGTGTATTTTGGAACCGATTCTCCATGGGATGGCGCAAGATGCCTGTACGACCTGTTAGAGATTGATGATGAACTGAAAGAATATGTGACAAACTACAGGTTGAATCTGTATGACTGCCAAGAGCATGATTCCTTCGAGGAATACAGAACAGGCTTGCGGCAGGTTTTCGAGACAGTTCGTTATGGGAAGGATAAAGAGAAGTTGAAAGAGGTCATGGAAGAAAACCGGGAAGCCTACAGCAGGATAGACAGCGACACGAGGGATATGCTGGAAGTAGTGGCAAATGTCAGGATACCAGAAGCATTCAAAACGGTCGAAAAAGGAGAGGAGAGATACGATATGTGTAAAGCGTTTGAGGATATGAGGCAGGAAGGAATTGATATTGGAATGGAGAGAGGGATTCGTGAGGGGAAAGCAGAAGGTATCATTGAAACAGGGATTGAACTTGGTCTTACCAAAGACGATATTGTGCAAAGACTCCAGAACAAGCTCGACGTATCACTTCAAAAAGCACAGGAATATTTTGAGATGTTTGAAAAGCAGATGGTTTAGCCTGAATTGTTCACAAGCCAACGACAATTATGGCTGAATCACCGATAGAAATAGGATGATTACTACAAGGCGAAAGATGTTGAGGAAATGGATTCGTTGATGGAGTGGTACGGCGATCAGGCAGTGAAGGCATAGATTTTCTCTGGTGCTGATAGTATTCTGAAAAAGAGATAGAGAAAGGAATGTCCAAGATTTTATGGAGCTGACAGAGATAGAGGCGCTGCAAATTACAAAGAGAGTCAATGCGATCCTGCATGTTCCCGGAAATTATCAGGGCGGAAATCTGGAAATGGCGATCGTGATCGACACAACCTTGAAACCGGAAGATTTTCAGAATGCAGTGGCGGCAGTAGTAAGGGCGCTTAAGAGAAGTAATGAGATCTTTCGCAACGTTCGGTTGAATCTGATATTCTGGGGAGAGGAGAAAATGAGTGCTCAGGTGGCGCCGATGGCGATACTCACGACAGGTACAGCCTTTGCGGAGTATGTCTGTTCTCCATGTAAAAAGCGATATGAGGAGCTGTTTTCTTATCTGAAAAAATTTCAGGCAAGAAGTAAAGTCATTTTGGTATTTGCTGACGGACGAAATGAGATCGTAGATGAGAAAGCGGCAAAGGAGGCGCTTTCTCCTTTTTTGAAAAGTAAGCTGCTCCTCATTTCAGATCAGGTCATAAGCGGCACTCAGCTTTTTCTGAGATGCCGCCTATGATTAAATTAAGTTACAGGGGATAAAGCAATTCTGCGCATCAATAGGAAGGACTTCTTCGCACATACAGATAATACCGCCACAGCCTTGTACTAACTTTGCTTTTTCAAACAATGCAAATTTCTTGATTTCACGCCGATCCGGATTTGCACTTTTCTTGATCTCCAGAGGATGAAGCATGCCGTTTTCTTCTACAAGCACATCTATCTCTTTTGCGTTGGAATCCCGGTAATAAGTCAGATTTACTTTGGACGGTGCATAAGCAAAGTTTTTCAGTAATTCGATAACAACATAGTTTTCAAAATAGTGTCCGCTGGCGGCTCCGTTCATTAACGTTTCTTTGGTAAGCCACATGGAAAGGTAAGCGCACAAACCGGTATCGCAAAAATACAGTTTAGGTGTCTTGACCAGTCGTTTCAATTCATTGTTTGCATAAGGCGGCAGCAAATATATGATACCTAATCCTTGTAAAAGCCGCAGCCATTCTTTTGCGGTCGGCTGGGATATCTCTGCCGCATCCGCCAAAGTCTTATAGTTGACTTGCTCTGCCGTCAGTGCAGCACAGGCATTTAAAAATTTACGGAAACGCACAGTATCAGTAATTCCGCCCTCCTCGGCGACATCCCGCATGAGATAAGTCTCTATATAAGAATTGAAATATTCCTGCCTCTGTTCAGAGTCGGCTGACAGTGCATCCGGCATGCCGCCACGCCAGATATGTTCAAAGACCTCCATAATATCATTCTTTTTTGTAAGGGATTGTCTGGTCAGCAAACAGGGCAGGGAAAAATCAAGCTCATTGGGAAATGTCAGTCCTTCCACTTCGTTTTTTGACAGACTGTACAGCTCCAGGATTCCTATTCTGCCGGCCAGTGTTTCACGAACATTTGTCATCGTTTTGTATTGCTGTGAACCGGTCAGCCAGAATAAACCTCGCTCTTCCGTGTTATCGCATATGATCTTGATCTGTTCAAACAGTTCCGGCGCTTTTTGTATCTCATCAATGATAATAGGAGGTTTGTAAGTCTGAAAAAACAGTACCGGATCGGACTGTGCAAGTGAGCGCGCCATCGTGTTATCAAGCGAAACGTAAGTGCGCTTCTGTTCTGCAGCAAGATGCTTTAGCATCGTTGTCTTTCCAACCTGTCTTGCTCCCGTTACCAGAACTGCCTTAAAAAAAGAACTCATGTGTAAGAATTTTCGTTCCAATGTACGTTCCAGATATTGCATTGTCCGCCTCCTTGATTTTAGGATAAAATAAAGTACACTTTATTTTATCCTAAAATATAAATGATGGCAAGTATTTATGCAGAAAATGAGAATCAGATTTTTATAATAAATTATATATATCCTATTGACATAGTAGGAAAACTAGGGTATGATGTCACTATCGCATTTAAAAGATAGGAGGAGGAAATTATGAAAAAACTGAAAAAGGCGATAGGAGTATTGTTGATTTTGTCATTAGCGGCAGGGCTTTTGGCATGCGGAGACAGCGGAGCGCAGACTGCGGCTCCTGCGGCAGAAGAGAATGTGTCGGTATCTGAGACGACGGAGGAATCTGAAGTGGCGGCACCTGAGGCGGCAGAGGAATCTGAGGCAGTAGCACCTGAAGAAGCAGCAGCGCCTGAAGAGGCGACGGAAGTTGTGCCGGTGGATCTTGATAAGGAAGCATTTGATGCGCTGATCGCTTCCGGCAGCATTGCGGATGATGAGACCATCGCGGCAAGCAGCTGGGCTGCCGCAGTAAAAGATGCCGGCGTATTAAGAATCGGCGGCACGAGATCTTCTTTCCTGTTCGGTCAGTTGAACGAGGAGGATGGAAGCTGCCGTGGATTTGATGCGGGTCTTTATCAACTTCTTGCCCGCTATATCTTAGGCGATGAGAGTGCAGTTGAGCTGACACAGGTAGATTCCAGCACGCGTGAGGCGGTTTTGCAGAGTGATCAGGTAGACGCTGTGTTTGCAACCTATTCCATTACACCGGCAAGACAGGAAGTGATCTCTTTTGCGGGCCCTTACTATACTTCCCGTCAGGCAGTTCTTGTAAAGGCAGGTAATACAGAGATCACAGGTATCGACAGTCTGGCAGGCAAGACTGTGGCAACGCAGGAAGGCTCCACAGGTCCTTCCATTCTGGAGGAATATGCACCGGATGCGATCGTAGAGGAATTTACGGATGATATTGAGGCGCGTACCGCATTAGAACAGGGGCGTGTGGACGCTTATGTTACTGACTACACATTGATGTTGAATTCCCTTGTAAGAAGTCCCGGTGTCTATGAGATCGCCGGTGATGTGTTTGGCCCTGAGGACAACTATGGAATCGGTCTTCCGCTGGATTCTGACGGTGTGGCGTTTGTAAACGATTTCCTGAAGAAGATCGAGGCGGACGGCACTTGGGAGCAGCTTTGGAAAATCACTCTGGGAGACCGTACCGGTATTTCGCAAGCGCCGAATGCGCCCCAGATCGGTGAATAGTGTGAGCTGTAAATTTGTTTAACCGGGGAATGTCCCATTGTGGACATTCTCCGCATTTATAAAAAACGGGAGGATCGGGATGAGCATAAGTGAACTTCTTGCTCAATACGGAGATAAGTACGTTCAGGCGCTGTTTACCACGTGGAAGCTTACCGCATTGGCGTTTACGCTGGCTTTTGTGATAGGAGTCGTCATTACCGTGATACGCGTCTGTCCGATTAAGCCAGCGAGGATATTCGGAGATTTTTATGTTCAGATATTTCGGAATATTCCGGGGGCCGCACTGCTTGTTGTTTTGGTCTATGCGTTTCCGTATCTGAATCTGATGTGGTCCTATTACGCCTGCGTTCTGATTGCGACAACGCTGATTCCGTCTGCGTTCTGTTCGGAGTATCTCATGGCGGGCATGAATACCATAGCGGTGGGACAGATTGAGGCAGCGCGCTCTCTGGGAATGACTTTTTTTCAAATGCTTAAGAATGTTATTTTTCCGCAGGCGCTGCGGGCAAGTGTACTGCCGTTGACCAATCTGGTGGTGGGTACGATGCTTACCACGGCGCTGGCTTCGCAGGTAGCTTTAAAACCCACAGACCTTACCGGTATCGTTTCGTATATCAATACGCGGGCGGTAGGCGGCATTACCGCATTCTTTATTTCCGCTGTTCTCTATTGCGGGACAGCTGTGGTGATCGGACAGCTTGGCAGCCTGCTTGATCGGAAAGTGAGGATATTGCGATGACTACTTCCATAAGAGATGTGCTGTATGAGGCGCCCGGTCCGAAGGCGCGCAGATGGATCACTGTCTTCACAGTGATATCATTGGCGCTGATTGCCGCACTGATTGCTGTTGTGGTTCGGCAGTTTTATGTCGTCGGGCAGCTGGATGCAAAATACTGGTCTTTTTTTAAAAAGTACACAACTTGGAGATTTATCGGGAATGGTCTGGCGGGGACGGTGAAGGTGGCCCTCATGGCAGGTGTGATCGCGTTTGCGGCAGGGCTGATTTTGATGCTTTGTAGGATCAGTAAGAGCAGGATCCTCCGGGGAATCGGTATTGTATTGATCGAGTTCAGCCGCGGCGTACCCACGCTTCTTTTCATATATTTTTTCTTTCTGGTGGCGCCCCAGTTTGGCTTGAAGCTGCCGGCGTTTTGGAAGATAGCCGTACCCGTTGCGATCTCCGCATCGGGTGTGGTGGCGGAGGTGCTTCGTTCCGGTGTGAACGCAGTGCCGAAGGGACAGTCAGAGGCAGCTCATTCGCTGGGAATGTCCGATGGAAGCGTGTTTTTTAAGATCGTGTTTCCGCAGGCTCTTCGCTACGTGGTTCCGGCGTTGATCTCGGAGCTGGTGATCGTGCTGAAAGATACCACCTTTGCCTATGTGGTCAGTTACGCGGACTTGATGCAGAATGCCAAGGTTCTGATCAGTAACTATAATGCGTTCCTTTCCGTGTATCTGGTGGTAGCCGTTATTTATATTCTGATCAATTTCCTGTTGAATAAGATCTCGGTCGCACTGGCCAGACGCAGGAGTATCTCGGCAATAAGCGTATAGTTGGATTGGGAAGGAGAAAACCGCTATGACACAGGAACAGACTCCGGTCATTGAACTGAAGCATATAGAGAAACATTTTGGCGACCTGCACGTTTTAAAGGATATTAATCTTTCTGTGCAAAAAGGAGAGGTGGTCGTTATCATCGGCCCGTCAGGTTCCGGAAAATCTACTCTCTGCCGCACCATCAACCGCTTGGAGACGATCGACTCCGGAGAGATCATCATTGACGGTGTAACGATGCCGGAGGAAGGCAGGAAGCTGGCCGAGGTGCGTTCTCAGGTTGGAATGGTATTTCAGCAGTTCAATCTATTTGCACACAAAACCATCTTGGAAAATGTCACGATCGGCCCGATAGATGTACTGCATACCCACCGAAAGGAAGCCAGAGAAGAGGCGATGAGACTGTTAAAGAGGGTCGGCGTGGACGATCAGGCATCCAAGGTGCCGGCGCAGCTTTCCGGCGGACAGCAGCAGCGGGTCGCTATTGCCCGTGCCTTGGCGATGCATCCGAAAGCGATCCTCTTTGATGAGCCTACAAGCGCATTGGATCCCGAGATGATCGGTGAGGTTTTAGCGGTCATGACGGAACTTGCCAAAGACGGCATGACCATGGTGATCGTCACCCATGAAATGAATTTTGCCAGACAGGTGGCGGACCGGATCATTTTTATGGACGGCGGCGTTATTCTGGAAGAGGGCAGGCCGGAAGATTTTTTTGCCAACCCCAAAACACAGCGGGCGCAGGATTTTTTGAACGCGATCAAAAGTCATTAAAAGGGAATGGATGATAGACAATGTGTGAATTATTCGGTATTAACAGTGCGGAAGCGATAGGCTGCAACAGACTGCTGCAGGAATTCTTTGAACATGGAACAGACAATCCGGACGGGTGGGGGATCGCGGCCTTTTATGGGAACTCGGTTTCCTTAGAGAAAGAGCCGGTGTCGTCTCTGGAAAGTGTATATCTGAAAAACAGACTCACAGAGGAGATTGTGATAGATAAACTGATCGCACATATCAGAAAGGCCTCCAAGGGAGGGATCGAGTATAAAAACTCCCATCCCTTTATCCGCAGGGACAGTGCGAACCGCACATGGACACTGGCACATAACGGGACGATCTTTGAGAGCGCCGAATTGGATCCCTATGTTTCCAGACAGAAAGGGCAGACGGACAGCGAAAGGATCTTGTATTATCTGATAGATATGGTGAATGCTGCCGGAAAAGAAGGCGAGGCAGACTTGACAGAGGAAGAGCGTTTTGCTGTGGTCGATCGGCTCGTCCATACCATTACTCCGGAAAACAAGGTGAATCTCCTCATTTATGACGGCGATCTGTTTTATATCCATACAAACCATAAGGATACCCTGTACGGATGCCGGAAAGGGAAGACGTTTCTGGTTTCCACCAAACCGTTAAAGCAAAATTATTGGGAGAATATTCCCATGAATACCCTGCAGGCATACCGGAATGGTGAACTTGTGTATACCGGGAAGCCGCATGGCAATGAATATATCGCAAGTGAGAAGAAAACGCAGTTTATGTATCTCGATTATGCGAATATATAAAATGCAGATACTTTTGTTTTGGGGACAGCCGCCCCAGTGAATTGTGTCATTGGGGCGGCTAAGAAAACGGATCAGTTTTCCGAGTAGAATGCTTCTATCGCCCGGGCAAAAAATTCGGCTGCTCCTTCGCCGTATTTTTGATCCAGATTTGACTTGGAAGGCTCGTTCCGGTAGAAGCGGGCGTTTGCCAGCATCAGTTCTCTTTCGTTTTTGATCTGACTGAACTGTTTCATAACAAAACCATATTCGCTCACGATTTCTTTCACTTCAAAGGAATCCACGGGACAGTCGCGTTTGTCGTACAGTTTTTGCAGGATTGCCTCGATTCTTTTGTTGTAGCTCTCAGCCACTTCTTTGCTGACCGGATTTTTTACGACGGACAGATATTCTTCTTTTCCGCCGTACCATTCCATCACCTTGGCGTAGTTTTTCTGCATCTTTTCCGATGAGGTCACTTCAAGATAATGCTGCTTCCATTGTTCGACGTTACCAAATTCATCGATAGCTGTCTTCCTTATTTCCTCCGGCATTTGTTCCAGCATCGCCTGAAACATTTCTTCCAGTTCTGTCTGATTAAAAATTGTAAAATCCATCCTGTTCTCTCCTTTCAGAATGTCGTCGATACCGGCGATCAGACGCTCCATACGCTCTTTTTTTGCCACCAGCATCTTCCTTTGCATCTGCAATATCTGAGTTCTGTCGAGAGCAGGATTTTCCATAACAGACTTGATCTCCTTGAGAGGAATATCAAATTCGCGGAAAAACAATATCTGCTGTAATGTCTCCAACGCTTTATCGTCATAAAGCCGGTATCCCGCTTCACTTTTTCTGGTGGGTGCAAGCAGCCCGATCTCATCATAGTAGTGAAGCGTGCGCACGCTGATACCTGTTACATCCGATAATTCCTTCACGGTTCTCATGTCTGCAAATCCTCCTTGTTTCGATTAAAATCCCATTATACTGCAAAGGCGGTTATCTGTTGCAAACATCACTTTAGACTATGACGCAGCGTGAAAGTCAAGGGAATTTTTATAATAAATCAAAAATACTCATCTGCCCGTTTTTCCATGACTTTTGTTCGGCCTGTTTGACAACATCGTGCGCTGTCACCGCCCCGATCAGAAGGGGAGAGGAAACGCGATGCAGTTTCTGGTTTCTCGCAACCGTTTCTTTGTCATAATTGGCATAACAATACAAACAGCCGTGGGGACAGGTATTGTAGGCGCCGATATCTGCTCCCAACAGACAGGAGCATTCTTCCCGCGCCATTTTCTTTTGCGGCACATCCAGCTTACAGCCTATCGCTTTTTCCAGTACTGCTTTTGTCAGACAGCCGTCCGCGTCTACATTTTCCCGCACAAGTTTTGCATTTTCACAACACAAGTGTATTTGCAGACGGTTCTTTTTCGCGATTTCTGAGAAGGCGGCAATCAGTGTTTCCTGATCGTTTTCTGTGACGCTGTGGATACCGTGAAAATTTCGTTTTGTCTTTTCGTACAGATCGATAAAGCTTACCACACACTGTTCCGTATAGCCGGAGAGTGCCTCCGCCATTCGGTGAAATTGTTCTATATGATAAGAGACTGGATATTGTTCCGTGATAAAAATGGGATCGTAACGCCAGCTCATCCGCTCTTTTCCGACCAGAGAAGAAAGCTGCTGAAAAGAAGCGATCACCTGCTCCTTGGGCGGCACAAGGGGTTCGATCTCTTTGCCGTAGGGTGTGATCGTCACAAACCAGAACATATCGAATACCGACAACAGGGAAAGCCTGTCCAGCATGGGAATAGGATTTTTCGTACAGAAGACCAGAGCGTCTATGACCTCCGGCTGTAACAGGTATTTGGTGATGTGCGTTGGATTGTAGGGATTGCGGACAAGGACAAAGCCCTCTCTGACGCGGTTGTAAAACCAGTCGCCGTAAAAGGCTGGAATATCAGTCCGGCTGCCTGTGTTTAATATCATTTTTTCAAACCTCTAATTTGAAAATGTTTTTTGGTAGGACAGCCCCCACTCTTCCATAGCCTTCAGAACGGAACGCATGGATTCGCCCAGATCACTCAGCGAGTATTCCACGTGGGGCGGCACTTCGGGATATACGGTGCGGATGACGATACCGTCATCTTCGAGCGCGCGAAGGGAATCGGTCAGGACTTTCTGGCTGATTCCTTCAAGATTCTTTTTTAATTCATTGAATCTCCAGGGTCTTACAAGTAAATTCCTTAAAATGAGCAGCTTCCATTTGCTGCCGATCAGTTGTACCGTGGTCGCCACCGGGCAGGCGGGCAGATTTTCCTTTGAAAGCATGATGATCCTCCAATAGTTTCAAAATGAATGTAACGTTACAAATAGAGTGTAACATACTTTTGTGAGAAAAGATAGAGGTTACCCAAAGGTAACTAGAGCACCGGGGAGTTACTCGGGCACTTTATTGTGCGTACTTACACAGGCGAAATTTTCCTGCTATGATAAATTTGCAACGAGGCAAGAGTCTCATAAATTCAGAACAGGAGGTAAGTATCATGGCACTTTCAAACATTTCAGGATGGAACGAGGACACAAAGGCAGGCTCTTCTTGCGGAACTTCATGCGGTGCATCCGACAAGCCGGAGGAGAAGCCGGCAGCATGCGGCAGCGCGTGCGGCGCATCCGACAAGCCGGAAGAGAAACCGGCAGCATGCAGCAGTGCATGCGGTGCATCTGACAAGTGATCCGGGAGTAAAGCAAAGACGGTGGCGGCTGTCTGTTTCAGACGGCCGCCGATCTCAGAATGGAAACGGTCCGGTAAGACCGATCATGATAAAAAGCGGGTGAAATAAATGAGCGAATATTTTTCATTTCAATGGCACATCACAGATGAATGTGACCAGCGCTGCAAGCATTGTTACATTTTTTCAGAAAATAATTGTAAAGAGATAGAGTCTGTGAATTGGGAACAGATGCAGGAAGTCGTTGCAAACTGCGAAGATTTTTGCAAAGTATATCACAGACTTCCGTATTTTTATATCACGGGAGGGGATCCGATCCTGCATCCTGATTTCTGGAAGCTGCTTGCCCTACTGAAAAGCAAAGAGATTCCTTTCACGATCCTTGGGAATCCCTTTCATCTGACAGATGAAATATGCAGGATGCTGAGAGTGATGGGATGTGAAAAGTATCAGTTGTCTCTTGACGGTATGAAAAAGACACACGACTGGTTTCGGAAACCGGGCTCCTTCGATATAACGCTGGAAAAAA
>CAZOIF010000070.1:0-15409 GCA_964579975.1 uncultured Eubacterium sp. | reverse complement strand
CCATGAGGATATATATTACCTACAGTTAGTATACACAAAATTTTTTACAGTCTCGCTTCATCACGGACGGTGGAAACAGGAATCGTCTCTATTTAATATCTATCATCCATATCTACTTTTTGATTACAAAATCCATCCACAAAAATTTTAAAATTTGTATATAATTCTTCTATAGTATCTGCCGTCATGCTTGTGCATGGATCACTCATAAATAACATAAATGGTTCATTTTTCTTCAGTCCATTATCATCCATATACTTTGTAAAAGCTCTCAAGCAATCTCTGAGATAATCACACTCAGCATTATGAGACTTAAACACATATGCTGTTTCTATACCAAGTATGTATTTCTGGCTTTTCTTATCATATGTAATATCAATATCATTCATTGTCCACAGACTTGCGTCTTTGTCGGTTAAGTCATCCAGACTTTTGATACCCCAAATAAACTTAGTCTCATCTGTTTCTAATGTATAGTTTCCATACTTCTCATCCATATCCTTCATATATTTATCCTCTTTTCTCCGAGCTCTTTCTGTTAGGAAGGCATCTATTTGTTTGAAAGGAAAAAGCTTTATGATTGTCCCATGATAAATATTAGACAATGAATAACATTTCTTGCGACTTAAGCAATCTTCTTCATTCTTATATGGACATAGAATACAATTTCTGTCTTTTTTCATTTATAAATCCTTTCAGAAATAATTTATTATAATACACAGGCTATTCACCATCAAGAAAACTAGTACCACTGGCATAACTCTCGTGAATCTATTTTGATAAATCGTTCACCATAATGTATTCTTCCTCATTCTCCCTTACAATCTCGAAACCAACCTTTTGATACATCTTTGCCGCATAATTGGCTTTTTGAACGGAAAGAGAGACTCGGCTGTATCCCTGTGCTTTAAGCAGAGCAAGAATTTCTTTCATCATGGCTGTTCCAATGCCAAAACCGCGATATTCTTTATATAGAGAAATCGCCAAAGAGGGTGTCTCGTGATCTATATGCCCGTAATCATTCATAATACGAACCCAAACGGCGCCAACAATCTTACCGTCAACTTCAGCAACCAATCCTCTATCATCTTTTAATTCTCCGAAACGCTCGACATAAACCTGTAATTCGGGAGATGTGATGATGGATTTGGGCGGAGGTTCAATACCCTCCGGAATAAAAATCGCTTCATAGAGAAAAAGATCCAATAACGGATATTCCTGTTTTTGTATTTCTCGTACTATATAGTCCATAGATGACCTTTCCGTTTTGTCTTTGCCCTTTATTCTAGCATAATTCAGAAAATATAACAATGAGGTTTTATTACGCTTGCCGGACGTGTCAGCAGATAATATTATGCAGAAAATTCTATGACATGGCACAAGCAGCAAACTAAGGAGGACAAATTATGGCGGCATATAAAGATGAACTGTGTGTAACATGGTATGTATCATTTCATTATTACGACGATGGAAAGTGCTGTATAAAGGCAGACAGAAAAAGTTTGTGAAAACACTGAAGAATATCGGAAAATATGACACAAATGAAGAGATAGTAACGGAGTGTGAGTAAAGTCTAAGCAAATCTGAGGCAGGACATCTCCGATATTCTCCAATTTACTCTATCATGTCCTTATTTTATAGTGGAAAATAGAAAATGGAAATGGTATGATTAAATCTGTAAATTGAGAGTCAGGAGATGATATTTTGAAAAAAGTAATACTATATATTCATGGAAAAGGTGGAAGTTATTTAGAAGCTGAACAGTACAAGAAAAATTGTATTGGTTTTGATATTATCGGGATAGACTACCATGATGATCTTCCGTGGATTGTCCAAAATCAAATTCAAGAGGTCTATGATAAAGCACATGAAAAATATGATTATATTTATGTGATTGCAAACAGTATAGGGGCTTATTTTGCAATGCACACACTACAGACATGTGATATTGAAAAGGCTTTATTTATATCGCCTGTACTTAATATGGAACGTCTTATACTGGATATGATGAGCTGGGCAAATGTATCGGAAAGAGATTTGCATGAGGAAGGAGAAATTCCTACGGACTTTGGAGAAACACTATCATGGAAATATTTATGTTTTGTTAGGGAAAACCCTATAACATGGAATGTTCCCACAGAAATCTTATATGCAGGAAACGATAACCTCGTATCTCGCCAAACGGTAAATGAATTTATTAGTAGTCATAATGCACATCTTACTGTAATGGAAAATGGGGAGCATTGGTTTCATACAGATGAACAACTTGCCTTTTTAGATGTTTGGATGAAAAAGGCAATAGGTTAAATTCCAGTTCTTGAGGAAATTCCATAAAGCAGTATTTGAGAGGATAAAATGTAATGGGTGAATTAATGTTAGTTAGACCGTCCAAGGTATATGAAGAACAAGTTATGTCATATAAAGAAGAGATGTTACAAAATGGAGATAGCTTTGATGGTTGCGCAGGGCTTGAGGATGCTAGTTCATTTGATGAATGGATTGATTTTGAAGGAAGATTAAGAAAGCAGTATGGTGCAGGATATGTTCCATCAGAAGTGTTTTTAGCGGTAAGAAAAAATGATAATTTTGTTGTCGGGATAATTGATTTCCGACATCCGCTATCTGATTTTCTAAAAAGATTCGGTGGCAATGTCGGGTATAGTGTTCGTCCGTCAGAAAGACGAAAGGGTTATGCGTCTGAAATGCTCAAATTAATTTTACCCATTTGCCGTGAATTCGGAGAAAATAATGTTTTGATAACCTGCGATAAAGAGAATATAGCCTCGAGGAGAACAATTATTAAAAATGGCGGAGTGTTGGAGAATGAAGTTGTGGATACAGCAGGGCTAAGTCAAAGTAGTATCATACAAAGGTATTGGATTTCGATATAGTATGTTTCGAAATCCTGTTCGTGAAGAAGATAGAAATGCAACTCAACATGAACAGATCCGTACATTATTAAGATGCAAAATCAATTTATGTGTCCGCTGCCGGTGATATAGATTATCACAATATTGATTGCTACAGGAATATATAAAATCATAACATATTTCAGTAACAAACGTAATAAGTACATAGCGTTCAAATAGTTGAAGTCAAGCTGCAAAGCCTGTAAACACTTGGGCTTGCGGCTTTTTTCTTTCTCATTGTACTACGATTGCATTTTTCTATTAAACTTTACTGATCTGTGGTGGTTATTGGGAGGAAATATGCTATAATAATTCCATGAATGGATATTGGTGATAGCTGGGGAGGAAGAAACTTATGAGTCGCAAAAGTCTGCGAAAACGTCTTGGTTGTCTGCTGTTAATCGGAAGTCTGCTGTTGGCAATGACAGGCTGCGGTGATTCAAAAGAGCCGGACAGAGAAGAAAGTGAGGAGATCGTTCTCACAGAAGAGATGGTTCCGGTGGCGAATTATCAGGAAGTCAAATTTGACCTGAGAAGGCTGGAGGATTATGTGTGGCAGGGCGACCGGCTGATCTATCTGGAGAAAGTATGGGATCGTGATCGGGACATGTCCCATGGCACACTGTATCAGGTAAACATAGATGGCACGGGATCGCCGGAAGCGCTCTACAAGGGCATTTCGGAGGATCACTCCATATTGGACTTTGATATGGGACAGAACGGCTTTTTCTACTCTCTGGAGCGAAAGAGTGAGAAGGGCGGCACAGGAACGCTTTATCTGCGAAAGCTGGACGGCGATTTTCAGGAAGTCTGGCTTCAGGAGGTGGAGCATGAGGACTTTTATGCGGCCGTGCGGTCCTTTGGGTTTTTCGCTGATATGCATGTGGACATAGAAGGGAATATTCTGCTCACCAACTATGATGGACAGGGATATTTCTTTGACGCAGAGGGGCAATATATAGGATATGATGATATTCAGATATTCCAGAGCCAGATCATAGACGGAGGAGAACAGGGTGTTTTCCTGATTCAACAGAATTGGACTGGCGGCAGTCATATGAACTATCAGTTTCAGAAGGTGGACTTTGCCAAAGGCAGGATGGGTGAGGTGGAGACCAGAGATTTGTCAGTTGCCAGTAAAAGCCGTGTAGAGAACGGCTCTGTTTTAAGCGGTTATGATTTGGGTATTCTGATTTCTATGGAGAATGGGCTTTACTCCTATGAATATGACACAGGAGAGTATACGGAATTGCTGAACTGGCAGAAGCTGGGTGTAGACGGCTCTACCATATTGGAGGTCTGCCTTCTGGAAAACGATTATCCGCTGGAAAATCTAAGCGGATACATGGCAGAGGTGTCTCCCATTCTGGAGGCTTTATCCTATGATGTTTCCAGATCAGATCCTCCGGAGATCGTCCGTGTGGGGTATATGGACAGGGAATATATGCCAGAGAAAAAGGTAGTGACGCTTGGCATGGGACGTATGTCCAGCATATGGCTGGGGCGGCAGGTGCGCAGCTTTAACCGGTCAAATATGGAATATGAGATTGTCACGAAAAACTATGAGGATATGGAGGCTTTTACGGAAGACCTGCTCTTTCATCCGGACGAAGTGGCAGATATACTGGAACTGGGCTGGATTGACAGGAATATGCTGGAGGAGAAAGGGCTTCTGGAGGATTTAAAGCCTTATATGAAAGAAAGTGATGCGGTGGGAGAGGATGACATCATGGAGGTGGTCCGGAGTGCCTGCGAGAGCGATGGGCAACTGACCAGCATGATGGCGGGCTTTTCCATCCGGACTATCACTACCACAGCGGAGACGATTTCCACAGATGGCTGGACTTATGACCAGCTCTTCGGACTGGCCGGAGATTATCCTGACACCAAACTTTTGAATGTGTATACATCTGATTCCATATGGGGGCTTTTGACTTTCACGCTGGATTCCTATGTGGACTGGGAAAACGGGGAGTGTCATTACGATTCACCGGAATTCAAGCGGCTGCTGGAGCAGATCAAGGGCCTTTCCTATCCTAAAAAGGAAGAGAGGCAGACAGTGTTTTACAGTGAAGAAGAGAATCAGAAGTTTCTGAACAAGGAATATCTGCTCCAATATAATTCTTACTATAGTCCTTATGATTACAGTCAGACATATGTTCAGTATAAAGATAAGGCATGGGATGTGGGATTTCCCACACAGGACGGAGAGCGCTGCTGCCTGTTTAGTCCCATGATGCAATTTTCCATTTACAGTAATTCCCCCAACAAAGACGGTGCGTGGGCATTTCTGGAATTTGTGCTGTCGGAGGAGGGACAGAGCTGGTATGCCAGTGATTTCGGCGGTTTTCCGGTGAGGAAGGATGCCTTTGAAGCATATTTGACGAAACCCTATAGCGCGGTCTATACAATGATGGATGATCCCACTTCCGAGGAAACCATAGAAATGCTTCGGGAAGCGGTGGAACATTTGCGTATGGATCAGGCCACGGCAAACGGAGCGATTACTGTGATTATCGATGAGGAAATTCAGGCTTTCTTCGCCGGGGACAAGACGGTGGAACAATGTGTGGACATCATCCAGAACAGGGTGCAGCTCTATCTGGATGAAAACTTCAAGTAACGGTATCATTTTCATATTGATATAAATTCAGCCTTCCTCAGTTGGGAGGCTGTTTATTGTTACTTGTTTAACAAATCTTTGTTTGACAGGTACGATTTTCATTGATATGATAATATCGGAGGTAATGTCTATGGCAGAAAAAGTTGCAAATTCGAAGGAATACATGAAGGAGTTTTTTAGTTATGTGATGTTGGTGGTAGGGGCGATGATCGCTGCTTTTTCCATTGAAGAATTTCTGGTTCCCTGTACGATTCTGGATGGAGGAGTCGTGGGAATCTCCATTATGATCAATAATCTCAGTAAGATTCCTCTGGGGGCACTGACTCTGGTGCTCAACGCTCCGTTTCTGATCGTCGGTATGCGGAAGCTGGGAACCAAATTTATTGCCAAATCTGCGGTTGCCATGGTGACATTTTCAATTTTTCTGGGAATATTTGCGCCGCTTACGAATATGACACAAGATTATCTGCTGGCCGTCTGTTTCGGAGGAGTGTTTTTGGGAATAGGCGTGGGGCTCGTCATTCGCTCCGGCGGCTGTCTCGACGGAACGGAGACGGTGGCGATCTTTCTGAACCGGCGTTTTAATCTTCCGGTGGGGCAGACGGTTCTTTTTATCAATATTATGATCTATACGCTCGCAGGTTTTCTGTTTGGATTTGACCGGGCCATGTACAGTCTGTTGACGTATTTTATCACGTCGAAAGTGATCGATTTTGTGGAGACGGGCGTGGAGCAGGCAAAAGCTGCCATGATAATCACAAATGAGGGACGAGAGATCGCGGATGAGATCTATAAGAAGATGGGACGCACCGTGACGATGTTGGAGGGCGAGGGCCTGATCAGCGGAAAAAAAGTGGTTCTCTACTGTGTACTGAACCGGCTTGAGATCTATGAACTGAAGCATCTGATCAAAGAGGTAGATGCGAGCGCTTTTATCACGATTAGTGATGTGTCGGAGATTATTGGAAATCATATTAAAAAGAGGGCGGATAAAGAGCCGACATGAGGTGATCCGCGAAGCTTGTCTCTTCTCCGCTCTCTTATTACACCTGTCGGTATTTTCCTAAGTGTCGGATAAATTGCAGTTCTACTTTGGCAATCATCTAAAGATAAATTCCCCAAACTTCACACCGGAATAGGTACTTATAAAGGAACGGTTTCCGGAGTCATTATCAATGTATATACAAAGGTGAATCATGGTAGCAGAAGACATTAAAAAGTATTGCATGAACAAGCACAGGGCATACGAAGAATATCCGTTTGAGGATGTTCCCATATGTTATAAATTGAATGGGAAGATATTTGCACAGATTTATCCATACCCGGAGGATTATAAAATTACGTTGAAATGCACGGCAGATGCAGGACAGTTTTATCGTATGGTATATCCGGACAAGGTGGTCAGAGGCTATCACTGCCCGCCTGTGCAACAGCCGTATTGGAATACGATTTACTTGAATGATTTTCCGGACGAGGAGTTGTTGAATATGATTGACCATGCGTATGAAACCGTATTCAATAGCTTTAGTAAAAAGGTACAGAAACAGATTATGGAAGAATTGTAGGTGGCGAGCATGAAGAATGTAATATATATTTATGGAGCGGCCGGTTCAGGAACATCTACGTTGGGTAGAAAAATCAGTGAAGAATTAGGATATGAATTTATGGATACTGACGATTATTTTTGGATGCCGACTAATCCGAAATATACTACAAAAAGAAGTAAAGAGGAACGGCTTACGCTAATGAAAAAAGATATTTCCGAAGCTGATAATGTTGTGCTTTCCGGCTCTTTGGGAAATTGGGGAGATGAATTAATTCCGCTGTTTACATTAGCTATCCGACTTGTTACAGATACGGAAATAAGAATTGAGAGAATAAGGATTAGAGAAAAGCAAAAATTTGGCGACCGAATTATGCCTGATGGAGATATGTATGAAACCCATATGGAGTTTATCGAATGGGCGAGAAAATATGATACCGGCAGTGCCAATATGAGAAGTAAGGCGCAGCATGATGAATGGCAGAAATTATTACTTTGTAAACAGATTGTTTTGAATGGCGCGGATGAGTTAGAAGAAAATTTCAGGAAGGTAAGAGCGGAAATTATGGAATCCTGACCAAGGGATATCGGAGACAGATTATGATTAGAGAAGCCAATAAAAATGATTTAGATGAAATATTACAGTTATACCTGTATCTTCATGAGACAAATATTCCGGAGGATTCAGAGCAGTTGAGAAATACATGGGACAGTATTGTGAATGATCCCAATCATCATCTTATCGTGTGTGAAATTGACGGCAAGATTGTGGCGTCATGCGTATGTGTGATCATTCCAAATCTCACAAGAAATGTTCGTCCATATGCATTTGTAGAAAATGTGGTGGCACATGGGGAGTATCGAAAGAAAGGTTATGCGACTGCTTGTCTGAATTATGCAAAGCAGATAGCAGAGGAGAGTCATTGCTATAAGATGATGCTGCTCACAGGTTCGAAGGAGGAAAGTACCTTAGACTTCTATCGAAATGCCGGGTATAACAGCTCGGATAAGACAGCATTTATTCAATGGATCGATCTGTAAGAACGAAAACTTTCGGAGCAATGGGGGCGGACGAGCGGAGCCTGTTCTAAGGGAGAGTCTTTGCCGGTAGAGGTGCAGGGTGTAATGGAAGAATTCATGATAAAGGATGCCATAGAAGAATACTTATCGGTATCAAAATACATCGACTGGAATGACAAGTGCATTCTGTCAAAAGCGGATGAATTCAAGAAGAAATATACGGATGAGATTTCTTTGATTAGGGCTGTTTATGAGTTTGTGCGTGATGAAATAAAGCACTCATGGGATGTGCAGGACAGGCGGGTAACGAAGTCGGCAGCAGAAGTGTTGGAACAAGAAGTCGGTATCTGCTGGGCCAAAGCAAATCTTCTTGCGGCTTTGCTTCGTGCTTGTGGGATACCCGCAGGTATTTGTTATCAGCGTCTCACATTAGGGGATGTGCCGGAAACGGGATTTTGTATTCATGCGTTAAATGCAGTTTATATCAAATCACTTAATAGATGGATTCGTTTGGATGCAAGGGGCAATAAAGCAGGTGTGGATGCTCAGTTTGATTTGGAACGGGAAAGATTGGCTTTTCCAGTACGCAAGGATCTTGGAGAGGCGGATTATGGGATTGTTTATGCGAACCCTTCCGATCAGTTGATGAAAGTATTGGAAGAGAATACGGATGCACTTTATATGTATCTGAACTGCCTGCCGGATAGTATTTTTGAATATAAAAGAGCAACGCCGGAAGATATGGAAGAACTGGTAAGAACAAGAATGATAGTTCTTCGTTCGGCGAATCAGTTGTCAGATGATGTGGATCTGTCCGTGGTGGAACAGGAATCTCATACATATTATAAGCAGACATTGGAAACCGGGGAGCACATAGCGTATTTGGTCTATGATAGCGGAACGTTTATCGGTGCAGGTGGCGTGAGTTTTTATCAGGTCATGCCAACCTATCACAATCCCAGTGGTAAAAAGGCATACATTATGAATATGTATACCGCGCCGGGGTATCGGAGGCAGGGAATTGCCTTTCATACATTGGATTTACTGGTAAAGGACGCCAAGGAACGGGGCGTGTCACAGATTGCGTTAGAAGCAACAGATATGGGACGGCCATTATATGAAAAATATGGATTTGTAAAAATGGAAGACGAAATGGAGCTGGTATAGTGAGTGGACAAGTGACGAATTACAGCAATGGTATGTTTGAGGAAGGTAATATGGAAACCGAAAAGCAATCCTACCGTCAGATACAACTGGCTGCCAAACAAACGATAGAATACATAAAGAAGAGGATCAAGCCGGGCATGAATTTGATTGAAATACGAAAGGCTTGTGAAGAAAAGCTGCTGGAGCTGGGGGCGGACTCTTTCTGGTATTGGGATGTTGGTGCGTTTGTATTTGCCGGAGATGAGACTACGGTCTCTGTATCAGGCAAACAGTATGTAACGACGGATAGAATGATAGAAAACAACGACATCATTACTATTGATTTAAGTCCGCAGACAGGTAATATCTGGGGAGATTATGCAAGGACCATTATTGTGGAAAACGGTAAGGTGGTAGACCGGATAGAGCGAATCGAAAATCCGGAATGGAAGAGTGGTCTTCAAATGGAAGAACAATTACATGCAGAATTATTTCGCTTCGCCACAAAAGAAACAACATTTGAAGAATTATACGATCATATGAACAAGTTCATAAAAGAAAATGGATTTGTTAATCTTGATTTTATGGGGAACCTAGGACATTCCATTGTAAAAGCTAAGGGTGATAGGGTTTACGTTGAAAAAGGTAATATGGCGAAGCTGGGCAATGTGAAATATTTTACGTTTGAACCACATATAGCATTTCCTGATTCAAAGTATGGGTATAAGAAAGAGAATATTTATTATTTTGATGAAGACAGGTTGGTAGAACTTTAAAAGAAAATCGAGAAATTTTGTCTTCGATACTGCAATTAGAAAGTTTGCGGAGAGTAGACTCTGCCAATCTTTCCGAATAAAAGACCGAAATCGATAAGGTCTTTATCCATTTCTTCCGTAACCGTGCCCCTGTCTCCGCTGACAATGTGGAAGTGGACCAGCGGGTATTCGTTCCGGACTTTCTGCGGCACTTTTGCCAGTAGTCTGATACCGTCTGTTTCTCCGGCGCCGATTGTGATATCATCGGACACGGTTTCATCTGATCAAGAAATCTCATCTTCTGTTTTTCACAATCCCTATACCTTTTCATAGCCTGTCAAGATAGAAGTGTAGTATGTGCACTTTTCAGGTGAGAAAGCAGCCTGTTCTTGGTGCGTTTGGCAAAAACAGTGTATCACGAATAGACATAACTGTAAGGCATGGATGAACATTGAATATAAGCATTTGCTATTGCGAGAAGCCGCTTGTTATAATCAAGGACAGAGAGGCGTATCTTTGCTTCTGCCACGAAAAGAGAAGAATAGGGAGGCATGATGAGTAAAAAGAAATTTATTGTCATTCTAATTGTTATGCTGTCAGTCAGTTTCTTTGGATGTGGAGGGGATGGCGGCTTATCTTCGTCGGTACAAAATCATGAATCGGAATATGGAAGTGAAAATAGCGAGGAGAGCGCAGGCGATGCGATGGAACAGGATGTGACCAACGGGAAAGATAGGGAGATAATCATTCCGACTCCCGAGGTAATGCGGCTTGAAGACGGTCTGTCGGCAGTGGAATATAGAGGCAGCTATGGGTTTGAGGAGTTTTTATCTCAGGGCGGCGCTTCTTCCGATGAAGAAGTGGTTGCTTTTGTGTCGGAAAAAATATTTTCCGACGCAAAGGAGATCGCCTTTGGTGAAATGACTTTTGGATGCAGCACTCTGTCGGTAAAGGACGATAATGGTGACAGGCTGTTTGGGAGAAATTTTGACTGGAATCCCTGCAATGCGATGATCGTTTGTGCTCTGCAGGAAAACGGATATGCTTCGATTTCCACGGTAAATACGGATTTCATCCGGATGAGCGGACTGAAACTGTCGGATCTTCCCGATGCGGTTCAGGCCTTGATCTGTCTGTATGCGCCTCTTGACGGTATGAATGAAAAGGGGCTTGCGGTTTCTGTGAATATGATTCAGGATACCGCGACAATTTCCCAAAGCACTGATAAGCCGGACATTACCACGACAACGGCGATACGTCTTCTGTTGAATCAGGCGGCGGATGTGGGGGAAGCGGTTGCATTGCTGGAGCAGTATGACCTCCATGCTTCCATGAACTATATGGTTCATTTTGCCATTGCGGATGCGGCCGGAAACAGCGTGGCTGTGGAATATATTGACAATGAAATGGTTGTAGTGGAGACGCCTGTCCTGACGAATTTTTATCTGGCGGAAGGAGAAAAGCAGGGAATCGGTACAAGCCAATCCCATGAAAGATTTGACATATTAACAGAAACGATTGTGAAAAAACCGTCCATGACACAGGCGGAAGTAAGAGATGCCTTAGACAGTGTGAGCAAGGATAATTTTGGAGAGTTTGAGTCTACAGAGTGGAGCATTGTGTTTGATCAGTCCGCCCTGACTGCAGCTTATTACCACAGGGAAAATTATGAGGAAGCATATTTTTTTCAAATCACCGAGGAATAGATTTCCGAACTAACATTCCTGTAAACTATGTAAATGCATTCAATATAGATATTTGCTATTTTGCCTTAATGGCTGTAGACTTTAGATATGATAAGTGCATTTACAAGAATTAGGGGGTGACAGGGCATGGCTGCAAGTATCAATTATTTTCGTCTGTTGTGGAAGCTCTACAGGCAGAAAAGAAATGCATGCAGGACAAAAGAACAGATAGAGAAGCTGCAGAAAAAGAAACTGGAAAAATTGCTTTTGTTTGCCTATGAAAATTCCCCTTATTACAGGAAGGCATTTGGGGCGGAAGGGATTTTCCCGGAAAACATTAGAACAACGCCTCTTGAGAATTTCCCTGTGTTAGATAAAGGAATCCTGATGGAACATTTTGACGAGCTGGTGACGGACCGCGGTCTGAAACAGGAGGAATTGCTTCGGTTTGATGAAAACTCTGAAGATGACGGGGAAATATATTTTGGTAAATATCATGTGGTACATTCATCCGGCAGTACTGGAACCCCCAGATATTTTGTATACGATAACGCAGCATGGGAACAGATGCTGGTTGGAATTATCAGGGGCGCCCTTTGGGGAATGTCTATGGGGGCTGTCTTAAAATTATTGGCGGAGAAACCGAGAATCCTCTATATAGCGGCTACGGACGGGCGGTATGGCGGCGCTATGGCAGTGGGAGATGGAATCAGGGGTGTCCGTGCTGAGCAGAGATTTTTGGATATCAACACACCGCTGGCAAGGTGGAATGAGGTGGTACGGGAGTTCCGTCCCAATATCATTATCGGTTATCCTTCCGCTGTCAAGATTTTGGCGGAACTGACAGGCAGGGAAAAGGAGCCACTGCAGATCAAACGGGTAATTTCCTGCGGAGAACCGCTAAGCGCCGGGTTGCGCAAATATCTGGAAAATGCGTTTCACACAGAAGTAATCAATTTTTATGGTGCAAGTGAATCCCTTGCCCTAGGAGTGGAACAGCAGGCGGGCGAGGGAATGATTCTCTTTGATGATCTGAATGTGATAGAAGTGATCGATGGAGAAATGTATGTGACCTGTCTGTATAATTTTACGCAGCCATTGATCCGTTACCATATTTCTGACAAACTTATTCTACATGAGATGGAAGCCGATGCGGACTGTTTTTTTACAAGAGCAGATGTGCTGCTGTGCCGCAATGAGGATGTGCTGTGGTTTGATAAGCCGGACGGCAGTCAGGAATATCTGCATCCCCTGTCTATGGAAGGATTTTGTGTGGAAGGATTACTGGACTATCAGTTTTGCCAGACTTCCCAATCTTCCTTTGAAATGTTAGCAGAGGCAGAAGAATCAGCGGAGCGGGTGAAAGTGACGGAGGAAATATGCCGACAGGTAAGGAAACTGTTGGCAGAAAAAGAGTTGGAAGAAATTCAATTTTCTGTTCAGTTTGTGGAGCAAATCATACCGAATAAGCATACAGGGAAAAAACCACTGATTATAAAGATGATGGAGGATAGGAAAAATGACAAGAACAAGCATTACCGGAAAGCAATTTGATGAGGAGAGGGCACTATATCATCTGCAGAATGCGGATGTGACAGACTGTGTATTCGCAGGTCCGGCCGACGGGGAATCCGTGCTGAAAGAGTCTGGGGATGTGGGACTGAAAAACTGCCGTTTTTCCCTGCGTTATCCCTTATGGCATGTAAAGGGATTTACCATGACAGAATCCTCCATGGATGACAAAACCCGCGCCGCAATCTGGTATGCGGAAAATGGCGACATTACAGACAGTGTTTTGGGAGGGATCAAGGCAGTGCGGGAGTGCGCGCATATCCGTCTGGAACGCTGCAAGATAGAATCACAGGAGTTTGGCTGGAAGTCCCAGGATATTACGCTGATTGATACGGATATTGTTTCAGAATATTTATTGATGGACAGCCGGGATGTGAAATTGCGCAGTGTAAAGATGAAGGGAAAATACTCCTTCCAATATATGGAAAATCTGGAGATAGATGACTGTGAGCTGGATACGAAGGATGCTTTCTGGCACAGCAAAAATGTCACGGTGAGGGACAGTATTGTGAAAGGCGAATATCTGGGGTGGTTTTCCGAGAATCTGACTCTGATCAACTGTAAAATTATCGGAACGCAGCCTCTGTGTTACTGCAAGAACCTGAAACTGGTAAACTGCACAATGGAGGATACGGATCTGTCCTTTGAATACTCGGATGTGGAAGCGGATGTGAAAGGTCATATCATTTCCGTTAAAAATCCCAAATCCGGCAGGATCATTGCGGACAGCGTGGAAGAAATCATCCGTGGAGATGCTGTAATGGAATGCACAGGGGAGATTATACTTCGGGCAGAAGCAGAGAAAAAGGCGGAAAGTGTTTCTGAGGCGTCAAAGGATATCGCCTGAGAAGTTCCGGGTTTCGCTTTAAGATTGAGGGGTGTAAATATGTTAAGCGGTTACCAGACGGAGGAGGAACTGATCCAGAACATGGTAGATGCCGGCTGTGAGGAAGAAACGGTTGCCGGCGTCTTGACCTGCCTAAAGCAGGGGCAGAAGAAAAAAGGGCTTTTACTGCTACAGAGACAGAGGAAAATGCTGCTTGACGGGATTCACAGGGATCAGTCATGTATCGAGTTTCTGGATGATGTCCTGTGCGGGATGCGGAAGGAATGCACATGATTGCAGAATATTTTTGTAAAGGTCTGCTGATCGGCCTTATATTTGGAGTGCCTGCCGGAGCCATTGGCGCACTGACAATCGGTAGGACATTGGAAAAGGGCTTTTTTGCCGGTTTTTTGACCGGGATGGGTTCCTCGGCGGCAGATTTGGTTTATTCCTGTGTGGGTGTATTTGGCATAAAGGTGGTTTCGGACTTTTTATCAGCCAGACAGAACGTGCTTCAGGTGATTGGAGGAATATTGGTACTGCTCTTTGGATTTGGCATCCTTTGCAAAAAAGAGCAGGCAACGGTACGGAAAGAATCAAAAGGAACACTTGCATTCTGTTTTCTGTCAGCATTTACAACGGCATTGGTAAATCCTGCCACCATACTCTCTTTTATGGCGGCTTTTGCTGCTTTTGGAATTCATGGCGGACTCAGTGCAAGACAGGGAACAGTCCTGATTGCCGGGATTTTCACAGGGACACTCTGCTGGTGGCTGGCTATCAGTGGCATTACTGCATATTTCCGGGACAGGATCACGGGGAAAATCTATCGGTGGCTGAATTGCATGTTAGGTTGTCTTATGACAGGGTTTGGCATGGTTATGATGGTTCAGGGAATTATGAAATGAAACTAAAAAGGAGTAGTGTATGCAAAAAGTCAGTTTAGCAGTTATGGTCATATGTCTAATTGGTGTTTTGGCCGGATGCGGTAAATCTGTACCCAATGAGGAATCGTTACAGAGTTTTTCTAATATGGAATCAGTCGAAGTTCCAAAGGAAACCATATCGGAAGGGCAGTTAGAAGAAATACAAAGTGACACCGAAGAAAACAGTGGACTGCCCACAGAGCAGGACGAATTGGGACAGATACAAAGTGACCAACAGGTTCATGAACCTGTGGAAGAAAACGGATTGGAGGCAGAGGAAATGAGCATATTGATGAAGATTGGTGATGAGACTGTTGCGGTGACTTGGGAAGATAATGAGTCTGTTGCAGCTCTTGCGGAACTTCTCCGTGAACAGCCCATGTCCATACAGATGTCCATGTATG
>CAZOIF010000069.1:0-15409 GCA_964579975.1 uncultured Eubacterium sp. | reverse complement strand
CCGCAAGCAGCAGCCAGTTAGGTCGGAAAAACCGCATGATCTGCCAGTATCCCATCCCGCGCAGACTATACTCCGGCAGAAGGGAAAATTTGGCCTGATAGCTTCTCACATCCTCAAACCATACTTCGTGAAGCTGCCCATTCATTTCATACTGAAAAAAAGGCGACATAGCCACCTCATCAAACTGTATGGGAACGCCGGCCTCTATGGCAATCCGTACAGCCTCCTGATTGCTGACAGTGGTTGCTCTGGAAGATCCCTGAACAAAAGGCAATGTCCAGTCATAGCCATAGTTTGGGATTCCCAGATCAATTTTGGAAGGCGCAATACGGGTGACGGCATATTCCACTACCTGCCGCACTTTATTCAGGGGAGCCACAGCCATAGGCGGACCATAGGTGTAACCCCACTCGTAGGTCATAAGCAGGACGCTGTCGGCCGCTTCTCCCAGAAGGCCGTAATCTTTTCCCTCATAAAGAAGCCCCGCTTGTGTGTCAGAAGTTTTGGGCGCCAGCGCCACCGACACATGATATCCATAAGGGGAAAGAAAGTTCCTTACATCCGCCACAAAATCGGCAAAGGGAATCCGATCCTTAGGACGAATGTACTCAAAATCAATATCCACGCCCCCAAAGTTTTTTGCCTGAACAGTGGCAAGCAGATTGGTTAGAAGATTGTCTTTTGCAGCCTCGTTGTTTACCACGGCTGTGATCAGAGCATTATTGAAATTCCCATCCGGCCCAAGAGGAGTCAACGTGAGTACCGGGCGCACACCCTCCATAAGCGCAGCATCGATCATAAAAGAATCATCCAGTGTTGGCGGAATCAGATCTCCATCCGTAGTAAAGCCGTAAGAAAAGACGGAGAGGGACGACAGAAAAGGGAGCGTCTCGTTTAAGACATCCCGTTGAATAAAAGGATAAGCATAGCCGTTTACCCAGGCAGGATAAAAGGGTTCGGAGGACACCCCCGAGGATAAAAGAAGCGCCTGCCCCACTGCCAGGGGATAAGGGTAGACAAGCTGATTGTTATAAATAACGGAAGATACCGGAATCCCAAAACTCTCAGCAATCGAATCCACAGTATCTCCTGATTTTACCACATAAATTTCCATAAATTATTCCTGCAGTGTTTTTCTTTATTCTATGCAGGCATCGGGGCTGCGGTCAATGCAATATACTACCGCCCAACCCACTCGTCATAGGGAAGAATCAGCCATGCTCCATCTTTGCACACCTGATAATATTTATCCGTCTCCGTATCGACCATAAGTACCGGGATCACACCACTCTGAAATACCATTCCATCAATGTAATAATGGCTTTCCCCATCATAATAGATATCATGATATCCGGGATCACCGGAAATCACCGCAGTACCTACATGTCCTGCAACCACCTTCATATCTATTCCATAGATTTTACCTGTTTCCGGAGGATACTTCATCGTAAAGATATCATCGCCGGTTGCCCATTCCCACAAATCTCCGGCATCCTCATCAATGCCCGCGTGCACAAATATGGTATTACCTTCCACGTGATATTTCGGCAACAGGCTAAGCCATTTTATGTATCTGTCATCATCCTCCTCTGACTCCTCGCCAATCATATCGTTCATATAATCAATACTTGATACGCCCTCAACCACCCACGCATCATGATTGCCCAAAAGAGCTATCACTTTTTCCTGCCCATATCGGTACTGCAGTTCCATGATCCTCTCCATGACACCCCTGCCATCCGGACCGCGGTGTACATAGTCCCCAAGCAGGATCAGCTTCGTATCCTCTTCCTTCAGATACCGCAGTACCATTGACAAAGTTTCTTCAAATTCCTCTAAGTAGCCGTGAATATCAGACATGCAATATATTTTCATTCCGCCAGTGTCTCCTCTATTCCAGTGTCTAAATCGTTCTGACCGCCAATTGCAGCTTCTTTAATCCTCCCCCAAAATTACTTCCTAAATAAATAGCTTTTATAGTTTTCTAAGCATTTCTTTAAAATCGAACTCAATATCTCTGAGCTTGCTATACCAAACGGTTCCTAATGCATCCGGCGAATGAAAATTTTGCGTTGAGCAGATAATAACCGGGATTTTAATTCCTCTTTCTTTCAGCCGTTCGAGAAGAATATAACTCGCATTATGATCTGCTTCCATTCCCGACTCTAAAGGATAATGCATATCCGTTACGATCAAACCTATTGTATTTCCGCTTCCTTTTGCCTTGTCAATCTCATCCCACACAGCCTCTTGATCCCTCCACATAAACAACCTCGTCCGTCTCTACGCAGAACGCCGCCAGTCTTCCTCCTGCCACACAGGCGCAGTCCAACGCAATATGTCCATTCTTTCTGTACACTTCCGGCTTTCTCCAGCCATCAATATAGACAGTCGGCGTATGTCCCGTCACCAGAAATATAGTTTCGTCCGGATAATATCTTCTGGAATAATCCGCTCTCTTTTCCAGAAAATCATATAACTCATATTCACCCAAGTCTTTATCCGGTGCAAAATTACTAAGTCCGGCATGAACCAGTCGGTATTCCTTTCCGTCGTTTTCTATCACTTCATACGCAGACGCTCCTTCTATGTAATCCAGCACATCCATTTTTTCAGAAAAACTCAGCTCTCTGAATTTCTCCGCCGTAACCTGCCCGCCATCCTGAAGCCATAAATTGTATTCAAAAAGAATCTCGGGTGTCAGATAGTTATCATAGTTTTCCTCTGTAATCTCCACAGACAGTTTTTTCATAAGCGTATACATGATAAAATCATGATTGCCCAGAATAAAGATAACATTAGGACGCCTCATCATATCCCGCAGAACTTTGATCGGTTCCGGTCCACGGTCTACGACATCGCCCAGCACATACAATTCGTCCTTTTCGGAGAATTGAATTTTCTCAAGCAGCATTTGATACTGATTATAACATCCGTGTATATCAGACACAATATATCGCATATCGGAAGCATCCTTTCTTTTCGCAAATTAATTACACATACATTTCCTCTTTCGTTTCCAGACACAAGCATCCTAATCTGCCATCCTGAAATCCACAGCCGCAATCACACATATAAACATTCTTTAATTTGTTTTTCCAGATCTTACCATCCCCCATAATATTGGCATGTCCACAGATGGAAGTATATCCTTCCCTTCCATTCAGCAAAAACATCTCAAAGGATTCTCTTCCCGCGAAATGACCGCCCATTAGATAGAACTCATCCACCATTACTCTATCCGGCATGGAGGTATAAGCATGCGCCAGTAAATATTTCTCCCCATTTACTTCGGCACATATCTGCAGCGGCCACTCCATAATCTTCTTTGCCATATTCAGCATGTCAATCTCTGTAAAGTGTTCTGAAAAAATGTCAAAAGAATTATATGGATATGGCGCTAATTGCTTCCGTTTCCTTTCCGGGGTATTAAAATAATTCATAATGTATTGTGCCAGCCATGTGTCATGATTCCCTCTCACCACCAAACATCTGTCTTCTAGTTTTAAAACATTAAAGTAAACGCCTATGGGATTCGGTTCATATGAATTTCTATCGAACAGATCACCAAGCAGAAATAGATGATCCTCTTCTGAAAATCCTATCTTTTCAAGCATTTCAGAAAATTTTCTATTGTCATTGTGAATATCTCCGATTACATAGTGCATGGTCATCCATCTCCATTTAGTATCATCCCTAAATATGATAGCATTTTCCGTATATAAATATGTCGTCAAATCATCACACAGTTACGATCTCATCATACAAGCAGAAAAATCTTCCCTCCACTTCCATATCTTCATGAAAATGACCAAAATACCACGCAGTAAAGTCCGCGTTGTCTGCCACCCGCTGCAGGAATTGTCTCAACTCCACTTCGTCATCAGACAATTCACCGTATCCCATCGCTGCGACAACTTCTCTTGGTCCGGTATGAGTCAGGATATAATCAACCCGAAAACCCGTCTTCTCTAAATTGCTCCACCCCTCCACATATTCTTCCTTGGAAGGAATCTCCTCCGGAAACCACGAAAAGCCTTCCGTTCGGTACATCTTATCAATACTGAAAGCACCGCCAAAGGTGAAGAACTTTATTCCATCGATACAAAATACCTGTCCCCGCATCAGATGTATGATATTGCTCTCAATGAAATGTACCTTGCCTCCATTCCATACCTCTACCGCATATGAATTCAACTGTTCAAAGTTTTCATGGTTTCCGTCTACAAAAAGGGTAGTGACCGGCAATCCACGTATTATGCTTCTGGTTTCCGCTTCATCCGATGCCAGGAAACCGCAAATACATGCATCGCCGCATATAATGAGATAATCCTCTTTCGTAAATTCATCATCCCTGTCCTCGAAGAAACGCACGAGCTTCCCTATATCCAGCGTTCCGTGAATATCTCCCGCTATTATAAAGCTCATATCTGCTTTCCTCCACTATGGAAATGCTGTCCTCTGCCGCACCGCTCCCGTTCCGGTCAGTGCGTCTGATACTTTTTGCACAGCATTTCAACCTTTTGTTCCACCATCTCCCGCACATCAGGCGGATCTATGATCTCCACCTTTTCGGCATATTGCAGTGCCAAACTGACAATGCCAAAGGGTGAACACCTTACCTCGACGATATCATAATCCGAATCCTGCTCGTCTGTACGCAGATATCGATAGGTATCGCCAAAATTATCATGCAGAAACGTATAATCCGGATCAACATGCTTTCCCTGCTCGTCTTTTTCGCTCTTTACGCGAAGCGTTATCTTCTCGGGCGAATCATAAGCCATCTTCAGATGCCGGTAAGAAAAGTTTTCATCCCAGCTTTTCGGCATTCCCGCCACCTCCTCAATCGGGATTCTGGGAATTCCTTTTCGATCTGTCTTTTTATTTCCCTCCGCGACCCGAACCTCCGTCATCAAGTCGATGCGTATCGTCATCGTATTTTTATAAGTATCATTCGCTACCAGCAAATAATATCTTCCATTATCCGCTACAATATAGTAAGGACTGACAACTCTTATATAATCTCTCATGGGTTTGAGTTTTTTATCATGGGAATAGCCGTTAAACTTATATTCGATCTGCACACCATCCTTGATCGCCTGCTGGATCACTTTGAGATTCCCCCGCAAAAGCCCCTTGTCATAAATATTCTTTTCCTGTATCTTATGGACTCCTTGCGATCTTCTTTTGTAATATTTGGATGCAAAATGTTCCTCCAAGATTTTGATCATCCTGTTCGCATCCTTTTCCCCGATCGTCCGCGAAAACAAGACCGCCTCCGTCAGCGCGTCAAGGTCCTCGTGGGAAAGCTCATGCACATAATATAAATTACGGAAAAAGGCTTTGGCATCATCTTCCGGACAGTCGTCTCCATATAAACTGACATAACCGTCATAAACAATCCTCCACTGTGACTGCGGAATGGGATGCTGAGCCGCATCCATGTTAAAGGTATCGGAAATTCGCTGGTAGAAGTCACGAACCGTATTTTTGCATCCCAGATTTAAATTCATCCGAGTGAACGCTTTTTGGATATCCTCTATGGACTTGATCGGATGATCCTTGTCCGTATTTTTTCTGAGATATTCCAGAAACCGGATCATCCGCTCCTGAATAGACGGTGTCCTCTTTTTTTCCTTGCTATTGGATTCATTTTGTGACATACAACTCCTCCTCTGTAAGATTTTTGCCGCGCCTGTCATTCTGCCTTCAAAAGATTACCATCTGAAATATCCAGTCCGGCAGCTTCAAGCTTCTCTCCCAGACATTCCAGCTGCCGCAGCGACTCTCTGAGGTTTTTCCCGTCCGGATCTTTTTCCCTCTCCGATGCCAGCACAATATCAATTCTGTGCATCTCATCGATCTCTTCCTCCGATGTCTCCTGCAGTTTTGGAAAAAAGATGTCATCCCCGGAAACCCCTTCCAACTCTCTATAGATTTTCTCCCGCTTCATTAACACGTGGATATAATTGCTCAACATGCGGTCCATCGCATAAATTCCATCCGGCGCAAAGGAAGTGCGCACATCCCCGGCTCCGCTCAGATCCCTAATGTGATCCGGCGAAATCTTACCATCAAAAAACATTTCCAGATGCTCTCTGCGGATCCATTCCAGATACTCCTCCGAACTCTCCCAATAGTCCGCGAAAGCGCCGCCCGGAAAAGATTCCAGTAAAAATGCAGGCACATAATCGTTATAGGGCTTCCTCGCTCTGGCAGGGTTTAACTGCCTGTCAGGAAGGATAAAAACATTTCCCCTTCCCATGCCAAGCCCGAACAATACGCTCAAATGCTGTACCGCCGATTCATCTGCCGGCAGAAGTTCTTCCATATTATCATCTTTGATAAACTCACGAAGAAAATCATATTTGCTGTAGATATTTCCGACAGAGCGAATCGTCTCCTCATCATTGAGCCGTAAGATCGTCTGCTTCAGCGGCGTCCAAAGGCTGAATAATGTATCCGCCTTCAGTTCACCCCCTGTCAGCATGCAATCCCTGTCATACCGGCTTCGAAAGGCATCGTGTTCTTCCCGGTTTGCAAAATAATTGCCTTTCGGCTGGTTATCATCATACCAGATCCACTCTTCCACCTTCGCTCTGATCGGTCCGTAGATATGTTTGTACCAAAACGTATTCTTTTCCTGATTCATCATGCAGCTCTCCTTTTTGTTTGATTTGAGTACCAATGTTTTTCATTACTGTTGACTTCATTATAACAATGGCAGGTTCAACTTTTTGAACCAACTGCAAGTTTCTCCCTATTTTTTACCTACAGCATACCACACTCCCTCCTTTCTACACAATCCAAATCAGATGACTTCGCTTCTTCCCATTTCCGCTATTTTGGCATCATAAATCCAACCGTTGCCTTATTTATGCTATAAATCCCTTCTCAACTGCATCATATCTTTTAGCATTGATTTGATTCACTAAACACTGATAAGGATCAAGTTCATCAGAAAGCACCATATTATATACTACCGGATTAAAGCCGCTGACCAAAGCAACCCCTGCCTCATTTTCCTGAAGAGGAATCGTGTTTGTTCTGGAACATATATTCCAAAATATGAGCTTTGGCATTTGATATCCATACATTTTATACTCACTTCCAATTGCTTCTAATAATGTTTTTGTTTGCTCATCAGCTATTTCTGCATTGCTCCAATAGTGCTGACCTGTCATAGAATCAAACTCCATGTCTGACACAATCAAAATGTTTTTTGGCAGATCATCTTGCTTTAAGTCATGATCAATAGCTGTTTTTAAAATAATATGAAACACAGCCTGCAAATCGGTATTAGAACAATCCATGTGAGAATCGCAAATTTCTAATTTGTCCCTCAAACAGGCTGCATTTGACATATCAATCATTTGCGGTCTGCTGCTAAAAGTAATAAATTTATTATAGAACTTACCTTTGCAATGTTCTGCAAAGTAAATGGCTAATGCTGTCGCTACATTTAACGCAGTTACACTTGTACCTCCAATATTAGCAGTCATAGATCCTGATCCATCTCTTACAACAAGTGTTGCATTATCCTCTCCTACATAATCCGGCAAAGCTCTCCAGAGGCCTTCAAGAGTTTCGTCTAAATCTACGAGTTTTGCTGCCCGCCCATACCCCTTGCGATAATATTTATTTACGATATCACTTGGAAAAAGGGTATCCGCATTTATTTTGACCTCGCCTTTTGTGAGTTTAGATAAGAAATCACGTCTACGCTCTTCATCGTTTCTTAAAAATGCATTTCCATATAAAAGATTTGCCCTGGAAGGAAGCTTACTATAGTCAATTTCACTCCACTCTTTTGCAGTCATCTTTACTTCAACAACTTGCATGTATGAACGTAAAGCAGCTAACGTCTTACGATATTCGCTTACTCTTAGGTTGAGTTCCTCACAAGTGCTCCTTGCCTTTTTTCTTGTTACAGCAGAGCTTGTATTACAGGAAGGTAACCATTTAGCGAGAAGCGAAACCGCTTTCCCTTGTTCCATATTGCAGAGATCTTTTTCAAGCTGCTCTTTTATCTTAGATATAACGATCTCATTGGCTTTCGTATCAAAAAGGCACATCCAATCATCATATCTTCCATACTCAGGAATCAGCCCTACAAGTTCTATCACCTGATCAAAATGATTTTCCACAAGCCATTTAAAGCAGACTCTAAAGGCTCTACGCTCTCCCATACCATTTCCTCTGATATCTCTTAAATAAAACAGCCACTTTACTGCCAAAAGTTGATTTTCATAATATACTTTAGCAAACTTTTTTACTATCTCCATTTCATTCCAATCACGCATACTTCCAACAGCGAAATTCAAATCCAAAAGCTCCTTTCCGGAGGTTTTATATCCAATCGCACCATTTTCAGTTAGCTGCATCTCACTTTTCAATTCCTTATTCAAATGATTCATAAATGCCACTTTTTTACCTCCGAATATTTCAATAATGGAGAGGGTGGGATTCGAACCCACGACATTGACTTCTCCCTGGCAATATCGCTGCAAGAGCCTATGCTAGACTCCTTTTCATTGCTCTGCCACTGAGCTACCTCTCCGCATTTGCATGGTTTCATGATACGTATACAAACTAATTTGTCCTGACAGATCAGCATGCAAAACCTATTTTTACTTTTTCTTTCTTTTGCGTATCTGTATAAACACAAATATCGGCTTCCTCGATTGTTGTAATGATCTCATTACTGATCTCCGCATCCCCCGCCTTTAAAACACGCTCAGCAAGATTCATTTCCGCTTCTTCCAACATCTTTCTTACAAAACGGCCATTACCATAATCATTGCTCTGCATTGCAGTTTCATAATTACTTCTTAATTTATCCATAGCAGCATCTGTAATTACCATCTGCTTTTGACGAAGCATCAGTTTCGTAATCTCACATAACTCATCAAGAGAATAGTCCTCAAACTCAATACGAAAAGCAATTCTGGATAACATACCCGGATTTCTATCAAGAAATTCACCCATTGGTTTCGGATATCCGGCAAAAATTACGATCACATCGTCCCTATGATTTTCCATCTCCTGCACAAGTGTATTAATAGCCTCATCTCCAAATCCATGCTCATAACTATCACAGAGGGCATATGCTTCATCTACAAACAGGACTCCGCCTTGCGCTTCCTTAAATTTACGCTTTACAAGTTTTGCAGTTGCACCGACGTGATCTCCGACAAGATCTGCCCGCCCTGCTTCTACAAAGGTTCCCGTCGATAATACTTTTTCATCCTTCATAATTTCGGCAAACAGTCTTGCGACAGTAGTTTTTGCGGTCCCCGGATTACCGGTAAACACCATATGCAGAGAGGATTTGTTTTTTGCGATCCCTCTTTCCATACAAAGCTTATTCAGCTTATAATTTGCAATCGCTTTGTTAATAACAGCCTTTACCGAAGACAATCCGACCATTGCTTCAAGTTCCTTTTTCGCAGTACCAATTGCTCTTTCCTCTGTAAGCCCCTCATTTAATGAGGCAATATCTTCTTTTGTAAGAAGAAACATCTCTTTCCTTCGAATATCACCGGCTTGTTCTCTTAATTTAAGCAATCTGACTGCTTGATTCTGAACCGCCTGTTCAAACAGATTGCGTACATATCTGCCATTACCGAAGTTATCTGTAATTCTGACCTTGTCAAAAATATAATGGGCTTCCTTAATTGCATCGTCTGCTGCGCTAAAACCTCGCTCCTGCATCATAAGCTTAAAAATAGCAGTCAGCTCATCTGCCGTATAATCAGGAAATTCAACCCAATGCGGCACGCGGCTCTTCATACCCTCGTTTATTTCCATAAAATCCTGCATACGCTCGTTATATCCTGCAAGGATCACGATCACATTATCTCTTTGATTTTCCATTTCCTGAATCAATACAGATACAGCAGTATCACTCTTCATAGAATAGGCTTCATCAATGAAAAGCACTCCTCCCTGCGCAGCCTGAAAAGCTCTTCTTATTTGATAAGCACCACACAATCCATCCAGATCCATTCCGCCACATTCAACAAAAGAACCGCTTTTCAATATTCCTTTTTCTTTAGCAATCCCTCCGAATAGTTTTGCAACCGTTGACTTGGCGGTACCCGGATTACCACCAAATATCATGTGCATGGAAGAGGCCTGATATTTATTGCCTCTGCGCTTTTTTCTCTCCTTCTCAACAATATCAGCCGCCAAAATCGCATCAATCTGTTTCTTAACTAATGCAAGACCGATTAAATTCTGAAGCTTGTTATAAGAGGACTCTGCATTCTCATCCCGATCAAGCATGAATTCCTCTGACAGATTGTAATCATATGCCCGCAAAATGTTTTTATTTAAACACCAGGACTCAAATTGCTCAAAAGCCATAAGTACATCTGTCTGGGAAAACTCATCACCGGGAAACTGTTTCATGTATTCTGCTGCCTGATCTGCATACTGCGAATAAGCAGAATCGCAGATCAAAGTTTTCATATAGCTGATAGCTGCTTTTCTGTTTCCAGTGCCCTCTCTTAGCATCACAGGAATTACATATTTCTTTAAATGTGGCAAAATATAATAAGAAAATCCCGGATTGTCCATATTATAAGTAAATACAAAAAGACAATGATTTCGGTACTTCTTAAGCAGATTTTCAATGTACCTGGCAGTCATCTCATAATCAACCGGATCTATACCAAATTTTTCCGAAAGGTCAAATACAATTGCACCGCCTCTATTATTTTCAATGATTTCTTCCAAATGATTTTTCTTACTATATACACAAGAATCTATTGCACTGATGATCTCCATTCTACAGCTGCATAATCTATTAGCCAGAAACAGGTTTTTCATAAGAACAGCTGTCAAATCGCCTGCGGCCTCAATGCTTCGGGCAGAAATCACATAATGAACCATATTTCCCGAATAATCAGATTGATTCTTATGTTTTTTAATATTTAACAACTCATTCCAAAAGCCATCATCGTACAATGACTTCCTTTCATTCCTATCCAGATCAATTATTTTTTCATCATATGCGAAATACAGTTCCTTCGGATCATTACGGTAATATGAGTAAAACCACAAATGAGCAGCTTCAACAATACGATTAAAGCTGACAGTCATATAATCGCGTCTTTGTCCCTCAACTAAATTCTCAATAAACTGACTCATAGTGATCTCAAAAGGCTCCACTTTGCAGCTTTGAATAAAAAATATATCGTTCAGCATTTCCATAATATAGTCATAAGTTTCTCTAAACTCATGCGTATTTTCATCAAAAGAAAATGCCACATATGTATTATTTTCTTCTTCCCTGTAAGCTAAAAAACAAATACCGTTCTTCATATTTCTGTGCATGTATTCATTCATTTGAGAAATCGGACTCTGCCACTTATTAAGTTCAATCCTGCTATTCTCCCTCAACAAATTTGAATTCGTGCCAAGCACAAAATTGTAATATCGCATTGCCAATTCCTCCCTGTCGTTCGCAAACCATCCGAAATGGAATCATCTTCTGTTCTCATTATAAAGGCAGGAGGCTCAGATATTTGAGCCTGATTGCTTTTTATTCATTATTAGTATCCGGTTCTATAATTTATTGTTTGAATGCATCCTCAAACAATAATTCCAGCGTATGCAGCAGTTCCTCTTGAAAAGCTCTATCTTCCGAATACTCTCTGTTATGAAGCCTGTCATTCTCCCGAATTCTCTCAAAATATGCCTTCCTTGCGGCAATCAATTCCGAATCCGGATAACAGGATAAGTGAATATTCGTCAATCCTCTACACATATTAGTATAATTTTCAGGGCATTCTTCCATTATTTCAAACGCACAATCAAAATATAGCAATTGGGGATTGATCTGTTTCCATCTGGTCACCACTCCCGGTATCTCATACTGCTTTGTAAAGTGTTCTGTTTCATCAATGATCTGATCCAGCTTCCTGACAATTTCCTCTTCTTCCGGGAACAAAGGCTCGACACTCTTTCTGATTTCAGCAATTTTTCTTTCTACATATCTTACCGCATCGTCACCATTTGAATTTTCTGCTGCCTTTTCTCCCTTTGGAACCTTATTAAAGTATTCCGTTTCTTCCAGCAAGGACAATAATGCCCTCAACTCCTGATACACTTTTTTGATTACTTTTCTAATTTCGCTTTTTTTCATAAGCATCTGCCTCCTTTTGCCCTCTCGGCCGTCAATGAACTTTTGATATATGCTTATTATAAAAAGCGAGAGGGCGGTTTTTTCCACCCTCTCGCTTTATTTTTTAAATATAATGAATAACCCAACGTTTCCATCCAGTTTTCATTCCAAAAAAGCAATCTCTTATCTTATCCAATCGACCGTTCTTCCGTCAAAAAGTCCTACTGTATATCATAGACTTTTTCAACCTTAACAACATTCTTGTACTTCGTGCCGTTATCCAGCACGATGCATTTACAAAAAATTGTTCAATCTGCTCAATTTCAGTTGGTAAAACTCTCCCCGAAAAATGACCTTTCCACAGTTCTTTGGGCATGCCATAACTTCCATCTGTATTACTATTCACAAAATCCTGTAAAAAATTTTTTTCAACAAAGCACCTCCAAGCTTCCTTTTTAAAATCACCTTCATGGAATGAATCTAACCATTGTTTATATCGATTATATAATTCAGTTTTATCAACTTTAGCGGGGCCGGCACTTCCACTTACAATATCCATTATATTATCACCTATGCCATGATAATAATCATATATAACCTTTAATGTTAAATCCCAATAATCTTTCAATTTACCTGTTCCTCTTGGTGCATTACAACCTTTTGGGACCGGAATAAAATTGCCTAGCATATGATAAACTGACAAAAAACACTTTAATCCCTCGATTTTATCATATTTTTCTTCTTGCTCCGTTTTATTTTCTTCATATCTGCTTATTATATATGCAATACTGACACGTTGGGTTTTACCCCCATTTGGCTTAATAGAGTTTCTCTCTTTACACTGTTCAAAGGTCTCAATACTAGTTTCTCTCTTTGATTTATATTTATATAACTCATCCAAAGTTGTATTTACTGTATTCATCGTTTCCCCTTGAATATATTGGTCATCAGTACAACATTTCAAACTTGTTTCATCATGCCAAAGCTCTTTATAAATTTTCTGAAGCAGATCACTCTCACTATCCGGATCCTTAATCTTTCCAAACTTCTCTTTACATTCTTTCCGAAATTCATCCCCATATTTCATGACACCTGCATGCCCTTCTTCATAGTTCTTAATCGGCAGTGCTTTTTCATACATATACACAAAAAATTTCGCATATGCATCCTCAAAATTATCCAACTTATTATACTCTTCATTCGCTCCATCATTAGAAAAATCATATCTTAGTTTTTCTTCCTCTTCCAATTTTAAATATTCTTCCAAATTCATTTTATCCCCTCTCCTTGTTAACTGAAAATTAAACCGAATCACTCTCCCACCCCATACTTCACATTAAGATTCCTTATCTTCTCTATCACATCATTCCGCACCTCTTCCGGCGCAACCACCTCAACCCTGTCGCTGTACTGAAGCGCCCAGTGCGCCATTGCAAACGGAGAACACTCCACCTTTACAATATCATCATAAGGCGCCGTTTTTTCCGTCTCTACAAACCTGAATTGATCTCCGAACCAATCATGTAAAAAGGTATAATCAGCTCTGATTCGTCTTGTAGGATCATCCTCTTTCTTAGGACTTTTTATTTTTAAAGTGATCCATACCGGCTTATCATAGGACATATTCATATGCTTTAACTGAAAGTCCTCTGTCCATTCCATCGGCAGATTATCGACATCTCTCTTCGGAATTCTCGGCAGTCCCTTACTATTTTCCTCCGGAATTGTAATGTCCGTCATCAGATCGATTCTCCAGATGGACATATTTCTTACCAGTTCCCCTTTTATCACTACTTCTTTGCTGGCCAGTAAGTAATATCGCCCTCCGCTCGCCACTATATAATAAGGACTTACCATATCCGGCCTGTCCCTGACCGGCTCCAGCCTTTTCCGATAGGTATATCCGTTAAACCGGAATGAGACTTGTACATTATTATCGATCGCTTTTTGAATCGTTAATAAGTTTATCCTCAGCTGTTCTCTGTCTGCAAGCTCCGGTTCCATCACCTTACAAATCTGTTTCGGCCCCTTTTGATAAAAATGAGTCGTCAAATTTTGTTCCACTTTTTCTATCAGACGCCCTGCAGATTTCGTGTCTAATGTTTTCGTAGACAGGATACCTTCTATGATACTGTTGATCTCGTCATAAGAAAAGGTTCTGTTATAATACAATCCATTAATGCGCATAGGCAGATCGACAAATTCTTCATATTCTTTATCAGTGCCGAAATCCGCCTCACCATAGTCCTCTGCATCATCCCCAAAATACTTTTTAAAATCATGAAAATAGATCTTCCAATCTTTTTCCTGCTTATATCCAAACTCACCACTGTTCATCGCACGAGCCATATCCTTGATCAGTCTGTTAAAGGTCTCTTTATCGCCCATAAATTCATCAAGCGATTTCCTCATTTCAATCTGTGTTGTGGGATGATCTTTGTCCGTATTGTTTTTAAGATATTCCCAGATCCTAAACATTCTTTCAAATCTTGTCGCCTTACTGAGTTTTCTCTTTCCCATATCTTTCTCCCTATATTGTGCTGTTCTCTGCCCGCTCTAAGTACGTTAATGAATTCTAATGTCGGTTAATATGATTATAAAAAACTAACGGGCGGTTTTTTCCGCCCGCGTAATGCAATAAACAACTGATAGCTCATCTATCAGATTCAAGATACCATTCCAATTTCCAGATCATATATAATGGTACACTATAGGTAAGCGTTTCCTCTACCATATTATGACCCACATTCTTCATAGAAAATTTAAATCCTAGTAATGGACTGTATTTCCTGCAGAACTGCAGATAACTTTTTGCTCTGGTACTGATGTTAGCTTTCGCTTCTACCGGAATCACCCTGTCTTCATTTTCAAATATGAAATCCAGTTCCGCCGTATTACCTGAACGCCAGAAATAAGGGTGTCTGCCTTGTGCTAACAACTCATTCAGAACATAATTCTCCGTCAATGCACCTTTAAAATTGTGATACAGTTCCGACTCTTCCAGAATCGTCTTATGCGACAGACCCGATTTCCGCCTAAGCAGACCCACATCCGCCATATACACTTTAAAAAAAGTAGAGTCAGCGTAAAATGAAAGCGGCAGTTCCGAATTCGATACCATTTCCAATCGATGAACAAGTCCAGCATCTGTCAGCCACTCCAACGCATCTTCCAGTTCACTGGACCGCTTTCCTTCCTTTACATGAGAGAAAATGAATTTGTTATTATCCTTTGCAAGCTGCTTCGGAATAGAATCCCAGATCCAACCCAGCTTCG
>CAZOIF010000068.1:0-15866 GCA_964579975.1 uncultured Eubacterium sp. | reverse complement strand
CTTTTGCGAGTTTCATCTATCCCTTTTTAGACCATCTATTTCCCGACAGCCCCCTGTTTTTTCTTCACCTGATCAAAAAATCTCCTTTTTTACTTCCCGTCTGCCAGGAGCTGCATGATTTCATTACTCCTCTGGATAAACTCTGTCATTGCAGCCGGCTCCAGCGGTTTGTGGCTTATCATCGCCAGATCATAAAGCTGCTTGCAGAAAATCTCCGCATGATCTCCCTCTTTATTTTCGACGAGATATTTTACAAGCTCATGATTGGCGTTCAGCACGAGAGTTTCCCCTCCGAAATCTCCCATACCGCCCATTCCGTTCATGGCATACATTTTCATCATATCCTGCATACGCCTTGTCTCTTCGGAAAGAGTGATCATAGAGGAAACCTTTTCGTTCTTTAATTTCTCGACCTTTACCTCCATCTTTTCCTTCCCTAGCGCTTTCTGGAAAAGTTCGGTGAGGATTTCAGTCTCTTCTTTCAGTTCGTCCTCTCCGGCCTCTTCTTTGAAATCTTCCGTCACCTCTGCATCGATCCGCTGGAACTTCACATTGTCATCACCAGCTTCCAGAGATGAGATAAACGGTTGATCGATACTATGTGTGAGCACGAACGCATTCTTATCCTGTTCACGGAACAGATTGATGTACTGGCTCTGCTGCTGCATATCCGTAACATAATAGATCGTAGTCTTAGGCGGCTCCTGTGGTTCTTCCGTCTTTTCCTCTTCTCCCGGCTCCACAACTTCTGCCTCCGGTGCATCTACGGTATCGAGATACTCCTTCATCGTCATAAACTTATCGTCCAGATCCTTGAAAAGAATATATTCTTTCATCTTTTCCTTGAATTTCTGGTCTTTCAGACATCCATATTTGATAAACGGACTGATATCATCCCAGTATTTCTCATAATTCTCACGGTCGGTCTTGCACATACCGCTCAGTTTATCGGCAACCTTCTTTGTAATGTACTCTGAAATCTTTGTGACAAAACCATCATTCTGCAACGCACTTCTCGACACATTCAGCGGAAGATCCGGACAGTCGATCACACCTTTCAGAAGAAGCAGGAACTCTGGAATCACTTCCTTAATATTATCTGCGATAAAGACCTGATTATTATAAAGCTTGATCACACCCTCTGCATTCTCATACTCCAGATTTACTTTTGGGAAATACAGGATGCCCTTCAGGTTAAACGGATAATCCATGTTCAGATGGATCCAGAAAAGCGGTTCTTTGTAATCCCGGAACACTTTCCGGTAAAACTCCTTATAATCCTCCTCTGAGCATTCATTCGGATGCTTTGTCCAAAGCGGAGACGTATCGCTGATCGAGACCGGACGTTTCAGAATCTTCGTCTTTTTAACCGGTTCTTTGTCTTCCTTATTTTCTTCATCCCCGGAATCTTTATCCTCTGTATCTTTTGGCTCCTCAACAATCTCCTCAATGACCGTATCTTTTTCCGTCACTTCATCGCTCGGGATCGTCTCATACTCCGGTTCTGCATTCTCATTTGTCAGAAAAATCTCAACCGGCATAAACGAGCAATATTTCTCCAATACTTCCCGCACCCTGTATTCATTGGCAAACTCATAGCTGTCCTCGTTCAGATGCAGGGTGATCTCCGTACCGGTCTCCTCTTTCGTTCCGCCGCTCATCTCAAATTCCGTCCCGCAGTCGGACTCCCAGTGAACGCTTTCCTCATCCTCACGATAGGACTTTGTATTGATCTCCACATGATCTGCCACCATGAACGCCGAATAAAATCCAAGTCCAAAATGACCGATGATCTGTTCCTCGCTGGATTTATCTTTATATTTTTCAAGGAAATCTGCCGCTCCTGAAAATGCAATCTGGTTGATGTACTCTTTCACTTCATCCGCAGACATACCAAGCCCGTTATCCACAAACCGTATCGTCTTTTCCTCTGCATTTATAAAAACTCCGATCTTCTCCTTGTAATCGTCCGGCAGCGACGCCTCCCCGATCATATCGAGTTTTTTTAATTTTGTAATAGCATCGCATCCGTTACTTACAAGTTCCCGGATAAAAATATCATGATCCGAATACAGCCACTTTTTAATGATCGGAAAAATATTTTCAGAATCGATTGCTAAACTGCCCTGTTCCTTGTTCATCTTTGTCACTCTCCTATTCCTTCTAAAAAATAAAGTCGGTAATACCTTATAAACCTTATCTTAGTACAGAACAAGAAAGATGTCAAGATTTTTTTAGCACTCCTCAAAGAAGAGTGCTAACAATCTGGTTTTTTCTTAGAAATCCGGCACAATTTTCATCCCACATCTGCTCATTTGCCTTATCTAATGTAAAATTAAGCGGTGTATAGGAACTGATACAGACAAGTTCGTTATTCTCAAACTGAACCCGGAATCCGCCGCAATCGCCATTCTCCATATAATGGACAAACTGGATCCGGAGCATCTGCGGCACCTGTTTTCCACGGATCATCGAAAACGCCAGCGGCCGAAACAGTTTCCACGGAACATACTCACTGTCACCATATAGATCCCGGTCCTTTTCTTCCAGCCATCCGGACAAAAGACTCCCTTTTACGGAGATGGAGACAAAAGTCTTTATCTCCATGGTACTGACACAAAATTTATCAAAAATTTCCTTCAAAAAAAGAAGCTCCATAAATTCTTTTATGTCTTCGATCTTAAACATTTTCATGAACCAGACACCTCATTTTACCTGAATAATATTTTTATCTGTGCAAATAATAATCCTGTAACATTCGCAAATGACGAACCATTTATGACTTATCATGGAAAGGAGACCCTACAATGAGAGCAAGTGAATCAACTTATAAAAACGTAGCAAAAAACTGCAGTGCCTATTCGCCAAAGGACTGCTGCAAATGCACTAATAAATCTGGAGATGTGGATGTTTCCTGCACAACATGCAAACACTTTGCAGACAACAAACACTGCAAACTGGATTTATTCGACCCGATCGCAGCCGATCACAATTTCTAAAATAACCTCTGAAAAATGCTGCTTTTGCATTTTCCAGAGGCGAAACTACAGGACTTCTAAATTTTCATCTTTTGAAAGCTTAGAAGTCCTATTCGCTTTCCACACTTTCAAAAACAACAACCGACCGGGGAGACAATGTATATTTTTTTAATCCACGCTGCTTTTCTTCCTCCGCAGACGATACAGCCGTATCCAGTATCACACTCCATTTTTTCGTACTGTTTACGACCGGAAGATAAAATTCATGGGCATCCCAGTGAAAATTAAATGCGATATACAGTGACTTCCCGCCATAATACACACCATAGAACAAAACTCCGATCCCACGGCTATAATAAGAAAAATCCGCTTCCCACGGCTCAACTCCGTGACCGGATACTCCGGGCGCCCCAACTCCTTTTGTGTCGATTCCACCCAGCACATCCTTCCGGTGATAAAGCGGCCTGTCCTTCCGAAACCGGATCAGCATCCTGGTAAAATTATAAATTTCCCGGTTCTTTTCCAGCAGTTTCCAATCCATCCATGTGAGCGCATTATCCTGACAGTACGCATTATTATTCCCCTTCTGCGTTCTTCCAATCTCATCTCCCGCTAAAAGCATCGGGGTAGCAAGTCCAAGGAACAGCATGCATAACGCATTTTTCATCTGTCTAAGCCGCATATTGTTTACTGCCTTTTTACGGCTGGTCCCTTCCTGCCCACAGTTCCAGCTGTAATTAAACTCCGTGCCATCGGTATTTTTTTCTCCATTCCCTTCATTGTGCTTCACATCATAGGAAACCAGGTCACGAAGTGTAAATCCATTCTTCTGTGTGATATAGTGGATGATACCCATTTCCCCGTCATCTTCCTTAAACGAGTGGAAAAACGCCCCCACCTGCCCTTCATCACTCTTCAGGTATCTTCGTGCAGTGTTCAAAAACTGGTCGTTAAACTGTCCGAATTTTTTCCGTCCCCCAACCCGCACGGCTCCCTGCCAGTCGTTTCCGAGAAAATAACACTGACGCAAAACCGGATCGGCATCGATCCACTGCTTGGATACTACATCCGGATTTACGAGAAAACCATCCACATGATACTCCGTGACATAATATTTCAAACACCGGATCATAAATTCCGGCGACTGATCCACAAAATGCATATCAAGAAAAATATTCATCCCGTTCTGATGAATTTGTTTTACCATCTGTTTCAGTTCATCAACCGCAGCCGGACCATCGACCGCATAGGAAGCTTTCGGGGCAAAATAACAGGCATCCCCTGTATATCCCCAGTAATTCACTTTCTTCTCCACCGTATCCATGATTTCATTAAAATCATAAAGAGGCAAAAACAAGATCGTATTTACGCCAAGTTCCTTTATATATTCCAGTTTTTCACAAAATCCATCATATGTCCCCGGATTCACCACGCCTGAACTGGCATGCTTTGTATATCCCCGGAGATGGCACTGGTATAAGATCATATCCTCATACGGGATCCGGATCCGGTTTTCCCCGCTCCAGTCAAATGAGTCAAGATAGAAACGGCCACGTAGCCGGTTTCCCTTGTGCCCGAACTGGTCTCTCCCGGCGGTCGCTTTCATATATGGATCGTTCACCATATGCCGGTCGGCCTCAAATGTATATTCATACTTTTTTAAGACCTCATCCAGTCCCTTCCCCTCAAATCTTATACTGAATAAATCCGCTGCTCCCATATCTTCCATCGGAAACATCGGAATTTTATACATAAGTTTTCTGCCAGCATACAGACACAACTTACATACTTTTGCGTCCCGGCACCAAATCGTTATCTCAGCCATCTCACGTGAGTCAGACACAAAGACGCCTTCTCGCAGCGTATTTCCTTTTTTTACCGCAATTTTTCCGTTTTCAATCGTTTTCATCAATTCTGTCATCCTCAACTAAGTAAGTACAATTTTTGCTATCAATCTTATTTTAGCATAGTTAGTTTTCAATCACAAGTCAAAATAATCATCTATTTTTTCAGAAAATATTTCAAAAACCCTTGCAAATTCCCAGTTTTCTAGTAAAATAGTGAGTGTTAATGCAATGGAGGTAAAAACTATGATTCAGGCAAGTAATGTTACATTGCGCTTTGGAAAAAAAGCGCTTTTTGAAGAGGTAAACATAAAATTTACTGAGGGAAACTGCTATGGCATCATCGGTGCCAACGGTGCAGGAAAATCCACATTTTTGAAAATTCTCTCAGGCGAACTGGAGCCGACACAGGGCGAGATCATCACCACGCCGGGAGAACGTCTCTCTGTCTTAGAGCAGGATCACTTTAAGTACGATGACTGTGCGGTTCTCGATACGGTCATCATGGGCAATCAGCGCCTGTATGATATAATGAAAGAAAAGGATGCCATTTATGCAAAAGAAGACTTCTCAGAAGAAGATGGCATCCGTGCCAGTGAGCTGGAAGCCGATTTTGCTTCCATGAACGGATGGGAAGCGGAGGCAGATGCCGCTACTCTTTTAAATGGACTCAGCATCGATACCGAGCTCCACTACAAACAGATGAGTGAACTCTCCGGAAATGAAAAGGTAAAAGTCCTTCTTGCAAGAGCTCTTTTTGGCAACCCGGACATCCTTCTTCTGGACGAGCCTACCAACCATCTGGATCTGGATGCAATCCGCTGGCTGGAGGAATTTCTGATCAACTTTGACAACACGATCATCGTCGTTTCCCATGACCGGTATTTCCTGAATAAAGTATGTACACATACGGTTGATATCGATTATGCCAAAATGCAGCTCTATGCCGGCAACTATGACTTCTGGTATGAATCCAGCCAGCTCATGATCAAGCAGATGAAGGAAGCTAATAAAAAGAAAGAAGAAAAAATCAAAGAACTTCAGGAATTTATCCAGCGCTTCAGCGCCAATGCTTCCAAATCCAAGCAGGCTACTTCCCGTAAGCGCGCACTGGAAAAGATCGAGTTAGATACACTCCGTCCTTCCAGCCGCAAATATCCTTATGTGGATTTTAAGCCGAACCGGGAAATCGGAAATGAAGTTCTTACGGTATCCAATCTTTCGAAAACGATCGATGGTGAAAAAGTTCTGGACAATGTTTCCTTCACCGTCGGCCATGATGATAAAATCGCTTTTGTCGGCTCTTACGGAATCGCAGCTACTACCCTTTTCCAGATCCTGGCCGGCGAAATCGAACCAGACGAGGGAGATTATAAGTGGGGTATCACTACAAGCCAGGCATATTTCCCCAAAGATAACACAAAGGATTTTTCAGGTACTGACACGATCGTAGACTGGCTCATGCCATTTTCTCCTGAGAAAGATGCCACTTATGTAAGAGGTTTCCTCGGACGTATGCTCTTTTCCGGTGACGACGGGCTGAAAAAAGTAAATGTTCTCTCCGGTGGGGAAAAAGTGCGTGTCATGCTCTCAAAAATGATGATGTTAGGGGCAAATGCACTGATCATGGACGAGCCAACGAACCATCTGGATATGGAATCGATCACATCAGTCAATAACGGGCTGATCAAATTCCCGGGTGTCGTACTTTTCACCTCACAGGACCACCAGTTTATCCAGACGATCGCCAACCGGATCATCGAATTCACGCCAAATGGAATGATCGATAAGGTCTCCACTTACGATGAATATCTTGACAGCGATGAAATGGCGAGAAAACGTCAGGCATTAAGCTGATTTGACAAATATAATATTTTAAAATACAATCTTTAATAATACCTTAGGATAGGAGTGATTTTTTTGGAACCTGGTGACGCGATAAATATATTGATTATTCTTGTGTTACTAATATTATCAGCGTTTTTTTCGTCTGCAGAAACGGCACTTACGACAGTAAATAAATTCCGGATGCGTGCATTGGCAGAGGATAAGAACAAATCAGCACGCCGTGTACTCAAGCTACACGACAACCCATCTAAAATGCTGAGTGCTATCCTCATCTGTAACAATGTGGTGAACCTTTCTGCATCCTCCATTTCAACTGCCTTTGCGTTTTCGCTGTGCACACGGCTTGGATTTGAAAAAAATACCAGTCTCGCTGCCGGTATCGCTACCGGTATATTGACGATACTGATCCTGATCTTTGGCGAGATCACGCCAAAGACATCAGCCACCATTAATTCCGAAAAAATGGCTTTGATCTACAGCAGCCCGATTCTGTTTATCACAAGGCTGCTCACACCGCTTATTTTTGTGATTGACAAGATTACACAGTTTATCCTTTTTATTCTCCGTGTAGATACAAGCGGAAAAGATAAGGGGATCACTGAAGATGAGTTGCGTACCTTTGTAGATGTGAGCCACGAAGAGGGCGTTATCGAAAGTGAAGAACGGAAAATGATAACAAATATCGTTGATTTTGGCGACTCCATCGCAAAGGATGTCATGATCCCACGACTTGATATATGTATGGTAGAAATTTCTACGACCTATGACGCTCTGCTCTCCCAGTTTACAGAAAACAAATTTGCCCGTATGCCGGTCTACGATGATACGATCGACAACATCGTGGGCATCATCAATCTCAAGGACTTTGTTTTTTACAGCGGTGACAAAAACGATTTCCAACTCAAGGAACTGATCCGGGGAGCCCATGTCACCTATGAATACAAAAACGTGTCTGAACTCTTTATGGAGATGCGCAAGGATTCCATCCCTATGACGATCGTGCTGGATGAATACGGCGCTCTTTCCGGACTGATCACCATGGAGGATCTTGTGGAAGAGATCGTGGGAGAGATCCGGGATGAATATGATGAAGACGAAGAGGATGAAATCCAGCATATTTCCGAAAATGAGTATATTCTCCTCGGCTCGACGCCACTGGATGATATTCATGAACTTCTCCGCATACCTTTGGAATCCGATGAATATGATTCCATCGCCGGGCATATCATCAAACTGCTCGAACACTTTCCTGCCCCCGGCGAACACACAGAAGACGATTTTGCCGTCTATACGGTATTAGAAACAGAGAAGAACCGCATCGATAAGGTTCATGTATTGATCAAACCGCAGTCCGAAGAAGAAACGGAATAATATAGCAAAGTAACCAGAACCTGCTGAAAACATTTTGTAAGCCCGCTTGGGTTTGTTTTCCAGCAGGTTCTCTCTGCGTCAACTCAGCGTCATCTGACTATCTCTATCTCTCTGGAAAATAACAGTTCTTCTCAAAGAAATCTCCTGCTCACCCATATTCAAAAATTTAAATCTTTCTTTTATTTCTACATCCAACAGTCCCCGTTCAATATCCGCAGAAATGACACACACTGTCATATCTACATCCGAATTCGTCCTCATAACAAGTGCCTGCAAAAATGCCGCTATAAATTCATTTCGATTTTCTATTCCAAAACTCTCCTGCTCCATCACCTCCTTCATCGTCTGTGAAACAGAGACGGACAAAGCGTCTTCTAACTCCTGTACATACGACGCCTTGCCATCAATCACAGACTGTATCGCCAATACAGATAAAATGGCACTGACACAAACGGCAGATATAATAACCTGTTTCATCTTGCATACCCCTCGATCTCATATTTCTTTTTAATCCCGGCAATCGGTATGACATAACGGAATCCAAGCGTCACTCTGGCATCCTTTTGGTTCTCGTCCCCATACACCATAATATCCAGTTCATATCCCGCCCTCTCTGCCTTTTCCTTACAATCTTCGATCACACCAGCATCAAAATAACTGTTCTCTAACTGGGTCACTACACTTCCATGAAATTCCCTCGCGCTGGAATACGTGATATTCTGTATAATATATGCAATTCCGATCCAGATAAAAATCAGTAACAACAAAAAAGTTATAAAATGTTCGATCAACAGCTTCACGGCACACCCCTCCCCTCACGATTTCCTGAAAAGTCAACCAGAACGACCAGTTTTCCTCTTGTGACCTTCGCCGTCACTGCACTCTTTACTTTCACTTCAAAACGAAAAACTCCCTGCTTATCCCATATTTTCCCTTCCCAGTCCGTGACCATGTTTTTATACACGGCCATTTCTCCATCCGGAGTCTCACCATCACCCCCAGAAATTTCCACCTGTCCGGTGATATCTGTTCCGTCAAAATCCACGGCAGAAACATACGGTGTAAAATTGACATTCTGCCCTTTTTCCACTTTAAAATCTGTTATGCGAAGAACCGGCGATGTCCTTTTTGCCTCGCTGGAATTAAAATTTGTCTTTACACTGTCTCTGACCCCTCCTACTTCCCTCCATTGGGAAAGAAAATAAGAAAACAGAATACCGCATAAACAAAGACAGCACAAAACAGACATTGTGATTCGTCCATACTCTTCAATCCATATCCTCACACCCCTATCCCCCCATCATCTTGTCTGCGAAATATTCCATGTATTCGGCTACACGTATACACAGCGCAGCAATAACCCCCACTACGATGGAACACTCAGCCACAGCCAAAAGAATCTTTCCATATTCTTTGATCCATTCATTCAAACAATCATCCCCAATATAAAAGTAAATACATATATCATGATCATCCCAAAAAGTACTGCGATGACCGTTTCTCCAAATTCTTCAATAAATTCATCCATATCCAGCCCTCCAAAGTCGCCAGCCTCACATCGAAACCACCTGAAAACTCCCCATCGTAAATGCCAGTAGATTGATCAGATCAATGAGAAGCTTAAGGCAGGAAACAAGCATTGGAAGCTGTTTTAGAAGAGACATCCCCGCCATTTTATTGGCATTTCCATACCTCTCATTCTTATCCATCAGCCGGTTATTTTGCGCCACCAGAAAATCAAGCTGTCTTTTCGAGTCCTCATACCCATTCGCATTGACAGAATACAGGATTTTCATTCCCGTCTGAACCTCTGGCAATTCCAGCCTGTGGAAAAAGTTCAGATACGGTTCCAGATTCCTCGGCGAATCATAAATTGCCTCTGTAAGTTTTTCAAGTTCTCTGTGGAAAATCCCACCTGTCTCATCCATGGAATAGCGGAGCGCCTGATAACTGCTCTCGGTCTGAAGATATAATGTGACCAGTAAAAGCCAGTAGGGAAACTCGTTTTTCACATATCTCCCCACAATTTTTTTTGCCATATGATCTGAAAGCAGGGAAATTTTTTCCGATTCACCACAGACAATACAATATAGCTTTTCCAACCTCTGTTCCGTCTTTTCATCCTGTGCTTCCTTTTCATCCAGCCAGCTTCCCGAAAGTTTTCGGTAAATACACGAGACAATATAAAATAGCATCATCAAAACGATCACCGTTGAAATCTGGTATACCGCACTATCCGATATGCAAAATCCCAGTTCTCCCGGTGTAAGTAACCGGGACACATAGCACAACATCACGGCCAGCACCGTAGCAATCCCGCACTCCAGCCGGATAAACCGTTTTTTATTCTGATACAGCTTTGTCCTGTTCTTCCAGAGTTCCAGATCTTCAAGCAGGATATCTACGGCGCACCCGCACTCTCCGCCCGTCCTCTCTACACGGCAAATGAAACGATGGATGATCTGCATCCTTCTGCTGTTAAATTCTCTCCCGACTTCATCAAGGGCCGTCTCCAGTATCGTTCCATCAACTACCCCCTCTCCGGTCAAAAGAATATGTATCGCTCGTTCAAGTGCCTTTCCCATCTCCGAACCACGTTCAAAGATCGTGCTGCAATCTTCCAATGCCTTTCCGGCATGTCCCAGTCTCCGGTAAGAACATAAAAGCTGTTCCAGATAGGTCGTAACCTGATGATATCTTCTTTCGTTCTCTTTTTCCCTCTGGATACATTTTTGAATCCGCCACACCGATACCCCTGCCCCCACACACAACGGCACGATAAAAATGATCCATAGTTCATAAACCCACACCAAAACAGCCATGATCAAAAACATAAGCAGATTGATACACCATATTGTCTTTCTTTTCAACTTCCCACCTCCTGTAAAAATCCCGATCCACCCCTTCTTTCTTCAAATCTTCTGGCCAGATTTCCAGGCAGCTTCTCTCCGGTCCACTCCCCGTGGTCGACAAGCAGTACCGTCTGATTCCTGCTTTTCATATAGTTATTACCCGTTCTGTCAAAAGCACCGATCTGCTCAATCCTGCGCTTTATACTCCCCTCCTCGCTTACCACACTCTTCACAAGAATGCCAATATTGATAAAACGGTATGTATCATTCAGGATCCTGTCCGAATCCATCCTGCCTCCCGCCATATTTTTAATGCGGTCAGGGATATTCCTCACATCATCGGTGTGAAGCGTCGTCAATCCGTATGTGCCGGTGCTAAATGACTCCAGAAGATATCTCACCTCCTCCGAGCGCGCCTCGGAAAGAATGATCCAACGCGGGAGCTGACGCAGGCTTGCCTTGATCGCCGCTGTATATGTAAAATTCTCTGCCACTTTCATTTCCACACAATCCTTACTCGGATTTATCTTTGCATAATGGATCTCCAGCGTATCCTCGATCGTGATTACCCTCTCGCAGGCAGGAATAAACCGGGTCAGATATTTTAAAAGCTCGGTCTTTCCCGCTCCCGGCATGCCGCATATGGCTATGTTGCAATGAGACAATATACACTCCTCCAGAAATGCTGCGACACGCTCATCACAATATCCATCTGCCAGCATCTTTTCCTTCTGTAATCGTCTGACAGCCGGAATTTTGCGAAGAGAAATCGTCACTCCTGCACTGGTGACACATTCGTGGACAATACTGATCCGAAGTTCCTCCGTCTCTGTCTCCAGCACAGGATTCATTTTGTTGAACGGTATGCTGACCACACTGGATACAAGTGATGCAAAACGCCCAACAAACTGATCGGTAAGTACTTCGCCCGCCTGATAGCGTCCCTTGTTCAGATCATCGATCCAGAGCTGCCTTCCATTCCAGTTTATATCCGTTACATCCTCTGACACGATATATGGATATAAAAGCCCATAATCCTGTCTCTTCAAAAGAAATCTTTTTTCAAACTCTTCCATGCTTATCCTTTCTCTCCGGGGTTAAATTCCGGCAGTGTAAGCCCGGAGTCTGTTCCCATGCTCTTAAAAAAACTCTCAAACATCCCCTCAAACATTTCCGTGACCGGCTCGCGGAATAAGATCACGACTGCCACCAGTGCCATGACGACCAGCACCGCCACGACAATTTTTCCATACTCCTGTAAAAATTCCGTCACATCCATCACCCCCTTTTCTTTAAATATGCGAACTTTTCTAAAAACAAGTCATTTGTCTCTTTGGAAAATGGATTCTCCTGATCATGGGCAAACGCTTTTATTTTCTTTTTGTCTTCTCCGATTATCGTCCATATTTCCTCGTACTGTTCCGGTTTCTTTTGAAAGGACTCTTGCAGCCTGTTTTGAAATTCTTCTGTTCGCCATAGCGAACACGGTTCCAGAATTTCCATAAAATCCTGGCTCACAAACCGTACATAGCCATTCTTCCCTCCGGAGTCTCCCTTATTTTCTGGCTGTACTACCGTTACGGTAAACTCTGCCTCTGCCCTTTTCCCGGAACCATATCGTTTCTGTTCATCCGGGGACATATAAAAACGGTTTCCATACTGGTCACGGACGCTGACATGGACCTTGTAACAGCCTTCCGTTCCAAGATCGAGTCCTCCCCATGATATCTCCATTTGCTTTTTCAACTGTTCCGCAGATTCCGTATCATCCATTCCCGATACACTTTGAAAGATATCTGTTTTTACATTCTCTTCTTCCTCTTCCTTAGCATCAAAGGCAAAAAAATACCTGTCATTCACAATAAGCTCTGGCTTTCGGTTTGGCATAATTTCATAATCCTGTACAAATGTCCCGGAAATACCAAAAGAATTTGTAACCTGATAATGAATCTGCCCGTTCCCAATATCGTTCTGCCCGGTAGAAAGTCCACCCGACAGCTCACATTCCGTTCCATCTGGAAGAAGGATTTTTGCAATCTGGATCTGTCCTGTCAGATCCCCGTCATGCTCGTCCTCTGCGCTCATTCCAAAAAGCAAGATTTCCTTTGTCACCTGCTCACCTTCAAAGAAAGAAAACATTCCGTGGCTATTTTTTAATACCGGCCTTTTTACCCACAGGGCATACAACCTGATCCGGTCCCCATGGTCTCCAAGATTCCAAATCTCTGCTTCTTCCTTATAACGGATATCCTTTTTTTCCACCGCTTTCACCGGCTGATCTGACCACCCGGCAAATCCATAATCTTCCCGCCAGAAGCTGCATTTTGTAAGCGCCTGGTTCTCATCCACATACACGGTCTGGTTTTTCATGCTGCCGGAACCGCCATTTGGCATAAATTCAATTTCATAGCGTTCCCTTCCGATATACAGTTCTTCCTTTCCCGCTTCGAGGGTAAAGCGTTTCTTTTTTCGGAGAGAAAAGAATGGTTTCACAACCTCCGGGGATTCCCCGGAAGTTATTTTCACCAAACTCCGCCCTTCTTTATAATCTGCCGGACATAATTGGCATGTTGTCTTTAAGGAAATCTTTTTATCCGTTGTCAGAACCATCCCTATGCCCATATAAATCCGGTTAACGGAAGGAGAACCGGATATCAGCATCGTTCCCGCATCATAACAGACTCCATACTCTGTCCCCTCAACCGTCCCGTTTCGTATTTCACACGACCCTCTGCTTCTCAGCGCACAGTCTATGCTTTTTATCTTCCCGCCGGACACTACGACATGCCCCCCATTTGCATATACGGCATCTGCCTCTCCCTGTATGTTTCCACCGTTTATAGAAAGTGTCCCGGATGCCATGCTTCCTATAAAAATCTGGGTTCCATGCCTCGCTGTATTATTGCGGATATTTCCACCTGACACCGTGATTTCGGATGCGGCAGACAGATAAATCCCCCCTCCCCGCTGGCCCTCTGACTGGTTATATGAAATTTCTCCCCCTTCCATTACTACCATACCTTTTTCATTTGTATAGATGGCACCTCCTCCAAACGACGCCTGGTTCTCACGGATCATACCTCCTGTAATCCTAAGAGTTCCCTGATTATAGATCGCTCCGCCATATCCGCCATAAGCTTGTCCGTTCCTTACATAACCTCTGGCAAAATTTCCACAGATCGCACCGTCTTTTATCCAGACGGTGCCACGGTTATGGATCGCTCCTCCCCGGCCGTCAAATCCGGAGTCATCCCGCTGTCCAACCACTACATTATCCCTTATCGTACCGCCTTCCATAATAAATGTGCCACCCCGCTCAATGCGGACACCGCTTCCACCCGTCATAGAAAGATGATCGCTGATGACGCTCCCCGGTTTCATGATCACCTGTCCTTGGTTGTGAACAGTGATTCCCCCTCCTCCGTCTGTGTAGGAAGAAAAATTATAATTGCTGCTCAGCTTTGTACCAGAATCCAGGATTAACGTGCCCGCTGCAACTTCAATCAGTTTTCCATTGATATCGCCACTCACCCGTTCACTCTTTCCGTTTCCCTCCAAAGTGATGTTACTTAGCTGCAAGGCCTCTCCCTGCATGTACAGAAGCGTCCCTTTGTATGTATTTCCAGATGCCGCCTTTCTCCGGATCCGGTAGTTTCCTCCATATACTGTCTTTTTCCCCCTCACATACAAAAGCCGGTCCACCGTAATATCCTTTTTTAAAATAATCTGTAATTCTCCCCGGGCTGCCAGTGCACGCTCAAATTCCGTCTGGGAACTCACTGTTTTTTTAACCACTGCATAACACATCTTGACAGGCGCTTTACTTATTGGTCTCTCCCACATTGTCCCGCTTATCCACACGAATGCTAAAAACATCACTCCTGTCAGAAGTTTTCTTTTCCATCTCGTTCGCATTCTGTTCCCCTCCCTTTACCTGCTGTTTCTTTTTCTTGTATTCTTCCTGTATGCCCCTTTTCACCTCCTCAAGCAGACAGACTGTCTCTTTGGCCGCACACATAAAATCATAATTTACATTTTCTTTCCCACAGAAATAATTTTTTAAAAGAAATGGAATTAGATTTCCTTTTGTGAGAGCATCCGCAAATTTCCTGTTATAAGGAATCGTACCCACTAGATTCCCCGGCAGATCAAACCTGGTAATGATGTCACTTTTTGTGATCACCGAATCCAAATCATAGTTCCCAATCACATAAAATGCTTTCTTTTTAATCTCGGAATAATTTCTGAAAAAATGAGACAGCAGCTGATTGTTCTGACACAGATTCACAACGATCAAATCCGCTTTCTTTAAGATTTCCCTTGAACTTTCGAGAGGAGAAGAAGAAATATCAACGCATACCGTATTGTAAAACTGTTCCAGCAGTTCCATCACTTCCCCGGCATGCCGCTTCAGGCGAAATTCCATCAAATCCCTGTTTATCCCGCCTGTGGGCAGATAAAATACCTGCTGGTCAAAAACCGAAAGACACGTCCGGTAAATCATACCCGAACTGACTTCGCCCCCTGTATCACAATAACTTAGTACCCTTCCCAAGCCATTTTCTACAAAATATGAATTTTTTTCCTGTAACATATCATAGGAATTCTGGTTTAGAAACACACTGCCAAGATTATTGATATTAGAATGATTTTCAAATAAGATCGTGCCAGAAGGCTCATACAGAGCCGATAATATACTGATACAGGACATATTTCCTGTAACTCCGGACTTCCCCGGAGAATTGCTCCAAAAAGCAATTTTCAAAAAATCACTTCCTCCATATTCAATTTCGGTGGAATGGAATTATCATATCATCCTTTTTTCATTTTGTAAATTGTTACTTTTCGACAAAAATGGAGGTGGAAATTTATAAGGTATTACATAATGGGGGGTGAGTCGGGGTATACCGCCAGGAGGCGTTCCCCGGTGCAGCACGCTCTCGCTCGTAAAATCACGCAGCAGCACTAAAAAC
>CAZOIF010000067.1:0-16003 GCA_964579975.1 uncultured Eubacterium sp. | reverse complement strand
GAGGTAAGTCTTTGATTTTACTTGTGAGCAGAACCTCTCCTCCAAAGTCCGGCACTAAATCCAGCATGGATTCATCCGCAATCAGTGCCGAAGCCCCGGAATCCTCCAGCATAAATTTAAGTCTGTCTTTCGGATAGGTCGGGTCCAGAGGCTGATATGCGCAGCCTGCCTTTAACACACCCATAGTAGCCACCGCCATATATTCACATCGCGGTATCAGGATGGCAACAGGATTTTCCGCTCCCAGTCCCCGCTTCGCCAGCCATGCGCCAATACGGTCTGAAATCTCGTCCAATTCCCTATAAGATATATGCACATCACGGTACACGACTGCCATATGATCCGGATACTTCCCGACCATTTCCCCAAACAAATCCAGCACAGTCTTCTCTCTGTCATAAGGTACTTCGGTCTCATTAAAGCCATCCAGCACCTTCTCCTGAGCGGAAGAAAGGATGGAAATTTCCGAGACATATCTGCTCCTCATCATAGAATCAAATGCCGTTTCGTAAGACTCCAAAATCCTCTCGATGGTATCTGCCTCATACATATCCCCACGGTATTCTGCTGTCAGCACATAGTTTCCGTCATATTCCCTCACCTGAACCACCAGCGGCTCCTTTGGCATATCCAGAGATAAATCCTCTCCCTTCGCCATAGTATCGCCCAGCGGAAAATCATCTGTCAGTTCTGCCTGATAGGCAAAGAGCAGATCCGAAGTCATCCCATACTTAGCCGCAATGTCGGAAAATGGGAAAATATCATTCGCCATAGAATTCATCATCTGCTCCTGCAGCGCCATCATGTAGGCATTCACAGGCATTTTCCCGTCAAATCTGCAGTAGACAGGCAGGGTTTTTACCAGCATACAGATGGTATTCTCCAGCCGGGAATCATTCCGTCCGTTATAGATCGTGGCAAACAATGCATCCTCCGTGCCGGCATACCTCGCCATCACCACGCCAAAAAGTCCGGTAAAGAGCGTGTTCGGAGTCACCTGCATTTTCTCACAGTACTGAAGGATCTTCTCTTTGGAAAGTTTCATGGTTCTGGAAGCAAACCCTTTTACTGGCACCGTCTCTTTCTTATCCGCAATAGGCAGAGACTCTGTCTCTATTCCCCCAAAAACTTCATCGTAATACAGCGCCGCCTTCTTGTATTTTCCATTTTCTATTTCCTGCTCCTCATCCAGAGCGGCATCAAAGCCGGTATAAGTTTCCGCCTTCAAAGCCTTCCCCTGATAAGCCGCATTCAGATCTTCAAAGAAAATATCATAAGAATTTCCGTCTGCCACGATGTGATGCAGGTCTACGAACAGATAATTCCGGGAATCTGTCTTATAAATTGCAATGCGTATTAAACATTCCTCCTGAATAAGAAAAGGTTTTACCAGAGCTTTTTTCTCCTGGGCAAACTCTTCATCTGTCATCGTAATACATTCCGGCGTAAAGTTCTCTTCGCAAGGCTTCTGATAGAGTTCTCCCGCCTCACTTACTCCAATCCTGGACAAGAGATAAGAATGAGCCGAAACCACTTCACTGACTGCATTTTTCAGCCTGTCTACATCAATGGAGCCCTCCAGTTCAAAAAGGAACGGAAGATTATAAATCGTACTATCCGGATTTTTATTGCACTCTACAAAAATTCCCTTCTGGGAACCCGTGAGAGGATAGCTCTCCCTCTTCTCATGCACTGTCTTCTTCGGAGCATCCTGAATGAACTGTTCTAACAATATAATTGTATTATTTTCATGAATATCACTGGTCTTCGCTGTAATGCCAAACTCTTCAGACAGAAGGAGGTTCAGTTTCATAGCGCCCAATGATGTCAGACCTGCCCGATAAAGATTGGTGTTTATACCAAAATTAGCATTTCCTGTCACAGATGCCACAATATCAAAAATCTTCTGCTGGGTGCGGTTCTTTGGCACCTCAATTTCCTTCTGCTTAAACACCGGACGAGGAAGCGCCGTCTTATCAATCTTCATATTAGCAGTCAGCGGCATTTCCGACAACTGGATCAGCACATCCGGAACCATGTAATAAGTCAGATAATCAGCGGCAAATTCAGACAGCTCATCCACATCAATCTTGTGATCTGCGGTGAAATATGCACACAGAAATGCATTGTCAACCGGAACTGCCACACTGGTTTTGACACCAGGAAACTGATTTAATACCTCCTCAATTTCACCCAGCTCGATCCGAAGACCACGCAGCTTAATCTGATTATCGATCCTTCCATGAAATTCAATCTCTCCCTGATCGTTCCAGCGTGCCAAATCCCCGGACTTATAGGCTCTTTCCCCACGAAATTCTATAAATGCCTGCGCAGTTTTGTCAGGAAGATTCATGTACCCACGGCCCACGCCTTTGCCGCAGATCAGCATTTCTCCCATTTCTCCGTCGGGTACCTCTTCATTTTGTTCGTTTACAATATATACCTGCACATTGGCGCTCGGGATTCCTATAGTGATATTTTCACTCTGGGTAATCACTTTCATCGTACAGCTGATCGTGGTTTCGGTCGGACCGTATCCGTTCATAATATAGGCATCCGGCCTCAATGCTATAATTTTTTCATAAAGTCCTGCCGGAAATGCCTCTGCTCCCAAATCATATACTGCAATCTGCTTTAATGCCGTCTCCATTTGTGGCAGGTCCAGCAGTTCTGTCACATACGAAGGCGTCGTCGTCATGCAGTCTACGCCATGAGCGCAGATCAGGTCAGCCAAAAGAAGGGGATTCTGTATTTCCTCCTTATTTGCCATCACGACAGTAAGCCCATTGGTAAGTGGAATATATTCTTCCATGATAGATACATCAAAGGTAATTGCCGCCAGAGCGAGACAGAAATGGGCGCGCTCCGTAAAGCCCCGCGTCTCATGATTTTTTTCGTTGGGATTCACAAAATTGGCGAGATTTCCATGTTCTATCATAACGCCTTTAGGTTTCCCCGTAGAGCCAGAGGTATAAATACAATAACATAAATCCCGCTCTTGTATGGTGACATTCGGATTTTCCGTATTTTCATTCTGAAGCAGTTCTTCCACCAACAGAACCTGACAGGAAAGTTCCTCCCACAGTTTCCCGTGCCCGTCTCTGATTTCTTCCGTGGTGATCACAAAGGCCGCCTTGGAATCCTCCAATATGTATCGTATCCTGTCATCCGGATAATCGGGATCTATGGAAGTAAAAGCGCCACCGGATTTTAAGATTCCCTGCCGTGCCACATAGACAGAACTATCTCTCTCCAACATTACTCCTATGATCGTCTCCGACTTGACGCCCTGATCGATCAGCATATGCGCCACCTTGTTCGCCCTTTTGTTCAGTTCTTCATAAGAAAGGCTCTCTTTGCTGGTTATGACTGCCATTTTGTCCGGATTCTTCCTGACCTGCTCTTCAAAGAGTTCTGTTACTGGCCGGAAAGAAAATTCACATATTGTGTCGTTACTTTTCGTTGTTCTCATGCTTGTCCTCCTGTTTAGAAAATTCAATCACTGTGTTGTTCATATCCATTGCCCTTATATAATCCACCTTTGATGAGATACGCTTTACCAGTTCGATGCCATGAATATCAAACTCATCACTATCAAAGATATATTCGGTCGGGTCAAAAGGGATTCCATTATCCCGAATCCTCAATCTGATTTCCTCTGTCTCAACGGAAAGATTCATATCAATCCAATGAACACTCTTCCCACCGTATTTGATAATGTTCACCATCATTTCCTCTGCCGCCACGGCAGCCAGATTTGCCCTGTCAGGCGAAACGCTGTTCTTAGAGCAGAATTCTATGACTTCCTTTGGAATTTTCACTGCATCCTCAATGAATGCAGCCACTGAAATATCTAAATTTACTCCCTGATTTTCTTTGGGCAGGATATAAAAATCCATGCCATGATATTTTATTTTCCGATAGAGATATGCTGTGGCTGCGGTAAGAATCTCTGCACACACAAATGCAAGCGCCAGACCATTCACGCCAGTCCCTCTAAACGCCTGTTCAATCAGAATGCCTGCTAACGCCGCAGGGAGGATGTAGAGGCCATTCTGCAAAAAAGTAATCAGACTTGCCTGCACCGACTCTTCTATAGACTCATAATAACTGGTGAGAAATTTATTCCACAAATAGAACGGCAGGGAAAAAATAAAAATCCGAAGCGCGACGATCATCTCTTTCTGCAATGACAAATCCTCAATGCCAAAGAGCATCGTCACCTGCGAGGTAAATACCACAATCAAAACAAAGGCAAATCCCACTACAATGAAGCTGTAGCGAAGCGTTTTTTTACACAGCGCACGAATACCATAGTAATCCTTTTCGCCATACAAAATGCCTGCCATATTGGGAATAATTCCGATAATGCCGCCGGAAAGCATTTCCACTATCATCAGAATGTTATCACAAACCGTGTAAATTGCCATTCCTGACTGCCCAGTCAGGTTAATAATAATCGTATTCAGTCCCAGGGATTTTACAAAACTCATTCCCATAAAAACGAATACCGGCGCACCTGTGACCAAGGCCTCTTTTAACAAGGAAAATGAGGGTGATCTTACAAAGCCAATCATTCTTTTGGGGGAACGTATGTATTTTATAAATACCACCATACCGATGATAAATCCCAGGACTGTAGACAGAGCAGCCCCTTTTGTTCCCAGTGAAGTGTACTTTAAGAAAATAAAATCAAAAATCAGATTTATAACATTGGATATAATTAAATACGCCGAAGAGAGCTCCGGGTGATTTTCTGCCCCCAGATAACAGGACATTAAGAGCCCGATGCCGATAAAGGGCGCGCCCAACATTGACATCAATATATAATCTCTGGTATAATCTGCCACCCCTGCCTTGGAAGCAAGCATCTGCGCCAGAGGATCTGAAACCCAAAATGCCAGAGCGCTAAACAGGATACCGAATATCAACGTGACTAAAAAAGTCAGGGTAAACAAGCCGGAGGCTTTTTCCCGCTCTCTTTTTCCCAACATGATACCTACGGCAATGGCGCCTCCTGTTCCCAGGCAATACCCTGGTATCTGTAGAATCGTCTCCACGGGAAGGCTCAGGGAAACCGCAGTCATGGCATCAGTTCCCAATAAATTTCCCACCATGACAGTATCCAGAATATTTCCTAACTGTAGCGATAATGACATCAAAATTCCCGGTATGAGATATTGATGGATTTTCGCATTCAGTAAACGTTCGTTTCGCTGATACATTCTTTCCTCCTTCTTACATGCCTGTTACGCCAACATAGTAATAGTTATAATTATAACACATTTTCCCTGACCATGTTCCGTTTTTTCGCGAATGGCAAATATATAGCGCGAATGGTAAGATGATATTAAGCCGTTGGTCGAATGTAACCCGAGATTCCCGTTTTTTTCGGTCAGATTTATGTATACAACTTCACATCTTTATGCTACATTATACTATAGGATCAGGGTGTCAAAAGCCCTTGTTTATGGACACCCTAATACTTATCGAAAAACAAACAGAAAAGGAGATTCCACGATGAGCCAGTTATTCTACACGACGCCTTCGGATCAGGACTGGAACAAAGCTCTTCCGGTCGGCAACGGAAAACTTGGAGCCATGATCTACGGAGAGGGAAACAGTGAACATTTCCAGTTAAATGAAGATTCTGTCTGGTTTGGAGGGCAACGCGACCGCAATAACCCGGATGCCTTAAAAAATCTGGGAAAGATACGCGGTCTCATCCTCGAAGGAAAAATACCAGAAGCCGAGGAGTTATGCAAATACGCCCTCACCGGCACCCCACAGAGCCAGCACGCCTATCAGACACTCGGAGACGTCTGGTTTGACTACTGTGGCGCCCTGAAAGAAAACCGTGATTTTCAGCGTATCCTTGATCTTGACACAGCGATCCACACGAGCAGCATAACCGATTCTTCTACAGGAGTAGTGTATCAGGTGGAAACATTTGTCAGTCAGCATTATAACTGCATCATAGCACAGTTTACTGCCTCAGAAAAAGGATGTCTGGATCTTGCCGCCTCCCTGCAGCGGGATTGCTTTTATGAAACAACAGAACATACGGAAGATACTCTGTACATCGCCGGAAATCCTGGCGGCGATGGTATGGATTTCTGCTGCGGCATGCGTTTTGTCTCAGATGGCGCCATTACTCAGGGCATCGGGGAACATCTGGTGACGAAGGGCGCCACAAAAGTGACGGTTTTCATCACCGCCCTCACAGAGTACCGGGCAGAGAAGCCACTCATGGAAGTCGAAAAACTTCTCACCGAGGTTTCCGCCGTCCACTATGAAGAACTAAGAGCTGACCATATCAAGGAATACCAGTCGTATTTTAACCGTATGCGTCTCTGTCTGGATCACGAAAAAGAACTGGACAAAATCACGACCGATGAACGTCTCGCACGCATCGATGATAAACATCCTGACAATGGCCTGATCAATACTTACATGGATTTTGGACGCTATCTGCTCATCTGCTCGAGCCGGGGTGAATGCCTGCCGGCAAACTTGCAGGGAATCTGGAACCGGGATTATAATCCCCCATGGCAGAGCAAATATACGATCAATATCAATACCGAGATGAACTACTGGCCGGCCGGTATGTGTAACCTCTCTGACTGCCAGCTTCCGCTTTTTGAGCATATTTTACGCATGCTGCCAAATGGGTTAAAAACGGCAGAAAAAATGTATGGCTGCCAGGGATTTGTCGCCCACCACAACACCGACCTGTGGGGAGATACAGCGCCACAGGATATTTATATCCCCGCCACATTCTGGGTTATGGGGGCCGCCTGGCTCTGCACCCACATATGGAATCACTATCTGTACACACAGGACAAAAATTTCCTGAAAAAGATGTACCCGGCACTCAAGGAATCCGTACACTTTTTCCTTGATTTTCTGATCGAGGTCGATGGCTGTTACGTCACCTGCCCTTCTGTCTCACCGGAAAATACATATATTATGCAGGATGGAACGAGGGGATGCCTCACTTACGGATGTACGATGGACAATGAGATCCTTCACGAACTATTTGCCCATTTTGAAAAGGCCGCAGACGTTTTACAGGAAGAAGATAAAGAATTTATCCAAAAAGTAAAAGAATACGATAAAAAAATCGCTCCGATCCGGATTGGCCGGCACGGACAGATCATGGAATGGCAGAAAGATTATGAAGAAGCAGAGCCGGGACACCGCCATATCTCGCACCTTTGGGCACTGCACCCGGCACACCAGATCACAAAAGACGGCACCCCGGAACTCTGTCAGGCTGCCGAGATCACTTTGCAGCGAAGACTGGCAAACGGCGGCGGTCATACCGGCTGGAGCCGCGCCTGGATCATGAATATGTATGCCAGACTGTGGCAGGGCGAAAAAGTATACGAAAATCTGTTGCAATTATTCCGTCACTCCACGCAGCCAAACCTTCTGGACACCCACCCGCCATTCCAGATCGACGGCAATCTGGGTTCCATCGCAGCGATCGGCGAAGCGCTTCTCCAGTCCACGGAAGAACGGACCATTCTTCTCCCTGCCCTTCCCTGCGCATGGAAAAGCGGAACAGTAACCGGTCTATGCGGCGTCGGAGGTATCATTTATGATCTGGCCTGGAAGGATGGAACACTAACAAAAGCCGTTTTACACGCCAGATGCGATGCAGCCGTCCGGCTTCGCTACCAATCTTCAGAAATGGAAATCGTACTAAAGAAAGAGGAAACAAAGGAGATAAAATTTTAAAAACTATTTCAGGGACTTCAGCCATCCCGTCACTGCTCCGGCGGCACCTGTAACATCATCATCAAACACTTCCAATGTTTGATCGCTGACATTTGCTTTACATACTTCTTTGATGTCCCCTACACTGCCTGCTGCCCCGCTCCCGCCATGTGTAATGATCGGATATAACGTAATCCCGGACAGATCACCAGACTGCAAAAATGTCTTTACCGCATTTGGGATCGTCCCCCACCACACAGGATAGATCAATATTACTGTATCATACTGGCTAAAATCCGGCAGTTCACCGGAAAGCGCCACCTTCTCATCGGAGTCGATCTCATCTTTCGCCACAGATACGGTATCGCCATAACCAGACGGGTACTTTTTCTCTGTCTGTATCGCATAAACATCTCCGCCTACGGCATTTTGAACCATAGCCGCCAATAACTGGCTGTTACCAATAAGTTTTCCATTTTCTTCCATCAACGAGGCGCTGGAAACCGCATCCACATCTTCCTCAAAATGCGAATTTCCTACACGTGTAAAATATACCGTTAAAATCTTTTTCTCTCCCAGATCCACCTTCTCCACTGCGGTGGCATCACCCACATTGACTGACACCGTCACATAATGCCGTTTCAGATAGGACATGAGAAAATAAACAGCGACGATCAGGACGACAAGCAATATCCCGATAATAATACAAATTTTTTTATGATTTTTGATATACTTTAACATCATCTACCTCCTTGTTATCATGTTGAAAAGTTACAACATTGTTCCCCGCCCCAAATATCGAAATCAACAGCAGCACCAGTGATCCGACCGCCATCCAAAGGAACGATATATTCATGCCATGCATCAAGGCATCATCCCCATAAGTAGCTATGGAGTTTGCACTTACCATAGTCATGATCCCGACAAACACAGCCGACCCAATAGATCCTGAGATAGTCCGGAAGGATGTGAGCAGTGAAGATGCATCTGCCACCTTTTGAGGTTTTACATTGCTGGTACCCCATGTCAGCAGAGGCATCATCAGACTTCCGATGGAAATATTACGGATCACATTAAAGCCGGCGGCGACCCACAGAGGTGTATTCATCGTAAGAAAGAACATTCCAATATTGCTGATGAGCAAAGCTGCGGAACCGGCTATAAAAATCTTTTTGATTCCTATTTTATCATACAATCTTCCGGCAAATGGGCTGACAACAGCAGTTGCAAGCGAGCCGGGCAAAGTAACCAGCCCGGAAACAACCGCGGAATACCCCATGACACTCTGAACATATAACGGCATGATCACAGAGGAACCCATCATCACCAGATAGAGAACCATACTGGAAATCACACTGACCGCATAATTCCGATTACTCAGGATTTTTACATCAAGGAACGGCCTGTCCAGTCCGCACTGACGGATAAGAAAGAGGGCACAGGTCACAACACCGATCAGCAGCGGAAGTCCTGCCTGGATGCTGAACACCCCAAAACTCGTAATATTTCCGATACCCATGGTGATACCGCCAAAGGCAAATATGCTTTCCACAAAGGAAATAGTATCAAACTTTTTATCCTGAAGTTCCAGTACATCTTCAAATACGATACCGGAAATAACAAAGGAAACCGCCATGATCACCAGAACCAGATAGAAAATAGACCTCCAGCCAAAGGCATCAATCATCATTCCGGCAACTGTGGGCGCAATGATAGGTGCGGCTGTGGTCGCTAAACCGTAGGTTCCCATCATCGTTCCCTTCTTCTCAGCGGGATAAACCGTCAGAATGATAACCTGTGCCGCAGATACTAAGACGCCGTTGCCACAGGCCTGAAGCACTCTCCCCACCATCATAAGTTCAAAATTTCCCGCAAAAATACTGAATAAAAGTCCTGCAATAAAACCCCCGATCCCGGTCATATAGAGTTTCCTCGTAGGAAACCGGGTAATCAGAAAGGCAGTCAGCGGCATAACCACTCCCATAGCAAGAGAATAACCACTGGTAGCCCACTGACCGATCGAAGTACTGACCCTGAAATATTTCACGAGAGCAGGTAACGCTGTCGTCATAGCCGTTGACAGGATGGATGTCGCAATACCAGAAACAACAAGATTTACAAAAATGAGTGTTCGTTTTCTATCAGTTAATTGTATAAGTTTCGTACTCTCCATGAGGATTCTCCATTCCGTGCCAGCTGCAAAATAGCGTTTTTGTTTTAATACTATAGCACAAAAAAGTGGAGTCCGCAACTACGCATACTCTTCCTTTATACTTCCCGATTTATAAGCTCTGAGAAGTTCCATGAGATCACCGATTTCCTCTAAGATCTCCTCACCCTTATCCGTGTCTGCTATATTGGCTCTGCTCTCCAATTTTTCCACAAGCTGTATCTCCGGCGTCTGGTTACTCTCCCCGGGTATAAATGGTCTATGCTCGGCAAGACTTAAGCTGTGTGAGTCATAGATCAGCGTATATCCGGCGATCCCCGTCGCCTTCTGATATGCCTTTGAGATACCGCCGTCGATCACAAACAGCTTCCCGTCTGCCTTGACCGGGCTCTCACCGTTCTTGATCTTTACCGGGACATGCCCGTTGATGATATGTCCCCTGCCCTCATCGATCCCAAACATCTTCAATATCCGGTTACAGACAGAAGCCTCCTGCGAAAATACATAGTAATCATTATACCGCTCTTTATGAAGTGCCCTGTCCTCAAGATAATAATTTTCAAAAAACGCCATTTTATCCTTGCCGAATAACGGCGATTTGGGCCCGCACCACAAATACCACATGAAATCGCAGGCATACTGTCTTTCCTGTGTATTTTCATTATAAAAATATGCTCTGTTTACCATCTCATCCAGCTTATCAAGAAGACTTTTCCCGCTATAGTTTTTACCATTTATCATGACACTCTGCAGCTCTCCTTTTTCATCCATCGGAATACACCCATGAAAGAGAAGATTGCTGTTGCATACATGGTACATGGATCCCTTTGAGAGAAGAAAACGAATGTGTGCGTGCAGCTTTTCACTGTGCAGAAACGAGTTTGCCAGCACTGTCATAAGCTCTCTTTCTCCATCGGAAAGAGCCAGCGGGTGATCCGGATCCACTGTCGGGAAAAAGCGATCCTTCAGTTTATACGTCTTCCCATCTATCTCGATGGTTCCATCCGGAAAATGGATCCTGCCAAATAAACTCCGCTCCTGCATCTCCCATTCCGGATATTTCTCCATAAGCCGGCCCTCTAATTTAAGCTGGATCACTGTAATGGCCTTGTGCATTTTGGCCACAAGTTTTGCATCGACCGGATCATAAATATTATCATCCAGCGTATTCGGATAATAAAGCCTGCACTCGTCCTCCTTGTACGCTTCCGCCGCAAATACCGCCAGTGCGCGCAGATTCAGCCCGTACCCGTCTTCGAGAATATCAAAGTTATTGTAACGCATGGAAATCCGTATCACATTGGCGATCAGAGCAGAATTGCCCGCCGCCGCTCCCATCCATGAAATATCGTGATTTCCCCATTGTATATCCACATCGTGCATAGACATCAGCTCATCCATGATGATATCCGCCCTTGGGCCTCTGTCATAGATATCACCGATGATATGAAGTTTGTCGATCGCCAGCGACTGGATCAGCTCGCATAACGAGACGATAAATTTTTCAGCCAGCTCAGTATCGATGATCGTATTAATGATCTCATCATAATAAAAATCCTTATTGACATCGTCTGTCACATTCAGTAATTCATCCAGAATATATACAAGATCTTTTGCGACACGCTTCCTCACCCTCGATCGGGTGTATTTTGCCGATACGGACTGACAGACCAGGATGAGGCGGTAGATCGTAAGCCTCTTCCATTCATCCGTCAATAAGTTTTGACCGGATAATGCCTTCATCTCCTTCTCCGGATAATAGATCAAACTTGCGAGAGTCTCTCTCTCTGCATTTGAAACCGTTTTCCCAAATACCAGATCGATTTTTTTCTTTATCGTTCCCGAAGCACTTTTCAGCATATGAAGAAAGGCCTCATATTCACCGTGCAGGTCGCTGAAAAAATATTCCGTTCCTTTGGGCAGGCTTCGGATCGCCGACAAATTGACCATTTCACTTGCCACACTGTCGATTGTCGGATACTCCTTTGCAAGAAGCTTTAAATATCTGTCATCCATGCTGTTCTCCTTTCTCATTCATTTATTTGCTCGTTTGCCTGACAAACCGTTTATACATTCATCAACACTTGTGTTCTTCCAACCAGCGTATCGCCGTATAAGCATAAACTGCACTGCCGCTGACAAGCGCATCCTCATCAAAGGTAACCATCGGATGATGCTGAGGATAAATATAGCCTTTTTCCGGTTGTCCAGCCGCCAATGCTAACATAATGGATGGCACTTCCTGGCTGACATATGCAAAATCTTCTGATCCTGCCGTTTTCGGAGACTTTTTCTCTCCACTCATTGTATTCAGGGCCGCAACGGAAAATGCTTTCCCCTCACCCAACAACTCCTTTGCATACTTTTCAGCACAGATAGACAACTCTCTGTCATTTACTAAAGTCGGGCATCCGCTTCCCCATATTATTTTCGCTTCTGCCCGGAAAGAGTTTGCAACCCCCTCTGCAATCTGTGCCATTCTCTCTTTGATAAATGAGCGTACCCCTTCGTCAAAAGTCCGTATACTTCCGCCCATGACAGCCATATCCGGGATTGCATTGGCCGCAGTACCGGCATTCATGGTACCCACCGTTAAAACTGCCCGGTCATCCAGCGCTAATTCTCTGGAATGAATTTCCTGAAGCGCGATCAAAATATGGGCGGCTGCATTCAGTGGGTCAACCCCAGTATTCGGCATGGAGCCGTGGCACCCCGTTCCCTGTACCCGGATCTCAAAATAATCCGCCGCCGGAGCACTGACTCCAGGCGCCGAAACAATAACGGTACCGGCTTCAAAAGGCATTCCTGCCATAACATGGATCATCAATGCGGCATCCACATCCGGATTTTTCAACAAACCGGATCCGATCATATCATACGAACCCTCAAAAATTTCTTCTGCGGGCTGAAACATGAGTTTTACAGTTCCTTCGATCTCTTTTTCATGCATTTTTAATAATTTTGCGGCGCCTAACATCATCGCTGTATGCATATCGTGCCCACATGCATGCATACAGCCATTGGTCGACGAAAATTTGACCTGCGCTTCTTCTTTGATCGGCAGAGCATCCATGTCAGCCCGGACCAAAAAGACTTTCCCTTCCTTTTTCCCGCCCGCCAATGCGACAAGACCTGATTTCCCACATTCTGCTGGTTCATACCCCATATCGACCAATGCCTTTTTTACAAAGGCATGTGTATCCTTCAGATCAAATCCGGTCTCCGCATGTGAATGTAAATATCTTCTGTTAAAAACAAGAGTTTCCTTGAGCTGTGAAGCTTCTTCTAATAGTTGTTCCGGTATCATCTTAAGCCCTCCTTCTAAATGTAAGTATAACTCAACGGCACCAATTTGAACCCTGTCGTCCGCAAAAAAATGAGACATGGCAAAACCACATCTCACTCCTTTATTCAATAACAGTCAAAACCTGTTGAATCCACCGTCTTCCTCTCAGTCCGCATCGATCCGGTAAGCGCTCAGCTCTCTGTTCATGCCTGAGATATCCTGGAAAGTTTCCTCTGTAGAATCCTCAATATCTTTCATATCTGTATTCATGGATAACAGCATCTCAGATACATGGACGATTTCTGTGCTTGTCTCCTCAGACGCTGTGCTGACAGACCGCATAACGTCATTGATACTCTTCAGGGATTCTTCATACTGTTTCGTAATCTGCTGCAACTGTTCCATGGATGTCCGGATATCATCTGATTTCCCCATAAAACTGTGGGAAGCATCACTGAAGCTCTCATAATCCCCGGAAATCTCGTTCTGTAAAAAGGAAAGCATCTGCTCTGCCAGCCGAGCCAGTCCTTCCACTGCCTCCACTACATCGCTGCTCATGGTCTGAATTTCATTTGCCGCATCGCTGGTATTGCGGGCCAATGTTTCGATTTCCTGGGCTACAACCTCAAATCCCCGTCCTGCTTCTCCTGCTCTTGCTGCCTCGATCGAAGCATTCAATGCCAGCAGATTCGTCTGGGCAGAAATACTTAAAATAGAGTCCGAAAGCTCTTTGATCCTAAGAACTGCATCTGCCCTCTCCTTTTCCTTCTGCATGCCTGTAGACATATTCTCCACGTTTTCTCCGATTTTTTTGACTGAGCTTTTTGCCGTTTCATTCAGCTCTTTCGAAGAAACCTGAATCTCTTTCAGATAATCGGTATTCCTGGTGACAATATCCACAATACTCTGAATATCCTTATATCCAAAATCCACCTGCTCTCTGGCAGTTTGGGCAGATGCTGCAATCTCCTCCGAGGATGCCACCATCGATTGTATTGTGTCATTGATACCGGTGATCTGGGAAACAGAATCAGATACATGTGTATTGATACTCTCCATTTTGAATTCAATACTGTCTGTTCCGCCTTTAATCTGCCGGACAGTATTGGCAGTTTTTTGCAAAAGCTGGTTTAAACTGTTTCCGATCACTTCCAATTCATCGCCGGAAGTAACATCTAACACTTTTGTCAGATCCCCATCATCCGAGGCCACCTCAACAATCTTGTCATTTACCTTTCTGAAATTGCGCCTCATTCTGACAGATACGAGCACTGCTGTGATAACCGCAAAAAGAATGCCGATCGCCACCGAAAATAAAATATTGCGTATTAGCTGATTTAAGGAAGCCTGTATCGATGAGGCTTCATAATCGACTGCCACGATCCCCAGTGTTTTTCCATTGTATACAATCGGTGCATAACCACTGTAAAATGTTCCCCACTCATCGGTAAATGCTTCTTTTGTTACACTTGCTTTTCCTTCCATCGCCTCAAACATGGCATCCTGTGCCTCATAATCCTCGGCATATTCTCCGGGATCATCCGGATCGGTATCTACGACAAACTGAAAATTGCTTTCGTCCTTTGGCATGAGAGTATAGACATAAGTCACCGAATCTCCTGACAGAAAAAAGCTGAGAGAATCTTTCACCACTGATAAAGCTTCTTCCTCGCCCTCCATTGCCTTTGAAAAGGTCTCCCCATCCACATTTTCAGCAGCAATCACCGCAATTTCCATCACATTTCCCATCGTCTTCTCCCTTAAAAAGCGTCCCATTGTAGAATAAGAAACACCTCCTACGATCAGGGCCACGACAAGGGAAGCCCCAAGAATAAAGAGAAACAACTGTGTAGAAATACTGGTTTTTCTGGTTTTCATACGTGTATTACTCCTTTCCGCAATAATAATCTAAATATTGTTCCCGCAGAAGGCGGTAAGTTCCTCTGGGCAGATAGATTCTCTGTCCGTTATCCATCCGTGCCTCCTGTGCATTCATACTAGCTATATGTCCCAAATGAACAATATAAGAAGCGCCGACTTTCACCAGCTCCTGACAAGCCGCACACATGTCATAAATCCTTGCCATCGTCAGATTCTGCCGCACTTCTGTGCCATCCGCCATATAAATACACTGGCGTTTCCCCTGCGCTTCACAGTATACAATATCATCTAATGACACTTTTTTTAGCATCCCCTCCATGCGCAGCAGAATATATTTCTCCCGTTCCTCTTCTGCCTCTTTCCGAAACCGATCCAACAGGGAAAATAATTTATCTGTCTGTATCGGTTTGATCAGATACTGGGAAGCCTCCACATCAAAGGCATCCAGCGCATGTTCTTTGGACGTAGTAAGAAAAATCAGTTTTGTCCTGCTCCCCATATCTCGAAGCCGTTTCGCTGCTTCGATCCCCAATGGAGCACTTTCTCCTGTTTCTCCCGGCATATAAATGTCCATAAAGATCAAATGGGGCGAATATTCTCCTTCTCTGACCATATAGAGTAACTCATCCATACTTTCAAAGCGTTTGACCATAAAGTCTAAGCCCATATGTTTTTGCTCATATTCACTCAATATTTTTTCTGTCTTATCAAGTTCTGCTGTCTCGTCATCACAGAGTGCAATCTGAACTGTCATTTTTTCCTCCATTCGCATCCATGTTCATGATCAGCCGGAATACAAACACTCCGTTATCATTTTTAAAATCGTATTCTCCATCATACTTCTCTGCGGTTCGGATAATACTCGAAACCCCAACTCCACCTGTAAATTCTGATTTCGGCTGCCCATCCTTTAATTCCGTTTCCATCCTGCAGGTATTTCTGCA
>CAZOIF010000066.1:0-16666 GCA_964579975.1 uncultured Eubacterium sp. | reverse complement strand
ATGAGAATACGGAAAACTTCGGGTTCTCCTTCGGTGGAGTGATCGATGACACGACGTTCAAATCCGACAGCTACAAGCAGGTAATGCAGAAGCACTTTGCAAGCATCACGACTGGAAATGACCTGAAGATGTATTCGCTCCTTGATGAGACAGCGACGAAAGAAAGCCCGGACGGAATGCCGGTACTCCGCAAGGACAGCAGGGGAGAAGAAATGGTGAAGTGGGCCTATGAGAATGGAATGGGCGTGCGCGGGCACACGATCATCTGCGACACGGCGATGGACACGAACTGCAAGTACTTCTTCCATGAAGATTATGATACTTCCAAGCCGCTTGCAAGCAAGGAAGTCGTACTGGCACGTTATGAAAGCTTCATCACACAGTGCATCACCTACTTTGAGCAGAAGTACCCGGGGACGGTCCACACATGGGATCTTGTGAATGAGGCGATCGATCCAGGAAACTGTGAGAAAGGCGATGACCGTAAGATCCAGAAGGATAACAACATGTTCTATGATACGATCGGAAGCGACTATGTGGAATATGCATTCCTGTACGCCCGCAGGGCAGTGAACCAGCTGAAGAAACAGTATCCGGACCGTGATATCAACATCAAGCTGTTCTACAATGACTTCAACTGCTTCCAGAGAACGAAGAGGGATGCGATCTGCGCACTGGTAAAGAGCATTCAGGAATTCGGAGAGGAGCAGGGAGAGGGAAGCCTGATCGACGGAGTCGGAATGCAGTGCTACATCGGCGGCTCTGAATTCAAGGAGGATCTTCTGACGACGAATACGAAGAGGACGGCAGACAGCATTCCGAATTCTGTGTTCATGTTCAAGGATCTCGGAATGAAGGTACAGTTCACGGAGCTTACAGTCCGTAGCTACGACGAGTCAAAGAACGCTGAGCATGCAGAGTACTTTAAGAAGTTTATGCAGATGGCGATCGATATCAACAATGGTACGATAACGAAAGTGTTAGAGTAGCAGATATTAGACAAATGAAAATTAAGTAACACAATGAGTATGTAAGCATAAAAGAGAACAGGCTGTAATCTGTATAAACCAGATTACAGCCTGTTCTCTTATAAAGTAGCCGCATAATCATTAAATACATAATCCATGATTGATGCCGTCCCCACAATTTCACAACCATAGATAAATTCGTCCTCTTCCTTCTGTTGTCGTATAATACGGACGACACAGTTAAGTGCATCATTTCCATGAAGAACCAGTCTGGCGTTAAAGTAATACCCGAGTGGCAGCACACTTTTCGACTTAAAGCCGATGCCGGCCTTGGAAACATCAAATACCTCAATCGGGGCATTCAGATTCTCAACCTTTACGTTGTCCTGTTTAAACAAGGATGTGATTTCAAGTTCCAGATTCACAGGCCATCTTTTTTCCCTTCTCATTTCAATCATGATATACCTCCTTTCTACAATAGTTCTTTTAAGATTTGGTTTACCATGCCCGGGTCAGCTTTTCCCTTCATTGCTTTCATCGTCTGCCCCACAAGGAAACCGATTGCTTTTGTTTTTCCCGCCTGATAATCAGCAACTGACTGGGGATTTTCCGCGATCACTTTTTCGATCGTCTCACGCAGTGCCCCTTCGTCATTTACTGTCCTAAGTCCATTATCCTCCACAAACTTGTCTACGTCAATATCTTCTGTAAACATTTTTTCAAAAACTTCTTTTGCCACAGTTGAATTGATCGCATTCTCGTCGGTAAGCCGGATCAGAGCCGCCAGATTCTCCGGAGTAAATGTGATATCCTCCGGTTCCATGTCTTTTTCCTTTAACAACCGCATCGTTTCTACCATAAGCCAGTTTGAGACCTTCTTCGCATTGTGGCAAAGAGCAGTAGTGGCCTCAAAAATATCTGCGAGCCTTTTGGAACCGGTGATGATATTAATATCATATTCCGGTATGTCAAATTCTTTTTTGTAACGTTCCGCCTTCTCATCCCGAAACTCTGGCTGATGTTCTTTTACAGCCTCGATCCACTCATCACTGATGCGTACAGGAACCAGATCCGGATCCGGAAAATACCGGTAATCCTGCGCATCCTCTTTCGAACGCATCGCATAAGAATATTCTTTATTATCGTCCCAGCGTCTTGTCTCCTGAATGACTTTTTTACCTTCCTCAAGTAGCTCAATCTGTCTGGCACGTTCCCCCTCGATCGCCCTTGAGATCGCCTTAAAGGAGTTGAGGTTTTTCATCTCTGTCCTTGTCCCGAATTCAGAAGCACCTGCTTCACGAACCGACAGGTTTACGTCTGCACGCATGGAACCCTCGTTGAGCTTACAGTCGGAAGCTCCCAGATACTGGATCGTCATGCGGAGTTTTTCCAGATAAGCGATAACCTCGTCTGCGTTCCGCATATCCGGCTCGGAGACAATCTCAATGAGTGGCACGCCAGAGCGGTTAAAATCGACGAGAGAGCAGTCCTCCCAGTCGTCATGTACAAGTTTACCGGCATCCTCCTCCATGTGGATCTCATGGATCCCAATCGACTTTTTGCCCGAAGGAGTCTCAATGTCTACATGACCATCCCGGCAGATTGGCAGATACAGCTGCGAGATCTGATAGTTCTGCGGATTATCCGGATAAAAATAGTTTTTCCGGTCAAATTTGCAGTACTGTGTAATTTTACAGTTCGTAGCCAGGCCGACTGCCATAGCGTATTCTACCACCTGCTTGTTCAGCACAGGAAGAGAACCCGGCATACCGGTACAGACAGGGCATGTATGTGTATTGGGTGCACCACCAAATTCCGTACTGCAGCCACAAAATATTTTTGTCTTTGTCGCAAGCTCTACGTGGACTTCAAGTCCGATGACGGTTTCATATTGTTTTGCCATAATGTTTCCCCTCCTTACTTTATTTTAACATGTCTTTATTCTGTTCAAATGTATATGCCGCACGGATGATCCTTTTCTCCTGAAAGCAGTCACCGATTAATTGAAGACCGATCGGAAGTCCTTTTTCATCCTTTCCGCATGGAAGGCTGATCCCGGGAAGTCCGGCAAGATTTACAGATATCGTATAAATATCACCCAGATACATTTTAAGCGGGTCGCTTAAACTTTCACCGATCTTTGGTGCAGTAGAAGGAGAGGCTGGTCCTAAAATGATATCATAGGTCTGAAATGCCTGGTCAAATGCCTTTTTGATCAGTGCCTTTGTGCGGAGTGCTTTCAAATAATAAGCGTCATAATAACCACTGCTGAGTACAAAGGAACCAAGCATGATCCTTCGTTTTACCTCTGCGCCAAACCCTTCCGAGCGGGTCTTTTTATACATGTTATGAAGGCCTTCATATTCCTCGGTGCGGTATCCGTACTTCACGCCATCAAAACGGGAAAGATTCGAACTGGCTTCGGCAGAAGCGATGACATAATAAGCAGGGATCGCATATTCGACAAGGCTCAGATCAAACTCTTCCACGACAGCTCCCTTCTGGCGGAGTACTTCTGCCGCCTTTAAGATGGCGTCTTTTACCTGTGGGTCAAGGCCCTCTCCGATATAATCCTTTGGAATTCCGATTTTCATACCGGTTACATCGTCGACAAGGGCGGATGTAAAATCAAGATCATCTCTCTGCAGGGAAGTGCTGTCTTTTTGGTCATAGGATGAAATGATCTCCAGAATCGTGGCACAGTCTGTCACATCCTTTGCAATCGGTCCGATCTGATCGAGTGACGAGCCATAAGCGATCAGCCCGTAGCGGGAAACGGTTCCATAGGTCGGTTTGATTCCTGTCACGCCGCAAAAAGAACTTGGCTGGCGGATCGAACCACCTGTGTCTGACCCAAGGGCATAGGAACACTCTTCTGCCGCTACAGCGGCGCAGGAACCACCGGAGGATCCTCCTGGTACATGATCCGTATTATGGGGATTTCTCGTGATACCAAAGGCAGAAGTCTCTGTCGTACTTCCCATGGCAAACTCATCCATATTTGTCTTTCCCAGAATGACTGCCCCTGCTTTTTCCAGATTCCGGACAGCCTCTGCCGTATAGGTCGGTTTAAAATCTTCAAGGATTCTCGAACTGCAGGTAGTGCGTATCTCCTTCGTACACATGTTATCCTTGATCGCCACCGGAACACCCGCTAACGGACCCGTAAGCTCTCCACGGTCGATCTGTGCCTGTATGTTATCTGCCCGCGCGAGAAGTTCTTCTTTATCCAGCACCGTAACATAACTATTTAATACATCTTCTGATTTCTCTATTCCATCCAGAGCTGCAATCACAGCGTCCCGGACAGTGACTTCGCCTGACTGGATCTTTTTTCCAAGTTCCACGGCGGTTAAACTCATTAAACTCATGATCGGTCGCCCCCTTCTTACATATCAGTCAAATGTCTTAGGCACCATGTAGGTTCCCTCTTTTTTCTTTGGCGCATTAACAAGCATCTGCTCCCTGTCATCGCCATTTGTCACAACATCTTCCCGGAATACATTGTCTACCGGGAATACATGTGACATCGGTTCTACGTTCTCTGTATCCAGCTCGTTCAGTTTATCGATATAGTCTAACATACTTCCCATATCTTTTTTTGCTTGTTCTTTTTCCTCATCCGAAAGCTCTAATTTCGCCAGGATGCCTACATATTCGATCGTTTCATCTGTGATTACATTTGCCATGATAAATCATCCTTTCTTTGTGACTGACTGCTAATCCAGTGCCCTACGGTTCCAATCTGCTCATATCCCGGGGGAACAATGTCGTTTCCCGCACATTTTCCTCTCCCAGAAGTTTCATTGTCAATCGCTCGAGACCGATGCCAAGTCCACCATGCGGCGGCATACCGTGCCGGAATATCATAAGATAATGCTCCATTCCCTCTTCGGTCATTCCCCTTGCGCTGATCTTTTGCTCTAACACATCCAGATCATGGATACGTTGCCCTCCGGTCGTGATCTCAAGTCCTCCGAACAGAAGATCAAAGCTGAGCGTATACGTCGGATCTTCCGGGTCGTCCATCGCATAAAAAGGTCTCTTTTTCGACGGGTAGTGGGTAACAAATACAAAATCCGCATCGTATTCCTCTTTAAAATACTGACCGATCAGCATTTCTTCCTCCGGCTCCAGATCGTATGGGTTGCGGATTTTGCGGTCATATTTTTCAGATACAAGTTTTTTTGCTTCATCAAACCGGACTTGTGGGATCTGATCTGTTTTTGGAAGTTTTATGTCGAGAATGCTTAGCTCTCTGGCATATTCCTTCTGTAAAAGTTCCATCGTATACTGTAAAAATCCGGTTTCCATCTCCATGATATCCTGAAAAGAATCGATATATCCCATCTCAAAATCCAATGATGTGTATTCGTTCAGATGGCGTTTTGTGTTATGTTTCTCCGCACGGAAAACCGGAGCAGTTTCAAATACCCGGTCAAAGACGCCCACCATCATCTGTTTATAAAACTGCGGACTCTGCTCTAAAATAGCCGGACGGTGAAAATAATCCAGTTTAAAAATATTAGCACCACCTTCTGCGCCCTTTGCCCCGATCTTTGGTGTGTGGATTTCTGTGAATCCCTGTGCGAATAAATAGTCACGAAATCCTCTCACGACAGCTTCCTGTATTTTGAAGCGGGTGCGTTCCCGTATGTTTCTGAGAGCGATCGGGCGGAGACCCAATTTCGTCTCCAGTGACGTATTTAACTTCCATTTGCCGATTGGAATCGGCATCGGTTCTTTCGGTTCGGACAATATTTTTATTTCCTTGAGCCGGATCTCAAATCCATTTGGTGCACGGTCTTCTTTACATACAGTTCCTGTCACCTCAACTGCAGAACCTTCTTTTATTTCCTTTAACTCCCTGTTGACAGCACCTGTCTCAAATACAGTCTGTACAAGCCCCTCACGTTTCCTGAGAACGATAAAAGCCACATCCCCCATATCACGAATGGTATGCACCGCCCCATTCATGGAGATGTCCCTGCCTTCATCATTTCCTGTGAGGATATCAGATATTTCTCTGACCTCTTTTTTTGTCTTTCCTGAAACAAATTCCATGATCGTTCCCTCGCTTTCTGAAAATAATATTTTGTGGGTTGTTTCATCCGGGAATACTTTCTGTGTAAAGCAGGAACAGAAAAAGACCCATCCCGGTGAAACAATCGTTTCGCCTGGGACGGGCCCTAAAAATTCATTATTTAAAACCCGCGGTACCACCCGCGTTGAAAATCATCTCGTACATTTCTAAAAAATGATTTCCCTCTCAACTTGCTGATAACGGTGCAACCGTGTAAACCTACTCAGATAAGGAATCTTATCAGTTCAGAATACAAGCTCCGGAATGTTCTCCTGCTTACCGCTTCCGCAGGACGCTCTCAGTCGGTGACGTCCATTCCTGTCATAAGGTTACTGCATAAGCAATCGTTTCCTTCAATGCCTTTTCACTTAAATCATACTCATTCTATCACATCAAAATAAAAATTACAAGTGAAAATTTTTGGTGGTGGATCGGACAGGTATCGTTACCGGATACAGATATAGCCCCAATATGCCGCATACAAAAGAAGCATACAGATTCCCTCAGCCCGGTTGACACGTTGTTTACTCCACGTAAATATCCAGACGATCAGACTCATGGCAATGAGTATGGCAATGTCGATCATGTTCTCTGTGATAAAATCAATCGGGCTGATCGAAGCTCCGATTCCAAGAACAAATAAAATGTTAAAGATGTTAGAGCCAATTACATTCCCGAGAGCCATGTCCACCTGATTTTTTCTGGCAGCCACGATAGAGGTCACAAGTTCTGGCAGACTCGTTCCGATTGCGCAGATCGTTAAGCCGATGAGTGTCTGGCTCATTCCGAACGTAGCAGCGATAACAGAGGCAGAATCGACGACAAGATCCCCTCCCCATGCGATGGCAGCTGCTCCGAGAACGATGAACAGAATACTTTTCCATACCGGGTGTATCTGTGTGTCCTCTCCCTCAATTTCTACTGTCTCTCCGGCCTTTCTCGCCTTTATTGCAGACTTTATCATATACAGTAAAAAGAGTACAAAAATGACGAGCAGGATAATCCCGTCCTCTCTGCCAAGCACCATCCCGATATATCCGAGTGCGAGCAGAAGTCCGGCACAGATAACAGAAAACGGAAAATCCTTTTTCAGGGTATCTGTTTTTACTTTCAGAGGTGTAAAAAGGGCACATACTCCACATACTACCATAAGGTTAAATACATTTGAGCCGATCGCATTACTGACGGCCAGCGAATTTTGGCCGGTGAGAGAAGCAGTAATACTTACTGAGCACTCGGGAAGGCTTGTCCCCATTGCTACGATCGTCATACCGATGATCAGGGATGGCACACGGAGCATTTTGGCGATGCTGGCGCTTCCCTCCACAAAAAAATCAGCTCCTTTAATAAGCAGCACAAAACCTGCGATCAGAATTAAAAATGTAAAAATTAAAGATAAATCCATTTATTTGCCTCCGTATTGTCTGGTGATTTATGGTACTGTTGACAGGAATTGGATTCCTGTTATAATTCTATTAGATAAACATAGGATTGTCAATAAATATAGCGAGAGGAGAATTAACAATGCCTTATTATTATACCTATTTTGACCCAACTTATATACTGGTTCTCGTGGGAATTCTGATCAGTATGGCAGCATCGGCAAATGTAAACGGAAGTTTCCGGAAATACAGCAGAATGTTAAACCAGAGAGGGATCCGTGCAGAACAGGCGGCAGAGATGATCTTAAAAAATGCCGGCATTCACGATGTAAGAGTAGAGCGTATCAGCGGAAATCTGACGGACCACTATGATCCCCGGTCAAAGATACTGAGACTGTCGGATTCGGTATATGGCTCTTCGTCCGTATCGGCAATCGGTGTGGCTGCTCATGAATGCGGGCATGCGATCCAGCACGACAAAGGCTATGCGCCTCTTGCGATCCGTAGTGCGATCGTTCCTGTCGTTAATTTTGCCTCAAGACTTTCTATGCCGATGATCCTTATCGGGCTCATACTTGGCTACACACAGCTTGCACACGTCGGAATTCTCTTATTTTCGATCGTTCTTGTCTTCCAGCTTGTCACCCTGCCGGTTGAAATTAACGCTTCGAAACGGGCTTTGAATATACTGCAGTACTCTAATATATTGCTTGGCAATGAAAATACGGCAGCACGGCGTGTCCTTCGTGCCGCAGCACTGACTTATATAGCCTCCGCATTAGCTACTGCATTGCAGCTGTTCCGTCTGCTTCTTCTTGTAAACCGGAGGAGAGACTGAGGTTTTATAAAAGAGCAGTGATACAGGTACAGGATTTCTTATATAAAAATAAGGCCAGATACAGAAGAAAGGTCATCAAAATCAGTGAAAAACTTTTCGCAAGCTTGCTTGCGTCTGTTTTGAACGATTTTGATGACCTTTCTTCGTCACTCTGATTTATTTATTATTTTTGCTGAGAAATCCTGCCTCACCTTTTTATCCCACGATACGTCTTGCACAATAAGGTGTCCGATAACCAATATTACTTGTGGTGATACCGGTACTTGGGTTGCTGGCATGAACGACACGCCCGCCACCGATGCAGATTGCCACATGGTTAATATGCCCGTTTCTCGCATAGAAGATCAAATCTCCGGCTCTGGCGCTTGATACGCTGATCTTCTTTCCAACACTCGCCTGTTCACCGGAAGTTCTCGGAAGGTTGATACCGAACTTGCGGAATACTGCCTGTGAAAATCCGGAACAGTCCGTGCCATTTGTCAGACTGGAACCACCGTATACATATGGGTTTCCGACAAACTGAAGAGCATAGGATGCGATGGAAGAGCCATCTCCGCTTCCCACGACAGAACCGTCGGAATTAGAACTGCTTTCGCCGCCGCTGCTTCCACTATTTCCGCCGTTTCCTCCGGAGTTACCGGAAGAGCTTGATTTGCCGGAACTGTCAGATTTTCCGGAAGATCCTTTGTTAGAGCTGCTGGAGCCTTTGTTGCCCGAACTGCTTCCGGAATTGGAATTACTTGAATTCTGACTGGAACTATTGGACTGTGCTGGCTGCTGTGGAGCGGCTGCTTGTGCCGCTGCCGCCGCTGCCGCTGCTTTCTTTCTTGCCTCTTCGCGTTCTTCTTCAATAGAAACAGCCTTTTTAAATTTAACGGTGATGTCGACATACTGTTTTGACACAAATCCCTTTGTATCGCCGTCGACCATGATCTTAACCCATTCTTTATCTTCCCGGAGTATCTCAAAACTTTCCTCACCGGAAACCAGTGTGAGAACAGCACAGTCTGTATTTTTTGCCTCACGTACTTTAAGGGTCTCGGTATTTACCGTCGCGATTTTTGTACCAAATTTATCGACAAGCTTTTCGGCACTAAAACCGATCGCTAAGTATTCTGATTTAATATAACCTTCTACATGACCAGAACGGATCTTAACCCAGTCGCCCACGGTGTCTTTGATCTTTGCAGCACTTCCCCTGTAGAGTTTTCCGACTACTTTACTATCTGTGTTTGGTTTTTTGCGGACATTTACATAGTCAGCAGCTACAGAAATACCTACATTGTCATACTCAGATTTTGGTGCTGGCGTCGCCTCCGGTGCCTCGGTCGGTGCTGGCGTCTCTCCGCCTACCGGTGCGTCAGGGGCAGGCGCTGCATTTGGATCTGCTGCGGGATCTCCGGGTGTAGCCGGATCATCCGGAAATGCCACGATCGCCTCCGGATCGGATGCCGCTCCTGCCGAGTGGGCATCTACATACTGCTGTAGTGTATATGACATACCAGCCAGTTCGGTCTCTTTACACATCGTAGTAGTCAGAGATGTTACATAATTACCTAATACTCCCACAGACAAAACAATGCCTGCGCACAGGAATACTTTTAAGATTCTTCCTTTCCGCATGTTATTCCCTCCAAAATGTACTTCTATGATAAAACACAATCCGTCCTTTGTTTTCTAATTATAATTTTTAAGAAAATATTACAAAATTATTACACCCCAATCCAAGTATACCAACTTGGCACTGTATTGTCAAGAATATTAACAGGATATGCCCTGCCAAAATATAGAATATTCCAGACGTTTCCAAGAATTTTATATCCATGTCCTGCTATTTTTCAACGATTGCCTCTACCTCGATGAGGACATCTTTAGGAAGCCTTGCAACCTCTACACAGGAACGTGCCGGAAAGTCTGTTGTAAAGTATTTTGCATAAATTTCATTTACCTTTGCAAAATCGTCCATATTTTTAATGAAAACAGTCGTTTTTACTGTGTTTTCTATCTTTGCACCGGATGCTTTGATGAGTGCGGCCAGATTGCCAAGAGCCTGTTCTGCCTGTTCTTCAATCCCCCCGGTTACAAGTTCACCGGTAGAAGGAACGATGGGAATAACCCCGGAAGTAAAAATAAGTCCACCAACCTCGATCGCCTGGGAATATGGCCCGATTGCTGCGGGAGCTTCGTTTGTCGAAATAATTTTTTTCATACTGCCACCTGAATCCTTTCAAAAAAAGTTTGTTTTCCTATATTAATTATAATGCATTTTCAAAATATGACAATAGGAATTAAACAATTTACTGGCATTTCTTATAAATATTTTGTATAATGATAATATAAATGGAAAGGCATGGTGGTATCTATGAAAAAGATCATTACGATAAACAGACAATATGGAAGCGGAGGGCGTGAGATTGGAAAAAAACTTTCCGAGCTGCTGGGGATTCCTTTTTTTGACAATGAGATCATCTCCAGGGCGGCAAAGGAAAGCGGTTTTTCGGAGTCTGCCTTTGAGACGGTGGAAGATAAGGCGACAAACAGTCTTCTTTACTCGATCGCCATGGGAATGAATGTGTTTACAAACCAAGACGTGGGGTTTGCCGGATTATCTCTCGATGACCGGATTTTTCTCGCACAGTCAAATGTCATTCGGAAGGTGGCGGATGAAGGACCATGTATTATCGTGGGCAGATGTGCCGATTATATTTTGAAAGACCTTGATAACGTGATCAATGTATTTATTGCTGCTGATCTTGATTTCCGGATCAAACGCTCGGTCGAGGTTGATCATATCGAACCGGAGCATGCGGCAGAAGCCGTATCCAAAAAGGATAAGAGCCGCGGCAATTATTACCGTTATCATGCCGGAGAGAGATGGGATAATCTTTTCAACTATGATCTGACGTTACGAAGCGATCTTGTTGGCATCGACAAAACGGTAGAATGTATCAAAACTTATGTGGAGTCTGTTGATTAATGGGCTCTATTACGAAAAACCGATGAGGGGGCATGGTCTGTGAAATGTCCCCTCATCGGTTTTTGTTTTTTAATGTTTAATTGTTAACTTGTTCAGTTGCACCTTTTTACTGTTCCCAGATCTTTGCCGCTTCAATAAAGGCATAGAAGGACGGTTTTGGAGATTTGATCGAACCGGCAAACAACAGCGGTGAACACTCACTGCGCCAGGAGCATGCGTCGTAAAGTCCCCAGATCGTCACTCCTGTGATTCCCTTCGGATTCACGGTCTTATCGAGCGTTTTCTGCTTTGTTATGACAAGCTCCATAAACTCTTTGATAAAAGCTGCCTGATATTCATTATCCTGTCCTTTATCAAGATATCCCCATCCGCCATTACTCAATTCGCCAAAATTGATCGTTGCGTCTAATTCTGTAATCTGAACTTCAAGTCCGGTAGCAAGGAATTTATCTAATGCATCGCCATATTGCTTAAGCGTCGGCCGGTCAGCGTCTACATGGCTCTGCATACCAATTCCGCCACAGATTTTTACTGCCTGGCCCTCTTTATTTGTTTCATTTGCATTGATATAAGTGACAAGCGTTACTAAATCGTTGGATTCAAAATACGTATCATAGTCGTTGTAAAACAGCGTTACTTTATCTTCAATACCATAAGATTCCAGAACCTCATAAGCTAACTCAAATGCCTTTTTCACGTAAGTTGGTTTCAGTTTAAGATCCCCATATACATTAACCCATGACAAATTTGTAGGATCATTTGAGCGGTGCAGATATTCGTTTGTTACATCCCATGCATATACAAGGCTTCCTGCTTTTCCAGTGAGTTCTATTTCTTTATCGATCACATGCTTCATCACGTTCCGGACATAAAACTCAAGTCTGGCATCCATGATAGCCGCATCTGTTGCCTTTCCGGAACTTTCGTAATTCTTTGCAAAGAACCATGATGGTGTCTGCTGATGCCACATCAGTGTGTGGGCACGCATCTTAATTCCGTTATCTTTACAGAATTCCAATGTATTGTCGATCGTATTAAAATTCAATGAAGGTACATTTTCTTCAGTATAATTTTCCGGAATCACATAATTGTAAGGAGAAGCCTGTGCCTCTTCTTTCGTGATAATGCTATTGAGAACAGCATCCGGTTTCATTTCATTTTCCAGCGTGATACTGTTGAAATGTTTTTTGATGAAGGCGATCTTATCTCCACTGATCAACTGATTTGCTTTATTGCCATAACCATAGTAATTTGCACAGGTTCCCATATAAGGGAAGATATCTTTATATGTTTCCAAAATGCTCTCGTTTACCTTTACCGGTTTCTTGCCGGCAGTCAGCTGTGTAATAACGACAGAGTCCACATAAAAATCAGCAGTCGGGCTGCCCGGCAGTTCAAAGTAGATACTGAAATCCGAGAAACTCTCCGGAATTTTGATCGTTCCTTCAAGTTTCGTCCATTCACCCGGTTTTGCTGCTTCTACAACGGCGATCGCGGGGTACGTGTTACCAGTCTGTGCCGAACATTTTATCTCGATATCCTCCGCTGCCATATGCTTTAAATAAGCAGTAACAGAATAAGTAGCTTCCGGAACGATCGTATCTATTACATCAATCTTAGCGCCATCATACGTATTTTTTCTTCCCGTTACAAATAAACACTTTCCCGAATACCCATCGTCGGCGACAGAAACTTTTTCAGATCCAATCCTTGCTGTAAAACCGTCCGTGCCTGTTTCAAATTCTGCATTTTTATATTCAACAGGAGTGAAATCGCCGGATGGTGACCCGGACTCAGATGGTTTTTGGGATTCTGACGGCTCCCCGGACTCCGTCGCCGGAGGTGTAATCTGCGGATCTGCCGATGTGGCTGGAGACGTAACTTGTGGATTCCCTGATGCAGATGGAGGCGTAACCTGTGGATTCCCTGATACAGATGGAGACGTAACTTGTGGAATTCCCGGTGTCGATGGAACAGGAGCCTGTGATGGCGTTGGTTCCTGACGTTTCTTTACTGTAACCTTAACAGTTCCAAGTTTTTTCGTCTTTTTCTGATAACGTTCTTTTACGGTGATCTTTGCCGTTCCTGCACTCACAGCCTGGATCACTCCTTTTTTTGTCACCTTAACTTTTTTGTTGGACGCCTTGAAGGTGTAGACGGCCTTTTTCTTTTTGCCGGTGATCTTTATGGTTTTTTTCTTTCCAACCTGCAGTGTCACCTTTTTTGTTTTCAATTTGGCTTTCTTGGCAGCCTGTGAGTCCGGTGAGCTCACCAGTGCTCCCCCAATACACGAACTAAACATGGCGGCCAGTAATGCCATTGTAATAACCCGCCCTTTTGCGTTATTTCCCATATACTTTTTCTCCTTTCGGTTTATCATTAATCATTTATCGTTGAAAATGATATTTGAAACTATTTAATATCATAACATGTGTCTGGCAAAACAGCCATGATATATTTCGAAGTGAATTTGATATATTTTGCAGATTAATTCCTTTTAAAAGGCTGTTTTTTGCCATAAAAATGTCCTTTGACATGCAAAATTCCGGGATTTGGTAAAATGCACGATATATCAAGATTATTTCATCATATATCATGGCTGTCTGTGTGTTTCTATGATGCTATTATAAATAATGCTGTATTAATAAGATGAATGGACGGAGAGACAAATGGCCTGGGTTCAAGAGGAAGCGCTACACTATCTATTTCCAAAGACGCCAACCATACAGAGGGCGGTCAGCAGTGTCTGTTGATCAGTGATCGTGCTGCCTCATGGCACGGAGTTCAACTCGATCTTTCCCGTCTGGTGGAGACAGGAAGTTCTTATCAGTTCTCCGCATGGGTAAGACAAGATGGCGAGAAAACACAGAATATTTCGATGAAGTTTGACTATACGGATTTGGACGGTAATCATCAGTATGTATCAGTCGCTTCTGACGTTTCCGCTGTTTCCGGAGAGTGGGTGCAGTTTTCCGGAGAAAAGGTGATTCCTGAATACGAGGGAGCGCTGTATCTTTATTTTGAAATATCGGATGATGAGACAGTAGATTTTATGCTGGATGATCTTGAAATCGTTGGTAAACCGGTATCGTTAAATTCCTTTAAAGTGACAGATGAGATCTATGCCGGAATGAAAGAAGATGGTGTTCTTTCAACTGGAAACAATGCACGTATCAAAAAGGTCATTGAAAAGGCAAGAGCAGGTGAAGACGTGACGCTGGCCTATATCGGCGGTTCCATCACAGAAGGCGCACTGGCTTCTCCAAATGCCAAATGCTATGCACAGGTTTCTGCTACCGCTTTTGCAGAAAAATATGGAAAAGATGGAGGCAGCAACGTTCATTTCGTGAATGCAGGAATGAGTGGAACACCATCGTCTCTCGGAATCATACGCTATGACAGAGATGTACTGGGACAGATGACAACCGGTGATTATCCGGATATTCTGTTTATCGAATTTGCTGTAAATGATTATGGGGAATGTACCAATGGGGGCGCTTACGACGGAATGATCCGCCGGGCTCTGAAATCCGGTTCAGCGGTTGTTCTCATATTCTCTGTGTTCCAGTCCGGCCGTGTCTTGGAATCGGATTATAAAAAGATTGGAAAGCACTATGACCTTCCGATGATCAGCATGGGAGATGCGATTGAAAAATATTTCAAGGAAGAAAATTTCTTTGCATGGTTCTTCGGCGATACACTTCATCCAAATAATACCGGTTATCAGTTAATGTCTGACTGTATCATGAATCTGATGGACAAGATTGATAAGGCTGAGGCTGTGGCAGACAATATAGATAGTGCAGATTTGCCATCATCATCACGTGCAACAGCGGATTCTTATACAGACATTAAGATGATCGATCCAAACACAGATATTTCTAAGATAGACGCTATTTCAGAACTAAATGCTGGCGGCTTTAGCGGTACGGATAAAAATACGGGTACATTCCAATATCCGTATAACGGGAAGACGAGCCAGGCATGGTTCCCACAAAACTGGATGCATACCTCATCTTCCGGCAGTACTTCGTTTACAGCTACTGTAAATTGTAAGACTCTGATGGTCGTTTACAAACTGAGCAGCGACAAAAAAACCGGATCGGCAGAAATCTATGTAGATGGCACGAAAAAGAAAACCGTTTCGGGTTACAGTGCGAGTGGATGGAATAATGCAACACCAGAAGTCGTTTTCCGGGAATCTACGGCAAAAGAGCATACGATTGAAGTTAAGATGGCATCTGGCAGTGAAGATAAAGAATTTACTCTGATTGGTTTTGGTTACAGCGAGTAATAGAATGTTGACGATGTAGTAAAGAGCATTTTAATAACAAAAGAGGTTCGCACTGGCAGATTATCTGCACAGTGCGAACCTTTTTTGCTTCTTTTAACTAAGATCGGATTTGGTGATATTTACTACGATACCATCCTAGTCCAAGACCTTCTCAATCGTACCATTGTTGATATCGATCGCCATCTGCATAAACTTCTTAAAGTACTCTGCATGCTCAGCGTTCTTTGACTCGTCGTAGCTACGGACTGTAAGCTCCGTGAACTGTACCTTCATTCCGAGATCCTTGAACATGAACACAGAATTCGGAATGCTGTCTGCCGTCCTCTTCGTATTCGTCGTCAGAAGATCCTCCTTGAATTCAGAGCCGCCGATGTAGCACTGCATTCCGACTCCGTCGATCAGGCTTCCCTCTCCCTGCTCCTCTCCGAATTCCTGAATGCTCTTTACCAGTGCGCAGATCGCATCCCTCTTCGTTCTCTGGAAGCAGTTGAAGTCATTGTAGAACAGCTTGATGTTGATATCACGGTCCGGATACTGTTTCTTCAGCTGGTTCACTGCCCTGCGGGCGTACAGGAATGCATATTCCACATAGTCGCTTCCAATCGTATCATAGAACATGTTGTTATCCTTCTGGATCTTACGGTCATCGTCTTTCTCACAGTTTCCTGGCTCGATCGCCTCGTTCACAAGATCCCATGTGTGGATCGTCCCCGGATACTTCTGCTCAAAGTAGGTGATGCACTGTGTGATGAAGCTTTCATAACGGGCTAGTACGACTTCCGGTTCCGCAAGCTTCTTGGAAGTATCATAATCCTCATGGAAGAAGTACTTACAGTTCGTGTCCATCGCCGTGTCGCAGATGATCGTGTGCCCGCGCACGCCGATCCCGTTCTCGTATGCCCACTTCACCATTTCTTCTCCCCTGCTGTCCTTGCGCAGTACCGGCATTCCGTCCGGGCTTGCTTTTGTTGCCTCCTCATCAAGGAGTGCATACATCTTCAGCTCGTTTCCGGTCGTGATGCTTGCAAAGTGTTTCTGCATTACCTGTTTGTAGCTGTCGGATTTGAATGTCGTGTCATCGATCACTCCACCGAAGGAGAACCCGAAGTTTTCCGTATTCTCAT
>CAZOIF010000065.1:8870-16682 GCA_964579975.1 uncultured Eubacterium sp. | reverse complement strand
GGAACCAATACTCTTTTAATTTTTTTATTAACTGTCTAAATCTTTACTCCATCTTTATTGCTTTACAAAACTTTGTTTAGTCAGTATAATTTATAATATTAGAATTAATTATCATTTTTGTGCGAAAAACGGAGGTAAATATGAAGACGACTTATGTAGAAAGATTTCGTGAAGATCTGCAGGAATTCTTTGAAATGACAGAAAAATTTTACCGGAAGGAGATTACCGTGCCGGAGTATAAAGGGTTTTCCGGAGGGTTCGGAAGCTATGCCCAGCGGGGAGGAGAGCGGAGCATGCTCAGACTTCGTCTGGCTGGTGGAGAGATCAACAAAGAAAATCTGGAGTTTATCGCACAAAGTGTCCGCAATTATAAGATCAGCCTGACACATCTTACGACATGCCAGACGGTACAGCTGCATGACCTCACAAAGGAAGATGTGTGCAAGCTTGTGGAGGAAGCGTGGGAGCATGGGATCATCACCCGCGGGGGTGGCGGAGATTTTCCACGAAATGTTATGTGCACACCACTTTCCGGTGTTGAGAAAGAGGAGAGTTTTGATGTTCTTCCTTATGCCAAAGAGGCGGCCGATTATTTGTTGGATTTTATCGGGAAAGTAAAGCTTCCCCGCAAATTAAAAGTCGGGTTTTCAAGCAACAGGAAAAATGAGACCCATGTGACGTTTCGTGACCTTGGATTTGTCGCAAAGGACAATCATAAATTTGACGTGTATGCGGCCGGCGGTCTTGGGATGAATCCCAAACTTGGCGTTCTGGTGGCAGAGGATGTGGAGCCGGAGAACGTGCTCTACCCCATAAAGACAATGGTAGAGGTTTTCACCGAATATGGAAATTACGAGAACCGGGCGAGATCACGGACAAGATATCTTCAGGATACGTTGGGAGCAGAGGAACTAAAAAGGATCTTTCAGGAGAAACTCCAGAAAAATCTGGAACAGGGAGATTTAAAGATTGAAATCCGTGATGTTACAGAGACGAAAAAAACGTCTGAGGAGTCAGAAACAGTAGATTTTTCTACAGTAAGCGGTGGCTCCCGTTTGATTGCACAGAAGCAGACGGGGCTGTATGCGGTTTCCTACCATCCGGTGGGAGGAGAAGTGCCCTCAGATTTCTGGCAGAAGATATATGAAGTGACCAAGGACATGCAGGATGTGAAGCTTCGGTTGACGCCGACGCAGGGGATGTATATTATAAATCTGACAGCCGGGGAGGCATCAAAAGTGCTTTCGATCACGGCAGATGGGGCAGAGACAGCGTTTGAGAGATCCACAGCCTGTATCGGTGCGGCGATCTGCCAGCAGGGGATCGGACTGTCCCAGGCCTTATTAAAAGAATGTGTTGACCGTGTCAGAAAAGAAAATTTTGCAGATGGTACTCTTCCGGAGATTCATATTTCCGGATGTCCTTCCTCCTGTTCTGCCCATCAGACAGCGGTGATCGGGCTGCGGGGTGGAAAGAAAAAGTCGGAAGAGGGCATGAAGGACGCTTTTGCCATCTACGATAATGGCTGTGAGACGGAGGGAAAAGAGCGGTTTGGTGAGGAACTAGGTGTTATGTTTGCCGATCAGATCCCGGAATTTTTTGCCGAGCTGGGACATGCGGTGCAGGCAGAGGGGCTTACTTATGCGGAATTTCGTGAGAAGCATCCGGAGAAAATAAAAGAAATCGCTGATCAATATGTATGATGATCTGGGACATAGAAATCAAATTTTAGCGATTGCAATTTTCTGATATCAGAGAATTGCAATCACTAAAATTTGATTTCCGTAATTCAAGGATGAAAAGCTATTGATTTTAAGTGCAGATTCCTGTAGAATATTTATGGATACAAAGGAATATGTTTAAATTAAAGAAGAGGAAGTACTATGAGTAAACCGATCATTGCAATCGTGGGAAGGCCGAATGTGGGAAAGTCCACGCTGTTTAACACGCTTGCAGGAGAAAAAATATCTATCGTCAAAGATTATCCAGGTGTCACCAGAGATCGGATCTATGCGGATATTACATGGCTGAACCGAAGTATGTCCATGATCGACACCGGTGGGATCGAGATGGGGACGAAAGATGTCATGCTCTCCCATATGAGGGAGCAGGCGGGTATTGCAATCGATACAGCGGATGTGATCCTATTTATTACAGATGTACGGCAGGGACTTGTCGATGCGGATTTCAAGGTGGCAGATATGCTTCGGAAATCGGGCAAACCTGTCGTTCTTGTCGTGAATAAAGTGGACAATTTTGAAAAATTCATGCCCGATGTATATGAATTTTATAATCTTGGGATCGGTGATCCGCATCCGGTATCTGCTTCATCCAAGCTTGGGATCGGTGATATGCTGGATGCCGTTCTTGAGCATATCGATCCCGAAAAGTTTGAAGAAGAAGAGGATGAACGGCCGAAGATCGCGATCGTCGGAAAGCCGAATGCCGGTAAATCCTCCCTTGTGAATAAGCTGTTAGGCGAAAACCGGGTGATCGTTTCGGACATCGCAGGTACGACGAGAGACGCCATTGATACGGAGATCGTGAGGGATGGCAAAGAGTATATTTTTATCGATACAGCCGGTATCCGGAGAAAAAATAAGGTCAAGGAAGATTTAGAGAGATATAGTATCATAAGAACGGTAGCTGCGATCGAGCGTTCGGATGTGGTCATTCTTATGATCGACGCTGTCGAGGGTGTGACCGAGCAGGATGCCAAAATAGCGGGGATCGCTCATGACAGGGGAAAGGGACTTATCATTGCCGTGAATAAATGGGACGCTGTGGAAAAGAATAATAACACAGTGAAGGAATATACCGGACGGGTCAGGGAAATCCTTTCCTTTGTTCCTTATGCTGAAATCGTGTTTATCTCGGCGCTTACCGGACAGAGGACGAACCGGGTATTTGAACTGATCGAGAAGGTGATCCAGTTTCATTCGCTGCGTATCCAGACTGGGGTGCTCAACGAGATCCTTATGGAGGCAGTTGCCATGCAGCAGCCGCCTTCGGATAAAGGAAAGAGGCTGAAAATATATTACATGACGCAGGTTAGTATCAAACCGCCGACCTTTGTTCTCTTTGTAAATAGTAAGGAACTGATGCATTTTTCGTATCAGAGATATATTGAAAACCGGATCCGTGATACATTTGGGTTCACCGGTACGCCGATCCGGATGTTTATTCGCGAACGAAAGGAGAAGTAAACGTGCTGATATATGTTTTGACTGGAATCGTCATACTGGTCATCGGATATGCATTTGGATGTTTTTCTACGGGATATATCGTTGGGAAGAGTCAGGGAATGGATATCCGCGCGACCGGAAGCGGAAATATAGGGACGACAAATGCCCTTCGTTCAATGGGGGCAAAAGCAGGGGCACTGACCTTTTTGGGAGATCTTTTAAAAACGTTTGTGCCGACGCTGGTTGTAAAATTTATCTATTGTGCCCACATGGGATATTCTGCGGATGTCACATACATGCTTACCCTGTTTGCCGGACTGGGTGTGGTTCTCGGACATAATTTTCCGGTCACTCTGAAATTCAAAGGCGGAAAGGGAATTGCCGTATCGGCAGCAGTGATCGTAGTATCCACGATGGATCTGAAGCTGATCCTCATCGGGTTAGCGTTGTTTATCGCAGTAGTTGCCCTGACGCGTTATGTGTCTCTGGGATCGCTGATCGTGGTGTGGTACATTCCGATCTTTTCTGTTCTTACGTATCGTAGCAGCGCATATTTTCCAGTGATTCTTGTGATAAGCCTGATGTTTACGATCTTGGCTTACATAAAACACAGTGCCAATATAAAACGTCTTTTAAATGGAACAGAAAATAAATTAGGCATGAAGAAAAAATAAACGGAGGAAAAAGAGAGTGAAAAGGATCAGTTTTTTAGGAGCGGGGAGCTGGGGGACAGCTCTGGCGATCTTATGTGCAAACAATGGACATAAAGTGACCGTCTGGTCAAAGATCAAAGCAGAGACGGATATGCTCAGGGAAAAGAGAGAGCATGTAGACCGCCTTCCCGGGGTGAAACTTCCGGACTCGATCGTGATCGAGGATGATCTGCAGACGGCATGTGAAGATATGGATATCATTGTGTTTTCCACGGCTTCTCCATTTATCCGTTCGACGGCGAATGAGGCGGAGCCTTATATCAGAGAAGGACAGATCGTGGTAAATGTAGCAAAAGGAATCGAAGAAAATACATTGATGACAATGTGTGAGATATTGGAGGACGAGCTGCCAAAAGCAGATGTGGCTGTGCTTTCCGGTCCGAGCCATGCCGAAGAGGTGTCAAAGGGGATGCCGACTACAGTTGTAGTAGGAGCAAAGAGTGAGAAGACAGCGACCTTCATTCAGGATGTGTTTATGGGAAATAATTTTCGGGTATACGTGAGTCCGGATATCGTTGGGATCGAACTGGGGGGAGCATTGAAAAATGTCATTGCTCTGGCGGCAGGAATCCTCGATGGAATGGAGCTTGGCGACAACACAAAAGCTGCTCTTATGACAAGGGGGATCGTGGAAATAAGTCGCCTCGGGATGGAACTTGGCGGACAGATGGAGACGTTTTTTGGCTTATCCGGAATCGGCGATCTGATCGTGACGTGTACAAGCACCCACAGCCGAAACCACAACTGTGGATACCTTCTCGGAAAAGGAAAGACACTTGAAGAGGCAAAACAGGAGATCCGTCAGGCGATCGAGGGTGTGAACTGTGCAAAGGCGGCGATGGCGCTTGCGAACAAATATCATGTAAGTATGCCGATTGTGGAGCAGATCAATGCGGTTTTATTTGAGAATAAACCGACGAAGCAGGCTTTGAACGATCTGATCCTGAGAGAGCGGGTTGTTGAGTACCGGTCCATGAGTTGGAAATAAAAAAGATAAATCAGAAAATTGAAAAGAAATAAGAGAACTTTGTCAAAGGGGACTGCTTGGAAAAGAAGAGCAGAGATACTTTTGACAGAGTTCTTTTTTATTTTATAGGAACGTGCCCTATTGCGGAGCAAAGTTTGCCTTTTGGCAAACTTGACAGGGCTATATGTTATAGACCTTGGTGCGCGGTTCTCAGTCGCACCTTTTTTTGATGAAAATTTTTCTTGACATATTTTTGGCTTATCAGACTGGTAAGGTAAGAAATACAGAAAGTTCTATGCACAGATATGGAGGTAACTATGGGACACAAATGGAAAAAACAGATTGTTAAAATAAGTTTATTTTTATTCGGAATCATAGTCCTGAATCTGAATACAAGAGGTGTCAGTGCCGCTGAAAAGCCGGCTTACACACTGACGAAAGGAAAGAAGGTTACGATCACAAACATCATAAATAACAACCCTCTTACCTCACCCGATAAGAAGAAATACAGCAACTTAACGTGGAAATCAGGAAATAAAAAAATTATAAAGGTCATTAAGAATAAAAAGATTAAAGGACTGAAAAAAGGAAGTACCTATCTTCGTGGATATAACAGCAAAAAGAAAAAGATACTTGCGGTAAAGGTTACAGTTGGGAAGAAAGTGTCTGGGATCAAGGTGGATTCTACAAAAGTAGAACTCGTATTGGGGGACAGTGCAAGACTGAACGCTTCTGTATCTCCTGCCAGCGCTTCCAATAAAAAAATGTTTTACAGTTCCTCGGATCCGGCAGTTGCCACGGTATCGAAAACCGGAAAAGTGACAGCAGTAAAAGAGGGAAGTTCTGTTATAACGATTACGTCAAAAGACGGTCATGCAAAGAAAAAAATTAAAGTGAAGGTTCAGGTTAACTTTACTATAATGACTTCAAAAGGAGCGGTAAAAGGAACCTGGGAGCCTTATTCGAAAAGTCAGGCACTTATCTGGTATGGGATTCCTTATGGTGCGTCTACAGCAGGGGTGAACCGTTGGAAAGCACCACAGCCGGTAACACCATGGAGTGGTACCATGGATGTGACAATTCCAAAGCAGCAGGCGGTTCAGTACGGCGACGGTACTTCTTATGTGGGGACAGAAGATTGTCTGTATGTCAATGTCACCCGTCCAAACAGCGCAGCGAAAAATCTTCCGGTCATGGTATATATCCATGGCGGTGGCAATGCCTCCGGCTCATCAAATGTAAATTTTGGGAATTTTGCCGCTGCGACAAATTGTATCGTAGTGACGGTAGAGCACAGATTAGGAGCCTTTGGATATCTGAGCCATCCGGCGCTCCGGACCGGAACAGCGGAAGAAAACAGTGGGAACTTTGCTCTTTTAGATATCAAAGCAGCGCTTACCTGGGTGCGGGATGAGATCGGAAACTTTGGTGGAGATCCGGGAAATGTGACGTTATCCGGTTTTTCGGCGGGAGCGAGAAATGCTCTGCTCTGTGTAATCTCACCAAGCATGCAGGGACTCTTTCAAAAGGCGATTATATTTAGTGGCGGGTGTAATACATGTACAAATGAGGAAGGCGAGAAGTCTGCAGAAGACAAACTTGCTTCAATTCTTGTAAAACGGGGAACATATCCGGATAAAAAGAGTGCGCAGAAATTTTTGGATGCGGCCTCCGATGATGTGATACGAAATCTGTTTGACAGCCTCACGACGGCAGAGGTTGCCAATATGTACCGCTCATCATCGCTACGGTTAGCGAAGTTTCCGCAGGCATTTAATGATGGTGTAGTTATTCCGAAAGATGGTTTTTCTGTGATCCGTTCTGGAAATTATAACCGGGTTCCGATTATACTGGGAAGCGATGCGACTGAATTTTCTTCGTATGCATGGAGTGGGAATCTGACTTTGAATGTGGATGATGGATCAAATATCACTTCTGCATCACAGATGTTAAATCTGGTGGCAAACGGAGTCAAATACGGGAGTATGCTTCAGTCGGGCCATTATATTGAGAAGACGGCCAATCTTCTGAATCAGGATATGGCTCATGCGCCTGTGTATGCTTACCGGTTTTATTGGGGGACAGATGCGATTGTGACGGACGGATTTTACAGCACCTATGTAGGGGCGTTCCACGGAGCAAGTAAAGATTTTCTGCGTAAAAGTTATAAAAACAATTACACAGCCTATGCGCCGAATGCTTTGTCAGAAACGAATAAATTGGGGAGACAGGATCTTACTTCCGTAATGCAGAAATACGTCAGTAATTTTCTTGCGACCGGAAATCCAAACGGGGAGTTACTGAGCGAATGGGGGACATGGAATAATATCCCCGGTATGAATAAGATCATGATTTTTAATGCGGATCAGACAAAGAGTATATCGGGAATGAGCAGTGAGTATTATGATGAAAGCAATACATTTGGCCAGATGCGGGTGGCACTTACGAAAGAAGACTATGATGTACTTGTGAATTCGTTATTTGCAGGACGGTTTTTCATGCCGGAGATCGTGCCGCAGTATTGATGTAAAAATTTTTTGTTGACAATTTAGAAAAAAGTGATATACTGATAACAAACCGATGATCAAGAGTAGTAGGAACGGGTTCATGTTTTCAGAGAGCTGTAGGTTGGTGTGATACAGTAGCATGTTCGTTGTGAATGGACTTGAGAGGGCAGCTTGAAAGATATATATACACATCGAGTAGACGCTGACGGAGACCTGGACCGTTATCTGCAGGAGTGCATGATTGTGCATGATGAGTGGGTCATATATATGGCCAATCTGGGTGGTACCGCAGAAGCAACTTAAGCTTTTGTCCCATTTCCCGAACGGGAAACAGGACAAAAGCTTTTTTTAACGTTAGCAATGAGCCACGCATTCCAGAATCAATGCAACCCGTGCGAGCTCGCTCGCAAAGGCTTGCATGATTTCTGGAATATGCGGCG
>CAZOIF010000065.1:0-8770 GCA_964579975.1 uncultured Eubacterium sp. | reverse complement strand
TGCCGCATATGATGAGCGTGAGCGAAGCGAGCGCGAAGAATAGCGTGGCTCAAAAGCGGAGGAAAGCAACCCGTGCGAGCTCGCTCGCAAAGGCTTGCATGATTTCTGGAATATGCGGCGAATGCCGCATATGATGAGCGTGAGCGAAGCGAGCGCGAAGAATAGCGTGGCTCAAAAAGAAGTAAGGAAAAGGAGGGGATTTCCCAATGATACAAAACCAGACCATAGAAGAAATTAAAAAATATGCCGGCGAATATGACATCGTTCCGGTGAAAAAAGAAATCTTTGCAGATATCATCACCCCGATTACATTACTGAGAAAGATTGCCGCTGAAAACAAGCGCTTTTACCTCTTAGAAAGTGTAGAGGGTGGAGAGAAATGGGGGCGTTATTCCTTTCTTGGCTATAACCCGGTGATGCGCGTTTCCTGTTCGGAAAAAGAAATTGTGATCGAAAAAGAAGGTGACAGACAAACGCTGCACACGGACGATTCGTTCCGTGTCCTACGGGATATCCTGAAAGAGTACAAATCTCCGAAACTGGATGACATGCCGCCGTTTACCGGTGGATTCGTAGGATATTTTGCCTATGCGATGATCGCACATGCGGAGCCGAAGCTCCAGATCAGCCGGGGGGATTTTAAGGACTATGACCTTATGCTGTTTGATAAAGTCATCGCCTATGACCAGCTCAGGCAGAAGATCATCGTTGTAGCCAATGTGTCTACAAAAGGGGATATCCAGAAAAATTACGAAAACGCTCTTTCCGATCTGTCTGAGATCATCCAGATGATCCAGGGACATACAGAGATCAGGGAGGAAGAAGCTTATAGCAAAGTGGATTTCCGGTGCAATGTATCGAAGCAGGAATATGGGGAAATCGTGGAAAAGACAAAAGAGTATATCCGGGACGGAGATATTTTCCAGGCAGTTATCTCGAGAAGATTTGTCAGTGACTATAAAGGAAGCCTGATCAACCCATACCGTGTCCTTAGAACCACAAACCCGTCTCCGTATATGGTATATATGAATCTGGATGATGTGGAGATCATGAGTACGTCCCCTGAGACACTTGTGAGACTGCAGGATGGGCGGCTTACCACATTTCCGGTGGCAGGTTCCCGCCCGAGAGGAAAGACGGAAAAAGAAGATAAAGCGTTGATGGAAGAACTTCTGAGGGACGAAAAAGAGTTATCCGAACATAACATGCTCGTGGACCTTGGGCGCAATGACCTGGGGCGGATTTCAAAATATTCCTCTGTTGAAGTGACGGAGTACATGATGATCCATAAATATTCAAAGATCATGCATATCTGCTCGCAGGTGGAGGGAGATATCCGGGAAGACTGTGATGCGCTGGACGCTGTCCGGTCAGTACTTCCGGCGGGAACTCTTTCCGGAGCGCCGAAAATAAGGGCCTGTGAGATCATCGATGAGCTGGAGAGTGAACCGAGAGGAATCTATGGCGGTGCACTTGGATACATTGATTTCAGCGGAAATCTGGACACCTGTATTGCAATACGGATGGCGGTAAAAAAGGATGATAAAGTCTATGTGCAGGCCGGAGGCGGAATCGTAGCGGACAGCAAACCGGAATTGGAATATGAGGAGTCGGGAAATAAGGCAAAGGCAGTCATCGATGCGATTGAAAATGCCGGCATGATATAAAGTCAAGCAATTAATTTTGCGGGAATGGAGGGAAGACATGATACTATTGATCGATAATTATGACAGTTTTTCGTATAACCTCGTACAGTTGCTCGGGGAACTGGATCCGGACATCCGGGTGATACGAAATGATGAGATGACTGTGGAGGAAATTGAGGCATTAAAGCCGTCTCACATCATACTTTCCCCGGGACCCGGTTATCCAAAAGATGCCGGGGTATGTGAGGAAGTGGTACAACGGTTAAAAGGAAAATTTCCGATCCTCGGCGTTTGTCTCGGGCATCAGGGGATCTGTGAGGTGTTTGGAGCCACCATCTGTCATGCCAGACAGCTGATGCATGGGAAGAAGAGCAATGTAAAGATTGATTGTTCGGATGCGATTTTTAAAGGGCTGCCGGAGCGTATTGACGTGGCGAGATATCACTCACTGATCGCAGATATTGATACAGTGCCAGAGGAATTAAGCGTCATTTCGGTAGATGATAACAATGAAGTAATGGCAGTAAAACACAAAGATTATCCGGTATATGGGCTTCAGTTTCATCCGGAGTCCATACTCACACCAGATGGAAGGGTGATCTTAAAAAATTTTTTGGAAATAAATTAAGAAAGGAATGGTGAAAGATATGATACAGGAAGCATTACATGAAGTGATCAACGGGAGAGATTTAGATTATGATATGGCAAAAGGAGTTATGAAAGAAATCATGTCGGGAGAGGCCTCACAGGTACAAATGGCCGCCTATCTCACAGCTCTGCGCATGAAAGGGGAGACGATTACAGAAATTACAGCGTCTGCCCAGGTGATGAGGGATATGGCGAAGCAGCTCACCCCGTCTTATGATGTATTAGAAATCGTTGGGACAGGAGGCGACGAAGCCGGAACATTTAATATTTCCACGACTTCTGCTTTTGTGATCGCCGCAACGGGCATCCCGGTTGCAAAACATGGAAACCGAAGTGTGTCGAGTAAGAGCGGGGCAGCAGATGTATTGGAGAGCCTTGGGGTCAACATTATGGTCGATGTGGATAAGATACAGAAAATCCTTGACGATACGAAGATGAGTTTTCTATTTGCCCAGTCCCATCATTCTTCTATGAAAAATGTAGGACCTGTCCGGAAGGAAATGGGAGAGAGAACGGTCTTTAACATTCTTGGTCCTCTTACAAACCCTGCGAATGCTTCGCTCCAGCTTTTGGGCGTCTATGACAAAGAACTGGTGGAGAAACTTGCTGAGGTACTGAGTAATCTCGGGGTTAAGCGCGGGATGGCGGTATGTGGAAGCGATGGTCTTGATGAAATCACACTCACGGGAGCGACACACTGCTGCGAGATCCGGGATGGGGAACTGAAGTCCTTTGATATCACACCGGAACAGTTTGGATTAAAATGTTGTAAACCAGAAGAACTGACTGGAGGAACGCCGGAGGATAACGCACGCATCACCAGAGAGATCCTCTCCGGTACCGAGCAGGGAGCAAAACGTGACGTCATCCTTTTAAATGCCGGGATCGCTATTTATATCGGGACACCGGGCATTACGATGGAAGAGGGTGTGAAACGGGCAGCAGAGTGCATTGACAGCGGAAAGGCATTGGAGAAACTGGAACAATTTATCGCTGCGAGCAATGCGTGATAAAATAAGTTCTAGCGAACTTATTAGCCAGTTGCTAACGCAACTTGAGATGCACAGAAACCATGTGCAAAAATTATGATAAAAGGAGGTCCGTATGATATTAGATGAGATCGCTGAGGCGACGAGAAAAAGGGTGGAGATGTGTCGTCAGGATATTTCTTTGGAAGAGATGAAAAAAAAGGCATATTCGGTAAAAAAGAGAGGCACATTTCCCTTTGAGGATAAACTTAGGACTTCTGGGGTTTCGTTTATCTGCGAGATTAAAAAGGCGTCTCCCTCGAAAGGAGTCATCGCGGAACATTTTCCTTACGTGGAAATTGCAAAGGAATATGAGGCAGCAGGAGCAGACTGTATGTCAGTGCTGACGGAACCGGATTATTTTATGGGGAGCACCAAATATCTCCGTGAGATCCGGGAAGTAGTAAGGACGCCGCTTTTGCGAAAAGATTTTACAGTAGATGAATATATGATCTACGAGGCGAAGGCCATCGGGGCAGATGCCGTACTTTTGATCTGCTCCCTTCTGGACGAGGAGACGATCCGCCGATGGCTGGAACTTTGTAAGGAGTTGGAACTTTCCGCGCTTGTGGAAGCCCATGATAAAGAAGAGATCGACATGGCAGTCCGTGCCGGAGCGGGCATCATCGGTGTGAATAACCGGGATTTGAAGACCTTTCAGGTGGATATCAATAACTGTCTCCGCCTGAGGCAAAACATTCCCTCGGAAATTTTATTTGTGGCAGAGAGCGGGATCCGGACGAGAGAAGATATCGAGGCGCTTGAGCGTGGCGGGGTAAATGGTGTGCTGATCGGCGAGACATTTATGAGAAGCGGGGATAAAAAAGCGACACTCGAACAATTGCGGGGAAAGAGTGAACAGAACGGTGATGAGGGGGCGGAAAGGGCGTGAAGATCAAGATCTGCGGAATACGCCGCACGGAGGATGTCTGTTTTCTGAATGAAGCGCTTCCTGATTTCACAGGTTTTGTATTTGCTGATACAAGGAGAAAGATAAGCCGTGAAAAAGCAGCTGAGATGTACCGGATGTTAGACCGGAGGATCAAAGTTTTTGGCGTATTTGTCAATGCGCCGCCGGAATTTATAACAGGGCTTGCGAACGAAGGTGTGATCGACGCCATCCAGCTGCACGGGGATGAGGAAGAGGAAGATATCACTTTTTTGAAAAGAAAGACCGGACTTCCTGTCATCAAGGCGGTTCGGGCAAAGGACAGAGACTGCATCCTGAGAGCGGACCAGTTGTCCTGTGACTATCTTCTATTAGACACATACCGGGCCGGTCAGTACGGAGGAACCGGAGAGACCTTTTCATGGGATATCATCCCGGAAAAGCTGGCGCACCCATATTTTCTTGCGGGCGGCCTTCACGAAGGGAATCTGACCGGTGCGCTGGATCATGTCGCAAGGAGTGGAATGTGTGTTGGTGTTGATGTCAGCGGAGGCGTAGAGACAGACGGTTATAAAGACGGGGAAAAGATAAAAAAGGTCGTGGAGCTCGTGCGGTCGTATCCATCGACGGGCTGACACAGTTTATAATGAAGAAAAAAAGAAATGGAGGAAGATAGAAATGTCAGGAGGACGTTTTGGTGTCCATGGCGGACAATATATACCGGAGACGCTTATGAATGCGGTGATCGAATTGGAGGAGGCATACCGCAAATATAAAGATGATCCGGAGTTTATCCGGGAATATAAGGAATTACTCGAAAATTATGTGGGGCGTCCCTCATTGCTATATTATGCGGATCGTGTAACAAAAGATCTGGGGGGAGCTAAGATTTATCTGAAACGGGAGGACTTAAACCATACCGGTTCCCACAAACTCAATAACGCACTCGGGCAGGCGCTTCTTGCGAAAAAGATGGGAAAGACCAGACTGATCGCAGAGACAGGAGCCGGACAGCACGGAGTGGCTACGGCTACAATAGCGGCACTTCTTGGCATGGAGTGCGAAGTTTTCATGGGAAAAGAGGATACCGAAAGACAGGCGCTCAATGTATTCCGGATGGAGCTTCTTGGAACGAAGGTGCATGCGGTGGAAAGCGGAACCCAGACATTGAAAGATGCGGTCAATGAGACGTTAAGGGAGTGGACGAACCGGATCGAAGATACCCACTACGTCATCGGTTCTGTCATGGGGCCGGCGCCGTTTCCGGAAATTGTAAGAGATTTTCAGAGCGTGATCGGCAAAGAAATCCGGCAGCAGCTTTTGGAGCGTGAGGGAAAACTCCCGGATGCTGTGATCGCCTGTGTGGGCGGTGGAAGTAATGCCATGGGAGCATTTTATGATTTTATCTCCGATGAGCAGGTACAGCTCATTGGCTGTGAGGCAGCAGGTCACGGAGTGGACACGGATAAAAATGCGGCGACGATCGCAAATGGGTCACTTGGTGTGTTCCACGGAATGAAATCCTATTTTTGTCAGGATGAATATGGACAGATCGCGCCGGTTTATTCGATTTCAGCCGGGCTGGATTACCCGGGGATCGGGCCGGAACATGCTTATCTCCACGACACAAAGAGAGCGAAGTATGTACCAATCACAGATGAAGAGGCGGTGTCTGCGTTTGAATATCTCTCCCGTATGGAGGGAATCATACCTGCCATCGAGAGTTCCCATGCCCTTGCGTATGCGAGAAAGCTGGCGCCAACGATGGGGAAAGACCAGATCATCGTAGTGAACATTTCAGGACGCGGCGACAAGGATGTGGCAGCGATCGCAAGATACAGGGGGGTTGAAATCTATGAATAAGATAGCAGATGCATTTCAGGATAAAAAGGCATTTATTCCATTTATCACAGCTGGGGATCCGGACCTTCCAACGACAGAAAAGCTTCTTCTTACGATGCAGGAAAATGGGGCAGATCTGATCGAGATCGGGATTCCGTTTTCGGATCCGGTGGCAGAGGGGCCAGTCATCCAGCAGGCGGATGAGCGGGCGCTTGCTTCCGGAACAACGACGGATAAAATTTTTGACATGATCGCCCGGATCCGAGACCAGATCCATGTTCCGATGGTATTTATGACATATGCCAATGTGATCTTTGTGTATGGGATCGAAAAATTTGCCAAACGGGCAAAAGAGCTTGGTATGGCAGGAGTGATCATACCGGATGTACCGTTTGAGGAAAAGGATGAGATGGGAAAGGTATTCGGAAAATATGATCAGGTCGTCATATCCCTCATCGCCCCGACTTCAAAGAACCGGATCCGGACGATCGCGAGTGAGGCAGAGGGATTTGTCTACTGCGTGTCCAGTCTCGGCGTGACGGGAGTCCGCAGCACGATCAATAAAGGAGTTGCCGATATGATACAAGAGGTAAAAAAAGTAAAAGACATCCCCTGTGCAATCGGATTTGGGATTTCGACACCTGAACAGGCAAAAGAAATGTCGGAGATATCCGATGGTGTCATCGTCGGAAGTGCCATCGTGCGGATTGTAGGAGAGTACGGAACGGATTGCGTGGAAAAAGTTGGGGAATATGTAAAGCAGATGAAGGATGCAATGTGTTCATAAAACTTTCACTTTTCTTTTCCTGTAAGTTATGATAAAATTATATTTAGTCTTATGTTTGGGGGCAGTTGTCAAAGGCACTGCACCGGATCTGCTAAGACAAAAATCGTGAAAATGAGACAGCCCGGATCGGGCGATAGGAGGAAACGAAATTGAAAAAAAGAGCATTGATCATAAGTACATTTTTGTCGGCATCACTGATGCTCACAGGATGTTCATGGGATGAGATCAGATCGAAATTTACCGGGGAGGATACGTCAGTAAGCGGTCCTGCAGTTGTAGAAGACTATGATGCTGCGGATTGTGTTACACTTTCGGAGTACAAAGGAATCGAAGTAGATTGCACTGTCAGTGATGAAGAGGTTCAGGATGAGATTGATTCCTTTCTCAGTCAGAATGCATCGGAAAAAAAGATTGAAAAGGGAAAATGTAAAGAAGGTGACACGGTAAATATTGATTATGTCGGGAAAATTGATGGGGTAGCATTTGATAATGGAAGTGCGACCGACCAGACGATCACGCTTGGTTCTTCCGGTTATATCCCAGGCTTTGATGACGGAGTGATCGGAATGAAAGTTGGAAAGACAAAGGATATTAATGTTACCTTTCCGGAGGATTATGGCAATGAGGAGCTAAAAGGAAAACCTGCTGTGTTTACGATCACGCTGAATTATATTTCAGAGACTGAAATACCAGAGCTGACAGATGAATTTGTGGCTGAGAAGACAGAGCAGAAGACGGTCGAGGAATATAAGGCAGCGACAAAGGAAAAGCTGGCAAAGGATTCTGCCGGACAGACGGCATATGGAGAGCTTGAGGAAAAGACAGAGGTCAAAAAGTATCCGGAAAGCCTTTTAGCAGTTTGTAAGGGTCAGCTGGATGCCTATTATAAATATACGGCAAAACAGTATGGCTACAGTGATTTCAATGAGTTTTTGAATGCAATGCAGATGGATGAGGCTACTTATAATGAAAGCCTTGATAAGGCGGCAGAGAGTATTGCCAAGACCCAGCTCATCGCAGAGGCGATCGCTGCCAAAGAGAATATCACGGTGACTGAGGATGAAGTAAAAGCTGAGATTGCCAGCGTATGCGAGCAGGCCGGTCAGGAAGAAGATCAGCTCAGGAAGTCATTTGAAAGTCTTTATGGGGAATCGATCACGATCGAGAGATATTATGAAACGACACTTCTTACAAATAAAATAGTAGATTTTGTGGGACAGAATGCAAAAATCAAAGAGTAAGGGTATCGCAATACAATAGTCGGGAAACCTGGAAAGAGTGTAGTCAGAATCGTTCAAAACAAACACAGGAAGGCCTGTTGAATGTTTTTCTCTGGTTCTGGCTACTTTTTTGTTGGATGTATCCATTATTGTTTGATCCATTTGCACATTCAGGAGATTATTTCTATTGCGTAATATTTCTGTATCCGCTATAATTATAAGAGTATACTGGGAATTGTACCTAAAGAATAATTTATGTAAAAGTATAAAATGTTATAGATTTTTTGGCGATATGATATATATATGCGGCAGCTGCAAATGAAAGGATACCGTGAAATGGATAGGAGTAATGGAATGAAGAGTATTATTTTGGTAGTGGATGATGATAAAACAAATTTAATGTTGGCACAGAAAATTTTACTTCCTCAGTATCGTATGGCGGCGACGAATTCAGGTGCAGCTGCATTGAAATATCTCGAAAATAACCACCCGGACCTGATATTGCTGGACATCAGCATGCCGGAGATGGATGGGTTTGAGGTAATGAAAAAACTTCGGGAGAATAAGGAGACAGCATTGATTCCGGTTATTTTCCTCACAGCCGATAATACGCCGGAAACCGAGGTGGAATGTTTTCGTGTAGGTGCCCTGGATTTTGTCGTAAAACCTTTTGTGCCGGATATTTTGTTGAGCCGGGTGGCAAAAACGAT
>CAZOIF010000064.1:0-17148 GCA_964579975.1 uncultured Eubacterium sp. | reverse complement strand
AAGGAGGCACACGATGACCGATACTGTCAAACAGCAGATCCTAGCCATCCGGGCAACCGGGGAGACGAATATGTTTGATGCAAACATGGTGCAGTATATTGCGAACCGTGAGGGTTACTATGAACTGGTTGTTTATCTGCAGGAACACCGGAAAGAATATGCCAATTTTATTCTGACTGGTAAAGCAGAGGAATAACCTCATATTTCCCCACATTTTCTGATAAAAACAAGACTTGCCAGAATCGGCAGTCAGAGTGATAGATGTGTGTGGGAGAAAGGAGGATACAATGAACTTTCAATACCATTACAATCTTACTGGCAGTGACAGAAAACCGTTGGTGGAGGCTGTCCGCCGGATAGTAAACTGCCCTGCTGTGTATCAGGGCGCACCCAGTTTCTCGTATGTGATCGGTAGCTGTGTGGTCGATAAAAACGGTGTTCTCTCCCTAGATGAGAACACCGAACCGGAAACCGCACAGCAGCTGATTGAAGCTTTGCAACAGCAAGGTTTTTCAGCAGAAAACGTGACAGAAGAAAATGCTACGTCAGATAGCAATTCCGGTGAGAAAACAACAGAAACAAGAACCGTTCCTGACCAGCCGGATACTTTGACTGTGACAGTTCCAGATACTGGGTTTACCCCGCAGGCACGCGAAAACCTCAAAAAGATTGTCGCCAGCAAAACAACACTGTTAAAGCAGGCTCTAAAAACTGACAGTCTGGTCATTACGGAAACCGAGGGAAAAATATCCTTTCCCTGGTTTACCTTGCAGGAGTTAGAGGGCGAAGCGGATGCATACAACCGCCTGATTGCGGCTATCTGTAAAATGGCAAAGACACAGACTCGGGTCACAGCGACAGAGAAACCAATAGAAAACGCCAAATATGAGATGCGTTTGTTCCTCATCCGCTTAGGGTTTATCGGGGACGAATACAAAATTGCCCGGAAAATCCTGCTAAGAAACCTCGCTGGCAACAGCAGTTGGAAGTCCGGGCATCGACCAGATCAGCCAATGGCAAATATAGGGGCTCAAACAGTAGATGCCAAGGCGGAAGAACCTTAAAATGTGACAGTGAAACGTCACGAACCACTTAAAACAGCCTGCTCCATAGAGGGGCAGGCTTCCCAAAGATGATATTATTAACAATTTAATAAGAAAGGCATAAATGACTTGATGTGAGGTGCGAACAGAGGTATAATCGCACAGACGAATATGAAAGGAGGCTGTTTTATGGAATATATTTCAGAGAATCCAATACATTCACTGGCCAATGCCATGACACCAAAGTTTGCCGTATCTTACCTCCGGGTTTCTACACGTGGGCAGGCAGAACGCGGCGGCGGTGCAGATGAAGGTTTTTCCATTCCTGCCCAAAGGGAGGCGAATAAGAAAAAAGCACTTTCCATGGGAGCAATGATTGGCAAGGAATTTGTTGACCGGGGGACTTCTGCCAAATCCGCAGACCGCCCAGAATTACAGAAAATGCTGAAATATGTAAAAGAAAACGCAGACCGGATCGATTATGTAATTGTCCATAAAGTTGATCGTCTTGCACGAAATCGTGGTGATGATGTTGATATTATGCGCGCATTACGTGAGTGTGGAGTCCAACTGGTATCCGCTTCGGAGAGCATCGACGATACTCCTGCCGGAATGTTATTGCATGGGATTATGAGTTCCATTGCTGAGTTTTATTCGCAAAATCTGGCAAATGAAGTCAAAAAAGGGTTAAATGAAAAAGTGAAAGCAGGTGGAACTCCCAGCCGGGCGCCCCTCGGCTACTTGAACATCCGGCGGGTAGATGAAAGGGGGCGTGAGGAGAAGACAGTTATATTGGACGAAGAACGTGCACCATTGATTAAACTGGCATTTGAAGAATATGCTACCGGAAACTGGACAGTCCAGGATCTGGCGGAACATCTGGAAGCCTGCGGGCTGACAACCCGTGCAACACCCAGAGTTCCCTCTGCACCAATCAATAAAAAATCATTAAATAAGATACTGATAAACCCATACTATAAAGGAATTGTGACTTATCAGGGGGTAGAATATGACGGGACACATCCAGCGCTTGTCAGCGCCGATATATGGCAGCAGGTGCAGGATATTCTGTATTCCCATATCAATGGTGAACGCACCCGCGAACATCCACATTTTCTTAAAGGAAGCCTGTATTGCCGCACCTGTGGATCGCGTATGTTTATTAACTATACGAAATCAAGGTCAGGGGTTCGTTATCCCTATTTTGTCTGTGGTGGACGTCATAACAAGCGCACAAAATGCAAACAACGGGCTGTGCTGATTGCAGAGGTAGAGAGACAGGTCGAGCAGATTTATGATCAATATTCTTTCCCACCAGAGATACGTTCTTATTTGGAAAACTGGCTAAAGCAGAATATAGAAACAGAAAAAGAAAAATACGGAACAGAACTTGATGGATTGCGGAGAGAAAAAGATAAACTGGAACGGCAACGCAAAAAATTATTGGAAGCGCACTACAATGATGCGATTCCAATGGAATTACTGAAGAGTGAACAGCAAAAAATTGCCAAGCAGCTGGCGGCTATTGAACATCAGATTAAAGCCCATGATTATACATTTACCACCATTATGGAACGCTTGTCAGATGCAATGGAGTTAATCGAAGATTGCAGCACAACTTACCGCCAGGCAAACGATTGTATAAAAAAGATATTGAACCGGGCTATATTCGGGCATTTGTGGGTTGAGCCGGATGGAAACATAACAGCGGAGTTTGCTGAACCTTTTAATGCCTTGGTGGAGCCGGTAAAAAATGAGGTTGCCTTATATAACCAGATGAAGAAAAACGAAGAAACCTGTGAGCCCGATTCGCTCACAGGTTTCCTATCATCAATACTCAACCAGCTTGTCAATTTTTTTGACCATGGTTGTAGTAAGAACTTTCTGGTGCAGCTGACAGGACTTGAACCTGCACGGGGGTTGCCCACCAGAACCTAAATCTGGCGCGTCTGCCAATTCCGCCACAGCTGCCCACACTTCTCATATCCTACCATTATATAAGAAGATTGTCAAACCTTTTCCGTAAATCATTCGACCATACTTTTGCAAAATCATTTTTTGATATATCCGATCCCAAGGCAATTTGGTCCGATATGAGTTCCGACTATAGGACCGATACACGTAATAAAAATCTCGTTCGTAATCCCTGCTTCAATCAACTGCTGTCTGAACGCCTCCGCACGCTCCGGTGCATTGGAATGTCCGATGACCAGTTTATAATCCGTGTCTGGTTCCTGCTCCTTAAGCTTATTGATCAACCATGCATTACAGGATTTTTTCCCCTTTACCTTATCAATCGGTTTCGCACCATCAGCGATGACCTGAACCACAGGATGCAGCCGCATCAATCCCCCGATCAAAGCAGCACTTTTAGAGATACGGCCTCCCCGTTTGAGATATTCCATCGTATCAATAACGATGTACGTCATTGTTTTTGGCAAAAGTACCTTGACCTTCTCCGTTATTTCATCTGCGCTCATCCCCTGCTCACGCATAGCTACCGCTGTTTCAACAAGAAGCGCCTGCCCCATCGCACCATTCTCACAATCGATCAGATGAAGTCTGTCCGAATCCACACTATCCGCTGCGATCACTGCCGACTGAAAAGTTGCACTCATATGCTTCGAAAACAGAATCGCTACGACATCGTCACCTGCATCGATATATTTCTGAAACACTTCCTCAAATTCATATGCGTTTACTGCCGCACTAGAAGGCGACACCGGACTTGTCTCCAATTTTTCATAAAATTCCTCGTTGCTCAATTCGATTCCACATTTATACTGCTCTTCCCCAAAACGGACAATCAAAGGAAGAATATCGATATCGAGTTCTTTTGCATGCGCCATCGTCAAGTCACATAAACTATCTGTAACAATACGTACCATCATAATCCTCCATTCTGTTTTCCCTGCCGGAAGGCACATCGGCCAGCCAGGCGGTCCCCCTTATAATTCCAAAAAATTTCTGATCTTCTTCATTTTTTCTTTTGCCATGCGATATCCATGCCAATATACCTTTTCCAGTTTCTGCACATTTTCTTCAAAACTATTGATTGGGTAATTCGGCCGCAGGATCATTACCTTTCCCTCTTTTTCAAGCGCCTCACATTTTTTTACCGTTTCATTATAACGGTCTGGTCTGGATATGATCGCTTCCCGCATCGCCGGATACTTTCTGGCGAGAACTCTCGCACCGATCCTGTCATATTTTCCCAGCCGTTTCACAAACCCTTTGGGCTGTGTAAGTATGACAAGAAGCTTTTCACACCCGTCTTCAAACGCCTTATCAACCGGGACCGGGCTGGCGATACCGCCGTCATAATATTTTTCCCCCTCGATCTCGATCGCAGGGAAAAACAAAGGCATTGCACACGTAGCGCGCAGCATCGTATATTCATGATCGATATTTTTCCCATCCAAAAACTCAGCTTCTCCGGTAGAGGCATTTGTTACGCCGACCATGCATCTCCCCTCATAACGCAAAAATTCTTCTTTATCAAATGGAATCAGTTCATTGGGAATGTCCCCAAAAATAAAATCCAATCCAAACAAACTTCTGCATTTACGAAAATTTGACTTTCCCATATATCTCTTATCGTTTCTATATTTTTGCACAATCTCAAGGTTTCTCCCCTTCTGCCTCGAAAGATACGAAACCCCGTCCGATATTCCGGCCGAAACCCCGACACAATACGGCATCATGATCTCTTCTGACAACAACGCATCCATTACTCCCGAACTGAAAATCGGACGAAATGTTCCGCCCTCTAACACTAATCCCTGCATGTGATTCTCCATTTCCTTTCCGAACAGCCTGACGGCATCATTGATTCCTACAAATATTATACTAGTAGCGTATCATAAAACCACGAACAAGTCAACACCAAAACTTCATGATATGGTTTTAAAAACCACGTCTAAAAATTTCTTTTTTCTAAGTGTTAGCACGATCCGCAAACAACAGACTTTTCTATAAAATCAAAAAGACAGACCGGCAACTTCCGGTCTGTCTGAAATCCACAACATATTCTTTTATGCCTGGTTCAGCGATACATTCATTTTAATCCTGATTTTTGCACACTAACAATACGAATTAAAAAGCATCCCTGTAAAGATCGAAGTGGCATAAGCATATCCGACATTTCCCTGACGAAGATGTGCATAACTAAAAACCTTCTTTTCCACATACTCCATCGGATTCATACTCATGTATTCACACTTATCCCTGAGTCCCTTCATAAACTTTTCAGGAACCCGGAACTCTTTGTCCTCTCCGATACTCAGAAAACCATCCTCATTCACAGAAAAACCTGCTGCCCGGAGCTCATCCTCATGCTCCGACACAAGATTCCTTAACTCACAGCCGGGACGTGAAGGCTTGTTCTTCAACATTCCATACTCGTCACTGCGCTCAAGAAGCCGGTTAAACAGCTTTACGGTATCTTCTGCATGTTCCTTCGCATCCTCTGGTTTCCCATCCAGCGTATTCTGCGCCGCCTCTCCCATCTCCATAGATATCTCCTTGACATCCAGCGCATAGATCTGGGTATCCGGCGAAAGCTTGATCATGGCCAAAGGATTCGCATTATTGAGGCTTACAATGCTCTTATATTTATCTTTTAGTTCGCGCCGATTGTGTACATTTGTTTTCGGAGATACCTTGGGAAGATACCCTCCTATAAAATAATTGTACGCTTCAACCATGAAATCACCACCTTTACCTCCATGTAAAGAAGTACAAAAATGCATAATAGTATAAACCTATTATACTATGAAAGTATCATTTTTGCAATATAAACTATCAACAAATTTTTTTCTTAAAATCTATATGCTTTTTATTGATTTTTTCCACATTATGCTTTAAAATAGAATTACTGATTTTGATTAAATTTTAACAAAATAAATGAAAGGATGGTTTACAAACATGAGTAACATGCCAAAAATGAAAATCGGAATTGTTGCAGTGAGCCGTGACTGTTTCCCTGAGTCGCTCTCTGTAAACAGAAGAAAAGCTTTAGTTGAGGCTTATGCAAAGAAATATGATGCAGCTGACATCTACGAGTGTCCGGTCTGCATCGTTGAGAGCGAAATCCATATGGTACAAGCTTTGGAGGACATCAAAAAAGCCGGCTGTAATGCGCTCTGCGTATATCTTGGAAATTTCGGTCCTGAAATCTCCGAGACTCTTCTCGCAAAGCATTTTGACGGACCTAAGATGTTCATCGCCGCTGCCGAAGAATCCGGAAACAGCCTGTTGGACGGCCGTGGAGACGCTTACTGCGGTATGCTCAATGCAAGCTACAACCTGAAACTGCGTAACATAAACGCATACATACCAGAATATCCGGTAGGAACAGCAGAAGGCTGTGCAGACATGATCCATGAGTTTGTTCCTATTGCTCGTGCCGTTTACGCATTAAACAACTTAAAGATCATCAGCTTTGGACCTCGTCCGCTGAATTTCCTTGCCTGCAACGCTCCGATCAAACAGCTTTACAATCTGGGTGTTGAGATTGAGGAAAACTCAGAGCTCGACCTTTTTGAAGCTTTCAATAAACACGAAGGTGACGCAAGGATTCCTGATGTCGTAAAAGATATGGAAAATGAACTCGGCGCCGGCAACAAAAAACCGGAGATTCTTTCCAAGCTTGCCCAGTATGAGCTCACTCTTCTCGACTGGATCGAGGAGCACAAAGGTTACAGAGAATATGTGGCGATCGCTGGCAAATGCTGGCCTGCTTTCCAGACACAGTTTGGTTTCGTACCATGTTATGTAAACAGCCGTCTTACAGCAAAAGGCATTCCTGTTTCTTGTGAAGTGGATATCTATGGTGCACTTTCCGAATTCATCGGTACTGTGATCAGCCAGGATGCAGTTACTCTGCTCGACATCAACAACTCTGTACCACAGGATTTGTACGACGAAGATATCAAAGGCAAATATGCAAATTACACACTGAAAGATACCTTTATGGGATTCCACTGTGGAAATACTGCATCCAGCAAGCTATCCTTCTGTGAGATGAAATACCAGAAGATCATGGCTCGTTCTCTTCCGATCGAGGTTACAAACGGAACTCTCGAGGGAGATATCGTTCCTGGAGACATTACTTTCTTCCGTCTTCAGAGTACAGCAGATGCTAAACTCCGTGCTTATATCGCACACGGTGAAGTACTTCCTGTCGCTACAAGAAGTTTTGGAGCGATCGGTATCTTTGCGATTCCGGAAATGGGTAGATTTTACCGCCACGTACTGATCGAGGGCAATTATCCTCATCACGGTGCGGTTGCATTTGGACATTTCGGAAAAACATTATACGAAGTATTCAAATACATCGGTGTTGACGTAAATGAGATTGGATACAACCAGCCGGCCGGTGTTCGTTATCCGACGGAAAATCCATTTGCCTGACATAAACTTACAAAACTAACTACCAGCGGCCCTGGGATCGGCATCACCGCCCTCGCGGGCCGCTGGTTTTCTTTTCCAAAAATAAAAGGAGGACTTTTACATGTATTACATAGGTGTTGACCTCGGTACCTCTGCTGTCAAACTTCTTCTTATGGAAGCAGACGGAACCATTAAAAATATCGTATCAAAAGAATATCCATTATCATTCCCAAATCCAGGGTGGTCTGAGCAGAGCCCGGAGGACTGGTGGAATGCTGTAGTCAGCGGTATCAAAGAACTGACGGACGGCTTTGACACATCCCAGGTAGCCGGAATCAGCTTCGGCGGACAGATGCACGGTCTCGTTATCCTTGATGAGAATGACAATGTGATCCGCCCGGCAATCCTTTGGAACGACGGACGTACGACCAAAGAGACAAACTATCTGAACGATGTCATCGGCAAGGACAAACTTTCCCAGTACACAGCAAACATCGCTTTTGCCGGATTTACTGCTCCAAAAATCCTCTGGGTAAAAGAAAATGAGCCGGACAATTTTGCTAAGATCGCTAAGATCATGCTTCCAAAAGACTATATTGCATACAAGATGACAGGCGTGCATAGCTGCGACTACTCCGATGCTTCCGGTATGCTCCTGATGGATGTAAAAAACAAATGCTGGTCAAAAGAAATGATGGAAATCTGTTCCGTAAAAGAAGAGCAGCTTCCAAAATTATTTGAAAGCTACGAGATCACCGGCCCGCTCACAAGTGAAGCAGCTTCCGAACTCGGTCTCACTACTTCCTGCCAGATTGCTGCAGGCGCTGGAGATAACGCTGCTGCCGCTGTCGGAACCGGAACTGTCGGCGACGGCGGATGTAATATTTCCCTCGGAACTTCGGGAACGATCTTTATCTCAAGTAAAGAGTTTGGCGTCGACAAATTCAACGCCCTCCATTCTTTTGCACACGCTGACGGAAATTACCATCTGATGGGATGCATGCTGAGCGCAGCTTCCTGTAACAAATGGTGGATGGACGAAATCATCGGCACAAAAGATTACCCGGCTGAGCAAAAACCGATCACCGATGACAAGCTTGGTGAAAACAACGTCTACTATCTGCCTTATCTGATGGGCGAGCGTTCTCCGCACAATAACCCGGATGCCCGCGCATTGTTCATCGGAATGTCCATGGATTCCACAAGAGCCGACATGACACAAGCGGTACTGGAAGGTGTTGCCTTTGCGATCCGCGATTCCTTCGAGGTAGCAAAAGACCTCGGTATCAAGATCACAGAGACAAAAATCTGCGGCGGCGGTGCGAAAAGTCCACTCTGGAGAAAGATCATCGCAAACGTACTAAACATCAAAGTAAATATCATCGAGAGCGAGGAAGGGCCTGGTCTCGGCGGCGCTATGCTGGCTGCTGTCGCATGCGGGGAATATTCTTCTGTTGAAGAGGCCGCTGACAAGATCGTCAAAGTAATCGATTCTGTTGAACCAGATTCTGCACTTGCTGCAAAATACGATGCAAAATACGCAAAATTCAAGGAGATTTATCCTACGGTAAAAGGGCTGTATGATACGTTGAAGGCATAAGATACGGCGCATCAGTCCCAGATTGAAAAAACTACAGCTTCTGACAACACGCTCGCGCTCGTGGAATCACGCAGTGGTACTGAGGGGCAAAATACACCCCTCAAGTACCAGCGGATTCCAAAGGTTGTCTGAAGCTGTAGTTTTTCAATTTGGGAATTGGTGCACCGGTCTTTGGACAAGGAAAAATTGAGCCGCTAAATAACTTCTATGGGAAAACAATTCTCAGTCATTATAATTTATGAGGAACTGGCGAGCTCTGTACAGAAAAGGGAATATTTCCGGATAAGGACCATATAAACGTGTCGGTTCTTAGGCTGCGTATTAGGTGCGTTTTTTGCACCTTGCAGCCTTAGTACCGCTACATGTTTATTCAGCGGGAGCGGGTCCTGATCCGGAAATATTCCCCTTTCTGTACAAATTCCGCCAGCCCCATGAATTCCCCTCTGTACCATTTGACGAAACCCACCTGATATAGTATTATATTTATGTATACCAAAATATAAAGGGGCATAAAAAATGAAGGCTACAAAAAATTCAGATACTACAAAAAAAGATATACAGGGACTTCTTCCGGTTCTGATCGCACTTTGTATCATACCACTGATCGTCCTGACAAAAGATTACCAGACAGAATTCACAAAATTTGTATGGTTTAACAATGCAGAAATCGACCAGATTGATTCTTTTGAATACACAAAAGGTATTTTTGTCATTATTATGGGCGCAGTCGCTGCTCTTGTAATTATTTTTCACGAGTACGGCCAAATACAAAAAAAGAAACGGCTGTTTGAAAATGCAGATATAAAAGTATGTGCACTCTGGGCAGTATATCTTATCATGGTAATTTTGTCCTCTGTATTCAGTGAATATACAAATCTCGCCTTTAGCGGCGGTGGGTACGGACAGTGGCAGTCAATGTGGGTATTGCTCGGCTACACCATGCTTTTTATGTATGCCTATACCTTTATTAATTCCGAATCCCGCGGGCTTCTAACTATAAAATTCATGATGGTCACGACCGGTATCCTGGCTCTCCTGGGAGTACTCCAGACGACCGGACACAACCCTCTTAGCTGGGAATGGATGCAAAAGATCATCACGAGCCAAAGTACAACCGGGGGCATTGATTTTAAAGACGGAATCTCGAATGTCATCCTGACTTTCAATAATCCAAACTATGTAGGTCCGTATGTCGCTCTGGTACTGCCGGTCGCAGTTTCTTTCATTGCAATCCGGGCATCCGAAGACAAAACGAAAGCGATTGCATGCCGGATCGCCGGAGTACTTGTCTCCGCCGGACTGGTTGTATCCCTCGTGGGGGCTTCCTCTTCTGCCGGTATGATTTCTGTCGCTGCCGGAATCGTCTTTGCCGGAATCATTCTTCTCTCCGGACTTTTTTCCCGGGAGAAATCCGTGAAAGATGAAAAAGAGACGACTGAAAACCACGAATCCCAGGAGAATGCCAGTGGCAAACCTGCCACGCAGCATATAAAAGGTATTATCATTTGTGCTGCCGCTCTCCTCGTTCTGGGCGGAGCAGGATTTTTCCTCGCAAAGAGCTCATTTATGGAAACTACGATCAACAAAATCCTTCAGGGCGGCGAGGACACGAGGAATATCGCATCGATCGTAAATAAAAAAGAAGAACTCCGGATCACAATGAGAAATGATACGAAATTTACTCTCGTTCCTGCACTGGATCATGCCGGCAATGTTTCTTTCACGGCATATGATGCAGACAAACAGCCTGTGACCATACAATATCAGGAAGATCAAAAATGCTATACACTGGCAGATGAACGTTTTCAGATGATTACTCTTGTCAGCAGTAAATTCAACCTTGAAAACAATATATATCCTGGATTTAAGTTTAACGACACGCCAAACTCCATCTCATGGACATTTATGTATATAGATGGACAGTGGAAATATTACACCCCGTTTGGCAAACTGATGAAACTGCACGAAGTGGAAAGCTTTGGTTTTAAAAACTACCAGAATATCGCTAATCGACGCGGATTCATCTGGTCCCGGACGATTCCTCTTATGAAGGACTACTGGCTGACGGGAATCGGACCAAATGCTTTTATCATTGCATTCCCAAATGATGACTTTGTCGGTTCAAAACGTGTGGGGGACACTTCCACATTGGTGGACAAACCTCATAATGCCTTCTTGCAGATATACATCCAGACAGGTGGCATCTCAGCCATCGCTTATATCGGTCTATGGCTCTTATATATGATCAACGGAATAAGACAATTCTGGAGAAAGAGACACTATACGGATCTTGAAAAAGCAGGGCTTGGCCTCCTGATCGGAATTTTTTCCTTTGCAATAGCAGGAATTACGAATGATACCATTATTGGAACGCAAAATATATATTGGATTCTTCTTGGCGCAGGTTATGCTATAAACCGAACGATCCGTCAAAAAAGGACAGCTGAGTAAGAACAAAAACATCGACACCGGAGGCACCATCATGAGGAACTATGATCCTTATAAGAAGACCATTCTCTTCTTTTTATCATTGATAAATATTATTTTGATGACCGCACTCTTTGCTGTTTTTTGGTATTCCTATTTTTCAAAAACAATGTACATTTATACATTTTACCGAAGAGGAAATTATGCGATCATCGCACTGTATGCCAGCTTTCTCATTTTTTTCTCCCGCATGTATGGCGCCATGAAGATTGGGCAGCTTCGGCGGATTGAGGTTATATTATCCCAGTATCTGTCGATTTTTATATCGAATCTGTTCATGTATATCATCACGTCCCTGCTGGCCTTTCGCTTTGTAAATATCGTTCCTGCTATTGTGATGACACTTGGAGATTTTGTGATCACTACCATATGGACCTTTGGCGCCGGACGCCTGTACAGCCACATTTTTAAGTCGTGGAAGATCCTTCTGATCTACGGAGACCGCCCTATGACAGATCTTGTATATAAAGTGGAGGAACGGCGTGACAAATATGCGATCCACGATGCGATCAATGTAAATGAGGGCATGGACGTGATTGCAGAAAAAATGAAAGATTTTGAAGCTGTCATCATCGGGGATCTCGCTGCCGAACAACGTAATGACGTCCTAAAGTTCTGTTATGGCTGCGGAATACGTGCATATACGATTCCTAAGATTTCCGATATCATTTTGATGGGAAGTGACCGGATCCATATTTTTGACACCCCATTTCTTCTCGCAAAGGGATATTCCCTCAGTTTTGACCAGCGCTTTGTAAAACGGACTCTGGATATCTTCCTTTCGATCCCAATGATACTCCTTTCCTTACCATTTATGTTTCTTACGGCGGTAGTCATAAAACTCTATGACCATGGCCATATATTTTACTATCAGGAAAGATGTACCCGGAATGGGCGCAGATTTAAAATCATCAAATTTCGAAGCATGGTAGAAAATGCCGAAAGTGATGGAATTGCCAAACTCGCCTCAGCCAATGATGCAAGAGTCACCCCTGTGGGCAAAGTCATCCGCTCCACAAGGATCGATGAACTTCCACAGCTTTTTAACATTTTAAAGGGAGATATGTCTTTTGTGGGCCCCCGCCCCGAACGTCCGGAGATCATTCAGGATTATGAGAAAAACATGCCCGAATTCAAATACCGGACAAGAATAAAAGCCGGTCTCACCGGCTTTGCACAGATTTATGGAAAATATAACACAACTCCCCACGACAAACTCAAACTGGATTTGTTTTATATCGAGAACTATTCGCTCTGGCTGGACATCAAGCTCATTCTCATGACCATCAAGATTCTTTTTAAGCGGGAGTCAACAGAGGGCGTCGAGGAAGAACAAATAACAGCTGAGAAAAAAACAAACGCCTCAGATATCCGTCAGGTCGTAAAAAAAATCTCAGACCGATCCTGATCATTTTAACAGTTCATTAATTGTTTTCACACCTTTTTCAACAGCATTATTAAAACTGTGTCCATAAATATTCGTAGTCGTGGAAACTTTTTTGTGCCCTCCCAGCTTGGCCACATCAATCGCACTCATTTTTGTCATAAGAAGACTAAGATTCGTGTGTCTGAGATCATGGTAACGAATATAACGAAACCCCGTTGCATCAATAAAACGCGCCCACCGTTTTGTCACATTATTCGGATGCCAGGGAGTACCATCTTTCTCACAGAGGACAAAGCCCAGATTGTCATATTTGGATTCAAGCTCTTTCTGCTGTTTTTTCTGATACTCCCTTACTCTGCTCAAGGTATCATATAGTGTATCTGGAATCCCCACCTGGCGCACTGTATTATTTTTTGTGTGTTTCATATCTACAATCTCCTTGCCGGCTGTTGTTCGAACCTCGCAAACAGTGATAATACGCCGGTGCAGGTCGACATTATTCCAGTGAAGCGCACACACTTCCTCTCTTCGCAACCCACAATATAACGCCAGACTTACAGCCACCTCCAGTCCAGGATTACCCCTCCTTTTCAATTCATTAAGGACCGCACGAGCTTCCTCAGGCTGATAGATATGGTGAATATACTGTTGGAAACGAAGCGGTTTTACTCTTCTCACTGGGTTTAGCAGAATACCGTATACCTCATCATTTATAACTGCGTATTCAAACAATGTCATAAGATGTGTCCGATGTTTATTTATTGTATTATGGCTAAAGCGCTTTTCTCTTTTCAAAAAAGCCATATACTCCATAATTTTTTTTGATGTCATGTCTTCCAGTCTGAAATCCTTCTTAAAAAAAGAAAAAATATGTTTCTGAATATTCGCCGTAAAGGTCCATGTTGTCCTTGCATTTCTGACATAATTCACATTTCTATTCCAATCGTCTGCCAATTCCCCTAATGTGCATTTCCTTTTAATTTCCTCATGTTCACTTTCCTCTTTGCGCTGGCCAAATGCACCATAAATTATATTTCCTTCCTCATAAATTTGCATAACTTTTCCTCCTATGTTAAAGAGGCTATAGAAATCAATCCATTTCTATAGCCTTGTTGTAACAATATTTTGTCTCATGTGCCATCATCGCAGAAGCAAAAGAGGATTCACCGTCTCTCCCTTCTGTTTCACCTGATAATATAAGTTTGCGCCCTCCACGGAATAGTATTTGGTAGGCTTAGCAATTTTCCCAATAACCTGCCCTTCACTCACTTCATCCCCTTTGGACACTGAAACATCCTTTAATTGACCATACACAATCCTAAAGTCATCTCCAATGGCTATTGTAACTGTCGTACCTGTTTCATCATTTTTCTCAATACTCTTAACAACCCCATTTGCACTGGCTTTCACATCCTCCCCGACTTCACTCCCGATAATGAGCGCCGGGTTCGTTTTAAACTGTGAAAGCGTAGGGAAAAATACCACCTTATCCGCACTGTACTCGATCAGAATATCTCCCTCTACCGGCCACAGCAAGCCGGTCTCCTGATCAAAATGAAGCCGGTCCTCTACACGTGTCTTTTTCATCGTGGTCTTTGCCTTCGGTGTAGGCGCTGGTGTTGGGGCAGGTGTCTTTTTCTCATTCACCTCAGATTTAACATTGTCTGTTGTGGCCTCTTCCGTCAAAGGCTCCTGGGTAACCACCGGCTCCGCCGTAGCAACGGGCGCTTCTGTCTGTTCTGCCACCAGAACATTTCCCTGATCACTTCCATCATCCGAAAATACATTCATGCAAATAGCCCCGAATGCCACAAGACAAATGATTCCACAAATCAACGATATATAGAATCCTTTTTCTTTATAAAACATTTTACTCACCTCAATTCAAGTTTTACTATTATTCTTGCCTGAATTCAGGTGATTATACAAAGTGAAACAGATAAATTATGTGAAATTAATAAAGAATTTTATCATTTGCTACCTGCATAAGATGTTTTCCATAGCTTGACTTTCCATACATTTTTGCCGCCTCGATCAGTCTGTCTTTATCAATCCATCCATTTCTATATGCAATCTCCTCAACTGCCGAGAGCATGATTCCCTGTCTGCTCTCGATCACCCTGACAAATTCACTGGCATCTGCCAGCGCATCCATCGTGCCAGTATCGAGCCACGCATAACCGCGTCCGAGCGTTACCACATTAAGAGTTCCCTCTTCCAGGTACATACGGTTCAAATCCGTAATTTCAAGTTCTCCCCGGTCAGACGGTTTTACTTTCTTTGCCATCTCTACCACACGGTTATCATAAAAATACAGGCCTGTAACACAATAATTCGATTTTGGATTTTGGGGTTTCTCCTCAATCGACACAGCCTTTCCATTTTTATCAAATTCTACAATTCCAAAACGCTCCGGATCATCCACATAATATCCAAATACCGTTGCGCCATCTTTTCTACCAGCAGCTTCCCGGAGATGATTCCCCAAGCCACTCCCATAAAAAATATTGTCCCCAAGCACCATCGCACAGGAATCACCCGCAATAAATTCCTCCCCGATCAAAAATGCCTGCGCCAGTCCGTCCGGACTCGGCTGAACCTTATACTCGAGATGAATACCAAGCTTGGATCCATCTCCCAGCAGACGCTCAAAATTCGGCAGATCCACTGGTGTTGATATGATCAGAATCTCCCTTATGCCCGCCAACATCAGCGTTGACAACGGATAATAGATCATTGGCTTATCATATACGGGCAGAAGCTGCTTAGACGTAACCATAGTAAGCGGATATAAACGTGTTCCAGAGCCTCCGGCTAAAATAATACCTTTCATATCATATATCTCCTCGTCTCTACTAAACTATACAGAACATCTTATATTTTATAATATTTGGTATCATACGTCAATGATTTCCGGGATAGATTTCACCAAATCAGGCATCTACCTCAAAGGCAGGCATCTACCTCAAAGGCAGGCATAAATCTCCTCCGCCTCATCCGATCCTGCTTGTGCAGCAGCCAATAGAATCCTCTCAATCACCGCTTCTTCCTCTTCGAGCGCATCTGCAATGTCCTCTACCATCATTCCCCGGTTACGTTTTTTAATTGTCTGGTTGATTAAGCGAAGCAAATCTCCTTCTTTCCGACCTTCTTTCCGACCTTCTTTGCGACCTTCTTTCCGGCCTTCTTTCCGGCCTTCACACCAGCCTTCCTCTCTCCCATCACGCCACTCTCTCTCCAATAATTCACACATATCCTTTACACCTCCTGCTTCATTCTTCAAATATACTACCCGCTTTAAGAGATTTGGGAAACTCTCCCCTGGAATCTCCAGATCATTTGTGTCTTTTATAAACTGCAACAGCCTTGTTATCTCTTCATCCTCTGCCGGATATTCAAGATTCGCATATATCTCATGTACGCCATTCTCTGCCTGACGGTCTGTCCCCTTTATCATACGCACAATCCTCGTAATGCCTGTCTTTACATGCAAAAAATCTTTGGCTGTTATGAAAATGAGATACAAATCCGGCAATTCATCATACCCCATGCCAGTTCCCAGACTCCGGCTGTCAATTCGGCTCTGGATGAAACGGGAACGTTTCAAATGATCTTCATCCTCAGCAATCTGTATCTCCATGTTGTACTGAGTATTCTGTGCGTCCTCTGCCCATATATCCAGTACAGAACTACGACCATATAAATTCCGGTAACTTCGCTGTGGCTCCACCCTTAGCACGTTCAGATCACTGACTCCTGTCAGAATGCGGAGCACATCCTGAAGCGCAGCGATATCTTCAAAGACTACAGAAGCAAACAAATCACTGGTCAGATTCAACTTTTTCACTTGCTCTATGCGCTTCCGGTAATTCCGTATGCCTGTTGTTTTTTCCAACGCATCTCCCCCTTCTCATACAGGAAATGCAAAGTAAAAACATCACATTCCACTGCATCTTATTCAAAAAATCATCGTGATTGCAGCGGAAGCACGATATATAGCGATTAATTTATACATATATACTACCATAGTCGCGTTTAGAATTCAAGAAAATTAAAAAAGAATTTTTATTATAATATTTTCCGTCTGCAAAAATAGTATAACATATTTACTGGTAAATGTAAATACCTAACAGGAGCAACAGCCCCACAAATGTCTTCTTTCCCTTATAAGAAGACACTGACCGCTTCCAAGAGTACTTTCGTGGTTATGGCAGGTAGGGTTATAACTCTTAAGGCAA
>CAZOIF010000063.1:0-17377 GCA_964579975.1 uncultured Eubacterium sp. | reverse complement strand
TTTAAGCAGATCAGCGTGTTGTACAGCAATGATGAGTATTCTGTGGTGAAATCCAATACGACCTATGGACTCAGTGTGTACGATTATATTGTGCTGAATGCGGATATGGTGAAGGATAATGAGTTTATCTACGAGTAGTGAGATTAAACGGAATATAGCGGCAGTGGAACGGCGCATGGAGGATGCCTGCGCATCCTGCGGCAGAGAGCGGGCGGATGTAAAGCTGATCGCGGTGAGCAAGACCAAGCCTCTGGATGCCCTGCAGGAAGCTTATGATTATGGCTGTCGGGATTTCGGGGAGAATAAGGTGCAGGAGCTTGTGGAGAAGTACGAGGCGATGCCGAAGGATATCCGCTGGCATATGATCGGGCATCTGCAGCGCAATAAGGTGAAATACATCGTGGATAAAGTGTTTTTGATCCACAGCGTGGATTCTCTGCGGCTTGCGCAGGAGATTGAGAAGGAGGCTTCCAAGAAAAATGTGACCGTTAATATCTTGGTAGAGGTGAACGTGGCGAAGGAGGAGAGCAAGTTCGGCACGACCGCTGAAGAAGCTGTTCTTCTGGTGGAAGAAATCGCAAAATTACCCCATATTCAGGTCAGAGGATTGATGACGATAGCACCTTATGTAGAGGATTCGGAAAAAAATAGACTATATTTTGAAAAATTAAAGCAAATATATGTTGACATAATACATAAAAACATTGATAATGTTTTTATGGAAGAACTTTCGATGGGCATGACCGGAGACTACGAAGTCGCAATAACAGAGGGCGCGACCTATGTAAGAGTCGGTACGGGCATATTTGGAGAAAGAAATTACACGGTAATTTAGTATACATAAGTTGCGCGCATAAGCAGAGTCAGAAAACGACAGAGACGGGCTGCATGTGAGACTGGCTATGGTTGTTTTATGACGAGCAACAGGCGAATCGAATCTGCTTATGCGATATAGAAAAAATTCGTGTTATGGAGGATTTTACAAATGGGTGTTATGGACAAGTTTATCAGTGCCATGAAGCTGAGTGAGGAAGAGGATGACGGCTACTACGATGACGATTTTTATGATGATGAGCCTGAACCAATGCGAAAATCCAATGCGGCCAAAGACACGGACGGCGGGGAGGAGGAGAAAGTTCGTAAGCTCACGCCGAAAGTGACCCCTCTTCGTCAGACGAAGAAGGTGGGAAGCGGCATGGAAGTGTGCGTGATCAAGCCTACTACGGTGGAGGATGCCAGAGAGATTACGGAGACTCTTTTGGCTAACCGGACGGTGGTTCTGAATCTGGAGGGACTGGATATGGATATCGCTCAGAGGATCATAGATTTCACTTCCGGATCCTGCTTTGCTATTTCCGGTAATCTGCAGAAGATATCCAATTATATTTTTATCATTACCCCGGCGAGCGTGGATATTTCCGGCGATTTTCAGAATATCCTGTCAGGTTCTTTTGATGTACCGATCGACAACGGGTTTTAGGGATTGTTGTACTTTCATTTTAGATAAAGAGATCGGGTGCATAACATATGCACTCGATTTTCGTGTATAAGCAGAGTCAGAAAGCGACAGAGACAGGCTGCATGCTTGCATGCGAGACTGGCTATGGCGGTTTATGACGAGCAACGCGAACGAGAGATGTGAAACATCTCGAGTCTGCTTATACACGCAGAGTCAGAAAGCGACAGAGACAGGCTGCATGCTTGCATGCGAGACTGGCTATGGCGGTTTATGACGAGCAACGCGAACGAGAGATGTGAAACATCTCGAGTCTGCTTATACACGCAGAGTCAGAAAGCGACAGGCTGCATGCACTTTAAACAAGGAGGATACCATGGCGAATCGAATGACCATAAACTATGAGAAAAAACCCTGTTACGACATTGTCTTTGCCAGAGATTTTGATCTGCTGTCAGACGAATTACAGGCTTTTGAGATAGCCGGACGGCGGGTGGCGGTGATCTGTGATACCAACACAGAGAAGCTGTTTGGAGAACAGATACAGAATATCCTGACAGGAAATTGTAAAAAGGTGATCCTGCACGCTTTTCCGGCAGGGGAAGCCAATAAGACATTAGACACGGTGAAGGAGATCTACAAGAGACTGATCGAAGAGAAGTTTGACAGAAAGGATCTGCTTCTGGCACTGGGGGGCGGCGTGGTGGGAGATATCACCGGCTATGCGGCGGCTACTTATCTGCGGGGGATTGACTTTATCCAGATTCCCACTACTCTGATCGCCCAGTCAGACAGCAGTATCGGCGGTAAGACCGGTGTGGATTTTGACGGCTATAAGAATATGGTGGGCGCCTTTTATATGCCCAGGTTAGTCTATATGAATGTGGGCACCTTAAAAAAACTGGATGACAGGCAGTTCTATGCAGGCTTTGCCGAGGTGATGAAGCATGGGCTGATCAAAGACGGGGCATTTTATGAATGGCTTCTGGAAAATATGTATGAGATCCATGAACGGGATCTGGATACGCTGGAAGAGATGGTCATAAGAAGCTGCAGTGTTAAAAAGCTGGTGGTGGAGAAGGATCCCACGGAGAAGGGGGACAGGGCGCTTTTGAATTTCGGACACACCATCGGTCATGCGATTGAAAAAGCGAAGCATTTTGAGATGCTGCACGGGGAATGTATTGCGCTGGGTATGGTGGCGGCCGCCTATATCTCCTGGAAGCATGAGTGCCTTTCCATGGATGAATATTATGAGGTACGGGATATGTTTGTGCCCTTTAATCTGCCGATCAGCATCGATGATATTGATCCGGAGGAGATTCTTGCGCTGACCAAATCCGATAAGAAGATGGATGCCGGACAGATTAAATTCGCACTGTTGAAAAAGGTTGGAAAGGCTTTCATTGACAGAACCGTTACCGATGAGGAGATCCTTTCTGCTGTAAGAGAAATTTATTTTAGTGACGAGGACATGCGGGAATGAGTCTGAAAAAAAAGCTTTTTTTGTTCCTGGATCTTCTGATGATTGCGGGACTGATCTTTTTCGACCAGTATACCAAGCATTGGGCGGTAGTCTGGCTGAAAGATAAGCCGGCATACAATGTGATCAACGGGATCCTGGAGTTGAATTATCTGGAAAATCAGGGCGCAGCCTTCGGAATGCTTCCCAATCAGAAGGTGTTTTTTGTTTTTGTGGCGGTAGTGATCCTGAGCGTGATCGGCTATGTGCTCTTAAAGATGCCGGATCAAAAAAAATACACGATCCTGCATTTCCTGTTCAGCCTGATCGTAGCCGGCTCCATCGGCAACATGATAGATCGGGTACGTTATGATTATGTGGTAGATTTTATCTATCTTGTGAGGCTTAACTTTCCGATCTTTAATGTGGCCGATATCTATGCAACGGTTTCCGCTCTGGTGTTGGTAATTCTGCTTTTGTTTTTCTATAAGGAGAAGGATCTGGACTTTATCAGTTTTAAGCAGAAACGGTATCGGGAGCTTAAATAAGCGACGCAGACTCGGCAGTCTGCGTCTAAAGAATGCTTCGCATTCTTCCGGAATGGTTTACGGTACTCGCACATTTTGAAGGACATTTTTTATGGAAACATTCAGCTACCAGATCGGCGTGGGGGAGGAGGAGCGGCTTGACAAGTGGCTTGCCGGAGCAGTATCCGGGCTTTCACGCTCTTATATTCAGAAGTGTATCAAAGAGGGACAGGTGCTGGTGAATGGCACGCCGGAGAAGGCAAATTACCGGCTCAGGGTGGATGATGAGGTGTCTTTTTCCATTCCGGAGGCGATAGAACCGGAGATTGCGGCGGAGGAGATACCTTTAAGCATTCTCTATGAGGATGGTGATGTTCTGGTCGTGGATAAGCCTAAGGGTATGGTAGTGCACCCCGCACCGGGGCATTTAAATGGCACCCTGGTCAATGCAGTGCTGTATCACTGTAAGGGACAGCTTTCCGGGATCAACGGGGTGCTGCGGCCCGGGATCGTCCATCGGATCGACAGGGATACCACAGGTTCGCTCATCATCTGTAAAAATGATCAGGCACACCAGACGATTGCGGCCCAGCTGAAGGCTCATTCCCTGAACAGAAGCTACCGGGCTATCGTACACGGCGTGGTAGCACAGGAGGAAGGAACTGTGGATGCCCCTATCGGCAGGGATGAAAAGGACAGAAAACGGATGGCGGTGAATCAGAAAAACGGCAAACCGGCCATTACTCACTACAGAGTGTTGGAACGTTTTCGGGAACACACCTATATCGAATGCAGACTGGAGACGGGACGCACCCATCAGATCAGGGTACATATGACGTCCATCGGGCATCCGCTGCTGGGAGACGAGGTCTATGGGGCGAGAAAATCCCCCTTTCATCTGGAAGGACAGACCCTGCATGCCTATATGCTTGGTTTTATTCATCCGGTAAGCGGGGAGTATGTGGAGGTGACGGCGCCCTTGCCGGCATATTTTCAAAAACTTCTGCAAGTAGGCAAATGTCAATCATATTTCTAAAACTTTTTGATTTTATGTGCGTTTTTACGTTTTGCACAAATATCTGATCCTTTTTGATTATTCTTATTGTGCATCTTGTATATTTTCGCGCGACTCCAAGACCTCCTTTGTGGGAGGTCTTGGAGGGTGAAAGCCTTTACTTTTCCGAACGTCCGGAAAAACTATGCAACGCCTAAGCTTTCTTTGTATTCTCTTGCACTCATGCCATTGTATTTACGGCGGGGGTAGTTGTTCACCCATTCCGTAATCATTTCCCATTCTTCCGGGGTGTAGGCTGACAGATCGCCGCCTTTCTTCACCCAGCGCCTAACAAAACGGTTCTGGTTCTCATTCTGTCCCCGCTCAAAACTGCTGTACGGGTGGCAGAAATAAACTTTTGTACGTGTCTGACCGGGGGCTGTTGCACTCCGCTCGATCTGTGAGCCGTCCCCGAACTCTGATCCATTGTCAGCCGTCATGGTCTTAAATTTCCTCTGAAAGGCTTCAAGCCCCATATGCTTCTCAAGTCCGTCAAAGGCATTTATGACACTTGCAAGGGTACGGTCAGCCATCCTTATATAGTATTCCTCCAAGGTCTTTCTCTCTGTGAGTACCAGAAGAGCGGTCTTACTCTTGCAAGATGTTCCACTGTAGACTGTATCGACTTCCCAGTGCCCGTATTCCTCCCGGCTGTTGATATCTTCCGGGCGGTGTACTATAGATCGTTCTGGGGGTTTCTTATAGCAGGGGCGGGTATCGTCCTCTTTCTCTTTCTTTTTCTTCTTTTTGTTTGCCTTTATATACAGATCAGCGTCAGACACTCCGGGGATCAGACCTAGATGGATATATTTATAGAGTGTCGTTTCACACATGGTAAGAGTAAAACCTTCCCGTTTTAAGGTCTGCAAGACTGCATAAGGGCTGTAGTGCCGATCCTTTATGAGCATTGAAATGCGGGACAACAGCGGCTTATCTTCCGTCAGTTTATACATGATCCCTTTGTTATGTCCCCTTTCTTCCGTGATCCGCTGCGCCGCATCCGCACAGTATTCCTGCCTGTAGGTAAGATCAGAGTTCATAAGAGTAACAGTGCCTTTTTCTATCTCCTTATAGATCGTTGTAAAATGCTTTCCAAGTGCCTTTGCGATCTTTTTCGGGTCAGTATGATCCTTTAATGACTTTTCAATGTAAAAACGCTCTTCATATGTCAGATATTTTCCCATATGCCATTCCCCTTTCCGCAGTATATCCGAGCCTAACAGAAAAAGCCCAGAAAGTAAACGAACAATCTGTTTAAGAGGTAGTCGTTGACTGTCTGGGCTTTTTCTGTTAGGCATAGGAAAAAGGAATGGCAGGGGTGAGCGTCACCCCTGTACTCCCGGTTTTTAAAAGGATACTTTTAAAACAGCGGTGTGATTTTAGTCCCCTCTAAATCCCCCTAGGGGGACTTTTATTTCCGGGGTGATGGTTACTCGTTTAAAATCCAATAATACAATATCCTGGCATAAGTCCAAAATACGAAGCATTTCTAAGAACATAACGCACTTTTTTTGCTATTACTCTTCCGGTATAAAAACTTGTATAAATATCTCCCGTGTACACATACTCTTCTAAAATAAGTTTATCACCTATTTCAATGTTATCCTCATCCTTTCGCAATTCAAATTTCTTTTTTCCTTTTTTGACATCATCAAAAAATTGTGGATATATCTTTTTTCTGACTTCTTTCATAAACTTTTCCTCCTTTATTTTTCCGAACATTCGGAAAATCTATTGCAGTTCTATATAATGAAACAACGGATAAATTAGTCACCACCTACCCCCCCTCAGAAGGGGTAAAAATAACAACCATACTAGGAAAAGGTGCAGGATTTTCAGAACCTACAAATTTTATCCTACCTTTCAAAAACCGGACTTCCACATTATCCTTGTTATATATATATCGGTGAAACCATCTTGTATCAGTTCTTGCAGGTATCAGCATTACAGCAATACCATTATCATACTTGCTATGCAAATAGCATTTCCTTACCCAAGAAGAAACCACTTTTCCATATGGAGGATTGCAAAAAACCCTTTCACCTTCCCAACATTGCAAGAGTCCGTTTTTTTCTTTATCGTAATATTTGTTGCATTTATGATTTAGTTCGTCAGCACAAGGATCAAGCGTAAAATTAAACTCAGAATTCAATTTATTAAAAATATCTTGCGGTGTTTCCCAATTATCTTTTTGACTTTTAAACATTACTTCTACATTCATAATTACATCACACTCCTTTTTTCCGAACGTCCGGAAAATCTATTGCAGTTCGTAGTAGTTTATCATCTGGTTTGCATCCGGGACCTTTATAGACTTTGCGTACACGATACTCGATCCGTATACCTTTAAGAAATCCTCTTGGTCCACTATAAAATACTGCGGTTTTGCCCGGCTAATATTCCGGGAACAGTAGTAGCGATGCTTCTCCTTAAGGAAGATACAGGATTCCTTGGTTATGTACTTTGTGATATAGCTTGATACCCTCTGTGTATCGTAGACCCGTGTTGCAGTCGTAAAACCCCATGTCCAGTTTAGGATGTTATAGATCGGCTGTCCGTCCTTTGTGTCGTGTCCGCTGTATTTAAAGCGTAGGCCGTCACAGCCGGACAGGAGGCCGTGGAAATGGTAATGCTTATTGTCTGCATGATACTCCGGGACTATGAGATACTTTAATTCCGGGCATTTCCTTTGCTGTAGGTGGTTGAGAAAGACCTTTAACCGACGGACAACCAGATCATAGTCGCTTGCGTCTGTTCTTTCGCGGTCAAAAGTTAAGGTGATGAACCAGTCCCAGAGGTTGGAACGCGATATGTTATAGATGCGGTTCTTGGTGGAGGACAGACTTACTTTTTTACAATGATCCTCTGCTTCTTTTGACCTGTCCTCATTCTTGTATGATTTCGTGAAATTCTCGTTCATATCCGCTTCAACCTCTAAATCTTCAAAATCTTCTTTATCTTCAACCCTTTGATCTTCATTCCGCGTGATTGTACGCGTGTATATCGTCACGTGCTGTCCTGTCGGGTAGTCATAAACGCGACAGTTGTATTCCATGACTTACCCCTCATTTTTACTTTTTCAAAAAGTGGTTCTGAAATATTGCTATTGTCAAGTAAGGCGGCTTCGCCGTGCGCCGCCCGCCGCTCCTCCGCAAGAGCTCCGTCGCGTCAGCCGTCGTCTGGCTGTCTGCCAAACAGCTTGTAACTGTCATAGAAATGGAAATACTTCCTGCCAGTATAGTACCGTGCGCCCTCCCTTGCGTTCTTTTTGGAAAAACCGGACATCAACGTATAATCCCGGCTGATCCGCACAAAGAGACTTCCCCCGGCAAGGAGAGAGAGGAACTTTCCGAAAAGTTTCATTTTTCCTACGTCCCGACATTCTACCTCCTTTTGGAACATCTCTCTGATCTGCTTATCGATCTGCTTTTCGTCCTGCGCTATGAGATAGATATCATAGTGCAGTTTCCTGTGGTTCACAAAAAGATCGAGCCATGACAGGCGGTCCCGCGCTGAAAAAGTGCGGGAGTTAAAAAGAAGGCCGCACTCGTCAAGAACTAAGATAGTCTGTACCTTTTTCCCTTTGTCTGAAAGATCATGGAAGTTTAGGGCATACCCCCACAGCCCGTCAATGTAGCTGAATTTCTTATCACTCGGCTTGATGTTAAGATATGCCTGTGTTGTCAATTCTGCATTAGAGACAAAGATAAACTTACCGAGTCTTTCCGGGTGGTGGCATTTTTCAAAGTAGTCCATGTTTATTTCAAAGTTTGCGATAACGTTTATGCCGCGCTTCATTTTCTTGTAGATCGTCTCAGCCATGAAGAGAGACTTGCCGCCTCCCGGCCTTCCGTTCACAAAATAGATCATAGTCATTTCCTCCTTTTCCGAACGTTTGGAAAACTATCCGATCATCTTTCCAATGATATACTGCATTATGATTTTTCGTACGATAACATAAAGATAGTAGGCTAAAATACAAGCAAGCCAAGCAAGTGTTATAATGCTTGCAATATCAAAAGGAATGAACCAGTTGAGCCACCCCAGCACATCCCCTTCAATGCTTGCATCTTCAAGCGCACTTTGTATAGGGGATGTTGGCAGAATAGCATATAATGCCATAATGACAAGCGAAAATAAATTTAACATCTATTCTTCCTCCTTTACCATAGGGATCACCTTATATGTAAGATTAGTAAGGCCATAACAGTATATCAAAGAAAGCAAAGTTCGCGATAGTGAAGAGAGAACAGAGAATCGCGTCATATCAATATCTATATATTCCTCTATGCCATAACTTTCAATGATTATAGGAAGCTGAAAAACAGGGGTTTGTGGCTTGTGTGCCAAAAATGTTATGATCAGATATACATCCCACGGCAGACAGAATGGAAATTTTGTCTGCATAAGGTCAACGACACCACTCATAGTAGATGTTACAGTGGAAACCCCTCCACTCACATCAGAAACAAGATCTTTCACAAAATCCGCAAGATCAGACACCAAATCACCAACATCGGAGTCAGATATAGACCATCCTTTGATCTTTTTAAGAGTGGCTGAAATCTCGTCGAGAGTGTATTGGATATTCTCTTGCATATCGTTTAAGATATCACCTAAACGGTTATATATCTTTGCAAGCCAGTTATTTGTTTCCTTTAAGTCTACGCTGACCGTTACATCTCCACCGCCAGAGCCTTCACCACTTGTACCGGGATTCTTGCGAAGTTCCTCAAGAATCTGCCGCAACAGTTCTTCTATTTCTTTTTCCGATGACTGATCATTTATTTTCTTTAACAGTTCGTCAATAACCTTTTGCAGATCGTCCACGCTTTTCGACAGATCATCGACCGCAACAGTAAGGTCTTCCGGGACATAGTTATAATAGTTTTCCGAGAAGTATATCTTGCGGTTGCCTACGCTGTAACTTTTTGCAGCAGCTTCGGAAACAAACACCCGAACCCGTTCACCCGTAGATGAATAAAGTATGAATACTTCACTACTATAACTGCCGTGGTTTTCTATATCAAAATTTATAATTGCGGCGGCTTTATTTATATCTGGACTATATGAAGTTTCATAATCAACTGCATCAGATACGCTTGTATATATCTTGTCATTCTCTGGAAAAGACTGTACACGATAACTACAATAATTAAAATCATTTACATAGTAAAATCTAACTTCTACAGGAAGCCAGGATTTTTCTTTATAACTATTTATATTACCAGCATTTCCTATAAAATAGATAGGACTATCTTTAACATAAAGATACGGTTCAAAGAAGCACATGGGCTGGCCATAATTTTTAGTTCTCACAGCAAGCACACCCTTTTCCAGAACAATATTTCTAAAGGTTCTGAACTGCTGGGAATTAATGAAGTAGTCTGCCGGGACTTCTTCAAAATTTGTTGTGGGGAGCAGTATAAAGCCGCCGTTTTCTTCCTTGGTGTTTTCCTGCTTGGCGTACTCATCGAGAATAGCTTTCAGCTGTGACATGAATTCCTTAGTAAACACAATCTTATCATCTTCTTTTCGTACAGGGACAGTATTAACCAATGATTCAAGCTTTTGATTATTATCAACCCACAATATAAAATCTTGTTTAACAACTGCACCCATTTGAGATACAAGATACATAAGACCATCGGATGACTCGTAAAGAAATTTATAAAAAGGATCCCAATCATTATTTTCTAAACCGTATTCAATAGCCTCAATAATATCATGTGGCATAAAATCAGCCGCATAAACAGGAATAGAGCATGAGAAAAGAGATAGTATTATAATTTCTACAGCTAACATAAACGGTAAGATTTTTTTATATATTTTCATATAATCCCCCAATAAAAAATAGGACGGCTTAACCGTCCTATCCTAGTATCAAATCTATAAATCAGTCTTTTATACACTTTTGCTTATATACGCATGTTGAACAATCATGTTCTAATTGCCTATCTAAATACTTATTCAACTTTAAAAGAAGTTTGAATAAAAATATTAAAAATGCAATGCCAGCAAAGCAAAAAATAATTTGCAAAAGACTGAGAATAGCCATTTCTTGAGTAACCATATTTACCCCCTGCAAAAACTAATTTTTCTTAACTACTTTAATAATAATTATTACAACCAAAATTATCAATATTATAGGCAGTAATAGAGTAGCAAGAGCAATAGTCAATGATGTAAGTGCCATAAAGTAACCGAGCAAGAATTTTATTAAAGGAATCACTACAAATATAAGTAACAATATTCCTATAATAATATAAATAATTGCCTTTTTCACACTTTCCACCCCCCTTACAAGGGTGATTATAACATGTAATCGACGGCTTTGCAAATATTCAGTTTTTTTGTAAAAACATCCCGTAATCTTTCGGGCTGATAACGTCCACCTTTGCATGCTTGTAAAGATAATAACCTTTATGCCCGCAAGAAGCGTTTATGTATTTCGTATACATGGTTGATATATCTTTTTTCTTTTTGCTCATATCAATTACCAAAGCAAAATACGATCCATGCCATTATTAGACAACCGATGATCGTACCAACACATAGAACTATTAGTTCGTGTACCATTCCGTTACCCCCAACCCCCTTGCCCATCTCCCAAGGGGGCTATTATGTTTTGTTCTCAGTTTCATTTTCCGAACGTTCGGAAAGGTGTTTTGATATGCCGCAAGATATATCTTAATACCCTTCCTATACTTGCACTTATATCAATAAAAGCATCATACATAAGTATTCCAATGAACACACAAAACGGAAGAATAGTAAGTAAATATCCCGTTATGTCCACTATATCGTTATAAGTAAATCCCATGACTTCACAAAGTCTCATCATCTTTCTTTCCTCCTTTAAATGTGTCTGGATCATTTTCCGAACATTCGGAAAAGTCTCTTAGTATGCCGCAAGATATATCTTGATATCCTTCCTATACTTGCACTTATATCAACAAAAGCATCATACATAAGTATTCCCATGAACACACTAAACGGAAGAAGAACAAGAAAATATCCCGTTATGTCCACTATATCGTTATAAGTCAATCCTATGACTTCACAAAGTCTCATCATCATTCTTTCATCCTTTTTAAATCCTCCCTGTTATTCAAAACGGACACTCTGCACCCGGTTCCTGCCATGATAGTTCTTCCCGGTGCTCGTGTTCGTATTTTAGTTGCTTCCAGATCTCTGCAAGTCTGCCATTGACCAGTGCGTCTACTTCTTCCCGTGGCTGTCCTGCCTTAAGGCGGTTTGTGAAATCGTAGTCCGGCATGATCCCGTAGCGGGCCTGGTAAGCATAGTCGATCGGCTTAAAATCCAGACGTGCACGTGTTGCCATGCCACATTTCCCCCTTGAGGTCTGCCCGGATCACTTCATAAATGATATGAGCGTTTCCAAGCTGATTACAGGAATAGACAAGATCATTTCCTATCGTTACATCAAAACACAGGGGACGTGCTGAAACGGTGAGATCAGTTCTTTTATTGATCTCAGTCTTAAATATATCTATGTTATCTGCACATCCTATGATCTCCCGAAGTTCCCTGCAAAGAGAATCGTATTCATAAACCTGTCCCATTTCTTTTCTCTCCCTTCTAATAAAAAACACCTAATGACAAAAAAGCTACTAAAAGACCTCCTGCAAGATATAACTGCCATAAAGGAACATCCGGGAAAAACATATGAAAATATTCCAAGTTATCATCATCAAGAGAGTTCTTATCATTCTTACCCATTTTTTTCTTTTCTCCCTTCTTTTTCCGAACGTTCGGAAACGTTCTTTTTGAAAAACCCCACAGAAGCGGTGAAACCTCTGCGGGGTGCAAGGATCGCTCCTTGACATTCGGCTAAGTACCGACTGTCCGTATCCATTAGTTAGCAATGGAGCGGAAGAAGCCAATGCCCAGACGGATGGCAAGGAACAGACCCATGATACCGAGTGCATAGGGCAGAGCAGTCGTCACCATAGCGGCAACATCAGCCTGCACACCCTGCAAAGCGGTGCTGTAAGCTGCCTTCATAGCATCAGATACCAGAGAAACAGCAGTAACAGTATTTTCAGTCATAGTGTAAGCCCTCCTTTCTGCGTTGTTCCATAACCCGGAACGTTGCTATTTTATGTTCAAAAGGCTCATTGCCTTAAAAACACCATATCCGAGAAGTTCTAATACCGTACCCATGAACAGACCGAACACAAACCCGGTTGATATATAAATGGCGAGATATTCCGAAAGATATTTTGTCAGATATTCCGCTCCGTATATTTTCATAATCTCCATAGTGTCACCCCGCTTTCATTCTCTGCCAAAAGCCGTGTGCTATGATGTAGCCGAGAAGAAGAAAGACTGTAAAGCCCAGCCCTATGCTCGTAACAAACAGATGGAACTGCAAAGTGTTGTTCTGCTCCTGCATGATACGCATATCGTCATAATATGCTATACTGTTTTCGCTGACCGTGGAGAGGTCAGCTCCCATGATCTCAAGCCGGGAATCTATCGACTGTAAGACCTCAAGCATGGCGGGAGATATATCATCCACAGGATCTTCCGGGACGGGGTTTACCGCCTCATAGTCAAAGACGATCCTTTCGTCACTTCCCGGATTCTCCACGATATAGCGGACGTAGAAGTCTTTGAGGGTGCCGCCGTCCTGGCACAGATCGAGTATTTCGTTATATCTTGCAAGGAGAGCATCGGGGGAATCAAAAGTTTCTGTGTGATCCATCCAGTACCCCGCGCCCCAAGGGTATACAGAGTATTCCATGCGCACAGGGTATTCCCAATCGCGCCATCCATCGAAAGGAAGTTCAGTGATGGCGGGTTCCTCTTTTGCTTCATAATCATAGACGATCTTTTCCCATCCGTCACTGTCCAGATCATCCCATATGTAGCGGATATAAAAGTCTTTGAGAGTGCCGCCGCTCTGACATAGGCCAAGTATCTCGTTATATCTTGCGAGGAGATCATCGGGAGTCTCAAAGCGTTCAGCTTGATCCATCCAACGACCTGCACCCCAAGGGTATACAGAAAATTCCATGCGCACAGGGTATTCCCAATCGCGCCACCCGTCAAAGGGAAGGTCAGTGACAGATTCGCCAGACGAAAGAGTGTCAATGCTCATTACGTCTACGAGAGAGCGCACAGACTCAATGAGGGAATCCACGTCCTCATCCTTTTCGCCAAGGCTCAAGCGGATGCCGTCAAGTATGGCTTGCATAGGGTCTGCATCTTCCGTGGGGTTCTCGGCTTCGCCGGGGTTCTCGTTTTCCGTGGGTGTCTCGGCTTCGCCGGGGTTCTCGTTTTCCGTGGGGTTCTCAGCTTCGCCGGGATTCTCGTCTCCCGTGGGGTTCTCGGCTTCGCCGGGGTTCTCGTCTCCCGTGGGGTTCTCGCCTTCGCCGGGGTTCTCACTTTCCAGAATATCAAATGAATCCATAGGGTTCATGGTATTACCTCCATGTTGTGTATGGCTACGTTCTGCCCGGAACCCCAGCGCCCATGGGTTCCCGTTCCGGGCAGTCGGCAAGCCGACCACTCACGCACAGGCACTTCGTGCGGTGAACAAGGAAAAAGGGTGGGGTGACAGGCGTTATTTTTCCGAACGTTCGGAAAGGTTACTGCGCGGCGTAGGTTACATACAGCATCAAGCAGTTACTGTTCAGCATGAGAGCGTTAAGTGTGGGAATGATCCCACGGCTACAGTATTTCAATAACATTTCATTCGCTTCATACGAGATACGCCGCTCGAATGTGTCCCCGTCTCCTTTGCCGATCTCGTCAAGAACGATGACGCGCATATCAAAGCACATCACAGGACGGGACGGTGCAAGGGTCTGCCCGGAGAATCGTCCCGTCTGCATAAGGCTTGCAAGGGTGGGGGAGAGGTCTGCCGCTGTCTGTCCTGCTGCGTCCACTGTCTGCCCAGCCTTTGCCGCCCGTTTAAGAGCAAGCTTTGGGAGTATCTTTTTCTTTGCGTAGAAGTAGGCGAACATCAAAAAAACCGCCGTAAATATCCAATTCGCTAAGTCCATCGTATATACCTCCAATTTTGGGTTGTTTGCATTTTGTTTAAAAGTGTGCTATATTACACTTATACGATTTACAATCTATGCGGGGCCTTGGTTGCCGCCTACCCCGCATAAACGAAAGGTGGTGATAAAATGAGTGCTACGGAAATGTTCGTGCAGGCTATTAAAGCCGTGCCATATGTTGCCGTGATCTGGGCTGTCAGCTTCTTTGTCAGCTTGAAAAAGCGGTAACACTCACAATATCCATTTTTAAGGGTTTCCCCGCACCGTCTGGAAGATCAGCACGGGGAAGGGTTAAAGATATGTGATCGCGGATATGCGCGAAAACCTTACTTCTTGCCGCCGTCTGCCGAGGAAGGAGCGGACTTCTCGAAAGGACGCCCATTGACTGACAGGATCGAGATGATCCGGTCTGCTTTAAGACTGCCGTACTTATCATCAAAAGCCGTGGAAAAGATAATTTCCACCATACCTTCCGGGATAGCTTCATAGACTTCTTTCGTCGTACTAAGGTTGGTGGCCTGCCCGTTCTGCATACAAGCGATTCTGTAAAATAACGTTTTTCCATCCTGCCCAAGATTGGGTTCTGCCTTACCTACCACAACAAGTTTCGTTTCATTGAAAATCTTCATAGTCAATCTTCTCCTTTTCTTTTTCTATGATCTCCTGTTGAATGTTCTGTTCTTCTATGATCGTAGCCGTCATGCGGCGATAGAAGCGTAATGTTTCCTGCCATGTATCCGAGTCTATCTCGTAACTCACATAGCGAGTGTATATCTCGATCAGATAGGAACAAAGCTGTATAGTCGCACCGTCAAAGTTCCCGATCTCGATACTCTTTTGTATGGACTCCGTAGCCACCTTACAGTAGCTACAGATATCCATGATGGAATAGGGCGAGTATGCCATGACCTTATCCTTTCTTTTCTGCCACATCCGGGACACTGTAAGATACCTCTATGACTGCATCCGGGTGCTGTTTAAAGATACGCTGTATGTAATCATCTATCTTGTCGATCTTCGCCTCATAATCTGTCTTGCCAGTGCACTTGATCAGCGTATTGGAAATAACTCTGGCCTCAACATCGACAATGTTATCGTCCCCGGAAGTCTCGGACTCGTCAACGTCTCCGTCACCCTCTGAAAGTTCGGGGAGGGGCTTCGCGGTCAAGCCTTTGACAAACTTCTTGATCTCCAGGACACTCATTGTCGGTTTAAGAGTATCAATCTCTGCATCTGTCAGATTGATCATGAGAGACAGCTTAGAGACACTAAAGCCCTTCACACGATCTTCAAAGGCTTCCATGAGTGCACCCTTCTCGTCTCGCTTGGCAAATCTGTCCACTACAGAGATCAGACTATAACAAGTGCTTTTCTGGTAGCCGAATTGCTCTGCGGCATACTCGACAATAGTGTCATGCCCCTCAGCCTTGAAAGCCTGTTTTGCATTGATCCAGTGGAGATTAAAGGCGATGGTCTCAAAACCGGAATCTATCTTGCCGATGCTGTTCTTGATTGCCTTTGTACGCTTTTGGAACTCTGTCAAGATTTCCTTGCTGAATGCATCCGTGGACATGGAAACCGTTGTATCCTCTTTTTTACCCTCTGCCTTTATAGGATCGGTTTTTTTCTCCGGGGAAGGTTCCGCTGCGGGCTTCTTAGCAACAGGCTTTTTCCTGGGCTTCTCACCCACAAGACCTTCCTTTTTAAGATCATCCTGGCTGGGATTAAGTAAAGGCTTGTGCTTAGGGGTTTCCGATGTGGTGTTGTTTTTGGGGTTCTCTACTTTATTTTTAACTGTACTCATTATCATCATCCTTTCTATTCCGAACGTTCGGAAAACTGTTTTTGTGGGGAGAGGGGAAACAAGCCCCCTCATGCTATTTAATAAAAGGCCACCATCCTGCTATAGTCATTAGCTAATAACTCAGCTACACAAGCAATGTAATAACTCATATCATTACCAAATGCGGGGCCGAATGCTCTATCAAGAGATTCCACGCTGGAATGCTCGACAATATCAATTGAAAGAATTTCAAGATCGGTATTGCTCACATAACCATTATAAGTTCTAAGAATACGACCATATTCACCACAAGTGCCTTTTGTGTAAAGATTAAGGTCAATACACATACGTCTAATATCATCCGCTAACAAGTTTCTTTTAATTTTTAAACTACTCATATCTTTTACCCTTAACCCTTTCTTTCCGAACGTTCGGAAAATCGTTTGTTTTGAGAGGTTGTGCACTTCCTCATTCCTTATAAATTAATTATAAAGGGTGCAAAACTTCTGCAAGTACTCAAAAAAACTTGAAATTACGGCTATAAAATGCTATTATATAAGATATGGTTTTTGACAAAATTTGAGGGATTATGAAATATACGAGAAACAATATCATAGACATTTTATTGAAGAGTTATGAGGCATACTATAATATCACAGATTACGAAACATCCAGAGAGCCTCTCAGGGCATTGTGTGAGTATTACGAGCATGCCGAGAAGTATATGGTCTCTAAGAAGGTTTCACTCTGGGCGGCGGACAGTGAAGAATTTATTTATCTTTTTGATGTGCCGCATCTGACGAAGGAGCTCTTTGAAGAATGTAAAAAAATTGCCTACGAGGACGGCATGGATCAGCTTCATATCGGCCCGGGACATATGTATTCCTATATCACACCCATCATTGTCTGCGACACCTGTGATGAGGAAGCCATAAAGGCGTTGAGAAAGTGTCGTATTTACAAAAGTTTTCATTTTTCGCTGCACGGCTGGATGGATTTTCATGCGGCTGCGGTCATCGGGGATAGTGACCGGATCGAATGTAATCGTGCCGGACGTACGA
>CAZOIF010000062.1:0-17592 GCA_964579975.1 uncultured Eubacterium sp. | reverse complement strand
CCATCGAAACCGGAACCGATGTCCAGGCCATGGAACACTTGTTCTGTCATGATAGCCTTCCACTTCTTGCATCGGCAGAGGAGGATGAGGAAGTGAAAGGGATTTTATTTCTCGTAAATACGGTGGGCGGTGATGTGTCGTGCGGCCTGGCGCTGGCGGAAATGATCGCAGGCTTAAGTAAACCCACGGTATCACTTATCATCGGGGACAGCCATTCGATCGGTGTGCCGTTGACAACAGCGACGGATTATTCCTTTATCGTGCCGAGTGCGACGATGATCATCCATCCGGTGCGAATGAGCGGGATGGTGATCGGGGCGCCGCAGACGTACGGACAGTTCCAGCAGATCCAGGACCGGATCATTGATTTTATCGTCCGTAACAGTGAGGCACAGAAGGAACGGATCGAGGAGCTTATGATGAATACTTGCATGTTGTCCAAAGATCTTGGAACCGTGCTCGTAGGGCAGGAAGCAGTAGAGGAGAAATTGGTCAATGAAGTAGGAAATATTTCCTCGGCGCTTAATTACCTGAAAAATATGATTGAATGAGTATTATTTAGTATGCTGGCGGAAATTTATTCCGTCAGCAGCATGAGATAGAAAGGTTTGATGGAAAAATGGCGAAGAAAAAAAGAAGACCGGTAAAAAAGGTTCAGGAGGCGTCTCCGCTCTCGAGAGAGATCATTCTTTTAGTGATCATTGTTTTTTCCATCTTGGCGTTGCTCAGCCTGTTTGATCTGTGCGGCGCAGGGGGGAAACTCCTGAGTGGACTTTTGTTCGGACTATTTGGGGCGGCTTCTTATGTGTTTCCGGTTTGTCTGCTTATTGCGAGCGGATTATTTATATCCAATCCGGAAAATTTAGAATTAAGACGGAAGATTATTTACAGTTCGGCGTTGTACATATGTATATGCGGGCTCTTCCAATGGGTGATCGACAGCAAAGCAGACGGATTGATCGAAATTTTTAAAGTTTGTAGCAGCGAGCGCATCGGAGGGGGATTTCTGGGAGGCGTGCTTTCTTATCTGCTTATGCTGATCGCGGGGAGGGCAGGTTCTTTTGTGATCATTCTCGGCCTTACCCTTCTGTTTATTATGCTGATCACGAGAAAGCTGATCTTTGCGGCGATCCGGGATCTGTATGAGGAAAAGAAAGCAGCTTCCGGGGAATACGTGGAGTATGAACCTTACGAAGAAAATGAGGCAGATGTGCCCGAACGGCAGATGAAAGTACATACTTTTGAGAAAAAGAGGGCGGCAAAGAAAGAAAAGCAGGACAAGAAGCGAGCCGGAAAGGGCAAGAAGGCAGAGAATGTTGCGAATACAGAAATAAAAGAGGATATGCCGGAAAAGCAGGAAAATGTGAAAAAAAATGGTATTCCGAATATTTCCATTATCCGAAACGATACGCCTGCGTCGGAAGAGCAACCGGTCTATCAGGAAGAACTTGAAACGAAATTTGGTCAGAAAAAGAAAGCGGAAATAAAGAAAGAAGAACCCAAGAAAGAGGAAACAAAGACGGCCACTAAAAAAACGGATCACACACAGCTTGAGAACGATGTAGATCAGATTCAGGCGGAAATACAAAAACCGTCACCAAAGGCAGAACAAAAAGAAAATACATATATATCTCCGTCACTCGATCTTCTTTCAAAGCCAAAATCCGGTGGAAAGGGACTCACTGATGCGGACCTTCTCGAGACGGCAGCTAAGCTGCAGGATACCCTTGAGAGTTTCGGGGTCAGAGTAAAGATGGGCGATGTGAGCTGCGGGCCGAGTGTCACAAGATATGAACTGGTGCCGGAACAGGGTGTGAAGGTGAGCAGTATTACAAGGCTGGCAGATGATATCAAACTGAGTCTGGCTGCTTCCGATATCCGGATCGAGGCTCCGATTCCGGGGAAAGCGGCAGTGGGTATCGAAGTCCCGAATGCCACGAGGAACATGGTGACACTCCGGGAACTTCTTGAGAGCAGGGAATTTCAGAGCGCAAAATCGAAAGTGTCCTTTGCCGTAGGAAAGGATATCAGCGGAAAAACGATCGTGACGGACATTGCTAAAATGCCCCACATGCTTGTGGCGGGTGCGACGGGATCCGGAAAATCCGTCTGCATCAACACATTGATCATGAGTATTTTGTACAAAGCTGATCCAAATGAGGTGAAATTTATCATGGTGGATCCGAAGATGGTCGAGCTGACCGCATATGCGGATATCCCCCATTTGATGATTCCTGTCGTCACGGATCCGAAAAAGGCATCGGCGGCCTTAAACTGGGCGGTTCAGGAGATGACCGTACGTTACAACAAATTTGCAGAGCTCGGAGTCAGGGACATTAAGAGCTATAATAAGAAAATAAAAGGCTTGAAACACAATGAAGATAATACTTATGAGAAAATGTGCCAGATCGTCATTATCGTTGACGAGTTTGCGGACCTTATGATGGTAGCGCCAGGTGAGGTTGAGGATGCGGTGTGCCGTCTCGCACAGCTTGCAAGGGCGGCTGGAATCCACCTTGTGTTAGCGACGCAGCGTCCGTCCGTCAATGTCATTACCGGACTGATCAAGGCCAATATCCCATCGAGGATCGCACTTTCGGTTTCTTCTGCAATCGATTCGCGGACGATCATCGACAGTGCCGGAGCGGAGAAACTTCTTGGAAATGGTGATATGCTTTTTGCGCCTCAGGATTATCCGAAACCGGTCCGCATCCAGGGAGCCTTTGTCTCGGATGAAGAGAGGGATGGCGTGGTAGCATTTTTAAAACAACAGCAGTCAGAGCCTTCTTACAACGAAGAGGTGACAAAACATATCGATGCCAACCCGGTTGGGAATAAAGCGGGAGCTGCAGGAAATGCGCCGGGAGGCAGTGAGCAGGATGAGTTGTTTGTTGAGGTGGGACGATTTATCATCGAAAAAGATAAGGCTTCGATTGGGATGCTGCAGAGAGTATTCCGCATCGGCTTCAACCGGGCGGCAAGAATCATGGATCAGCTCTGTGAGGCAGGTGTGGTCGGTCCCGAGGAGGGAACAAAGCCGAGAACGATACTGATGTCGATGGAGCAGTTTGAAAATTATCTGGAGAGTGAGGGATGAGTATGAACGGATGGATCATAGTAAATGGTTTTTTGTATACGAATAAGTTTTCAGAGCTTACCAATATGTTTACGGAAGCGGCGATAAAATATCAGATTCAGTTAAAGGTGGTATTTAATTCTGAGATTTATACTGGTATGTTCGAGATGAATAAGGCAGTTAAAAAGCCGGATTTCGTGCTTTTCTGGGACAAAGATATCATTCTTGCAAGATACCTTGAATTATCGGGGATTCCGGTATATAACAGCAGCAAGGCGATTGAAATCTGTGATGATAAGAGAAAGACGTATACAGCGCTTTTAGAGGCAGGACTTCCGATCCCGCAGACAGTTTCTGCGCCGATGACATATGAAAATATCGGATTTCCATCGCTTGAATTTATTAAGCGGTTTGAGGCCGGGCTCGGATATCCGATGATCATTAAAGAAGCATTTGGCTCTTTTGGGGAACAGGTTTATAAGGTGGATGACCGCAAACAGATGAAAAAGATCGTAAGCGATCTTCAGCATACGCCATTTCTTTTCCAGAAATATATCAGCACCAGCCATGGGCAGGATATCCGGATCCAGGTGGTCGGAGATCAGGTTATTGCGGCAATGCGGCGTTTTTCGGATAAGGATTTCCGGGCGAATATTACATATGGCGGCAGTAAAGAGCAGTATGAGCCGGATAAAAAGGCATGTGAATTGGCGATCCGGGCGTGCCGGGCAGTTGGCTGTGATTTTGGCGGTGTGGATCTTTTGTTTGCCGAAAATGGGTTTGTGGTATGTGAAGTAAATTCCAATGCCCATTTTAAAAATCTGTATGACTGCACCGGGGTAAATACGGCAGAACATATCATGAAATACATTTCATCGCAGAAACGGGGATAACGCATGAAGATGTGGATGGTATATGACAGGGAGGGACTGGCAAAAAATAAGGATTATGTTACATTGTATGAAACCGCCTGTGCCCCGTATGGGATCGGGGTAGAGGCCGTTTATGGCGATTGTGTAAAGAAACGGATTACCGGCGGTGAAACGCCGGTATTTGCACTTGTGCGGACGATTGATCCGGAACTCAACCGATTTTTTGAGGAGCGGAAGATCCCTGTGTTTAATCCCTATCTGGTGAGTCAGATCTGTAACGATAAGGGAAAGACGCTTGCCTATCTGAAAGAAACCGTTTTTTCCGTTCCGTTATTGTCTTTTGGCTGTACAGATCTTTCTTACATTTTGGGACAGGACAGGGAGAGTTTGCGCACATATTTTCTGGAGTGTTTCGAGTATTCTACACATGAAGAACAAGAGCGTCGTCTTATCAGACAGGCGGAAGATTTTGTGCTGAAGTCGGTAAATGGTCATGGAGGAAGCCAGGTATTTTCATTCTCCAATGAGAGAGAAAGAATTATGAGGGAAATGCCGGATCAGGATTTTGTGATCCAGCCGATGGTGCAGACGGGAAGTCCGGGCAGGGATCTGAGGGTCTATGTGATCGGACAGGAGATCATAGCGGCTGTTATGCGCAGCTCCTTGGAGGATTTCCGTGCCAATTATTCCAGAGGGGCAGAAGTATCGCTGTATCCTCTGGATGCCTCCCAGAAGGAAATTGTACAGCGTGTTATAAGGAAATTTGATTTTGGGATGGCGGGTATTGATTTTATACTGGATCAGGAAGATCAGATGATACTGAATGAGATTGAGGACGTCGTGGGGGCAAGAATGCTATACCGCTGTGCACCGGAGATCGATATCGTTGCGCAGTATGTCCGGTATGTGGTGAAAGAAAAACTACATATTGTGTAAAAAGACATTGAAATATCACTATATTGTGGTATAATGAACGCATAAGCACGAACGCAGACTTTTAAGAATACGATGTCTGCTTGCAGACAAATTGTATTCTTAAGAAGTCTATGTGAGTCTAACGAACATGGAGAAACCGCAGGTTTCGGAGTGAGTGCTTATGCATAGTATGTGAGTGTCAACGAACACCGAAAAAGCCGTAGGCTTTGAGGTGCGTACTCATGCATGATTTACGATTTCTTAACATGATACTAGGAGGTATATGATGAAGTCAGATATTGATATTGCCCTTGAGGCAGAGCTTGCACCGATCAAAAAGGTGGCAGAAAAACTGGATATTTCGGAAGAGGATCTCGATCTGTATGGAAAATACAAGGCGAAGCTGACCGATGATCTATGGGAAAAGGTGAAGGATAACCCGAATGGGAAACTCGTTTTAGTGACAGCGATCAATCCCACCCCGGCGGGAGAGGGAAAGACAACGACGACGGTCGGTCTTGGGCAGGCGATGCATAAACTGGGCAAGAAAGCGGTCATCGCTCTGAGAGAACCTTCTCTTGGACCCTGTTTTGGTGTTAAAGGGGGCGCTGCCGGCGGTGGATATGCACAGGTGGTTCCGATGGATGAGCTCAATCTTCATTTTACCGGAGATTTTCATGCGATTACGTCTGCCAATAATCTTTTAGCGGCGATGTTAGATAACCATATCCAGCAGGGAAATACACTTCGGATCGATACGAAGCAGATTGTATGGAAACGCTGTGAAGATATGAATGACCGTGTTCTCAGAAATATCACGGTCGGACTTGGCAGAAAGACAGACGGTGTGACAAGAGAGGATCATTTTATCATTACAGTAGCGTCTGAGATCATGGCGATTCTTTGTCTGGCAGAAAATATGATGGACCTGAAAGAGCGGTTGGGGCGTATTATCGTTGCCTATAACTATGATGGGGAACCGGTGACTGCGAAGGAATTGAATGCGGTAGGTGCGATGGCGGCCTTATTAAAAGAGGCATTAAAGCCAAACCTGATCCAGACATTGGAACATACACCGGCGATCGTACACGGCGGCCCATTTGCTAATATCGCTCATGGCTGTAACAGCATGCGTGCGACGAGAACGGCTCTTAAACTGGCGGATTATACGATCACAGAGGCGGGATTTGGCGCAGACCTCGGAGCGGAGAAATTTTTTGATATCAAATGCCGTATGGGTGGCCTCAGTCCGGATGCTGTCGTACTTGTGGCTACGGTGAGGGCGTTAAAATATAACGGTGGTGTAGCGAAGAGCGATCTGGCAGAAGAAAATCTGGAGGCTCTGAAAAAAGGAATCGTCAATCTGGAAAAACACATTGAAAATATTGCCAAATATCATGTGCCTTGCGTTGTTACACTGAATCAGTTTGTGACAGATACAGATGCGGAACTGGCATATGTAAAGAAATTCTGTGAGGAGCGGGGCTGTGAGTTCGCTTTATCCCAGGTGTGGGAAAAAGGAGGAGAGGGCGGACTTGAACTCGCCAGAAAAGTAGTGGAAACAATCGATACGAAAGAAAGCCATTTTCAGTGTTTGTATGAAGATTCTCTTTCGTTACGGGAAAAGATTGAAACCGTGGCAAAAGAAATATACGGTGCGAGAGATGTCGTATATGATAAGGCTGTGGAGAAGGAGCTTGACCGGCTTGAGAAACTTGGGTTTGGAGATATGCCGGTATGTATGGCGAAAAACCAGTATTCGCTTTCAGATGATCCGTCACTTCTTGGGCGGCCGGAAGATTTTACGATACATATCCGCGAGGTATATGTATCAGCCGGAGCCGGATTTGTCGTAGCGATCACGGGAACGATCATGACGATGCCGGGACTTCCGAAAGTGCCGGCGGCAGAGCGGATCGATGTCGATGATACCGGGCGGATCACGGGATTGTTTTAATAGTATCCGGGAAATGATAGAACTCATAAAAATGTCAACCATTTATGTTTTGTGGTTGACATTTTTTGTTGCTATTGCTATACTAATGTCAACTCAAAAATAAGAGAGGTTGACATTATGAATGTTTCAAAAAGAACACGGATGATCACAAAGGTTACATTTATGACGGCTTTTTTGATCGTGGCGTCTTATATCGTGATCCCACTGCCATTTGCCGTAGCTGCACTCAGTCTGCAGACATTAGCAGTAAACCTGATTGCCCTGTTGCTTTCGCCCCTTGAAGCGGGGATAGCCATACTTGTTTATATTTTGCTGGGAGCGATCGGTGTTCCGGTATTTAATGGTGGAAAAGGAGGATTAAATTATTTGTTTGGGCCAACAGGCGGCTTTTTTATCGGTTTTCTTGTGGCGGTCCTGCTGATCGCATTCCTGAAAGGGAAGAAATATAATGTTTTGCGGTATGCGCTGGTAACGGTTTTTGTGGGGATTCCAGTTCTATATACCTTTGCGGTAGGCTGGATGGTAGCGGTGACCGGACTGTCTTTAAAGGCTGCATTTCTGACCGGATGTGCGCCGTTTCTTCCTCTGGATGCAGTAAAATGTGTCGTGGCAAGTGTTGTCGCAAAACCACTTTTAAAGGTGATGAATCATTATGAAGAAATTGGAACAGTATCAGAAAAAACTATTTGACGGTGGTATGTTAAAAAAAGAAGAACTGATGGAACTTGTTGGTGAACCATTGGACGAGCTCTGTCAGGCAGCGGATGAGATACAGAGGCATTTCTGCGGAAATGCCTTTGATCTTTGTGCTGTGATCAGTGCAAAGGGAGGTGCATGCCCGGAGGACTGCCGGTTCTGCGCCCAGTCCTGTGCCAACCGCTCCAGCAAAGAAATCCCTCATTTTTCACTTCTTTCCAAAGAGGAACTTGTGAGGGATGCTGTCGAGAAAGAAAAAAAGAATATCATGGCATATGGCATGGTCTCATCGGGCCGAGTTCTTTCTATGGCAGATACGGAGCAGCTTTGTGTGACGGTGAGAGAGTTGCGAAAGCAAACGAATTTGAGGATCTGCGGTTCTCTCGGGCTTCTTGACAGAGAGAGACTGGAAAAACTGAGGGATGCGGGAATGCAGATGGTTCATAATAATCTCGAGAGTTCGGAGAAATTTTTTTCATCATTATGCACCACCCATTCTTATGAGGAAAAAAAGGAGGTCATACGTGCCGCCCATGATGCCGGTCTTCGTGTGTGCAGCGGAGCGCTCTTTGGTGTAGGTGAGACGATGGAGGACCGGATTGAACTGGCACTGGAAGAAAGGGCACTTGGCGTAAAATCGATCCCTGTAAATATGCTGGATCCGGTGGAGGGAACTCCATTTGAGGGTGCTCTTCCTCTAAGGGAAGACGACATGTGTAGAATTATTGCCATTCTGCGGTTTGCCCTGCCGGATGCTTTCATACGTCTTGCGGCGGGGCGCGAGTATTTGTCCGACAAAGGGAGATCCTGTTTTCGCTCCGGGGCAAATGCGGCGATCAGCGGAGATTTTCTGACTACGATGGGAATATCCATCCAGACAGATCTTGAGATGCTGGAAGAATTGGGGTATGAGATTCCCGGAGCATCCTTAAAAAAGTCAAGAAATATCGTATCATATTGTTTATGATATGAAATAAGTTCGGACAAACTTATTGGCATCGCGATGAAAATGTAACCGCACCTGGTTTTATGTATTGGACGAAGTGGGTGCAGAAAGGAATTACAAATATGGGGTTTCCGGTTCATATCCGTGCAGTAATGTGTTACATCGAAGCGCATATTCATGACGGAAAAATAAATGATGGGACATTAGAACAGGCAATGGGCTATTCCATGGCACACATAAGAGATGTTTTTAAAAAACATACAGGGTGTCCATTTGGGCGCTATGTCCGAATGAGAAAAATCTGTTGTTCTGCTGTTGCAACAGGAATAGGAAGATAAGAAGTTCCCCCTGACAGAAAGGGTTCAATTGTCAGGGGGATATTTTTAAAAAGTTTTGCTTGCAATTTGGAAGAACACATGCTATTATAGCAATAAGCAAGTTTACTATCTGGTATATATCTGATTTCTGTTTTTCAAAATATATTAATCTGGGATTGTTCTTGCTTAAATCACAATAAATTTAGGCGGGGACACTAGAAATGCTTTGACTATAAAAGCCGAGTTGGCTTTTTAGAAAATGGTTAGAAAAGCACAGATAACTTTGTTTCTCGTCTGTATAAATGGGAGGAAATCATATGAAAGAAAGAGAGACAAAGGAAATGTCATTTGCAGGGCAAATGAATGAGCAAAACGAAGGTGGCGTATTCGCTTCTGGTACAGTCCGCACCTATAAAGATACGGTGTTTCGTATGCTGTTTCGGGAAAAAGAAGAGTTGCTTATGTTATTTAATGCAATAAACCAGACGCATTATGAGAACTCGGATGAACTGGAAGTAAACACATTAGAAAATGCGATTTACTTAAATATGAAAAATGATGTATCCTGTGTTCTGGATTTTAATTTAAATCTTTATGAGCATCAGTCTACAGTAAATCCTAATATGCCTCTTAGAGATTTGTTTTATGTAGCCAGATTGTATGAAAGGATAATAAGGAACTCAAATCTTTATGCAGGAAAAGCTGTGCATATACCGACACCACGGTTTATTGTTTTTTATAATGGGGACATGGAACAGCCGGAAAAGAAGCTGCTTCGCCTGTCCGATCTGTATCACAAACAAACAGGGGATGCCAGTCTTGAACTTATTGTGCTGCAATTAAATATCAACTCAGGTTATAACACAAAATTAATGGAACAATGTAAACCTTTATCTGGTTATATGATGTATGTGGATAAGGTGAGGAACTATAAGAGGGAAATGCCTATGGCACAAGCCGTAGACCGGGCAGTCATGGAATGTATCGAGGAAGGATATATTGCAGACTTCCTTATAAAAAATCGTTCGGAGGTGGTCCAGATGAGTATCTTTGAGTATGATCAGGAACAGCATATGCAGATGATTCATGAAGAAGGGATAGAAAAGGGGGAGGCTCTGGCATTAATTTGTATCGTTATAAAAATGAAACGTAACGGTATGACAATAGAAGAAATTGCCGGCATACTCGAAGAAGACATAAAAAAAATCCGGAAAATCGAAACATCAGTCAGGAAACTGAAATCCGAAGATCCGGAAAAAATATATACCGACTTACAAGAAGGACCGATCAGTCTGACGGTGTCAGCCAATTAATTAAACTGCCCTTTAAATTTCTGTTCACAGTACATACAGCGGTAGATCCGGTTTTTCTTATCCGTCAGTTTGAAGCGGTGAGGAAGCTCCTGCTCGATGGAAGTGATACAACGCGGATTTTTGCACTTGATAATGTTTGTAACTACGTTGGGAAGGTTTAGCGTGCGTTTTTCTACGATTTCATCATTTTCAATGATGTTGATCGTGATGTGTTCATCAAGAACACCCAGAATATCAAGATCGACACGCAGAGGCCCCTCAATTTTTATAATATCTTTTTTTCCCATTTTATTGCTTTTTGCATTTTTTATGATCGCAACACTACAATCGAATTTTTCCAGATTCAGATAATGATAGATTTCCATGGCGTGTCCGGCCTTTATATGGTCGATGACGACACCCTGATTCAGTCCTCCGATATTTAACATAATTCCCTCCATTTCTGTAAACGAAACTTTGTATCAGATTCTATTTTACGGTTATACCAAGCAGTGTCAAAATGAGTGCCATCCGTATGTAGACACCATACTGGGCCTGTTTGAAATATACGGCACGCTCATCATCGTCCACCTCCGTGGAGATTTCATTCACTCTTGGGAGCGGGTGGAGTACGAGCATGTCCTTTCTCGCAAGCTTCATTTTTTGTGCATCAAGAATAAAACTGTCTTTTAACCGGATATAATCCTCCTCATTAAAAAAGCGCTCTCTCTGAACCCTGGTCATGTAGAGGAGATCCAGTTCGCCGATGACGGCATCGAGATCACTAACTTCTCTGTATGGGATGTTGTTTTCATCCAGTGTTTCTTTTCGAAGATAATCCGGGATCTTTAATTCCGGTGGAGAGATCAACACAAATTCCACATCAGGATAGCGGACCATGGCGTCGATCAGGGAATGGACGGTGCGTCCAAATTTGAGATCTCCGCAAAAACCGATTTTTAAATGATCAAAATGACCTTTCAGATTTTTAATCGTCAGAAGATCAGTCAGAGTCTGCGTCGGATGATTGTGTCCGCCATCACCTGCATTGATGACCGGAATCGAGGAGTACATGGATGCTACGAGAGGAGCACCTTCTTTGGGATGACGCATGGCACATATATCGGCATAGGAGGAGATGACACGGATTGTGTCCGCTACACTCTCTCCCTTGGAAGCAGAGCTCGAATCGGCAGAAGAAAAACCAAGAACACTTCCGCCAAGATTAAGCATAGCGGCCTCAAAACTAAGTCTTGTTCGTGTGCTTGGTTCATAAAAACAGGTAGCCAGTTTTTTCCCTTTACAGCATTCGGAATATTTATCGGGATTTTCCATGATCTGTTCCGCAAGCGAAATGAGATCATCCAACTCATTCACGGACAGATCAAGTGCATTCATAATATGTCGCATAAAGTTACCTCACAAAATCATTTTCTAACATTGTACAACAATTCATTTTAAAATACAATATCGTTTTAAAATCTATTTGCAATATTTTGTGTTTGGAAGTATAATATTGAATCGAGATGGTAAGAAGGAAATAGATTTCATCGACATTGTAGCAAAGGAGAGAAGCAGATGATAAATTTATATGAAGGTGGAGCATATCTTGTAAACGGAACAGAACTGATTCCGGATGGTGGCGAAGCCCTTTTAGCAGTAGAAAAAAAGACCGGTGTAAAGACGGATAAATCCGAAGCTGCCAAAGGTACGATGGCGTATCGTATTTTAAAGGCGCACAATACTTCCGGGAATATGGATCAGTTAAAAATCAAGTTTGATAAACTGACTTCCCATGATATAACATTCGTGGGTATCCTGCAGACGGCAAGAGCATCGGGACTTGAGAAATTTCCTGTTCCTTATGTGCTGACAAACTGTCATAACAGTTTATGTGCGGTAGGAGGGACGATCAATGAGGATGACCATGTCTTTGGACTCTCGTGTGCAAAAAAATATGGTGGAATCTATGTGCCTCCGCATCAGGCAGTCATCCATCAGTTTGCAAGAGAAATGCTGGCAGGCGGTGGAAAAATGATCCTTGGTTCAGACAGCCATACCAGATATGGCGCACTTGGTACGATGGCGATGGGCGAAGGAGGTCCGGAGATCGTAAAACAGCTTCTGGAGCAGACCTATGATATTCCGATGCCGGGTGTCGTAGCAGTTCATCTGACCGGGAAACCAGAGAAGGGCGTGGGCCCGCAGGATATTGCCTTGGCAATCATTGGCGCTGTCTTTGAGAATGGATATGTAAACAATAAGGTAATGGAATTTGTCGGTGATGGAATTGATAACCTCAGTGTGGATTACCGGATCGGTGTAGATGTTATGACGACCGAGACGACCTGTCTTTCCTCGATCTGGCGCACAGACAGCCAGGTAAAGGAATTTTATGATATTCATGGCAGAAGTGCAGATTTTGCAGAGGTTGCACCGGAAAAGGTGGCCTATTATGATGGCGTGGTCGAGGTAGATCTGTCTGCGATCAAACCGATGATCGCTATGCCGTTCCATCCGAGCAATGTATATTCGATCGAAGAGTTAAATGCGAATCTCGAAGATGTCTTGCGCGATGTAGAAAAGAAGGCACTCGTGAGCCTTGATAATAATAAAGATATTGATTTTACCCTGACAGATAAGATCCATGATGGAAAACTGTATGTGGAGCAGGGTGTGATCGCCGGTTGTGCCGGTGGTGGTTTTGAAAACATCTGTGATGCGGCAGATATTCTCCGCGGTAAATTCATCGGTGCAGACGAATTTTCGCTGAGTGTTTATCCAGCCAGCCAGCCGGTATTTATGGAACTCGTAAAGAATGGCTCGATTGCAGATCTGATGGCGACAGGGGCGACGGTCCGTACTGCGTTCTGTGGACCATGTTTTGGTGCCGGAGATGTACCATCCAATAAAGGTCTCAGCATCCGCCACTCGACACGTAACTTCCCGAACCGTGAAGGTTCTAAGGTAACAAGCGGACAGATTGCATCAGTGGCTCTTATGGATGCACGTTCGATCGCAGCGACAGCAGCAAATCAGGGCTATCTGACAGCAGCGACCGATGTTGATGTGAATTTCAAAAAGCCGAAATATTTCTTTGATAAGAGTATTTATGAAAACCGTGTTTATGATGGCACGGGTAAAGCAGATCCATCGGTTGAGATCAAGTTTGGTCCGAATATCGTGGATTGGCCGGAAATGTTCCCATTGACGGATCATGTGCTCTTAAAGGCTGTCTCTATGATCCATGATCCGGTTACAACGACGGATGAGCTGATTCCTTCGGGGGAGACATCCTCCTACCGTTCCAATCCGCTTGGTCTGGCTGAGTTTACGCTTTCCAGAAAGGATCCGGCTTATGTAGGAAAAGCAAAAGAAGTGCAGAAAGCAGAAAAGGCACGTCTCGCTGGAGAAGATATCTATGCAGTAGATCCAGAACTGAAGAATGTGTATGCGGCAGTCTCTGAAAAATTTGATGTTGTTCCGGAACAGACAGAAATTGGAAGTGTGATCTTTGCGGTAAAACCGGGTGATGGTTCGGCGAGAGAACAGGCGGCGAGCTGCCAGAGAGTTCTCGGCGGAATGGCCAATATCGCCAGGGAGTATGCGACAAAGAGATACCGCTCGAATCTGATCAACTGGGGAATGCTTCCTTTTGTGTTTGATGGTGAACTTCCTTTTGATAAGGACGACTATATCTTTGTAAAAGATATCAAAAAGGCAATACAGGAAAAGAATGATACAGTAAAGGCCTATGTGGCAAATAAGGGTATGAAAGAGATGGAACTTCATCTCGGGGCGCTGACGGATGATGAGCGCGAAATCATTCTGAAAGGCTGCCTGATCAATTATAATAAAAAAGGATGATATTTGCTTCGCAAATGAAATCTTTCCATAAAGCATAAAATAACTGGTAAGCCGTAAGAAACATTCAGCAGGATCGCTTGCGTCTGTTTCCTACGGCTTACTGGTTATTTTGCGTTTATAACAGGAAAGTTACCGTTTATGACATCCGGACGAAGAATGCATCCAGCTTTGCCGATATAAATGTGAAGGAAGGTGAACACAATGCTTGCGGTCGCAGTATGCGATGATGAGGTGATGGAAAATATCCAGATCTGTAAAAAAATACAGGAAGTACTTGCCGAAATGCACATTCCATGCACGGTACGACGCTTTCACAGTGGAGAAGAACTGCTGCAGTCATCCGAACAATTTGATCTTATTTTTCTGGATATTATCATGCAGGATATGGATGGGATGGAAACTGCTAAATTATGTCGTGAGAAATCCCTTGGGAAAATACTGATCTTTTTGTCATCAAGCCGGGAATATGTATTTGAGTCCTATGAGGTAGAGGCATTTTGGTATCTCGTAAAACCAGTCGATGAAAAGAAGCTAAAACACGTATTACAAAGGGCGGTCGAAAAGGGGAAGCAAAAGGAGCAGGGGTTTATTATTGTAAATAAAGAGAGAGAAAAAAAGAAGTTATTTTTAGAGGATATTTATTATTTTGAAGTGAGGGGAAGAAAGATTTCTGTACATGGAAAGGATGATATTTTTATCTATTATGAACAGCTTGGAAGCATTGAAAAAACTCTGTGTGACAAAGAGTTTTTCCGGTGCCATAAAAGCTTTCTTGTGAATCTCAGACACATCAGTGGTTATAACCGGCAGGAGGCAGTTTTAGATAATGGAGAGCGGATTTTGATCTCCCGGAGAAGATATCCGGACTTTTGTGAAAAAATGCTCTGTTATATGAAACGGAACGGAGGGATCTTATGAAGTTTGGGATGAGGGAAATCGCGCTGGCTGTCATACTTTTTCTCGGGTATATTTTTTTCGCGAAATTTAGTGAAACAGGGATGATTTCCTATATGGTCGTCGAGTTATCGTGGCATATATTTTTTGCAGGGACGGTCGTCTTGTTTTATCAGGCACAGTTACAAAAGAAAATATGGATGGCAGTGCTTCTGATCCTGATGAAAATGCTGGTGGGGAATTTTACGGACTCGTTTATATGTGTTTGTATTCTCGTTTTTCGTCATGTTATAAAACAGGAAAGTAATCCAGTTCCCGGTATCTGGGAAGGAAATGGAATATTTTTTATAAAATCTATGACAGGCGCAGTGAGCAGTCTTTTTTTGTTGAAATGGTTTGACACTGCCTTTGAGGAAAAACAAAGGCAGTGGTATATTGTGCAGACGATTCCGTTTCTTGTCATTATCGTTGTCACAGATCTTTTTAATCAGTGCGCGAGTAAAGGGATTTTATTTAGTGGAGGGGAAAACTATAGTTTATATCATAACCAGCTTTTCAGCCACGGAGCAGTTTGTATATTGATGCTGCTTTTTTCGTGTGCGGCGGGCTGGTATCTTTTTGGTATGGAAAAGATCGAGCGGGAACAAAGAAAACGGGAGCAGTATGAATGGGAAGTGAAGGGATATCAGGCACTTGAAACCCAGTATGAACAGATGGAACGATTGCGGCATGATATGAAAAACCACATGATAAGCCTACAGGGCCTTTTAAAGAGTGGTGAATATGAAAAAATGGCACATTATCTGGATCAGATGGCTGCGCTTGGAGCATTTGAGCCGGAGGAGCCGGTTACGGGAAATAAAGCGGTAAATGCCCTGCTGTACCAGAAACAAAAGGAGAGCCGGGAAAAAAATATCCGATGGAGTTGTCATGTACACATACCAGGGAATTTCTATGTAGAGGAAATTGATCTTTGCATTATACTGGGAAATGCCATTGACAATGCCATTGAGGAGTGTGACCGATTACAGGAACCTTCGGAAAAATTTATCGAGGTACAGGCAGAAATGGCTGATCAGTTCTTTTTATTGAAAATAAAAAACGGAACTCATTTACAGGAAATCCGTGAGACATATGTTTCAAAGAAAAGAAACAAGGGGATGACGGGAATTGGATTATCAAATATCCGGGATGCGGCATTAAAATATAATGGGGTTGTTGAATTGGAAATACGTGCCGGTGTTTTTTCTATTTCTGTCCTCATTCCTCCACCGCTTCCAGATCAACGTTTATGACCGGAAAGCGACCATATAAGACAATCTTATAATCCATCGTTGAGATCGGACGAAACATAAAATAGAATCTGATAAAGGGGGAAACGGATATGAATTTAAAAACGATGGAGGGCCTGTTAGGCGCCGGAACCAATATTAAAATGACGGAAGTTCCCATGAGGGTATACCGTGAGGCTGAAAGAAGGGGAGACATTGCAACGATGAATCGGTCGATGGGATATGTCACAGAATTTACGGGAAGGGCAGAAGACTATAAAGAAGAGGCAGACCGGGGGATGGAAGAGGAAAAGGAAGAACTCCGGGATAGAGAAAAGAAAGCCCGTGAGGAGACGCTTGCAAAGAAAAAAGAAGAAGACAAAAAGACCGAAAAAGAACAAAATAGAAATGAGCCAGATGATTCGGACGATCGTCAGGAGAGGGAAATAACAGAAAAGCATACACCTCTTATGTATACACAGACTGGTATGGGAGTAGCCGAAGAGCATTGTGCAGAGATATCCATTTTGAAATAACAGTTTTTATATTATTATTTGTCGTCTATCGCATATTTTGGTCGTCTGTCATCAGAGGGAGAAATCCGTGTTAGAATGTGATATAATAGTCTCAGCAGAGCTGAGCCATACAAGTTGCTTCGCAACTTGGGATGCACAGAAACCATGTGCAATAATTATGGGATAATAAAAATCGAGTAACAATATTTGATCAAAGGAGAGAGGACTTAAGCTTGAAAGCAAAATATGTATTTATTTTATTATTGACCGGATGTGTACTATACACAGGATGTGGAGAAAAACCAGAAGTATCCCAAAATGAAACAGTACAGGAGACAACAGAGGAAGCAGATCGGAAAAAAATTGATGTTTCCCTAATTGCGGATGAAAAGAGAAAGCATTCTGTTTCAGAGAGTATGATGGTAAATGACTGCTCTACCTATCAGGTGATGGAGGAGCAGTCCGATTGTATCGTATACGGAAAAAAAGTTCGTGAATATTTGAGGGAGCCGCAGTTTGAAGGTGATACATACAATCTGATGGCGGAATTTGAAATTCAGGATCAGATAAAAGCTGGTGAGAAAGAGTATCAGGCAGGAGATAAGATTGTCATTGCAGAAGAAATTTCGTATGATGCGGACTATGATATTATTTATCATATAGGTGGCTATCAGAAAATGCAAACAGAAAAGATGTATTACCTCATGCTTGGAAAAGGAGATGAGGCCGATCAGTATTATCTGATCGGAGGCTTATATGGAAAGGTACCAGAGGATATGGAAGAGGACGTTATTTACAAGACAAATGAGCTGGGAGAGGTGAAACAGGAGGAGATCGACCGGGCGGGAAAATGGATCGATAGGAACCGGAAAGAGTTGGAGAAAAAGAACGAGAGTACTTTCGATAGTGACGACGATGGAGGAGACAATATGAAGTGACCTCACAATTGTAAATCCGTGGATTTACCTGTACAA
>CAZOIF010000061.1:0-18375 GCA_964579975.1 uncultured Eubacterium sp. | reverse complement strand
AGGAACCAATACTCTTTTAATTTTTTTATTAACTGTCTAAATCTTTACTCCATCACTTATTCCCTGACCTTTTTGTTTTACTTTTCTGGCAAAAATGTATATACTAAGAGAAAGGCAAAAAGGAGGATCTGGAGATATGATCAGAAAATATACATTCGGCACGCCATTTCAGACAGAGAGCATTATCACCCCTGTGGAAGTATCGGACAGAGCGCCTGAATATGGAAGCATCGACCTGACTGACGGCTTTTGCTTTACTTATCACATGGACCCGGAAGATATCGTATACGGTCTGGGGGAAGCAAACCGCGGAATCAACAAACGGGGATTTCTTTATACGAGCAATTGCAGTGACAATCCGAATCATCTGGAAGATACGGTATCCTTATATGGAGCGCATAATTTTATCATCATCTCCGGCACAGACACCTTTGGTATTTATGTGGATTATCCCTCCTTCCTCACCTTTGACATCGGTTATACGAGGATGGATGAACTCGTCATCCAATGCGAATATGCCGACTTGGATCTGTATATGATCGGGGGCGAAAATGCCTATGACATCACAAAACAATTTCGTAGAATGATCGGAAGAAGTTATATTCCACCCAGGTTCGCTTTCGGTTTCGGACAGAGCCGCTGGGGGTACCGCACAAAAGAGGATTTTCTTGAGGTGGCAAGAGGTTACAGAAAAAATCACATTCCCATCGATATGATCTATATGGATATTGATTATATGGAAGGTTATAAAGATTTCACAGTGAATGATGAATTTTCTGATTTTCCGGCATTTGTCAAGAAAATGAAAAACGACAATATACGTCTTATCCCCATTATCGACGCCGGAGTCCGGATCGAGGAAAATTATGATATATACGAAGAAGGGGTAAACCATAATTATTTTTGCAAAAGAGAGGATGGCACTGATTTTGTCGCAGCCGTCTGGCCGGGATATACTCATTTTCCTGACTTCCTCAATCCGGAAGTACGCCAGTGGTTCGGTTCGAAATACCGGTTTCTGACAGATCAGGGAATCGAGGGGTTTTGGAATGATATGAACGAACCGGCTATGTTCTATACACCGAATGGCATCCGGAAAATAAAAAAGGCTATGAAAGCCTTTATCGAACAGCCAGAGACTACAGAGTCGGTCTGGAGTATGCGGGACCAGCTTTTGGCGCTGGCCAATCACCCTTCGGATTACGCATCCTTCTATCATAATATAAATGGTAACATGGTTCGCCATGACAAACTCCATAACCTGTATGGCTTTTATATGACAAGAGCGGCCGGAGAAGCTCTGCAGAACATTTCCCCGGAAAAACGCTGTCTCCTCTTTTCCCGTTCCTCTTATATTGGCATGCACCGCTATGGCGGCATATGGACCGGTGACAATAAATCATGGTGGTCACATATCCTTCTGAACCTGAAAATGCTGCCCTCCCTGAATATGTGCGGTTTCCTTTATATCGGCGCAGACCTGGGGGGATTTGGTGCAGACACCTCCAGAGAATTGTTGCTGCGCTGGCTCGCCCTCGGCGTCTTTACCCCATTGATGCGAAACCACGCCGCCCTTGGAACAAGAGATCAGGAATGCTACCGTTTTGAACACATCGAAGACTTCCGGCACATCGTCTGCGTCCGCTACCGTCTTCTCCCATATCTTTACAGTGAGTATATCAAAGCGGCCCTGAATGACGATATGTATTTTAAGCCGCTGGCATTTGAATACCCGGACGATCCTATGGCGGCAAATGTTGAGGATCAGCTTATGCTGGCAAACGAGATCATGATCGCTCCTGTGTACACCCAGAATGCAAAAGGGCGTTATGTATACCTCCCGGAAGAAATGATGTTCCTCTGCTTTCTCCCGGACGGCACAATCTCTACGGAAATGCTTCCTATGGGACACCATTATATCTCTGTGCCGCTAAACGTCGTTCCGCTTTTTATACGGCAGGGAAAATGTATCCCCCTCGCCAATACCGCTGAATGTGTAGCTGACCTTGATACCGACCATATGGAACTGATCGGATATAAAGGCAGTTCCTATGTGCTGTACGAAGACGATGGCTATACAAGAAACTGTGATCTGAATACAGGATGCCGAACACTTTCCTGTTAGTCTGCAATCAGCCGGTTATATGATTTTAACCGGCTTTTTTACTGCTTTAATATAAAAATCTCCTGTATCACAGTGTAATTCCACGGTACGCCCAAAGTTCAATCCCGTATCTTCTGCTACTAACCGAATATTTAATTTACTTAGCATCTGCTTTGCAGCCATGGTATTTCTGTCTCCAACGCTTCCCACGGTTGACGTCTGTGTAACCGCAAACATTTTTGCGCCACCTGCAATCTTGGCAACCAGAGTTCTTCGGTTCGCCCCTGCCGATGTCACACGTTTCAAAAGCTCCTGGATACCCGTATCCGCAAATTTTGCAATATTACTGTTGTTTGCTACCGCTGTACTGTCTGGTAACATATAATGAACCATTCCGCCTATCTTGGATACCGGATCATACAGAGTCAGTCCGATGCACGAACCAAGCCCCACTGTTACTATTATGTCAGATGCCCTACCAATGTTTAAGTCTGCCATTCCAACTGTTATATTGCTCATTTTCACTACCTCTATATTTCAAAACCTAACCCTTTTAAAATTTTATCATATGATTGTTGCTCCGGCATCAGGATAAAGTATCCGTTGATCATAACGTCATCTCCAAATTCCGTCTTGATCAGCAGAGCATAGTCGCCATATTGGCCAAATTCAATCGCCGGCACGCTGAGTACCGAGGCCGCCATATCGACCGCAACATACGGAATCGACGGCGCAATCACGAGATTGGTCATCGTAGATAACGCAGACAGATACGATCCGGCAATAATATTACCGATCTCCTTTATCGCAGACATATCCATCTCATCAAACTCCGCTTCATAGGAAGCATCACGCATCATAAGCTTGTTGACAAGATACTGCGCCGAATCTAATTTCATTAAAAACATCATACTTCCTTCTATATCCATCTGAATCTCCAGAAAGACACCGACAATGACCTCATCCTCCGGACAGATCGCCGCTCCCAGCTTCGAAACCTCGAGCAGTTCCACCTTCGGTACATTCATGTCCACACGGATCGAAAGCATCGATGCGATCGCAGTGGTTGCGTTTCCCGCCCCGATGTTTCCCAGTTCCTGAAGAACATCAACATACTTATCATTGATTTCTAGTAATGAATAATTGCTCATCAAACCCTCCACATATAAAAGCTATACTATACTGAGTTACTAAACTCCTCCTTTTATTTTAATATATTTTCTTTCTTCTGACAAGTATGACAGAAATAAAATGTCATGTGCTATTAGAAATCCAAGCTTCTCTAATCCAGATATCTCTCCAATATTTCTGTCAACTTCCCAAGATCAAAAGGTTTCGCCAGATGTTCATTCATACCGGCTGCCTTTGCATCCCGGACGTCCTCCGCAAAAGCATTTGCCGTCATCGCCACGATCGGTATCGTAGATGCATCTTCCCGGTCCATGGCACGTATTGCAGCAGTTGCATTATAACCGTTCATCACCGGCATCTGTACATCCATCAAAATAATATCATAATACCCAACTTCAGACTCAGAGAACTTCTCTACTGCCATTTGGCCATTTTCAGCTTCTTCGATCTCGATTCCGGTCATTCCAAGGATTTCCCTGGCAATCTCGCGGTTTAATTCGATATCCTCTACCAAAAGCACTCTTTTCCCGGAATGCTCACTCTTTGTCACTTTTTTCAACTGCGGCTCCATACCATTGGAGTTCCCACCACTCTTTAAGTCATGGAACAGTCTGCTGATCCCTGACTTAAATACCGGTTTACTCAGGAACGCATCCACGCCGGCAGCCCGCGCCTCCACTTCGATTTCCGACCAGTCATAGGCAGAAAGAATGATAAGTGGAATCTCCGGACCTATGATCTTACGGATCGCTTTCGCTGTCTCCAGCCCATCCATCCCCGGCATCTTCCAGTCCAGGATGACCGCATAAAAATCATCCTCTGCCTCATGCGTTTGGGCCACACGTTCTACTGCCTCCTGCCCGGAAAGCACCCACTCGCTGCTCATACCGATCTCATCAAGCATCTTACAGGTCGTTTCACAGCAAATCTGATCGTCATCCACAACGAGAACCGGAAGACCGGTGAGTTCCTCAAATGACTCACTTTTTTTGTCCTGCAATTTTAAAAAGATCATAACGGTAAATTTGGAACCCTTTCCGAGTTCGCTTTCTACCTGGATATGTCCGCTCATCATGCGTATGATGTTATGCGTGATCGCCATGCCAAGTCCCGTTCCCTGGATCTTACTGCTCCTGCTGTCCTCAGCCCGTGAAAATGGCTCAAATATGTGCTGTATATATTCCTCTGACATACCAATACCATTGTCCTCAAAAACAAACTCATAACATCCGAACAAACTCTTATTGGTCGGCTTCTCCCGCACAGTCAGCCGGAGTCTTCCTCCATCCGGCGTATACTTAACAGCATTGCCCATGATATTTACAAATACCTGCTGGACCCGGAGACGGTCGCCGATGACATCTTCATGTTCCATATCGAGAATATGTACCTGAAGGTCATGCCCATGCTCTTTGATCTGCGGCTGTACCATGACAAGCAGATCGTTCAGCAGATCGGAAAGATTCATATCCTCTTCCGTGAGATTTATTTTCCCGGATTCGATCTTACTCATATCCAGCACTTCATTGATCAGGCTGAGCAAATGCCTGCTGGAAGAAGTGATTTTTCCTAACGCATCCTGAACCCGTTCCTTATCGTCCACATGTGCCGCCGCAATGGCTGTCATACCAATGATGGCATTCATCGGAGTCCGTATGTCATGCGACATTTTGGACAAAAAGTCGGATTTTGCATGGTTTGCCCTGTTGGCAGCCTCAAACGCCTCCTCCAATGCCTTTTTCTTCTCAATCTCCTCACGTGCGATCTCATCGACACAGCGGAAACCAAGCACCATAATATGCTCGCTCTCATCAGTACTTACATCGACAAAATGCATTTCAAAAAATTCCTGATCTTCCGGATTCGGTTTTACCCGATAGCGGATTGAAAAATCCTTGTCTGACCGGAACCGTTCCAGAAGCGCTTCCCTCTCCGACACCCGGCTGACACTCTCCTGATATTCCGGAAGCACGTATGTATCCGTATACTGGCGCATCGTCTGGGAAAACACGCTCGACTGCCTTGCCGCATCGGCAATCTCACCCCGCAGCTGGTTCGTAATATTTACGATCGTATACCTGTCTTCATCCAGATTCACATAATACACCGAAACATACTCACGGCTCAGCGCCGCCATGATCTGTAACTGCTGTCTCTCCTTTTCCTGACTTTCATAAAGCAGCACATCATGCTTTTTGCGTGCTCTGTAAACCAGGCTCGCAGCCGTTATGGCCGCTATAAGAAAAATACACAAAATAAGCAGCACATACCTGATCGGGTATAAATAATCCATCAGATCCAAACTTTTATACGGCATATTCAGATTGGTATCGATCACATCATTAATCTCCGTCTCGCTCAATGCCCCCAGTGATTTATTCATCACGGAATACATAACCTCATCCACATCCTTCGAGGCAGTCATACACGTACCAGAATTAAACTGGTAGTTTTCCCACTGAATGAGATCGGAAAACCTTGCATTCTTGGACTGATAATTAAATTCAATCGTATTTAACAGAGTGGCTTCTACTTCTCCTTTTGTCACAGCCAAGAGGCAATCCCGTGCCGTCCGGTAATATGTAACATCGATGTTTTCAAAATCGGCCGGCATATTATCTGCCCAATAAGAACGCCCCTTTGTAAGCGCCATCTTCAGATGTTCTTTTTCATGCATCTTATAATCATTCTCTGTGATCAGAACCGTCTTATAATTCATAAAGGAAGAAGTGGATATGAAGTCTTCATCCTTTACCGTAATATCTTTTAAAGAACCAACGTAAAAATTGATCATCCCGTCCTTCACCAGCTGTTTCCAATCGTCGTCACGCTTGATCGGCTTCAGCTCGATATTCAATCCGGTCTTCTCCTTGATTTTTTGCAAAAGTTCGATATAAATTCCAGAATATGTCCCATCGGATGCCACATATGCCAACGGCTCAGTGTCCTCATAAAATCCTACTGTTATCTTCGTTCCATCCCCGATAAAAGCACGTTCCCTTTCAGTATAAGCAATGTTCATCCCATTGCTGTTCGATCCGATGATACAGTTCCCAAACACCTCGCTTACTAATTCCGGCTCCTTCATCATGATCTGCTGCATTCCGCTGTTGAGTTCCGCCAAAAGCTCGGTATTTCCTTTCTTCACGGTATAATAAAAAGGACTGGCGTCCAACACGGATATCAGTTTGGTCTCCGGAACCTCATTGGCCGCACTAAACATCACCATATCGACGTCCCCAGCATTTAACGCCTTGATCTTATCCTCCATGGACGCAATATAAACAGCTTCATAGGAAAAATGATGTTCCTCGGCAAAAACTGCCAGATCCTCACTGTTTGTAGAATCTTCTGTCACTGCGATCCGGGCGCCATTAAAGCTCGGATAGTCCTCATAGTAGTATCTGCTATCTTTCTCTACAAAAAGGCCGGGAGCCATATAACCTCCCTCCATCGCAGAAAACTCCATCGTCTTCTCACGCTCTTTGGCCCATGTCGTCGGCAGGAGAATATCAATTCCGCCCTCTTCCAACATTTGCACCGCCTCTGACCAGTCAGCCCTCACATACTCGTATTCCCAGTTATTGATCTCTGCCAATCTGTCCAGATATTCCTTGCAGTAACCTGTTGCATTGCCGTTATCGTCAAAGTATAGCAGTCCATTGACACCGCAGGGAACCCTCACCACTTTCTTTTCTGCAACACCTGCTGCAGATGCCGGCACTGCATTCCCGATCGAAATGACAAACATGGCCGCCACCATAATGAACAGTATAAATTTGCACTTTTTCTGAAATGTTTTCATGAAATCCACTCAAGCCTTCCTATGATAAACCAACTCCGCAGAGGAGGTATTTCCACTCTGACTTTTCTGATTTTGCACTTTTCCTCCCTCCATCGCAGCAACAATAAAGAAAACAATTATCAATAAAACAACTATGATCTTTTTGAACTTATAAAAAATTGCCAACTGAGGAATATTCCTCGTTTTCTCTGTGATAAACGGACAGGCCAGAATTGTAAAAACCAACATGATGACCGCAATCCCCACACCGAATCTGCCGTCTGCCACTCCTATAAAACCTCCAATAGTCATAAGCAGACAAAACACAGTTACGATCCACAGAATGACCGTCGCCACAACAGATGTCGCCGCCTTCGTTGTGTTCACTATCGCTTCTTTCTGCTCTGCCTTTTGTCTTCTCTTTTGTTCTTCCAGTGCCTCTAACCGTGCTTTTTCCTTTGCCTTTTCTTCCGTAAATGTCTTGGCGTAATGTTCCTGTCGCAGTTCCTCTAACCGGTCCTGTTCTGACTTTAATGACTTTGCCTCTTCCCCCGACTCTTTCTGCTCTTCAACAGACTGAGGAGCTTCTTCCGGCTGCTGTTCCTCCGTGGAACGAGCCGCCTTCTGCTTCTCTGCCCGCATTTTCTCAATCTCAGCCAGTGCCTCTGCCCTCTCCTGCTGCCTCTCCGTTTCTTTTTCCTCATCTGTCTTTAATCCAAGCAGTTTCTGTTTTATTTTACGAAACTCCTCTTCAGAAATAGCACCTTCATCCAGCAATGCTTTATACTTCTCAAGCTCATCAAACTGACTCATATCCTAAACCTCCTCAAGCAGCATACTCTTAACTTCATCAAATTCTTCCTGTGTTAGTATTCCTTTATCTAATAATTCTTTATATTTTATAAGCTGTTCTGCCACAGAACCCGCCTTTTTTACCGGATCCTTTTTCTCCTCTTCCGGCTGTTTACCCGAGGATTTCCCCCCTAAACTCCCACCGATATTTTCGGCTACTACTTTGCCAACTGCCATTCCGGCTCCCAGGCCTGCCATTCCTCCAGGTTGTTTCGCTGCATCACGGATCGCCCTGGCCGACTGATACTGCACAAAATCATCCATATTTCTGGATGCAAGCCCAATCCCTGACTGCTCGTCGATCAGTTTTTCAACTTCTTCTGGCAGACCAATATTTTCAACCGTTGCTGAAACTACCTCTATCCCCAATTCCCTTGCTTTTTCATTCGCATACGGCGTGACCATCGAAGACAGTTCCCGATAACGTGTCGCCAGATCCAGAATGGACTGGTCACACTCCCCGATGCACTGGGCGATCGACTCCCCAATAAACGTAGTGAGATACTGAATGATATCATCTGTCATATTCAGGCTTCTTGCCCCAAAGACTTCCAGCATAAATGTTTTCGGATTAGAAACCCGGAAAGCATAAGAACCAAATGATGTAATCCTTACAATTCCCATTTCGGCATCCCTTTTAATGATCGGGCTCTTTGTCTCCCATTTATTATTGATATACTGCGTTGTATTCACAAAATAGAGATCTGATTTGATCGGTGAATTAAACAGAGTAGGCAATGCCGCTAAAGAAGATAACAACGGCAGATTTCCCGTATCCAACTTATAATTTCCCGGTCCAAAAACATCCGCGATCTGTCCTCTGTGAACAAATACTGCGGCCTGGCCATTGCGGACGATCAACTGCGCTCCGTGTTTTATTTCATCCCCGCGTCTCGTAAATTTATATACTAACGACTTATCAGATGTATCATCTACATATTCGATGACATCGATAAATTGTCCCTTTATAAAATCTCCAAAACCCATACCATCACTCCTTTATTTTTCCTCAGGCTTTCTATCTTATATTCAGCCTCTTTTGTATTTATATACCCATGATAATTTTATTCCTTATTTATAAATTTGTCAATTGGATTTCTTCCGCTGTAATGTTTCTTATAAAACAAGGGAGACCCTTCTAAAAAGAATCTCCCTTGTTGTTCTATTCAATTATACATAACAAATGTAAATCAATCCAATCAGTCAGATACAAGTGTCTTTTCTTTACTAAATTTCCATGTATCTACCAGAATATTCTTTGCCTTGAATACAAAGAACAATTTGTGTTTTCCCTTGATCGGATCATCAAAATCAACGGTTACATCCTTGAATGTTCCTTGCTCTCCCGTCTTGCCGAACGTAAGCGTACCAACCTTATTGCTTGCCGTCATGTCATCGACATAAATCTCGACGCTTCCCGTCTCAGTAGCATTGGCAATACTCATCGTGAGAGACTGTGCTCCGTCAGTACCAAATGCAACATTGTCAAGTCCTACCCAATCTCCGCTCTGGATCGAAGAAAGAACACGGTTATTGCATGTATTGTCCTGATCCGGGCCTGCGATCGTAGAAACCCCATTCGCCCAGGCAAATGTCTCAGCCTCTACCATAGCAAACGGATTAAATTCCGCAATTGCTGTCAATCCTGTCTTCGTCATCGTTCCCTGAAGATTTCCATCCTTATCAATGTTCACCAGATCCACTCCGGATGTACGGTATCCATAATCGTATCCCTTATCTGCTGCTATGAACTGGGAATGATAGAACATATAAAGCTGACCATCTTTCTCGAATATGCAGTGATGATTGTTGTTAAATTCATTGGTTGGCAACTCTGTAAAATACGACGTCGGGTTATTCAGTACTACTTTTGCATCTTTGAACGGTCCCATCGGGCTGTCGCTTACCATGTAAGCAATGTTAGCAACTCCAAGATAGTCTGAATCCTTACGTTTTGTCGATCCTCCATCCCAGTTTGTACAGTAGCTGTAGTAATACTTGCCATTAATCTTATTGATACCGGAATCCTCAAATGCACCCGGTGCGTCGATTTCCTTCGGATCCCCTTTCAGGCTGACCATGTCCTCACCAAGCTCAACTACTCTATTACATTTTGGATGGTCTCTGTCTTCCGCTTCACCGATTCCACCAAAATACAGATACGCTCTTCCATCGTCATCTACAAGTACAGCCGGGTCAAAGAGCCAAGGTACTTCGCTGCCACTACAGTTTGGCGTGTCACGGCTGATCAGCTGCTTTCCGATCGGGTCTTTCCATGGACCTGTCGGGCTGTCTCCCTCAAGTACGCCGATACCGCTTCCGTTATCTGCAAAGTAGATAAAGAACTTATCTTTTCCATTTATTTTCTTGTGTGCCACTGCAGGAGCCCAGCTGTTTGACGCCCATTTTGCTGGACCATTTTTTCCTGCTACCTGGATGATTCCCTCATCTGTCCAGTTCACCATATCTTTGGATGAATAGCAGTTCAGTGACTTCACGTGAGAATAACTATTCTTTGGAACCTTGCCGTCCTCACCGATGATCATCGCATCACTGTCATTCGTTCCATATACATAGACAGTTCCTTCATACTCAATCGCATATGGATCCGCCATAAAACGGCTGGCTGCAATCGGGTTGTTTTGTCCAACTGGCTTAATTGCCTCTGTTATTCCGTCTGTCACCGGAGTCACACCTTTCTTGAATTTGATAGATGTCAAATTAAAGTTCACGGCACCAGCATCACTTCCCTTTGTGCCAAGTATCAGATAATAGGCATATCCGGATGCACTAACCTGCAATTCGGTGCTTCCGTTAAATGCAGAAGGATATCCCCATCCATCCGGTTTTAAGTCCGGATCCTCTATGAAAAACGTTCCACCCTTATCTTTAAAGCACCAACGGTAATCATTAGATACCTTTCCCTCGATCTCAATGCTTGAAAACTGTGACAGATCAACCGGGTTCGGAAGAGCGATCGCATAATATCTCCAACCACCTTCTACTTGTACACTTCCGTCATCCTGTACCTTATAACTACTATTGCCATCTCCGGCATATGGTTTGAGCTGATCCCCGGTCATCGTGAATGTCTCCGTCTCAGCATTGTCCGGAGCTGGTTCTACAGGCTCAGGCGCCATCGTCGGCTCAGCTGCGCCATCTGCCAGTACTTTTGCCTCCATATGGTCAATTCCGAAATCCGCTGCTGTACAGATTACACGCACTTCACGGAACTTGCCGGCAGGAACTGAGATCACCTTAAGGATCTGCTCCCATTGACCGCTCAGTTTACGGCTAACGATCGTATCATACTTATTTGCAAGATATTTGCTGGCGTCATATGTGTTTCCACCGTAGAAGATTACCTTTTTAAATAAATCATCTTCGTTTTCTGCCTTTACATAAGCAGAAACCACATATTTCTTCGCCGATGTACCTTCACGGTTATCCAGGAATACTACCGGGCCGCTTCACTGGCTCTGCTTAATCACCGCATAACCACTGCCATCAAGTCCGCCTTCTGCCTTATAGACCGTCTTCCCTGCGCCCGTATCACTGTTCTGGATTACCGGATTCGCCTCATCCTCAAAGTCTTCTGTCAGCGGAAGATTCGGAAATGTTACGCCATCTACAGGATCTGGTTCTCCCGGATTGTCCGGAGGTGTCGTTGGCTGATCTGTTGGCTGATCCGGCTGATCTGGCTGATCTGTCGGATTCGACGATGTCCCCGGCTGATTCGTCGGGTTTGTCGGATTCGACGATGTCCCTGGCTGATTCGTCGGATTTGACGATACTGCCGGCGGATTTGACGATGTTGCCGGTGGATTTGTAACCGGACTCTGTGTCACTACAGGCCCTGTACTCTTGGTCACCGTTACTGTAACCTTACCTACCGTACGTTTTTTCTTACCTTTCTTTTCCGTAACAACGATAGTAGCCTTTCCGGCCTTCACACCCTTTACAACGCCGCTCTTGCTAACCGTTGCAACTTTCTTCTTTTTACTCTTGAAGGTGTACTTTGCTTTTTTCACCTTGTTTTTAATGACAATTTTTTTCTTTTTGCCAACCTGCACAGAAATCTTTTTCGCCTTCAGTGTGGCTTTTTTTGCCGCCTCAACTGTCTGACCATTTCCTGGTGACAGTACGCTGATCATCAATGCTGCTGCTGACAAAAGGGATATTGCTCGCATCCCCTGCCGTCTAGTCATAAAATTATACCTCCTTTTGGAATTTTGCTTTATATATCAAGAAGAACAGAATACAACCGCCATCCTGATATACATGTGAATTAATTATATTATATATGCAACGTCCTATCTTTCCAATGATTTATCCCGAAACAAACTTGATTTATCTTGCAACACATTGTATGATTCCTGATTGTAAAAACACTTGAAAACTACCGGAGATGATGCTATCATATACATTATAAAAGGAAAGCACCGCCTCTCCTGTGGATCAGACAGGGGAGGCATATTTTTTTATTTGGGAGGACGAGCATGAAAAGTCAAACGTTTTTATGTGAAAGAGATGGATTAACCATCCGGGGCGCACAGTATTTTCCCACCTGCTTTACGAAAGCCGGTACATATCCCGCAATCATTGTAAGCCACGGGTTTACGGGCAATTACGCCAGCGTGGCAGAGTTTTGCGAAGAATTTGCTAAAATGGGCTACGCCGCCTTCTGTTTCAGCTTTTGCGGGGGTGGCACACTGGGAGAGCAGACACCGTTCAGGAGTGACGGTGCAACTACCGATATGACCATCCTGACCGAGATCGAGGACTTAATTACTGTCAAAGACTATGTAAAAAGCCTGCCCTATATTGATTCGGACAAACTGATCCTCGCCGGTATCAGCCAGGGCGGTTTTGTCTCCGGCCTGACCGCTGCCAGATGCGCAAATGAGATAAAAAAACTGATCATGATTTATCCTGCCATATGCATTCCCGACCATGCCAGACAGGGATGCCTTGGCGGCTCCCACTATGATCCGCACAATGTCCCCGATGTGATCGACTGCGGAAATACGCTGCTTGGAAGGAAATTTCATGAAACAGTCGCCGGAATGGATCCCTATCGCGAGCTTGCGGCTTATCCGGGCAAAGTACTAATTTTACAAGGACTTGAGGACAAAACCGTAAATTATTCCTATGCCATCCATGCGAGAGAAAGCTATCGCAAAGGACAATGCCACCTGCAGCTGATCCGAAACCTTGACCACGGCTTTGACGCACCGCATCTTGCAAGTGCTTTTGCCTCCATCCGGCAGTTTTTGGCAGATCGCAGGGAAATCCTGACGATCCGCATTATTATCACACATGTCGAATCAGCCATGGAAGGGGATACAAATAAAGTCAATGTATTTTTTACGGGTTATTGTGACACCGAATATTTTCAGGGTTCCATCCTTCCGGAGGGCTGTGATGAGCAGGAGTACCGCCTGGATGTGCAGACAAAGATGCGGGCGGAGTACACGCTCGTTGGATTGGACAGTAACGGGGAGCACTGCACCATACATATTGTAAACCAAAAAGCCGGCGATGACTGGAAACCTGTTGTACAAACAGACAGCACTGCCCTGGCATGGATGAACCACGCCGACCTGACCGCAGTACTTGAGGACGGAAATGGCGGTCCAACGGTGCGGATATTCGGAGAGGGATTGCAGGCAATGCCTTAAAAGGTTTTGATTCCCATTTAAACCTCCCTCATTTTTCTTTTCGCCAAAAATGTAGTAGCACCGAATCCACAGAAGGCTTTGGATGAAAATCCTCTCTATGAAAAAAATACACAATATCTAATTTCCATCTGCGTTTTAACGATAACGAGTATTTTGTCTCGGCCGGCACTCCCAAAAACCTTTTTGCCGCTCCTTTTTCCATCACAAGCCAGATTTCAGAGGGAGGATGAGCATCTTCTGTGAGCTTTTTCACGATTTTTGTAGTAATATAGTAGGGAATATTGGCAAATACTTTGTAATTTCCCTTATCCGGCAGCGGGTATTGCATAAAATCCCCGCAGATTATTTTTAAGTTGCCTGAATTTTTTAATCGCTCTTTCGCGCGTTTACACAATTTTTTGTCTATTTCCACTGAGTAGACATAATTTGCCTTTCTGCATAGCACCTCCGTCAGATGTCCTTTTCCTGTACCGATCTCTATGACGATATCGTCCTTCGTAATTGTGCTTTTTTTCACTATTCTTTCCAAAAGTCTCCTACTGGTGAGAAAGTTTTGTGATGCATATACCTCGTGTAAATGGGCAGACTTCCCCCTGTTATTTCTATATTTCCCAGACATATCTTTCCTCCTGTTTTTCTATTTGCATCAAAAACGGCAATAAAAAAACAGGAGAATTGTTTGAAACCGTTCCTCCTGCATACACATAAAATGATAACACAAAAAATACTGACGCTCCACAAGCAAATCAGTCATCTGCCACATTGTTCTACACTTAAGTACGCAAAAAAGAACCCGTCTTCAAACAGGCTGTCTTCTTATTGCCGTTCCTACCTTAAGCGCATAACACATGCTGACATAAATGATTCCTCCTTGCTTGTTAAGATAATAATATTATTGCATAGAAACTTTTTTGTGTCAATAAAGCTTATTCTTTTAACTTGTCGTAAAATCTTCTCTGTTAAAAGAAGTTATAAAAGATTTCCCTGTGAATCATAAAATGCATCACAATATATTAGCCTTCCCGATGTTGTATTACTGGCATCATCATCCAAAAATAATATCTGAATATGTTCATTATCAAAGTCGTTATCGGATACCACAATATTAAATTTCTGCCCTTTTTCAAAACCAAAGCGCGAATAATAATCTCCACCAAGCAAAACAATCCAGGGGTATCCTGCTATTTTTGCTCTTTGGATGCTTTCCTTTTTTCTAAAGCAATAAGACACAATTCCGGCAAATAGCCATTCGTTTTTAGTACTGTTTCTGCAAATTCCCATTCATTGAAAAATTCATCACTGTTTTCGTTGAAAAATACATCTTTGAGAGCAGACTTTACTTGATTAAGATACGAAGTATCAAAAGTTTTGATTTCCATCTTCTTCCTCCGGAACTATTTATTTGGTAATATTGTGAAATTTGATGCTCTGCAAATGAATGATACAACACACTTAACCCAACAGTGCCAATTAGCGCCGCCGGGCTAGTGCAAAATCATTATTAGAAGGTATAAAATCCTCTAAGGTATAGAAGATTTTCGATAATAACCTGATCTTCCTATGAGTTTTTACGGATTTCCCATTCATAATCTGCGAATCGGGAAAAACAAATAACCTTTTCCTGTCTCCGGGCAGTTAAAATCATGAACGGCACCTGCAAGCGAAATATCATTTTCCTGTAAGTACTGGATCATTTCCGAAAAAACATCGCTATTTTCATTTTCCACATAAATATACTCATATCCCGGAACAATCCACTTCTCCCATCCATCCGGCGCTTCTACCGTCTCCTCACACTCAACCCCGGCAAGATACAATCCCTTTGTAAACCCTTCCTCCCATGGCAGAAAAGAATATGAAAAGTCTGACATAGCTCCCCATATTCCACTAATATTACCATTATTATCCCTCTTCGCCAAATGTTCCACCTCATGAAAATGGCTATTTGCATCCTCCCATAGTTTTTGAATAAATCCCTCTCCATCGTTTGTGGAACCTTCCTTCCCTATGACTACAAAAGATTCTTTTATGCATTTCTCTATTTTCATAATCCCTTCATCCTTTCCTTCACTATATTGTGCCCCTATTCTATCACATTTTCGGCTTAATAACGAAAAAATGCACGAATGGTAAAAATTCATGCATGAACTGTCACCGAATTATATAACATTTATATTCCTTTTACTTACCGTTCTGCGCCATGACTCCGACAAGAGCATGGGGTACATACAGTTCCTCCAGATACCCGATCTCATCTTCCGTCAGTTCAAGTTCCAAAGCTCTGACCATGCCATCTACATGAGACAACTTTGTAGCGCCAACAACCGGGGAATCAACCTTCGCCAGAAGCCATGCGAGTGATACTTCCGTCATGGAAACACTATGTTGGTCCGCCATTTCCACCACACGCTCAATAACTTTTCCGTCAATCTCTGCCGTTGCGTCATATTTGAATTTTGCATACGCATCTTCCAACAGGCGTTTTGAAGTTTCCCCAGGACGTTTAGACAATCTTCCCCCGGCAAGTGCACTGTACGGAGTTACCGCAATATTCTGGTCATGGCAGAACGGAATCATCTCTCTTTCTTCTTCACGGGCAAGCAGATTATAGTGGCCCTGAATAGAAATAAACTCCGTCAGGCCATGCTCCCTGGCATAAAAGTTGGCTTTTGCAAGCTGCCAGGCAAAGCAATTTGCAATACCTATATATCTTGCCTTTCCAGCCTTAACAACCGCATCAAGACCCTCCATGATTTCCTCCATAGGGGTATGATAATCCCACATATGATAAATATATAAATCAACATGATCCATACCAAGATTTTTAAGGCTCTGATTTAAATTATCTTCGATATGCTGCTGTCCGGAAATATGCTGATCCAGTTCCTCTTGCGTTCTCGGCAAAAACTTTGTTGCAATCACATAATCATCCCGCTTTGCAAAATCACGAAGGGCTTTCCCCACAAATTGTTCACTTGTACCATTCTGATATGCAATAGCAGTATCATAAAAATTAATGCCCAGTTCAAGACCATGTTTAATGATTTTTCTGGACTGCTCCTCGTCCAATGTCCATTTATGCTGCCCTGTAGCTGCATTTCCAAATCCCATACACCCCATGCAGATACGCGAAATCTCAAGCCCTGATTTACCCAATGTCGTATACTTCATCATAGATCCCCGCCTTAATGTCATGTTATCGTTTTTCTAATCTCAAAATACTGAAATACCAAAGCACAAACATACATCCGCCTATCAAAAAACAAATTTCACGTAAAGGATCATATATCAAAGCACAATATTTATCAAGCGGCGTAACAAAAACCGCACAAAATACCGATCCTATTAAACCAATCAGACAAACACCTAAAAAAATCTTGCTTTTAAAGTATTTTAAAATGAGTACATAAAATGAAGTGGCATACAGCCATAACATAAAAACAATTAGTGCATGAGAGCTTCTTTCCAATAATCTCCCTTTAAGGACCGTGTTGAAAAGAATCGCAAAAACAACAAAAGCAAGCACCGGTGACACAAACATTATTTTAGACAAGCCACTTGTAATTTTTGTTGTTTTCTGGGACGGAATGACCCTGTTACTTTTGGCTTTTATAATGCAAAAACCAATACTTAATGTTATAAAAACAATCGCATATATCATTTTATTTTCTCCTTGTATAATATCAACTGAGACTAGGCACAACATACCATAAAAGAGATACCTGTTGCCCGGCATCTCTTCAAGAGGTTTACAAATAATACTTCTGATTAAATTTCAGATAAATTTCTCAAGATTTTTTTTGAGTTTTGTAAACGTGAAATCATAAGGATAAAACCCGTATTGGGGAAAAATATCTTTCAGCTCCTTTTCAGCACTGGTATTGATTTTCATAAGTTCATCAATCGCCAATGAGTCAATAAACTGTACCCATTTTTCCACAATATCGTTTTTGCATTTCAAAGACATTTCAAAACCACTGTCATAGCACTCCATCCCACAAACAATTTGAATGCTTTCAAATCCGGTTTTGCTCGTAAAGTAAGCAGTATAAGTATTCAATGTTACACAATCATCAAGAAGATTTTCTGTGTCTTCTTTTGTCGGAACATCTCCCACTATAACAGTAAAAATATAGGTTCGATTACGATATGTACGGCCTGTATCTTCAGCAAAAATGCTTTCCGTTCGAAATAACTCAAACAAAAATTTCCTATACCTTTCAAGAAGCTGATTGGATTCGTTGGAAATCTCGACTCTGATTTTGACATATCCAATGAAAACATTCCTGTCATAAGACCTGCATTGTTTCCAGCATTTAAGTCCCTGCGCCACGTCCAGGAAGTTTACGACTTCATCCCCTTCTTCCTTTTGTTCAGCTGCTTTTGCAACAATCTCATAATGATTCTGCCGCTTTTGAATCTCGAATTCTTTTGCGTTGGCTTTGAAACATGGAAATTTGTCTGCCTTCTCATCATTGGTCAAAATATGACAACAAATCAAGTTATAATCTGCTGTTTTGCCACCTCTTGATCGTGGTAAAATGTGATCGACATTCCAACCATAATTACTGTTCCTGTCATTGTAGGCTGCTTTCGCAATCTCACGCCCAGCAAAATCAATCGCCTTTTGCCTTTTGCCAAATTGTTGTACCCACAACCGTATGGCGGTTTCTTTGTTTAAATTCATACGTCATACCTCCCGTTCTTATGAAATGAGAAGCATAATTTGCATTTGACCTCCTTATAGAATCTGGCAAATGCTCTGACTGGCACATAGGGCAACCTACTGCTGAAACCTCAAAGGGTAATCCTTATAACAGCTT
>CAZOIF010000060.1:0-18567 GCA_964579975.1 uncultured Eubacterium sp. | reverse complement strand
AAGAGCGGGTGATGGGAATCGAACCCACGTATCTAGCTTGGAAGGCTAGTGTTCTACCATTGAACTACACCCGCATGTATTACCATAGATTTCTCTATAGCTGAATGATTAAATTTTTAAGAAAGACAAACGCCTTTTCAATTTTATAGGAAACTTCTCCATTTGCAAAGCCAAAGAATCAGCGTAACTGATTCTTTAAAAGAACTTTAGTTCTTTGGTGCGCGTCTCTCAGTCGCACCTTTTTTAAATCGGGGTGACAGGATTTGAACCTGCGGCCTCCTGATCCCAAATCAGGCGCTCTAGCCAAGCTGAGCCACACCCCGATGTGAGTGCTGCTCATCACAACGCAAAATCTATTATATTATAGGTTTGTGGAAATGTCAACATATTTTTTTGAAAAATTGCAGAAATCAAAAATTGCGGAAATATATTTCCGCTACTGTAGAAGATTTCGCCGGCTTTGTGTAGACTGCAATAGTTTAAAATTAATTTCCGTGACAAGTTTCAAGGAAAAAATGAGTAGAAAATGGGTTGACGAAACACCATATTTATTGGAAAATGGAAGTTGGATCAAAATAAACGATAAGCACCAAAAGGAGAATCATATGTTGCAGACAGGAATCAAAGGAACCCAGACCGTGGTAGTCTCGGAAGAAAATATCGCAAAGACGGTGGGAAGCGGCACGCTGGAGGTGTTTGCCACACCTGCCATGACTGCGCTCATGGAGAAGACGGCATGGCAGAGTGTCGCCGGAGAACTGGAAGAGGGCTGTGGAACAGTTGGCATCAGCTTAACTATCACACACGATGCGCCTACGCCACTTGGCATGAAAGTAACCTGTGAGAGCGTGCTGACGGGCATCGAGGGAAGAAAACTTACGTTTGAGGTTCAGGTCTTTGATGAGAAGGGGCCGGTTGGAAAAGGGATACATGAAAGATTTATCGTAGATGACCGTAAGTTTCAGGAAAAGGCGAATGCGAGGTAGGAGATGCGTTATTATATATCAGATCTGCATTTCTTTCATGAGAATCTGAATCATAGTCTTGACTTCCGTGGTTTTGAGACGGTGGAGCAAATGAATGAGCATATTGTCGGGCGTTGGAACCAGAAAGTCCGGGAGGGGGATGATGTGGTGATCCTTGGCGACGTGTCGGCAGGAAATGCGGAGCAGACGAATGAAATTCTGAGAAGACTGAATGGAAACCTGTTTCTGATTGAGGGAAATCACGATCATTTTCTGAGACACCGGAAGTTCGATATGAGCCTTTTCGGGTGGGTGAAGCCGTATGAAGAACTCCGGGACAATAAGCGGAAGGTCATCCTGTGCCACTATCCGGTATTTTGTTATAATGGGCAATACCGTGTGGATGACAACGGGATGCCCAAAACATATATGCTCTATGGACATGTTCATAATTCGTTTGACGAGATACTCGTAAATCATTTTATCCGCCAGACCCGTGCTGCCAAAAACAAGTCGCGTTATGTCAGCCAGCCGGAACCGATCCCGTGCAATATGATAAATTGTTTTTGTATGTTCTCGGATTACACGCCGCTCAGTCTGGATGAATGGATTTTGAACGATCAAAAGAGGCGCGCAGAGATGGGGGAAGAATTGCCACAGGAAAAAATGCTGTGAAAATAAATTTGCGTCATGAATGCCAGTTGTGCTATACTATATATGTATATACAACAAATCGTACAGGAAAGGAGGGTGGAGATGTTCGGGAAAAGTAAAAAAACGGACGCAGTTGTGTTTGTAGACTATGAGCATTGGTTTTATGGATACATGAATAGATTCCAGATGCAGCCAAATGTAGAGCAATGGTTAAAGGAGCTAAAACAGGATTTTAAGATCAAGGACTTATATATCTTTGGGGATTTTTCAGAGCCAAATATTGAACAGGATATGAACCGTCTGAAGAAAATTACTTCCGGGGTTATCCATACGGCAAGCGAGAAAACAGGTGTTGATAAAGATTTTACCGATGTGATCATTTTGGACCGGATTTACCGTTATGCAGCGAAGAAACGGAGTCCGGAGGTTTATGTCATATTTACAGGAGATGCTCATTTTTTAAAGGTTGTGGAGTATCTGAAAGAGCTTGGTAAACGAGTTATTATTTACGGAGTGAAATTTTCATTTAGCAATATTTTAAAATCGGTTTCTACCAGTTATGTGGAAATGCCGAGACAGTCGCAGGAGAAAGACCATTATAATGATTTGATATTTGTCAGTCTGAACAGGCTGCGTTCCAAACCGCGCACGCTTGCTACTTACTGGAAAACGGTAAACCGCGTGGCGGAGTATAACAAAGTTCCGAAGGAACGGGTAAAGCAGGCGCTGGACAATCTGCTCCGGCAGAAATATATTACCGAGAACCGTCAGACGGGTTATCGGGGAAAGAAAGTGGATGTTCTTACCGTGGATTGGGACAGGGTAGAGCGGGATGGAATCTGGAACCCCTGACTGTATAGGAGGAGGTCTTTTTTCATTCGAAAAGACGACTTTTGAGAAAGTGGGGACTTGCAATCTGACGCAGATTATTGTATACTTAATAGACAGTTTAACATTCCAGATTAACTTGACCGGAAGATGTCTTTTGGGATGTTACATGGGAGTATTAAGTGATAAGTAATTGAGGTGTATGTTGATGGACAGCAAGGAGAATGGCAGAAGAGTTTTAGTCACATGCCCGATCTGTGGTTTCAGGGATGAGATGGATGATTTCGATAAAGACGATGAAATATGTACCAAGTGCGGAAGAAGTACATATACATTCCGAACTGTGAACAGCATAAGAAATGTGTTTGTCGGAGAACTCAAGAAAAAGCAAAAATGAATAGGAAAGAGCCTTCTGTTTATACTAATTAAAAAAACAGGAGGCTTTTTTATGGAACACAAATTCAGAATTAAATCAGTCTGGGCGAGAGAAATTCTTGATTCCCGCGGCAATCCTACCGTAGAAGTGGAAGTCGGGCTGTGTGGCGGTGCGACAGGAAGAGGGTCTGTGCCCTCGGGTGCTTCGACCGGTGCATTTGAAGCAATCGAATTAAGGGACAAAGATCTGCCGCGTTATAATGGAAATGGCGTAAAGAAAGCGGTAGAGCATGTCAATAATACCATTTCGTTTTTGCTGGATGGAAAAAATGCTTTGAATCAGGTGGAGATCGATCAGTTGATGATACGGGAGGATGGCACAAAAAACAAAGGAATATTTGGTGCGAATGCAATCCTTGGCGTATCCATCGCAGTGGCGCGCGCAGCGGCACAACAGGTAGGGCTGCCCCTTTATCAGTATTTGGGAGGAGCAGGGGGCAGAACGTTGCCGGTACCGATGATGAATATCATAAATGGTGGAAAACACGCCGATTCAAGCCTCAACATACAGGAATTTATGATCATGCCCGTAGGGGCGAAGTCTTTCCATGGATGTCTGGAATGGTGTTGTAATGTGTACCGGGAATTGAAAAATATTTTAAAGGACGAAGGACATATTACCAGTGTGGGGGACGAGGGTGGATTTGCCCCGAAACTGAAAAGTGATGAAGAGGCGCTGGAGTATATTGTACGTGCAGTAGAGAAAGCGGGATACCGGCCGGGTGAGGATTTTAAGATAGCGATCGACGGAGCATGTACAGAAATGTATGATGAAGCTGTAAAACAGGGACGCACCGGAGAATATCTGTTTTGGAAAAATGGAAAGTATAAATCGGCAAAGGAAATGGTGGACTTCTGGGAGAACCTTTGTAATAAATACCCGGTGTATTCGATCGAAGACGGACTCTCTGAAGAGGACTGGGATGGATGGAAGATTTTGACAGAACGTCTGGGCGGGCGGGTGCAGCTCGTCGGCGATGATCTTTTTGTTACGAACACAGAGAGGATCCGGAAAGGGTTTGATCTGGATGTGGCAAATGCTGTGCTGATTAAACCGAATCAGATCGGCAGTGTGACCGAGACGCTCGAAGCCATCCGTATGACAAAGAACAACCGGTGGCATGCTATCGTCAGCCATCGTTCCGGAGAGACAGAAGACACGACGATCGCAGATATTGCAGTCGGGTTGAATGCCGGGCAGATCAAGACCGGAGCGCCAAACCGCACTGACCGGGTATGTAAATATAACCAGCTGCTTCGGATCGAGGAGCAGTTAGGGGAATCGGCAGTGTTTGAAAAACTGGGGAGCTGACCCCTGGATGAGAGGCGGGGATCAACTTGGTATCGTCTAGTTAAAGCCGTGAAGCAGCAGGAACGCATGCATTAATTAAATTTATTTCAAAATAACACCCTATATCAGAGTGCATTACCATGCTTTGATGTAGGGTTTTCGGTCGTTTATACTCTATAATTGTATCGAAGGAAGGTGTGCATTATGTCTGAACTGAATAGTATGGTTGGAGAAAAAATGAGACAACTCCGGATGCAAAAAAATATGACGCAGAAAGAACTCGGGGAAAAGCTCAGTATGACCCAACAAAATGTCAGCAAATTTGAGAATGCCGAAGTTTCTTTTTCCATAGATATTATAGCGAAAATGTCAGAGTATTTTCAGGTGTCTTCGGATTATTTTCTGGAAATTGACGGGATATGCGAGGAAAAAGACGAGGATGCGCTGCTATACTGGTTTCGTTCGGCGGTACCAGAGGATAAAGCACTCATACTCAAGATTGCAGAAGATATTGTAAATAACCGTAAAAAACACGTGGAACATAAAAAATGATTTTTAGAAAATGGAGTGAAATTATGAAAGTTTTGATATTGGAAGATAATGAGCCGTGCAGGAAATTACTTGTTAAGATTGTCAAATCCTGCATGAGTGGAATTGATGTATATGATTTTGAAAGACGGGAAGATGCGTATTTATGCGCGATGGATCATGAAATCGACCTGTTTCTGGTAGATATTATACTGCGGCCGGACGAGAGGAATGACAGTTCCGGGATAAAGTTTGCAGATGACTTGCGGGAAAATAACAATTATAAATTGACGCCGATTATTTTTGTGACGACACTTCAGGGGTTGGAACCTGAGCTTTTGAGACACATACACTGCTATGATTATATTGAGAAACCGATCGGTGACGGGCAGATATTCCGCAGGAGGGTTAAGGAGGCACTGGATGCCCTTGTGTCCGACCGCAAGGTGAAAAAGAAGGAATATATGATGCTGCGCTGTGACGGGATCAGTTATCCGGTATACCTGGAGAAAGTGATTTATGTAATCAACAGGCGCAGAGTGTTATATATTCATACGGTGGATGATGTGATCGAAATAGCGAACCTGGCAGCAAGAACTTTTGTAAAACGTGTAAAAAGGGAGAAGTTTCTTGTCCCGGCATATGGGGTGGCGGTGAATGTGGCGTATATCCGGGGCGTTGATTTTCCAAAGAGACGTATCTATCTTAAAGGGACTGATGATGTACTGGAGATGGGGGGAAGACTGGTCAAGAAATTCAGGAAAGAATATAATGAAATTTTTTCGGTGGAATGAAAAAATAGATACAAAAGTCCGGGACAGAAGTTCTGGCTGTGAAAGGAATGGAAAAGATGAAAAAAATCAGAACAAGATTTGCGCCTAGTCCGACAGGACGGATGCATGTAGGAAATTTGAGGACTGCGTTATATGCGTATCTTATCGCCAAACATGAAGAAGGAGATTTCCTTCTGCGCGTTGAGGATACGGATCAGGAGCGATTCGTGGAAGGCGCATTAGAATTAATATATAAGACGATGAAAGAAACCGGCCTTGAGCATGATGAGGGGCCGGATAAAGATGGTGGTTACGGACCGTATATCCAGAGCGAGAGGATGAAGTCCGGAATGTATCTGGATTATGCCAGACAGCTTGTAGAAAAGGGAGAGGCATACTATTGTTTCTGTACGAAAGAGAGACTGGAGAAACTTCACAAAGACGCAGAAGAACGAGGAGAGGCGGCCGCCAAATATGATAAACATTGTCTGGCGCTGTCCAAAGAAGAGGTCGAGGAGAAACTGGCTGCGGGCGTCCCATATGTGATCCGCCAGAACAACCCGACGGAGGGAGAGACCTCTTTCGACGATGTGATTTATGGAAAGATTACGGCGCCAAATGAGGAACTTGACGATATGGTGCTGATCAAGGCGGATGGATATCCGACATATAATTTTGCGAATGTGGTCGATGACCATCTAATGGAGATTACTCATGTCGTGCGTGGAAATGAGTATCTGTCGAGCGCGCCGAAGTACAACCGTCTGTATGAGGCGTTTGGGTGGGAAATCCCTGTCTATGTTCACTGTCCGCTCATTACGGATGAAAACCACAAAAAACTTGCTAAGCGCCGGGGGGATGCGTCGTTTGAGGGCTTGATGGAACTCGGATTTCTGCCGGAGGCGGTTGTCAATTATGTGGCGCTGCTTGGCTGGAGTCCATCCGAGGAACTCGCAGAGGACGGAAAGGGTAAAGAGATTTTTAGTCTGGATGAACTGATTCAGGCATTTGACTACAAACGGATGAGCAAATCCCCTGCTATATTTGACATCGTGAAATTAAGATGGATGAATGGTGAGTATATAAAGAACATGGAAAATGAAAGATATTATGAGTATGCGTTGCCAGTTATCCGGGAGACGGTGAAGAAGGACCTTGATGTAAAGAAAATAGCGGATCTCGTGAAGACACGTATCGAGGTGTTCCCGGATATCACAGAGAAAATAGATTTTTTCGAAGAACTTCCCGAATACGATACGGCGATGTATACCCATAAGAAAATGAAGACAAATTCGGAGAATTCCCTGGAAGTACTTCAGGAATTATTGCCGTTGTATGAGAAACTCGAGGACTATTCCATTTCCGGGCTTGAAAAGACTGCGATGGATTACGTGGCCGGGAAAGGCTGCAAAAACGGACAGGCGCTCTGGCCGCTTCGCACGGCTGTTTCCGGAAAGCAGATGACGCCGGGAGGCGCTTATGAAATTATGGAGATCCTTGGGAAAGAGGAATCATTAAAGAGGATCAGAAAGGGAATTGAACTGCTGAATGAAGCTCAGTGATGAACAAAAGAAGGCTGTTTTACATGGAAAAGGGCCGATGATGGTTCTCGCAGGGCCGGGAGCTGGGAAGACGACGGTCATTACCCATCGCGTGAAAAACCTGATCGAGAGGGATGGAGTGAATCCGGCGCAAATCCTTGTCGTGACGTTTTCAAAAGCAGCTTCTGTGGAAATGAGAGAGCGGTTTGAGACGATGACGGGTGGCAGGCAGCTCCCTGTGCGGTTTGGTACATTTCATTCCCTGTTTTTCCAGATCCTTAAGACGGCATACCATTATTCGGCGAAAGATATCGTGACGCCGAAACTAAAATACCGTTTTATGGAGGAAGCGCTTTTCGAGACCGAGTATGATGACATTGAAGACCGGAAAGAGTTTCTCGATGAGATTGAAAAAGAGATCAGCCGGGTTAAAGGTGAGGGGACAGATATTGAACATTATTATTCCGCAAATTGTCCGGAGGAGATTTTCCGGCAGATCTATCAAGGATATCAGAGCCGGGTTCAGAAAAACCATTGCTTGGATTTTGACGACATGGTGATGTACACCTATGAACTGTTCCGGGAACGTCCGGATATACTCGCCAGATGGCAGAAACGTTTTCTTTATATTCTTATCGATGAATTTCAGGATATCAACCGTCTCCAGTACGAGAATATCAAAATGCTTGCCAGCCCGCACGACAATCTGTTTATCGTCGGCGATGATGATCAGTCGATTTATGGGTTCCGTGGGGCGAGACCGGATATCATGCTTGCATTTCCGAGACAGTATAAAAATCTGTCACAGGTCACAGTGGGCGGTAATTATCGTTGCACAAGCCAGATCCTAAAGGCGGCTTCTGTGCTGATCTGTCATAATAAGAAAAGGTACAAAAAGAAGCTGACAGCCCACAAGGGCAGAGGAGATATGGTTCATGTAGCAGAGTATCCGGATCCTGCGGCTCAGGCAGAGGCAGTTCTTTCTAAAATACAGGAATATCATGAACAGGGGATTGCATTTGAAGAAATAGCGATCCTGTTTCGCACAGCCAGACAGATGACACTCTTTTCGAGAAAGTTTATGGAGTATAATATTCCCTTTGTGATGAAAGATAACGTACAGAATGTATTTGAACACTGGGTAGCGAAAGATATCCTTACTTATATGAGGATGGCCCATGGCGACCGGAGCCGTCAGGCGTTTTTAAAGATCGCCAACCGTCCGAAGCGGTATTTGAGCCGGTCTGCTTTTTATGGAGAAGTGATATCTTTTGGAGAACTGTATGAATATTACAGGGACAAGCCTTATATGTGTGAGCGGATCAACACACTTCAGAATGATCTGCATGCCCTGAAACAGATGACGCCCTACAGCGCCATTGACTATATTTATAATGGAATGGGATATCACGCATTTCTCAGTGAATATGGCGCTGAGAGGAATGTAAATATAAAGGATTGGGAACAAATTGTGGATGAATTGAAGGAGGATGCGGCGGGGTATCCGACTGCCGGAGAGTGGTTTGTCCATATTGAGGATTATGGAAAGCAGCTGGAGGAACAGAAGCAGAAAGGACATGAGGGGAAGAGAGAGCCGGGTGTGGCGCTCATGACGATGCATGGTTCCAAAGGGCTGGAGTTTGACGCCGTATTTATTCCGGATGTCAATGAGGGTATGGTTCCGTATCAGAAATCGGTAGAGGATGGAAATCTGGAAGAGGAACGGCGGCTTTTATATGTTGCGATGACACGGGCAAGGGACCATTTACATTTATCATATACAAAGCAGAGATTTCAAAAAGAGGCGGAAGCTTCCCGGTTTTTGGAGGAAATCACAAGTTGATGTAACGTTCAGGTGGATGCCGTTGTGCGAAATGGAAGGCTGGGTGACAGGAAAATGACATTGGATGAACTTGAAATAGGAAAAGAAGGAAAAATAACAGCAGTGAATGGGCAAGGGGCGCTCAGAGACCGTCTGCTCGATATGGGACTTACACCTAGGACTGAGGTTATGGTGAGGAAGGTGGCGCCGATGGGAGACCCGATTGAGATTACGTTGAGGGGATATGAACTGACGTTACGTATTGATGATGCGAAAATGATAGAGATCGAGGAGAAATCATGAAGTTTGCTTTAGCGGGAAATCAGAACTCAGGAAAAACGACACTTTTTAACCAACTGACCGGATCGAACCAGCACGTAGGGAATTTTCCCGGAGTCACTGTGGACAGTAAGGCGGGAAGGATACGGGGAACAGAGGATGAGGTAGTGGATCTGCCGGGGATTTATTCTCTGTCACCTTACACCCAGGAAGAGATTGTCACAAGGGATTTTTTGACAAAGGAACGTCCGGATGGGATCATCAACATCATTGATGCGACGAATATTGAGAGAAATTTTTATCTTACGCTGCAGCTTTTACAGTTAGACATTCCTATGGTGATTGCTCTGAATATGATGGATGAGGTTCGTGCAAATGGAGGGACGATCAAGGTCAATCTTTTAAAGGAAGAGTTGGGAGTCCCGGTTGTTCCGATATCTGCCAGTAAAAATGAAGGTGTGGATGAGCTGATCGAGACGGTACTTGTGACGGCGAAAAAACGAAAAAAGCCGAAACGACAGGATTTTTGTTCCGGCCCTGTTCATAGGACACTGCACGCTGTGGCGCATCTGGTGGAGGACCATGCGGAGAGGATCGGTATCCCTGCCCCTTTTGTGGCGTCTAAGCTTGTGGAGCGGGATGAACCTCTTCTTAAGGCGCTTGAACTTTCCGAAAATGAGATTGATATGATTGAGCACAGTGTCACCGAGATGGAAGGGGAGATGGATACAGACCGGAAGGCTGCGATCGCAGATATGCGTTATACGTTTATCGGAAAGATCGTCCAGGCTGCGGTCGTAAGGCCAAAAGAGAGCTTACAGCACTCAAGGAGTGTGAAGATTGACCGGGTCCTTACGAATAAATATCTGGCGATACCGCTTTTTTTGTGTATTATGTTTGCTATTTTTGCTTTGACATTTGGAACATTTGGCGGCTGGCTTTCCGATCGTCTTTCCGATGGGATCGATGTGGTGAGCAGTGTGACAGAGGACGGCCTGACCCGGTGGGGGATCAATCCGGTGGTGCGCTCCCTTGTCGTGAACGGAGTGATCACCGGGGTGGGCAGCGTCCTGTCCTTTGTGCCGGTTATCGTTATTTTGTTTTTCTTCCTCTCGATTCTGGAAGACAGTGGTTATATGGCCAGAGTGGCGTTTGTGATGGATAAGCTCCTGAGAAAGATCGGACTCTCCGGAAGGAGTTTTGTGCCGATGCTGATCGGATTTGGATGTACGGTTCCGGCGGTCATGTCTGCGAGGACGCTTTCAAGTGAACGTGACCGGAAGATGACGATATTGCTCACGCCGTTTATGAGCTGTAGTGCAAAACTCCCGATCTATGGTATCTTTACGCTTACTTTTTTTCCTCATCACAGAGGGCTTGTCATGATCAGCATGTATGTGATCGGGATTTTTGTGGGGGTATTGTGCGGACTGATCTTTCGGAAGACGCTGTTTCGCGGGAAACCGGTTCCGTTTGTAATGGAACTCCCGAATTACCGCCTGCCGTCTGCGAAAAGTGTGGGGATGCTTTTGTGGCATAAGGCGAAAGATTTTATTACGAAGGCATTTACGATTATTTTTCTTGCCTCGATCATCATATGGTTTTTACAGACTTTTGATCTGAAGTTTAATGTGGTTTCGGACAGCTCGGAGAGCATGCTGGCATATATCGGCCGGCTTCTTACCCCGGTTTTTGCACCGCTTGGTATCACGGATTGGCGGATGTGCACTTCCCTGGTGGCCGGCTTTACGGCAAAGGAGGCAGTGGTGAGCACGGCGGCTGTTCTCATGGGAACGACGACGGCGATGCTGCCGGAGGCGCTTTCCGGAGTATTTTCTCCGGGGACGGCATTTGTTTTTCTTGTATTTACCCTTCTTTATACTCCGTGTGTGGCAGCAGTATCTACGGTGGCGAAAGAGCTGGGTAAAAAGTGGGCATTGTTTGTCGTGATCTTTCAGGTAGGTGTGGCGTGGCTTATGGCGCTTGTGACTCACCTTATCCTTTTTTATACTCCATGGTGTGGAATGTAAACTTTTTCATGTTTTATGGCGATATCATATATAAGAACATATGTAGTATTTGACAAATTATGGAATACATAGTTATTAATTTTGTCGATTTTGCTGATTGATTAATATTTTCCGGTGTATTATAATAGGGTGATGGTGTGGGATACTATAAATCTGGGGAAAAGTAATAAAATGTGAGAAAGTAAAGGAGGTCATTATCATGAAAGCGATTATGGGAAAAGTAACATGTATTTTAGCAGTGATGGCAGTTATGATAGGTATTATCTCTCCTCAAGTGAAAGCAGAAAGTATAAAATATAATACTTATAATAACTCGAGATTTTCGTATACGGTAAAATATCCATCTACGTTTACAAACCGTGCAGATTATGGTACGTGGGATGGGACAAAACTGAAATCAGAGGATGGGAAGGCACAGGCTACGATCTGGAGTTCTTATGGAAAATCCGGAAAAAGAAATGGTAAGAGTGTTGTGGAAATGGCGAAAAAGAGCCGGAAGATACAGGTGCTGAAAGCATCTGCCAAGGAGTGTAATTACAGTTATGTTTCTGGGAAAAACGTAGTACAGTATTATTACTATTTTCTCTCAAACGGAGAGATTGCATTCCAGATCACTTATCCGAAATCAAAAAGTAAATTTTATAGTGCAGCAGTAAAAGGCATGATAAGTTCGTGCAAAGCAAATAAGAAACTGATATTGAGAGACTAGGAGGAGAAAATTTTATGGGGATTGCGAGAGACGAGATCGTAAAGGCGCTGGATGCTGGAAAAACTGCATTGGGAATTGAGTTTGGGTCTACCCGTATAAAAGCGGTTTTGGTTGGGGAGGACAATGCTCCGATCGCATCGGGAAGCCATGACTGGGAGAACAGACTGGAGAATGGCATATGGACATATAGTCTGGATGATATATGGGCCGGGCTGCAGGACAGTTACACAAAAATGGCGCAGGATGTAAAGGATAAGTATGGGGTTACACTGAAAAAGGTCGGCGCCATCGGTTTCAGCGCTATGATGCATGGATATATGGTCTTTGATAAAGACGGGGAACTTCTTGTTCCGTTCCGTACATGGAGAAATACGATCACTGGAGAGGCATCCGAAAAATTGACTGCCCTCTTTCATTTCAATATCCCGCAGAGATGGAGTATCGCCCATTTGTATCAGGCTGTTTTAAATGGCGAGGAGCATGTGGGAAGGATTGCATTTCAGACGACTCTCGCAGGCTATATACATTGGCGGCTTACCGGAAAAAAAGTTCTCGGTGTAGGAGAGGCTTCCGGGATGTTTCCAATCGACAGCCAGACAGGGAAATTTGACAGTGCAATGGTGTCAAAATTTGATGAGGCTGTGAAAGAGAAAGGATATCCGTGGAAATTGCAGGATATTCTGCCGGATGTATTGGTTGCAGGGGAAGCGGCCGGAGAATTGACGGAAGAGGGAGCCGGACTCCTTGATGTGTCAGGGAATCTTCAGTCAGGCATTCCGCTTTGTCCGCCGGAAGGAGATGCCGGCACAGGAATGGTGGCGACAAACAGTGTGGCGGTCAAAACAGGAAATGTATCGGCTGGGACGTCTGTATTTGCGATGATCGTTTTGGAAAAAGAATTGTCGAACGTATATGAGGAGATCGATCTTGTGACGACACCGACCGGAAAACCTGTGGGTATGGTGCATTGCAATAACTGTACTTCCGATCTGAATGCCTGGGTAAACCTGTTTCGTGAATTTGCAGAGAGTTTTGGCATAGAAGTAGACATGGATCAGCTTTACGGAACTTTGTACAACAAGGCTCTGGAAGGTGATACTGACGGTGGCGGACTTTTGGCTTATAATTATTTTTCCGGTGAGCATATCACTGGATTTGAACAGGGACGTCCGATGTTTGTACGGACGCCGGATAGTAAATTTAATCTTGCGAATTTTATGCGCGTCAATCTGTTTACTGCACTTGGTGCCCTTAAAGTCGGACTTGATATCCTTTTGAAAAAAGAGGGTGTCACGTTGGAGCGCATACTGGGACATGGCGGTCTCTTTAAGACAAAGGGGGTTGGACAGAGGATCATGGCGGCAGCGATGAATGCGCCGGTTTCTGTCATGGAGACGGCCGGAGAAGGCGGAGCATGGGGAATCGCACTTTTGGCTTCTTACATGAAGAATAAGGCAGAAGGCGAGACGCTGGATGATTATCTGGCAGATCAGGTGTTTGCCGGATATGAGGGCGTGGAGATCGTCCCGGATGCAGAAGATGTCAGGGGATTTGATGAATTTATCGAGAGATATAAAAAGGGACTGCCCATCGAGCGTGCGGCGGTAGAAAATTTATAAAGATCAGATTGTGATGGAGTGATTGGGCTCAGCGTGATCTGTGAAATGTTTGGAAAAGGCTGGATTGTTTTGTCTGGCCTTTTTTTCTACAGAATAGATTGGAGTATCTGTATGGAAGAGAGAAAAGAATTTCTTCCGGTATCCAGGGAGGATATGCGGAAGAGAGGCTGGGAGCAGTGTGATTTTGTGTATATTACAGGTGATGCCTATGTGGATCATTCGTCATTCGGGACGGCTATTATCAGCCGGCATCTGGAAGCGCATGGCTATAAGGTTGGTATTATCGCACAGCCGGATTGGACGGATGACAAAAGCATCGCCGTCCTGGGGGAACCCAGGCTTGCTTTTTTAGTGAGCAGCGGGAATATGGATTCGATGGTAAATCATTATACGGTCAATAAGAAGAGACGGAAAAAGGATGCGTATTCCCCCGGTGGTATTTCGGGGAAAAGACCGGATTATGCCACGATCGTATATTCCAATCTGATCCGGAGGACATTTAAGAAGACGCCAATTATTTTAGGGGGGATCGAGGCGAGCCTGCGAAGGCTTGCCCACTATGATTACTGGTCGGACAAGCTGAAGCGGTCGATCCTCCTTGATTCAGGAGCCGATCTGATTTCGTACGGGATGGGGGAACACAGTATTTTAGAAATTGCAGAAGCGCTGGATAGCGGAATGGATATCCGTGATATCACGTATGTTCCCGGAACGGTATACCGAACGAAAGAGGGGGCGGATATTTATGATGCGATCAAACTTCCTTCTTTCGAGGAGAGTGCAAATGACAGGAGAAAATATGCGGAAAGCTTTATGATCCAGTATGAAAATACGGATTCCTTTACAGCGAAGCCTCTCATAGAACGTTATCCGGGGAAGGTTCTGGTTGTACAAAATCCACCGGCAGCTCCGCTGACGATGCAGGAAATGGACGATGTGTACAGTTATCCTTATGTGGGAGATTATCATCCCGTTTATAAAAAAGACGGTGGGATACCGGCTATCCGGGAAATTAAATTTAGTCTGACGAGCTGCCGGGGATGCTTTGGTGGCTGCAGTTTCTGTTCACTGACATTTCATCAGGGGCGTATCGTACAGGTGAGAAGCCATGCCTCTATGATCGAAGAGGCGAAACGGATGACAGAGGATAAAGAGTTTAAGGGGTATATCCATGATGTCGGCGGGCCGACGGGAAATTTCCGCCATCCTGCCTGTGAAAAGCAGATGAAAAATGGGACCTGTGTGAAAAAGCAGTGTTTATTCCCGAAACCCTGTGCAAATATGACGGCAAGCCATAAAGATTACACAGCGTTGCTTCGGAAGCTGAGAGAGCTGCCGAAAGTAAAAAAGGTGTTTGTGCGTTCAGGGATCCGGTTTGATTATGTGATGGCAGACCGGGATGACCGGTTTTTGAAAGAGTTGTGCGAGCATCATATCAGCGGGCAGCTGCGTGTGGCGCCGGAACACGTCTCGGATGTGGTGTTAAAGGCGATGGGAAAACCGGAAAATAAAGTATATGAGGCATTTTTAAAGCGATATGCGAAGGTAAACCGACTCAGCGGGAAAGAGCAGTATGCTGTTCCGTATCTGATGTCTTCCCATCCGGGTTCTTCCCTGAAAGAGGCAGTGGAACTGGCAGAATATGTGAGGGACCTTGGCTATATGCCGGAACAGGTTCAGGATTTTTATCCGACACCGGGTACAGTATCCACCTGTATGTATTATACCGGGATCGATCCGCGCACGATGAAACGCATTTATGTGCCCAGGTCGCATCATGAAAAGGCGATGCAGCGGGCGCTGATCCAGTACCGTAATCCGGAAAATTATGAGCTCGTCAGGGAGGCATTATGCAAAGCGGGGCGGCAGGACCTGATCGGGTTTGGGGAAAAGTGCCTGATACCACCGAGAAAAATTGTAAAAAAGGGGAAGAATAAAAAAAGTTCAAAAAAGAATGCAAAAAAAAGTTGACTGTTACCATACGTCATGGTTTATACTAGAGAAAAATGACAGAGAAACATAGGGTGTCTGCTGTCTGGAAGGGAGGATGGCGATTGGATAAAAAGTTGTATTTGACCGGGGAGTTTGCGAAAAAGGCGAATGTCTCTGTCCGGACGATCCATTATTATGAAAAGATCGGACTCATCCATCCTGAAAAGATAAGTGAAAACGGATACCGGTATTACAGTACAGAGGAATTTGCCAGATTGCAGCGGATCCTTACGCTTAAGCTTCTGGGCTTTTCGCTGGAGGAGATTCAGGAGTTGTCGCTCAATGAGTCGAACACGGATTTTCTACAGAAATCTTTTGAGATGCAGTTATCTCTTGTGAGAAAAAAAATTGAGCATTTGCAGGCGGTGGAGGAGTCGATCCAGAATGTGTCACGGATGTTTGAGCAGACAGACCACCCGGACTGGAATGAGATTACAAAGCTGATCCAGATCATCAGCATGGACAATGAGCTGGTAGAACAGTACAAAAATGGGAAGAATTTAGATGCGAGGGTTACTCTTCACAATCTGTATTCCCACAATCCCAAGAGCTGGTTTTCATGGATTTATGAAAAGCTGGGCTTGAAGGGTGGGATGGAGGTTCTGGAGCTTGGATGCGGAAATGGAATGTTGTGGAAAGAGAATTTGGGCAGGATTCCGAAAAATTCGCATATTCTTCTGACGGACCTCTCTCCGGGAATGATCGAGGATACAAAGAGAAATACCGGAAAGGACTGCTTCTCGTATCAGGTGATGGACTGCCACCAGATTGATAAAGAGCCGGATTCTTTTGATGTGGTGGTGGCAAATTTTGTTTTATTTTATCTGAGAGATCTGAATCTGGCATTATCGGAGGTCAGCCGGGTGCTGAAAACGGATGGATGTTTTGTGTGCGCCACGTATGGAGAGGACCATATGAGGGAAGTGGAGCAGTTAGTCCGGGAATTTGAACCAAAGATTCGGCTTTCGGGAGTAAGGCTTTATGAAAATTTTGGGATTCAGAATGGGAAAGCCAGTCTGCAAAAGTTCTTTCACGATGTAACGTGGCTGGATTATCCGGATTATCTGAAGGTAACAGATGTGGATGCCCTGATGGATTATATCATGTCGTGCCATGGGAACCAGAGGGAATATCTGGTTCCGGCATATGAAGAGTTTAAGATGTTTTTGGAAAAGAAGCTTGCCAAAAAAGGGTATATCAAAATAACAAAGCAGGCGGGATTATTTATCGCAGGAGGGAAAAAGAAATGAAAATATTGGTGACAGGCGGTGCAGGATTTATCGGAGGAAATTTTGTGCATCATATGGTGAATAAGTACCTGGAGGATGAGATCATTAATCTGGATCTTCTTACTTATGCGGGAAATCTTGAGACGCTAAAGCCGGTTGAGAATGAGCCGAATTACAAATTTGTGCGGGGGGATATCGCAGACCGGGAATTTATCATGGGACTTTTTGAAAAGGAGAGGCCGGATATCGTCGTGAATTTTGCTGCTGAGAGCCATGTGGACCGTTCCATCACGGACCCCGGAATTTTCGTGCAGACGAATGTCATGGGAACCCAGGTGCTTTTGGATGCCTCAAAGGAATATGAGGTGAAACGATATCATCAGGTGTCTACCGATGAAGTGTATGGGGATCTTCCACTGGACCGCCCGGATCTGTTTTTCCATGAGGACACCCCGCTGCACACATCCAGTCCATATTCATCCAGTAAGGCGAGTGCGGATCTGTTTGTGCTTGCTTACCACAGGACATACGGACTGCCTGTGACGATTTCGAGGTGTTCCAACAATTACGGACCGTATCATTTTCCGGAGAAACTCATTCCGCTCATTATTTCGCGGGCGCTGGCAGATGAAAAACTGCCGGTATACGGAAAAGGCGAGAATGTCCGTGACTGGCTTCATGTATCGGATCACTGTGAGGCGATCGACCTCATCATCCATAAAGGGAAGGTGGGAGAAGTATATAATGTCGGCGGACACAACGAAAAGACGAATCTCGAGGTGGTAAAGACAATCCTTAAGGAACTGGGCAAGCCGGAAAGCTTGATCGAGTTTGTGACAGACCGTCCGGGTCATGACCTCCGGTATGCGATCGATCCCTCCAAGCTGGAGAAGGAACTCGGATGGAGACCGAAATATACGTTTGAGACGGGAATCCGGCAGACGATCGACTGGTATCTGAACCATAAGGAGTGGTGGGAGAATATTATCAGCGGGGAATACGCAAACTATTTTGAGAAAATGTATGGAAAGGATCTGACGGAATGAAGGTTTTAGTGACGGGTGTAAAAGGGCAGCTCGGATTTGATGTGATAAACGAACTCAGAGGCCGGGGGCACGACGCGGTCGGTGTCGATATTGATGAGATGGACATCACAAATGATGGGCAGGTACAGAAAGTACTCACAGCAAATGCGCCGGATGCTGTTATCCACTGCAGTGCATACACGGCAGTCGACCGGGCAGAGGAGGAGCCGGAAATGTGCCGGAAGGTCAATGCAGAAGGGACAAAAAATATAGCAGAAGTGTGTGCGTCGCTAGACTGTAAGCTAATCTATCTTAGTACCGATTACATTTTTTCGGGAGATGGTGAGAGACCGTGGGAGCCGGATGATACACCTGCTCCCCTCAATGTGTACGGTCAGACAAAATATGAGGGAGAAGAAGAAATAAAATCAAGATTAAATAAATATTTTATTGTTCGGATCTCCTGGGCTTTTGGAATCAATGGAAACAATTTTGTAAAGACGATGCTCCGGCTTGGAAAAGAAAATGGAGCGGTCAAAGTAGTGGATGACCAGATTGGTTCGCCTACGTACACCCATGATCTGGCGAAGCTTCTTGTGGATATGGCGGAATCCGAGGCATACGGCCAGTACCATGCCACGAATGAAGGGATTTGCAGCTGGTACGAATTTGCCAAAGAAATCTTCCGTGCAGCAGGGATGGATGAAGTAACAGTAACTCCGGTATCCTCGGATGAATTTCCTGCGAAAGCCAAACGCCCGAAAAATAGCCGGATGAGCAAAGAGAAACTTGTTAAAAATGGATTTAATAGATTACCCTCATGGCAGGATGCGGTGGGGCGCTATGT
>CAZOIF010000059.1:0-18941 GCA_964579975.1 uncultured Eubacterium sp. | reverse complement strand
ATTTTGATACTGCAAAGGGGTATCTTGGAGGTTTAAGTGAAGTCGCTGTCAGAGATAGAGGATCTAAAACTTAAATATGTTTTCACACAATTCTTTCCTTGAAGAATTAAATATAATATAAGAATTGATAACAGGAGTCTGTAGATCGGTAAGTGGAATGATCTGCAGACTTTTATTTTCTACAAATGGCTTTGCCATATCTTCTGGAAGAAATGTATAGGTGTCTTCACCAATCAAAAATGGTATGATTTTGGAGCAGTCATCAATTTCAAGAGAAAACGGATGGTGTTTCGGAAATATATTCCGGATAAACATACCCACGTCTTGAAGAGCAAAGTTGCACATAAGATAGTTTACTGTCAGAAGGTCTTCTTTACTTATGCCATTGCGGAACTTGGTATTTTGTATGTCAGTTACCAAAACTAGTGTGTCTTGACGAAATATGCTACAGTGAAAATGAGCTTTTTTTAGTGGAAGGTATGTAAAAACGACATCCAGAATATTGTCTTGCAATTGTTCGATCAGGTTAGTTGACAAACCGATGGAAATTTTCAGGGAATCTTCGGGATGTTCCTTTTGATGGTTTAAAATGATTGGTGCAAGGTGACCTTCATAAATAGACTCCGAAGTACCAATATTTAAGTGGTTTTCAAATTTGTTAAGGGATGAAAGTTCTGATAAAGAAGTATCTGTTAATTCAATTACTTTTTCAGCATAAGTTTTGAAATACATTCCCTCGACGGTGAGTTCAACGCTTCTGTTATTTCTTATAAAGAGGCGAACACCTAGTTCTTTTTCTAATTCATTTATTCTGTTAGTTATGGTTGATTGGGCTACAAATATTTGATTTGCAGTACGAGTAAAGTTCTTTGTTTCTACTAAAACCAAAAAAGTTTTTAATGTTTCAATATCCATATAAACGCCTCCATACAAACAATAATTCGAAAATTAGATTATTATAATTAAAATTATCAATTTTACAAATATCATATAATACATTTATAATGATGTCAAACATTTAGTAGAAGGAGGATAAAAAATGCAGGACATCGTATTAAGCAAAAAAACATTTAAGTTGGAGCAGGATCCATATAGGTACCGTTTGCAGGAGGTTAAAAAACCGGAATTTTTTAGAGAAATGTTTCCATATTCTGAAACACCAAAGATAGCATTTAATTATAGAAGTGTGCCCGAGCAAATGGCGGAAGATATATTTATTACAGATACAACTTTTCGGGATGGACAGCAGTCAAGAACTCCATATACAACCGAACAAATGGTACATATCTACAAGCTTTTGAATCAGTTGGGCGGCTCGAAAGGAATGATTCGCCAGACAGAGTTTTTTGCATATTCGGAGAAAGATCGAAAAGCAATTGAAAAATGTATGGAACTTGACTGTGAATTTCCGGAGATAACTACCTGGATCAGGGCTACAAAGAAAGATTTCGATTTAGTGAAATCCATCGGTGTAAAAGAAACAGGAATCCTTGTTAGTTGTTCGGATTATCACATATTTGATAAAATGGGTTTAACAAGAGAGCAGGCTCTTGATAAGTATTTGAAGATTGTTGATATGTGCATTGAATCAGGGCTTCGTCCGAGATGTCATTTTGAAGATATTACCAGAGCTGATTTTTATGGGTTTGTTATACCATTTGCAAGTAAACTTATGGAAATGTCGAAAGAAAGTGGGATGCCAATTAAAATTCGTGCTTGCGATACCATGGGATTTGGTGTGCCATATCCAGGTGCGGCACTTCCGAGAAGTGTATCAGGAATAATTTACGGATTACAGCATTATTCAGAAGTGCCTTCAGAAATGTTGGAGTGGCATGGTCACAATGACTTTTATAAAGGCGTTGTGAATGCAACGACCGCATGGATGTATGGGGCAAGTGCAGTAAATTGTTCCCTTTTGGGAATCGGCGAGAGAACCGGAAATGTTCCCCTTGAGGCAATGGTATTTGAATACGCTTCACTTAGAGGCCATAATAATGGAATGGATACAAGAGTGATTACTGAAATTGCTGATTATATCAGTAGAGAGACAGGATATGATATTCCTCCTATGACACCATTTGTTGGAGAGAATTTTAATGTAACAAGAGCTGGAATACATGCAGATGGAATGATAAAGAATCAGGAAATCTATAATATATTTGATACGGAAATAGTGCTGAATCGACCAGTCAAGGTTTCAATTACAAATACTTCAGGACTTGCGGGAATTACATTTTGGATCAATGAGTATCTTTCAAAACAGGGAAAAGAAAAATTGAAAAAGACAGATCCTGTAATTCAGAAAATGTATGACTGGGTCCAGTGTGAATATGATAATGGCAGGGTTACGATGATAAGTGATGCGGAGATGGTTGAGCTATATAAAAATATTGTAGAGATGTGTGAAACGTGGTAAACTATATGGATAACTAGCAAAGCAATTCGCTTATGAATGGCAGTAGAATCAAAAAGGGAGAGCAGGGATGAAACACAATAAAATACTTATGTTGATTGCCTTCAGCATGCTTATTTTCCTTGTGTCGTGTGGCAATACAACAGGTCAGAACCATGCTGTCAGTGGCAGTGTGGTAAGTGGAAGCGCCATGTCGGAGGAGCAGCAAACGGAAAAAAGTGAAGAGATCGCAGATATAAAGACACAGTTAAATTTCCTTGTGGAGAAAAGGGACAGATGGCTGTTGGAGAATCAGACAGAATGGTGCGATTACGGTGTGACAGACTTTGATCAGAATGGAAAGCTGGAAATTTGCCGGGTCAAGTACGATGAGGATAAAGGATACAGAAACACGTTTTGGGAAGTCAATGAACAGAACGGTGATCTGGAAGAAATCCGACAGGATAAGTCCAACCGACAAAGTTGGCTGATTGATACAGATGACGGGTATGGTATTGGATATTATGAGCAGGGTACGGATACATATCATTATGTGAGACCTCGGTTTCCAGCCGATTATAGTGATCTTCGCTGTTTAGATATGACAAAATCAGGAGATAAGATGGATATTCGGACTTGTTCGGATTCGCAGAACCTTCTTGCATCAGGAAGGAAATTTTATTACCGGATCGAGTGGTTTGGCAGGAATGAGGATGAGGATGCTGACCAGGAGTTGGGAGAGATGGAAGGGCCAGAAGATGAGTTGTATCAGAAATTGTTGCAGTCGGCACAGGAGTTTCGGATATGTTATTCTGATGAGATGGGGGAAGAGGTACAAAATCCCTATTTTCCGTATCATGAACAGGAACAGACGGTTACGATGCAGATTACCTGGCGGGATTATGAAGGAATTACTGGAGAAATGGTATATACCATTTACAAAGTGGCTGTAGGGATGGAGGGAACATTGTATTTCATCGATGATACCGATGTTAAAAATGTAATTGAGACAAAGACGGGAAAAGAGAAACCGCAGTCGTGGTGGGGCGGACGGTTGAATAACAGGGCAAGGGAGTATTTGTGGGTGACGGAGGACGAAATATATCTGGTAGAAGATTTTAATAATGTTGTGAATCCGGGACAGAATGATTTTGGAAGACTTCTTTTTGATAATGAAATTCATGATACAGCAATCTGTATCTGTGATAAGAACGGAAATAGCCCCGAATTGCCTCTGAAACGGCGACATGCATGGGAGAAAAATGTGGGATTGACAGGATATCGGTGTTATGGGGAGGAATGGTGCAATTATAAGATGCAGCAAAAGGGGTATGAACCATTTTAGGAAAATGAGAGGAAAAACCATGAAAAAATATAATTGCATTGTTGTCTTAAATGATGACAAAACAAAATTATTATTCTGTAAAAGAACAAAAGAGCCTTTTAAGGGGCGTTACAATTTTGTCGGGGGAAAGATAGAAGATGGCGAAGACAGTATGAGTGCCGCTTACAGGGAATTATACGAAGAAACAGGCATTTCATCGGATGAGATTCGCTTATTTCATTTTATGGATTTTACCTATTATCATCAAAACTTTATTTTGGAATTATATGTGGGAAAATTATCTGCCCGGAAAGAATTGGTGGAAGAGGTAAATCCGCTGGAATGGCTTTCTTTTGAGGAAAATTTTGCCGATCCGGAAAAGTTTGCGGGAGACCAGAATATTGCCCATATTGTAAATGTAGCGTTAAAATATCCGTTGGAGGATTCGAAACAAGGAGGCTGAAAATGAAAAAAATAATCGCTTATCTGAATCTGTTATGTATCATGGGGGTATTGCTATCCGGTTGTGGTGGTGAATTTGCGGAAAATTCGCAGTGGGGAGCAGCCTCCGGAAGCGCAGTATCCGGGGATGCGGTGTCGGCGAGTTCTGTGTCCGGGGAGGCTGTCCGTTCTGACGGGACGGAGAGAACCGGGAAGAAAAAGGATTCTGCTGATATGCCCCTTGAGGACCATCAATTCTGCTCGGCAAACTGCCTGTATATGGCAGATAACGATCATGGTCAATTAATACAGTATTGTGTAAAGACAAATAAGGAAAAGATATATGAAGTAGAAGGGATTCTTGGCCTGCTTCTTGTCGAAAAGGACAGGATCTATTATACGAAGAGTTTCTGGGATGGTGAGAATGACGATGAGGAGCCGGAAGATCTATACCGGGTCTGCAGTATGCCGATCGTTTCAGAGGAAGATGGTTCGGAAAAACCGCTTGTGGAAAAGGAAGAGCGTCTTTCCTGGGTACCGGATCTGGGGATTTCTTATGAGTATTTCTATCCGGAGATGGATGAGGAAGCGTTTTACTATATGCCTTATGGCTCGGGTGGAATGATCCGGTATGACAGAAGGACAAAAGAGAAAGAAACGGTGCCGGTGTCTCCGTATTATTATAATCTCTACAATAAGCAGGCGGAGTGGGTGTGTTTTTTCAAAGAGAATACGGTTGAAGCATGGAATCGGAAAACAGATAAAGTGACAAGTATTGAACTCCCAGAATCAGAAGATTCTGAGTGTGAAAGTGATTTTGCGTTTAGCGAAGATGCCATTTATTATAGTTGGTATCAGAATGAAGATCTCGGACGGCCAGAAATAAAGTGCGTAGACCTTTCTACAAAAGTAGAAAAGTCGTTTATAACCGAACAGGAGATAAAGAGTGTGCTTTCCGGGCAGGCAGGTATCAAAGAAAGTGCAGTTCTGGCCTGTGATGTGGAACTTAGTATGGTGGGAGACTGTCTTTATCTTACTTTAGATCTGGAGTGGACAAAAGGCAGGTGCTGGAATATACAAGAGGTGGTCTTAAGCCGGGAGCTAAGGCAGGGAAGCAAATTGCAATATGAAAAAGAACTGACAGAATGTGTTCAGAAATATGGCAAAATAATAAAGGGGGACTTAAAAAAGCTTGCCGGTCACACTTCTTCTGGTAGTGTCATAGCGGGAGTACGAATTGATCAAATCTGCCATAATACAGGATTGTTTGTCTCTTTCAGAGAAGACAGGGCATATCTGGACCCGGGGGATTCAGGAGAAATAGAAGAGGAAGAATATATTATGATCGACCGAAAGACGGGAAAAAGTAAGCTGGTAAAAAGGGGAATGCTAGAATATTACGAGTTTTATTATGACCGTGTCTGGGAAGAGGACTATGCTGACTGATGCATATCAGGAAAAGAGGGAGCGTGAAAATGAACAGGAAAAAAAGAGTTGCTTTTTTATTCACAGCATTTCTGATCGGTCTGGCGATTCTGGGTGTCATCGTAATACGGATCGTCCGACATGATGCATCGCCGGAAGCAGATGATACATCACCGGCATCTTTTCCGGTGTCTTCGGAAGAACCGGAGGAACAGCAGGATTTTAACACGGCGATGCCGGCAGCAATCATAAATCCGGACGGAAATACTTTGCAGGAGAGAGTCGATCCGCCGTCAGGCTATGAGAGAACAAAAGAGAAAAAAGATAGTCTTGCCGCCTTTTTGCGGGAATATCCTTTGAAAAAGGCGGGGGAACCAGTTCTTTTGTATAATGGGGAACAGAAGGGAAACCGGGGCGCTCATGTGGCAGTATTCAAACTTCCGTTGGAAAAAGAGGATCTGCAGCAGTGTGCGGATACGGTGATGCGTGTATATGCAGAGTATTTCTGGAAGACCGGGCAGAAGGATCGGATTTCGTTCCGGTTTGTGGACGGTTTTCAGGCGGAATACTCAAAATGGCGGGCCGGATACCGGATCCAGACAGGAGAATCCCGGTCTTCATGGGTGTCAGGTGGAACGTATGATGATTCTTACGAAAATTTCAAAAAATATTTAAGAATGGTATTTGCTTATGCAAGTACGCTTTCGATGGAAAAAGAGTCGAAGAAAATAAAACTTTCTGAGGCGGCTGTGGGCGATATTTTTTTAAATGCCGGGAGCCCGGGGCACGTCGTCATGGTGGTGGATGTGTGTGAAACTGCCGATGGAAAAAAGGCATTGCTGCTTGGCCAGGGATATATGCCGGCACAGGAATTTCATTTGTTGAAAAATCCGTTGCATGAAGACGATCCGTGGTATTATGTGGAGGAGATATCGTATCCCTTGTGGACACCGGAATATTCTTTTGAAAAAGGAAGTTTCCGGAGATTGGAATATTAGCAAGGATAGTAAGGAAAGGAAAAAAGATGGATATATTGACGTACATTCAGGGAAAACTCCCGGCAGTGGCAGATTTCTGCCTGCACATCATCATTGCAGTGATCATTTATTTTGTGGGAAAAAAGATAATGAAGATCACGCTGAAATTTTTAAAAAAATCGTTTCATAAGAGCAGCATGGAAGAAGGAGTGGCGGCGTTTCTTCTGTCTATTATAAAATTTGCGCTTTATTTTGTGCTTATTCTCATCCTCTGTCAGTTTTTGGGGCTGGCTACGAGTTCGGTGATCGCTCTTCTCGGTTCGGCCGGACTGGCGGTCGGCCTGGCATTGCAGGGAAGCCTTGCCAATTTCGCAGGCGGTGTGCTGATTCTTCTTACAAAGCCGTTTCTGGTCGGTGATTACATTATTGTGGGAGATAAAGAGGGAACCGTGGTCAGCATCGATATTATTTATACGAAACTGCAGATGGTGGATAATAAAACTGTTATCATGCCAAATGGTACGCTTGCGGACTCCAATATCATCAATGTCACCAATCAGGATAAGAGAAGGATTGATATTGAAGTGGGCGTGGATTATTCTGAGGATATCAAAAAAGTAAGGGATATTTTAAATGAGATCATCCATGGACAGGAGGAGATCCTCCCGGATGAGCCGGTCGATGTCGTCGTCGGGGCGCTAAACAGCAGTTCCGTCGACATGCTCATTCATGTGTGGGTGAAGAAAGAGGATTACTGGCCGGTCCGCTGGGCGATGTTAGAGAAGATCAAAGAACGGTTTGACGAGGAGGGGGTTGTGATCCCATTCAACCAGCTTGACGTGACATTAAAGAAAAAAGGGGCTGATTAACTTTGGTTCTTAGTGTGTTGGCAAAAGGCAAAAAAAACAATAAAATGAGCAGTTGGATGCACGAATTATTCCGCGATGTGCTTATTAGCACATTAGCCTCATTTCTTAGAAATCGTGTTCAGCAGGGGCTTCCACGATTTCCTGAGTCTCAGCTCCATCGTGCATAAGACTGCTCATTTTATTGTTTTTTTGCCTTTTGCCAAGCCCCTAATGAAAAACTTAAAAACAGCCTTTCGGGAAAGTTTCTGTTTCCCTGAAAAGCTGTTTTCAGAATGCGCAGACCTTTATTTCACGCACTGCTGGAATTTTTGCCGCGCCTGTTCTACTTTTGTAGACTCGGCTGCCGGTGTTGGATAATATCCTCTGGCATGCATTTCATCAAATACGCTTTTCTGGATCTCATGCTCCTCATCCAGGCATTTGAGGATTGCTCCTCTTACGCGGTCGTGTACACACTCGGTAGCAAATGTGTTGTAGTGTCCGGTCGCAGCCTTCTCAGCGGCAAGTGCGTCGGCGAGTATTTCTTTTTCACTGTATTCCATTGTTTTCTCCTTTCAGATCTTTTAATTTAACTGGGAATAGATTGAATTAAAATGTTTCTGGTGCCGGTCGGAAATGCTTAAAAGCTTGTCCTTGATCTCTTTGTCCTGACACTGGTCAGAAAGATTCTTGAATTTCCGGATCAACAGGTCTTCTTCATTCAGAATATCCTGAACGGCAGATAATTCTTTTTCTGATAAATTTGTCATTTCTTTACCTCCATTCATGTTTTTCCTAGTATTGCCCAAATTCAAAATAAAATCCCTAAAATGCACTTGCAAAATTTTCGGAATTGATGCATACTAATATATAGCTTTTTCTGGATTGGCAAAAAACATATTACTACAAATTTAAAGAGAGGGAATGAGAGAATTATGAGAGGACCAACTGCACCGAAAGACCCAACGAAAAAAAGATCTTGTTTGTATATGATGCTGGATCAGGATATTGCCGGAATGCCGGGGAACGATGGATCCTGCCGGGATACGAATTATATGGAAGGGCGTCTGATCCAACAGGTAAAAGGAATATGCGGAGATGTGGATGAGGAGATTTTAAAGCTCTTAGAAAATATGGAAGGATTTACCAAACTCGTACATAGTGTCGGTGTCAGTATTACGGCCTCTTCGGAAGCGGAAAAAAGTGAACATATCGGGTTTATAATGCAGTGTTATGGGAAGGTCGATAAGTATGCCACGGGAACGAATGTCAGGGCAAACTGTCCCTGCAACGGAGAGGAAGTACTTCTTCCGGTAGAAGAGATGGGAATCGGCGAGCAGGACGATATCATCGGTGCCTTTCATTTTGATTTTCCGCAGACATGCAAAAGTGCCAGTGTGACACTCAAATTTTATCTCAATGATGGATTCCATGTGCCGGAGATTGAAGTCGATCCGCCGGTTGAATTTGATTCAGAAAATTATCGTAAGATGATCGATCGCTCTTTATTAAGCCTTGGAAACACACTGCGCCTTAAGCGGGCGATCGAAAAGGCGAAAAGAGGGGAAGAAGTCGTGATCGCCTATATCGGAGGATCGATCACCCAGGGAGCCGGTGCCAAACCGATTAACGAAAAATCTTACGCGTACCTGTCATACAGAGGATTTTGTGATCTGTTTACAAAGGATGGAGGAGAACATGTCAGATTTGTAAAAGCTGGCGTAGGCGGGACGCCATCCGAGCTGGGTATGATCCGTTATGAAAAGGATGTGACAGATTATGGAAAGATAAAACCGGATATCGTCATTGTAGAATTTGCCGTAAATGACGAGGGAGATGAGACGGAAGGCGTCAGTTTTGAGAGCCTTGTGAGAAAGATCGCAAAGGCAGAAAATGAGCCTGCTGTTATTTTGAATTTTGCAGTATTTATGAGCGAGTGGAATTTAGAGAACCGGCTTGTTCCCGTTGGTGAAAATTATGATCTGCCGATGGCGAGCGTAAAAGCGGCCGTGGTTCCGCAGTTTGGAAAAGATACGGTAATCACAAAACGTCAGTATTTTTATGATATTTTCCACCCGACCAATGACGGCCACCGGGTGATGGCGGATTGTCTCATCCATTTGTTTAAAAAAGCAGATGAGGCAGAAATGCCCTCCTGCGACAGTGATTTTTCCAAGCCGCCGGTGAAGGGAAACCAGTTTGAGGATATCATGCTTGTGGATTCTGTAAATATAGCAGACTTTGGTTCAGTCACGGAGAACGGTTTTGATTATAAAGACAATGAGATCCAGCATGTAGAACGGGATATGGATAATTTTGCCACCCCTGTGCTTGAAAATGGATGGGCCAAGGAGTACGGAACGAAAGATGCAGAATTTAACATGACGATAACTTGTAAAAATTTGATTCTCGTGTCGAAGGATTCCGGAAGTCCGCAGTTTGGAAAGGCAGATGTTTATGTTGATGATAAGCTGGTACTCACGCCGGATCCGCTTGTGAACGGATGGGATCACTGCAATCCCCAGATCATTCTTGATGAGACGGAGAGTAAGGAGCATCGTGTGAGAATCGTAATGCATCCGGGCGATGAGGAAAAGCGATTTACTATACTTGGTTTTGGAGTTACCGTATAAATGCAATTTGCAGTGGATGTGGTATTTGCAAAAAATACTTTACAAGTGCGGTAAATGATATTATAATCGTATTAGTTTAGTGTCGTTTTATGGTAGAACGACACTATTATATTGCATAAGAAAGAGGGAGAGACAGTTGAACGGATTAACTGAATTTCGTTGGCACGGACGTGGCGGCCAGGGTGCGAAGACGGCAGCACTGCTTTTAGCAGATGTAGCGTTTAAAACCGGTAAACATGTTCAGGGGTTTCCTGAGTATGGCCCTGAGAGAATGGGAGCACCAATTACAGCGTATGACAGGATCAGTGAGAAGGAGATTCGGGTCCACTCTAATATATATGAGCCGGACTATGTTGTGGTGGTAGATGAGACGCTTTTAAATTCTGTGAATGTAACAAAAGGGTTGAAAAAGGATGGTGCGATCCTTGTCAATACATCCAGATCCAGCGAAGAGATTTATACACATCTTCACGGCTATCAGGGAAAAGTATATACCATTGATGCCAGAAAAGTATGTATGAAGACATTGGGGAAATATTTCCCGAATACGCCGATGCTTGCGGCGATCGTCAAAATTTCAGGTATTATGGAAGAGGATCGGTTCATAAAAGAGATGGAAGCATCCCTTAGTCATAAATTTGCAAAAAAGCCGGAAGTACTGGAAGGTAACATGAAGGCACTTCGAATGGCATTACAGGAGGTGCACTAACATGCTGAAGGCAAAGGAAATAAATGAAAATACCCCGTGGCAGGATTTGACTCCGGGACTGCAGATCTATGAACCTGCTACATCAAAGCGGTTTGAGACCGGAGAGTGGAGAGTAAACACCCCGGTATTTGATAAAGAAAAGTGCAGGCAGTGCCTGCTCTGTGTTCCGTATTGTCCGGACAGTGCGATACCTGTGAGAAACGGGGAGCGGGAAAAATTTGACCTGCTCCACTGTAAGGGCTGCGGAATCTGTGTAAAGGCATGTCCTTTTGGTGCGATCACGATGAAGGAGGGAAAATAGAATGGCTACTTATGACAGAATGTCTGGAAATGAAGCGGTTGCACATGCGATCAAACAGGTAGAACCGGATGTTATGCCTGCGTTTCCGATCACTCCTTCGACCGAATTACCGCAGTATGTTTCCAATTTTATTGCAAATGGTGAAATCAGTACGGAATTTATACCGGTGGAGAGCGAACACAGTTCCATGAGTGCGGCGATCGGTGCGTCAGCAGCGGGAGCAAGGGCGCTTACGGCGACGTCTTCCTGTGGACTTGCGCTTATGTGGGAAGTGCTTTATGTGGCGGCTTCTAACCGCCTGCCGGTCTGTATGGCTGTCGTGAACCGTGCGCTTTCCGGCCCGCTTAATATAAACAGCGAGCACTCGGACAGCATGGGGGCCAGGGATTCGGGCTGGCTTCAGATTTATGCGGAAAACAATCAGGAAGTATACGACAATTTTATCCAGGCATACCGGATTGCGGAGCATAAGGATGTTATGTTGCCGATCATGATCTGCCAGGATGGTTTTATCACGAGCCATGCCGTGGAGAACATTACATTAGAAGATACCGAGACAGTGAAAAAATTTGTCGGCCGGTATGAGCCGGAACATTATCTTTTGAATCCGGATGAGCCGCTGGCACTTGGCCCATATGCCCTTTCCAATTACTGTATGGAAGCCAAAAAGGCGCAGGCAGAGGCGATGATCCGTGCCAAAAAGGTGATTCTTGATGTGGCAAAGGAATATGAAGCGCTGACCGGAAGAAAATATGGATTTTTTGAGGAATATAAATTAAAAGACGCAGAATATGCGATCGTAGCGATCGGTTCCTCCTGTGGAACGATCAAGGATGCTGTGGATCGTCTCAGAAAGGCCGGAAAAAAAGTAGGACTTCTAAAAGTCCGGGTATTCCGTCCATTTCCGGGAAAAGAAATGGCAAAGGCATTGAAAAAGTGTAAAGCAGTAGCTGTTTTTGACCGCTGTGAGAGTTACAGTGCAAATGGCGGGCCGCTTGCGGCTGAGTTAGAGGCTGCATTATATCGTAACAAAAATACATCTGAGGTCATTAATTATGTCTATGGCCTGTCGGGAAGAGATCTGACCGTGGAACAGGTAGAGACCGTATATGGCGAACTGGAAGCTGCTGCTGAACATGGTGTCCGGGATGAGAAATACCGTTATATCGGCTTGCGCGACAAAGAAGAAATATGATCATGCAAATGGAGGAGACGAGATGGAACAGACATTTGATTTTAAAGAAATTCAGGGAAGAGAAGAGCGTCTGGCTCCGGGACACCGGATGTGTGCCGGCTGTGGCGGAACCATCGCAGTAAGAAATGTACTGAAAGCTCTCCATCCGGGAGACAAGGCTGTGGTGGGAAATGCCACGGGATGCCTGGAAGTTTCTTCTTTTATGTATCCGTTTACAGCCTATCAGGACAGCTATATACACAATGCATTTGAAAATGCCGGGGCTACCTTAAGCGGAGTAGAGACGGCATACCGGTATATGAAAAAAACGGGCCGGCTCGATGAAACTTACAAATTTATTACGTTTGGCGGCGACGGGGGAACGTATGATATCGGTTTCCAGTCCCTTTCCGGTGCGATGGAGAGAGGGCATGATATGGTATATGTCTGCTATGATAATGGAGCTTATATGAATACGGGTATTCAGCGTTCTTCAGCGACTCCGATGTTTGCTGATACGACGACGAGTCCGGCTGGCAAGGCGTCCAGTGGAAAGCCGCAGGCGAGGAAGGATCTGGCGGCGATCATGGCTGCGCACAATATCCCTTATGTGGGACAGACTACCTTTATCGGAAATATGAAGGATTTATATACAAAATCCGAAAAAGCAATTTACACAGAGGGACCGGCCTTTTTAAATATCATGACGCCGTGCCCCCGTGGATGGAGGTATGAATCTCCGGATATCATCGATGTGTGCAAATCAGCAGTCGAGACATGTTACTGGCCGCTGTTTGAAGTGGTTGAAGGGAAATGGATCTTAAATTATGAGCCGAAGAAAAAGCTTCCGGTTGAAGATTTTCTGAAACGCCAGGGACGCTTTAGCCATTTGTTTAAATCGGAAAATGAACATCTTATCGGAGAATTCCAAAAGGAAGTGGATCGGAGATGGGAGGAACTTCTCAGCAGGTGCAGCTGATTTTTGGGAGATGGTCATATGGGATGTGAAGACAGGACAAGGACTGAATTTCTGGAGATGATAGCTGCCTTTCAGCGGATACATGGAAAGGTGAAATTTCCTGGCATCTCCCGGAGCGAGTTTGTCATGCTGCAAATGATCTTTTCAGAAGGAGACGGAAAAAATGGTCTCCGGATCACCGATCTGGCGGCGCATCTGCAGATTTCCTCGCCAGCGGTCTCCCGCATGATAAAAGGTCTTGCGGATAAAGGATTTGTCGTGCGAAAGCGTGATAAAGAGGACAGGCGCATTACTTATGTTTCATTGACAGGACAGGGAGAGAAAAAGCGGACGGAGTGTATGGAGCAGATGTATGAGCTCGGTGAGCGGAGCATAAAGATCATGGGAGAGAAAGACATGAGGGAACTCATCCGGCTGAGCATGAAACTCATCCACTCGGTCGAAGATGAGATTGACCGCAGCGATGGCAATGAAAATATGATATAAAAAAATCCCGGCATTCACGCATGTACTGTGGTGTGCGCCGGGATTTTTTAGTTCTCATTTGCGGAGCAAGTTTGCCATGGGCAAACTTGAGAAGGCTGCGGTTTTCAGTCAGCCTTTTTGTTGGAGCGTCTCCAAATATTCATTTTTTCTGCTTCTTTGATTAAATCGTCCCTGAACTGCGGATGAGCGACAGAGATCAGTGCTTCTGCTTTCTGCCAGGTCGAAAGGCCTTTCAGATTTACCTTACCATACTCAGTCACAAAGTAGTGTGTGTTTGCTCTTGTGTCTGTTACGATAGAGCCGTCTGCCAGAGTCGGACGGATGCGGGACACCAGTTCTCCCTGTTTGTTTGTAAAGGTAGAGGAGCAGCAGATAAAGCTTTTTCCACCTTTTGAGAGATAGGCGCCAAGAACGAAATCAAGCTGTCCGCCGGCACCGCTTATATTTTTTGTTCCGGCACTTTCCGCATTGACCTGTCCATAGAGGTCGATGTCTACGGCATTATTGATCGAAATAAAGTTGTCCAGTGCGCTGATGGAACGAATATCATTTGTATAATCAACAGGTGCACTCATGCACTCCGGGTTGTCATCGAGAAAATCATAGAGTTTTTTTGTACCGGCAGCGAATGCATATGTCTGACGGAAACGGTCAATGTTTTTTCTGGCTCCGGTAATCTTTCCTGCTCTGGAAATATCCACAAAAGCGTCCACATACATTTCGGTATGGACACCCAGATCTTTCAGATCGGATTCAGCGATCATCGTACCGACAGCATTTGGCATGCCACCGATCCCGAGCTGGAGACAGGCGCCGTCCGGAATCTCTTCCACGATCAGTTTGGCAACAGCCTGATCCACTTCTGAAGCAGCGGCAGCCGCTCCCATTTCAGCGATGGAAGGGTTGTCCCCCTCTACGATCATATCTACTTTAGAAATATGGATGCCTTCTTCTTTTCCGCCGAGACATCTTGGCATATTTTCATTTACTTCAACGATAATGGTTTCTGCGCGTTCACAGCAGGCACCAAGATGAGATGCACTTGGCCCGAAATTGAAATAACCGTGAGAATCCATCGGTGCTACCTGAAAAATGGCTACTCTGGAAGGACAGGAGAGATCCCTGTAATACCTCGGAAGTTCTGAATAGCGGATCGGAGCATAGAAAGAAAATCCCTGTGCCACCGCTTTTCTCTCGATACCACCCATATGCCAGGAGTTCCAGGAAAAATGTGCCGCCGGATCATCAATTTTAAAAATCTCCGGAACCCACATAAGAATCCCGCCGCGAAAGTTCACATCGGACAGTTCATTCATCCGTTCGGCGAGGGCGGCATCCACAGCAACCGGGGTATTGACACACCAGCCGTAGTCAACCCAGTCACCGGACCGGACTGTCTTTGCCGCTTCTTTTGCAGTAGTCAGTTTGTTTTTATACATTGTTTCATAATCCATAATAGTCAGTAGCCTCCTTATTGTATACTATTTCATAGTTTTACCATATTTTTCTGATTATCATTCTATCATTTCAAAAAAGATGGGTCAAGGGAATTTGGACAAATCAAAAAACATCTATGGATAATCAGGGTATAATCTGATATAATCACAAGTATGAAAATGATTCATAAAAAGGTATGTTATGAGGTTTGTCAGGAGGAATGGAAATGTATAACAAATTTATACAAAAAAGAGGGATTGCGGGGGTTCTGGTGCTTGCGATGATATGTGGGATAATGTTTGGTATCGGAGTTCCGGTAAAGGTACAGGCTGCGGATGTAACGACATGGCAGGTTACGACCATTACGGATGACGGTGTTGAGACAGAACAGGAAATAACAGGTACGGCATCCCAGAAGATATCTGCTTTGGAAGATGCCCTGACAAAAAATAATATTGTAAATTCACAAGTAACCATTTTAAAAGCCATTAGTGGAACAATAGCAGATGAAGACTGGAATTATATTTTAAAGAAAAATGGCTCTGCCGGGGATAATACGGATTTTTCCAGTTTAACCCGTTTTCTGAGCGGGAACGGGGTGCGTAGTGACACTGTACTTCCAGATGCAGATGACGACAGCTTTTTTCCTAAAACAATAGAAATAGTCAGTTTGCCTTCCGGGTTGACGCGGATCGGAAGAAATGCTTTTAAAGGGTGCAGTAATTTAAAGGAAGTAATCATTCCGGATAGTGTGGTGGAATTTCGAAGTAATGTATTTTATGGGTGCAGTAATCTGAAGACGATCATGATTCCGCCCAGAGTAACCATAATACCAATGAGCCTGTTCTCAAACTGCACCAGCCTTGAAAAAGTACTTCTTCCCGAAGGAATAACCGGAATTGCCACATGGGCATTTTCGGAGTGTCACGCTCTGAAAGAAATACGAATTCCTGACAGTGTAACATGGATTGGAATGTTTGCATTCCAAAATTGTCAGAGTCTTGAAAAAATAGCGGTTCCTGCGGGGGTAAAACAGCTATATAATGGTATATTTTGTGGCTGTAGCAGTTTGAAGGAAGTAACGTTGCCAAATGGAATCACACTGGATCAGACAGAAGGAGGATCTGATGAGGGGTCTGTCATTTTTAAAGATTGTCCGATCAGGAAATTAAATATTCAGTTTCAGGATGGCGAGGGAAAAGATGGAACGATAACACCTGTGACAATAAAAGTTCCGGTTGTATTTGATAAATTGGATCCGGAACATACATTGTATTTCTATTCTTCGGATGGTACACTGTTGTCCGATATGACAACACCAAGACGGTTGGATGTAGAAAATGCCTATTTGGCAGCTGATGATGGCAATAAAGAAGATGAGTTCTGGTATGATTGGAAGATTGAGAGAACGAAAGAAACCGCAACACCTTATGAAATCAAAGTGACAACGACGGGAAATGGAAGAACCGGTCTATGTACGAATCTTGCAGACATTTCTACGAATGGCGATGCAAGGATGACTCTTAAAGTAAACAGCGGTGATGATATGCGGTTTACCTTTCAGCCGGAAGAGGGATATGAGTTCCACTCTCTGCTTGTGGATGGGGGAAAAGCCGAGGTGTCAGGCGGACAATATACTCTTTCCAATATACAGGCTTCACACACGATTGAGATTTCATATTCGAAAAAGGAGGATAAAAATCTGTCAGACATTACAGGAGAACTTGGTGTGTCGGAGGAAACTGCTTACAAAATAATAAAAATAGCAGAAGAATTACATATCCCAAGGGAGACCATTCTGGTCACTGTAGAAAAGATTCTTATGCAGATAACGGACAATGATATCAAAGGTTCTTATTTTTCTATGTTACAGGCGAGGGCACCGTATTTGACACAGAATAATATCAAGCTGGCATGGAATCGCATCAAAGGAGCAGACGGTTATGAGATATACGGAAACCGATGCAATACGAAAAAACATATTTATAAGTACAAGCTTATAAAAACTATAAAAAATGGAAACAAGAAATCGTATATAGACCGTAAGTGCAAAAAAGGCACCTATTATAAATATATGGTGCGTGCTTATAAAATTATTGATGGCAAAAAGGTAACGATAGCGGTTTCCAAGACGATCCATGTAACGACGACAGGCGGAAAGAACGGAAATGCAAAGTCGGTGAAGGTAAATAAAAAGAAAGTATCGTTAAAAACCGGAAAGGGCATAAAGCTAAAGGCAAGCGAGATTAAAGAGTCCAAGCCCCTCCGGCACCACCGGGAGGTAAGCTATGAGTCCAGCGCACCGGATGTGGCGACCGTATCGAAAAAAGGTCTCATAAAGGCAAAAAAGAAAGGGAAATGTACGATATTTGCCTATGCGCAGAACGGGATCTATAAGAAGGTGAAGGTTACGGTAAAATAGCAGCACTGGAAATATAAGCTGGTGCAACCTGATTTTTATGATATCGGAGGAAAAGGAGAAATAAAGCATGATGAAAGGGAATGTAAAAAAAAGATGGGCGTTTATTCTTGTGACGGCTCTGGTTATGGGAATCCTGCCAGTACATCAGACGTGGGTCAAAGCGGAGGAAGCGTCCGTTTCTACGGAAAAATCGCCTGCTTTTGCGGAAGAAATGTCTGCCTTAGCGGATACCCGGGCGGATTATGGTTTGCAAAATCCCCATACTGATGAAGAAGGAGACACGACATGGGACTGTATCTGGTTTGGAAATTACTTGCAGGAGGACACGAACGGAGATAAGACGGTTGATGAAAAGGATGATAAGACACCGATTAAGTGGCGCGTCCTGTCGGTGGATGGAGATGACGCTTTTTTATTAGCGGATAAATGTTTGGATTGCCAGGTATATAATACTACGTTGGTATATAATATCACATGGGAAACATGTACGGTTCGAAGCTGGCTGAATGGTTATGGTGAAGATAAAAATACAGAAGGGGTGGATTATAGCGTCAATAATTTTATAAATACTGCTTTTATACCCTTTGAACAGGCAGCGATCCGGGATACGATGGTGGTAAATGAAGATAATGTCATACGTGACTATAACACACCAGGTGGCAACACCACCACAGACAAAGTATATTTTCTTTCCTTAAACGAAGTCATGAACCCTGAATACGGATTTTCGTCAACAGATACTGCTCATAAAACAAGACAAGCCCAAAACACAACATATGCGAAATTATGTGGTGCTTCTCCAGTATCTCCAACAGGCTATGCAGAATACCCTAATTGGTGGTTGCGGTCGCCGGGGCACTGTAGTCATGATGCGTCCGATATAGCTTACTCTGGGAGTGTGCAGGCGACTGGTTCCGTTGTCTCCTATGGTGTCCTCGCAGTGCGTCCCGTTTTACATTTGGATCTATCATCTGTTTCCGTGTGGTCAAAAGCAGGAACGCTATCTTCGACAGGGGAAATGTCTGAGACACCGCCAGTATCGACGGAAACCCCGTCTGAGGAGATAACGCCGACTCCGGTCGTAACGCCAACACCGGTTGTAACAGCGCTTCCAACCATATCACCGGTATCGTCTGGAACCCCAACAGAGCCCCCGGCTATAACAGCCTCTCCGACGATACCACCGGTATTATCTGAAACTCCATCTCCAACTGTAACACCAACTCCGCTTGTATCCCAGTCCCCAGTTCCAACAGCGTCCGGGACTCCACTTGTAGACAAAACTCCGTCCCCAGACAAAGATTTGTCTACAATTGTAGAAGGGCTTGGCGTTTTGACAGAAACAGCAGTAAAGATCCAGGCAGCAGCAAAGGAGTTAAACATATCACAG
>CAZOIF010000058.1:0-19243 GCA_964579975.1 uncultured Eubacterium sp. | reverse complement strand
TAATAAGGTAAGAAAAAGGAGCAAAAAGTATGAATAAACCATATAAGCAAAAGGTGAGTGTCTCTCTTGACGAAGATATAATTTCAGAAATCAGAGAACTGGCAGATAACGATGATCGATCATTCAGCCAATATATCAATTTGGTGTTAAAAGAACACATTGCGAGACAAAAAGAAGATAGTAAATAAGAAGATTGGCATTTCACATGTAAAGTACACCTACAAACAAAACCTGTCGCTTCAACTAAAAGAAAAACGAAAACACTAAATTAAACTCTGGTGTTTTCGTTTTTCATAAATATCTTACCACCTAACATATTTCCAATTGCTTCTTCAACAGCAGCATTCAAACTCTTCCCGTGTTCAATTGCATATACAGCAATATTTCGATGAAGCTCCGGACTAATTCTCACATTAAATGTCCCTTTATAAGGCTGCTCAGGATCCACATTTCGTTCCTTGCAATCCGCTAAGTATTCATCAATCACATTCTGGAAATCTTGCTCTAATTCCTTAACAGAATCTCCTTCATAAGATAATAAAGACTTTATTCCAATAACCTTTCCAAAAAGGCAACTATCTTCTTTTGAATACTCCACCGTCCCATTATAATTCTTATATGATAATAAGTTGCTCATATCAGACCATCCTTTCTCAATTTCTCTATTACTTGATCTAACACATACCGTTTCAGTATCCCGCTTGGATGTGGCTTATGGAAGTTTATCACTTCATTACTTCCGTCTTTTATAAACTTTACTCCTGAACCCGTTCCACCTTGCTTTAACTTATACCCGAAATATAATAGTAGAGATTCCATTTCTTCAAAAGTGAAGTCTTTTGGTTTGCTTAATAATCGTTCAATTAATTTATCTTTCTTACTCATTAAGATTCTCCTTTATATATAATATACCATTTCTCCAGAAAAATGCAACTAAAATTAGTTGCATCTTCATGTAATATAGAACTATGATATATTTTTATACTCAGCCTTCTACAAAAAGAGAGCATCACTCTTTATCTCTACAAACAGTGATGCCCTCATATTATTTCATAATAAAACTTTACTATTTTTTCTTCTTATATCACAGCACCTTCTGGATCTCTTCTTCCAACTCTTCCGGCTCCACAGCCCCTACAACCGTTCCTGCGACCTCTCCTTTAACAAAAATCTTCATATTAGGGATATTCATAACCCGATATTTTCTGGCAAGACCGTCCTCCTCGTCAATATCGCATTTTCCGATCTTTATTTTGCCGTCATATTTTTCGGCAAGTTCCTCCAGAATCGGCGCCATCATCTTACAGGGATTACACCACTGCGCATAAAAATCTACCAGCACCGGAATTTCCGACTGTAATACCTCACTCTCAAAATTTTCGGTTGTAAATGTGTATTCCATAGCCCTTCCTCCATTTCTTTCTATTTTTTATTTTATCTTGCGATCACATATTTATAAATAGGATTTCCCTTTGCAGAAAACCGCTCTTCATACTCCGTCATGACATTGTCCTGCATCATCTTCGCATCATGATGAAGGTCCTCCGTCATCTGCTCCAAATGCCATCCTGCCGGCTCCAGTTCCTCCAGAGCAAACTGAAAGAGATCGTGGTTGTCCGTCTTAAACTCAATCACGCCTTCCGGTATTAGTATCTCATCATACCTCTGCAAAAATTCATGAGAAGGAAGCCTTCGCTTTGCGTGCCGGTCTTTCGGCCAGGGATCTGAAAAATTTAAATAAATGCGATCCACCTCGCCCGTCGCAAAGACCGCCGTGATCTCCTCCGCTTCCATACGGATAAAATAGAGATTAGGCAAGGGATCTGCCTCCAGCTTCTGAATCCCACGAATCAGTACACTGGAATATTTTTCGATCCCCACATAATTGATATCCGGATTTTTTCTTGCCAGATCCATGATAAAGCGGCCTTTTCCCATGCCGATCTCTAAGCGAATGGGATTATGATTCCCAAATATCTCGTGCCACTTCCCCCGGTATGCCTGCGGTTCATGCACGACAAGATCGCTGGCTGCGATCACTTCACGGGACCCTGTTACGTTTCGTAGTCTCATTTATCATAAAATCCTTTTCAAAATATAATTGCCACAGCATAGAATTTCAAAGGAGAATGCGAAGTATTCTCTTAATCGAGTACGCGGGCACTCGATTTTTGCTGGTTATATTTTACAACAATTTGTATTTTTTGTGAATACACTACAGTTTTTCTTTCAAATAGTGTATGATGTTAAAGGACAAACTCATAGGATGATCGACTTTTACATATACTTGTTATTATAGAAAGGTTTATTATATGTTTTTAAAAATAAAACGACGTGCCGGCTTATTTCTCGCACTCTCTCTGTTTCTCGGCTGCTTCTGGGCACATAGTTTCCCTGTTCATGCCACTTTAGAAGAATTGGAGGAAGAAGCGGAAGCCCGCAAGGCGCTCCCTATTCAGTCAAATGAGATCGACAACTGGCCAACCGGCCCTCAGATAGGTGCACAGGCTGCCATTCTGATGGATGCCAATACGGGCGTTATCCTATATTCTAAAAATATTCATGAACGGCTTTATCCTGCCAGCACCACTAAAATCATGACGTGTCTTCTCGCTATTGAAAATGGTAATCTGGATGATATGGTGAAATTTAGTCATGAAGCTGTTTTCAGTGTACCCTCCGATGGCTCTAATATGGGTATGGATGAGGGAGAAGCTATTTCCCTGGAAGAATGTCTCTACGGAATTTTAGTCGGCTCTGCTAATGAAGTAGCCAATGCTGTGGCGGAATACACCTCCGGTACTATTGATGATTTTGTTACACTGATGAATGAGCGTGCCGCGGAAATCGGTTGTAAGGATACCCATTTCGTCAACGCAAACGGCCTTCATGATACTCAACATTATACCAGCACTTATGACTTGGCCTTGATATCCAGCCTGTTTTTCCAAAATGAAATGCTTTGTAAAATTGGCAATACTGCCCGCTATCATTTTGAGCCCACCAGCACACAGCCGGATGATTTCTATTTAAATAACAAGCATAAAATGATCAATGGAGAATTGCCTTACGATGGCGTTCTGGGCGGCAAGACCGGGTACACGGATGATGCGCGCCAAACCCTTGTGACCTGTGCTGAACAAAATGGTATGCGCCTGGTCTGTGTCATTTTTAAGGAGGAATCCCCGGCACAGTTTACAGATACAGAAGAGCTTTTTAATTATGGTTTTCAAAATTTCCAGGTAATGAATATTTCGGAAAATGAGGAACGTTATAATATTGAAGCTACTGGATTTTTACAGATTGGAAACGATGTTTTTGGCAGTTCCGAACCGATTCTTTCCATAGATACTGACAGCTATGTCATAATTCCTAACACAGTATCTTTTCAGGATCTCGACCCAGACATTGATTATAGTATATCGGACGAGAACCGAGTCGCAAGGATTGCATATTCTTATCACGGCATGTATGTGGGGAATGCTTATCTGAATCTTATTACCGATAATGCCTCCACCTACGAATTCGATACGAACATGACTTCCACGGATGTGAGTGTGGAAAAGACGAACGCAGAGTCTGAACCGGAGACAGAACAGGATACCATCTTTATCAATATCAAAAAAGTATTGCTCGGTATTCTGATCTTTGCCGCCATTGCCATTACCATATTTATGGTGCACGCTATTATTACCAACGGAAGAACAGCAAGACGAAGAAAGAACCGTATCAAACGAAAACAGACACGCCGCTCTTACAGGCATTCCGATTTTAATGATTTTGATTTCTAAAATGCAAAAAAGCCGAAAACATTGTTTTTGGCTTTTTTAATGTTCCCTGCGGGAATCGAACCCACAACTGGGGCTTAGGAGGCTCCTGTTATATCCATTTAACTAAGGGAACAACTGCTTATATATTATAGGAAAAGCGCTCACATCGGATAATTGATATATCCCTGCATCCAGATGACCCCCTTAAAACGGCGGCCAATCTGCGGCTCTCCATATAAATCATTTTTATTGATACAGACATCAAACTCCAAGTCATTACAGCATAGATGCATTACATAGATCTCTTCATGTGTGATCTTATTGATACGCAGGGAAATATCCAGAATTTCCCCCATCACCGAATACTGGTCACATTCTACACCATACGGCATAAAATAGGTATCCACCAGACTGAAGACATCTTCCGTGAGAATCTTTTTAGATATGGTTGAGTAGATATCCATATCTTCCAATGTCAGACTCTCAATCGCATCCTCATCTCCCCTGCGGGCCGCTGCGATCAGTTTATTGCGGCTCATAGAGGCTCTCTGGATCCTCTGTTTCTCACTCTCATCTTTGCCGATCGGCAATATTATATTACCACTAATTGATAATCCTGACAATGTTAAAGTTGTGCCTGTGACCGGCAGCATGTCCATACTCTGCGCTTTTACATAAGGGACAATATTCTGCAGATAGAAAATCAGACTGACACCCACCTTAATATCATCACAGACTCCCGCATAGGATTCCTTGTCTGCATGACGTTCCACAGACACATCCTCACAGGAACTGATTCCCGTACCACGCAAATAGGGATAAAAATAATCGTAGCTGAACTTCTCTTCCGCATCAAACTCACCGCAGACAGCAATTCCCATACCCGGCGCAAAATCTTCGCAAAACTCCGCCAGTATGGTATCTTCCCCGTTAGAAGTATAGGAACGGTATGTGGCATTCATTATGATATCTGTGATCAGACGCTGTTCCTCCCGTCTGTCACTCAACTTGCTGAATCCAATCGCCCGCATATATTTGTGCAAAGATCTCACCCCCTTTAGGTGCAGCGCAATCGTTTAGCGTATCTCTGATATGCCTCCCATGTAAGGACGCAATACCTCCGGAATACGGACAGAACCATCTGCCTGCAGATTGTTTTCCAAAAATGCTATTAACATTCTGGGCGGTGCAACTACAGTATTATTCAATGTGTGCGCGAAATATTTCCCACTCTCTCCGTTTACGCGAATACGGAGTCTTCTTGCCTGGGCATCTCCCAGATTGGAGCAGCTTCCGACCTCAAAATATTTTTTCTGTCTGGGAGACCAGGCTTCCACATCATAGGATTTCACCTTTAAGTCAGCCAGATCACCGGAGCAGCATTCTATCGTTCTTACCGGAATATCCAGAGAACGGAACAGATCTACTGTATTCTGCCAAAGTTTATCAAACCACATCGGAGACTCCTCAGGATTACATACCACGATCATCTCCTGCTTTTCAAACTGATGAATCCGGTATACACCTCTCTCCTCTATGCCGTGCGCACCTTTTTCCTTACGGAAACAGGGTGAATAACTGGTAAGCGTATGAGGTAGCTCCTGCTCCGGAATGATCGTATCAATAAACTTTCCGATCATGGAATGTTCCGATGTACCAATCAAGTATAAATCTTCTCCCTCAATCTTATACATCATGGCATCCATCTCTGCGAAACTCATAACGCCGTCCACAACCGCGCTCCGGATCATAAAAGGAGGTACACAGTAAGTGAAACCTCTGCCGATCATAAAATCTCTTGCATAAGCGATCACCGCAGAGTGCAGTCTGGCAATATCACCCATCAGATAATAGAAGCCATTTCCGGCCACACGTCCGGCAGCATCCATGTCCACTCCATGAAAACGCTCCATGATCTCCGTATGATAGGGAATTTCAAAATCAGGCACCACAGGATCCCCATATTTTTGAATTTCCACATTTTCCGTATCATCCTTGCCTATCGGAACAGAAGGGTCTATGATATTCGGAATCGTCATCATGTTCTTCTTGATCTTTTCCCGAAGATCATTCTCTTTTGCTTCTAATTCGGAAAGTCTCGCCGCACCGGCTGCTACTTCGGCCTTTTTCGCCTCAGCTTCTTCCTTCTTTCCCTGCCCCATCAGTGCACCGATCTCTTTGGATATCTTATTCCTTTTTGCACGAATCTCATCCGCCTCCTGCTGCGCGGCCCTTACCTCTGCATCCAGCGCGATTACTTCATCCACCAGAGGAAGCTTCTGATCTTGGAATTTTTTTCTGATGTTCTCCTTAACCGCTTCGGGATTCTCCCTTAAAAATTTGATGTCGATCATAATTCATGCCCTCTCTATCTTCTTATTCAATCACTTCATCAATATACAGATCATTATATTCTGTCAGATCTTTAACCACATCCACTGCTGTTCCGTTTCTGTCCTTGGTAATACGGATCACAGGCCGGTCCGGGTATTGCTTATTCTGATAAAGTACGATACCCGTCTCTCCTTCATTTGTCAATACGACCGTTCCCGCAGGATATACTGCAGTAAACTCCAAAAGAATATCGACAATTTTTCCATCAAATTTTATATCCTTATTGAGCCGCAGATATCTTACAGCTTCATAAACCTTCATCCGTTTACAGCCGATGCCGCAGATCATTTCATCAAAAGCCTCACAGATCTGTATGATACGACATTCTCTGGATATGTCAGTTGCTTTTAATGGATAACCGGAACCATCCAAACGTTCATGATGATATAATATCATATTTTTTACGGCTTCCGAAATCCAATTTTCGTCACGTAACGCTGAATAACCATAAATGGGATGTTTTTTATACTCTGCATATTCTGATTCGGAAAGTTCGTCCAGATCCTGGTTTTCATACGGAATCGAAAGATACCGCAATCCAAGATCATGGAGAAGACTGCTCACACCTATATCATGAACGGTATCCTGTGATAACTCCATTCTAAGCGCAACAAGTGTGGACAGACTACAGAGATTGATCGAATGTTCATAGATATCAGAGCTTCTCTCTTTGATATCATAAATTTTTTCCACAACCTCTTCTTCCTGCAAAATATTTGTAATAATATAATCTGCTGTCTGACACAGTTCCATCAATTTTTCATTATGACTGTAAGTGTGCTTCTCCAAAATGTTTTTTACTTTCGATCTGAAGTCAGCTTCAACCTCCTCTTTCAGAATGACCACCTGTTTTGCATCCGGTACTGCCTCCTCCACATACACATCCCGGATATTTAACTCCTTCAGCTTCTCAATGTATTCCAGTTTTAGGGGTGTGCCTGCTGAAAGTAAAACTTTATATTCCAATGTCATGACATCTTTTGCCAGGACCTCTGTTCCTTTCAGATCATCTACTTTGCACAGTCTCATCGTATTTTCATCCCTTTGATTTCAGATCTAATGCAGATCCATAGCAATATCCAATGCTTTTTTCTCTTCATCTCCCAAAGAGATATCACACAGTCCTTCTTTTATCTCCTTCGTGTAATTATAGCAGCCGTCCGCACTGTGAACAGAGTTTAAAACAAAGCCGTTATCATTTTCATCCAATAGAGCCAGTGAAAAACTGAGCAACCCGCCCATCTGACTGTAAGCATCATACTTTACAATACCGATCTTCTGGAAAGCTCCCTCAAATTTTTTAAACAGAGTCTCAATATCTTTTCTGTTTTTATCCATGGACACCTTTATCAGTTTATTATCCTCATAAAGTCCCATGATATCCTTTTCCAGACTTTTTGCGTTCTTACCACCCATAAACATTTTATATTTCTTAGACAATCTGTCCAGTTTGACCGCAAGCACGATCACAACGATAAGTAAGAGAATAATCGCCACAAACGCGCCAATGAACAAATAAGAAAAATCCATGCCGCCAAGCCCTATATCATTCAGTAAATTATAATTCATTTATCCTTAGCCTCTCTATATTACTTCCCGGTCAACAGATCCGTAATCTTTTCCAGATCATCGTGAGTATAAAACTCGATTTCCAGCTTACCGGCTCCGGCTCCCTTTGAAGAAATAGCAACTTTAGTTCCTAAAGACTGCTTCAGCTTTTCCTCCAGATCCTGATAAATAGCTTCCAGAGCTTTATCCTCCACAACCTCTTTCTTTGCTTTCTCCGGTTTATTCAAGCTTTTCACCAGCTTTTCCACATCACGAACACTCAATTTTTCGTCAAAAACTTTTTGTGCTATTGTGTATTGTTGTTCCGGATCTTCGATCGAGATCAATGCTCTGGCGTGTCCTGTGCTGATCATATCATCTATGATCATCTGCTGTACTTCCTCGCATAATTTCAGAAGACGCATAGAATTCGTAACAGCAGTCCTGCTCTTAGATACTCTCTCCGCAACCTCATCCTGTTTCAAATTAAATTCTGTAAGCAGTCTCTTATATGCCTGCGCTTCTTCAATCGGATTCAGGTCTTCTCTCTGAATATTCTCAATCAGAGAAATCTCCACAATCTCCTGCTCCGTATAATTCCGAACAATGACCGGCACTTCCTTTAGTCCTGCCAATTTTGCTGCCCGCCAGCGACGCTCTCCGGCTATAATCTCATAGTGGGTTTTTCTGTCTTGAACAATAAGAGGTTCTACAATTCCATATTGCTTAATGGAATCTGCTAATTCCTGCAGGGCATCCTCGTCAAAATTTTTTCGCGGCTGTTCCCTGTTCGGTTCAACCTTAGTAATCTTGACGTATGTACCATTTCCACTGTCTTCAGTCTTTTCTGTCGGGCTTGCGGACTCTGCCTTAGGCACCGCCGCCGGTATCAGAGAATCCAGTCCCTTTCCCAAACCTCTTGCTGCTTTTGCCATCTCTACACCACCTTTCTGGCGATCACTTCATCTGCCAATTGCATATATGCCTCTGCACCCGCAGATTTCGGATCATACATATTGATGGGCATTCCATAACTCGGCGCCTCCGCCAATCGGATATTTCTGGGTATCAAAGTATTATATACGTTTTGTTTGATATGCTGCTTTACATTCTCCACTACCTGCATGGAAAGATTTGTTCTGGAATCATACATGGTAAAAACTATACCTTCCATGTCAAGTTCCGGATTTAGTCTTTCTTTTACAAGATTGACTGTATGTATCAACTGGCTTAATCCTTCCAGTGCATAATACTCACATTGGATCGGAACCAGCACGGTATCCGCCGTAGTCATGGAATTGATCGTCAGAAAATTTAAGGAAGGAGGACAATCAATCATGATAAAGTCATACTTATCCTTGATCCAGTCGATCTCATTTTTCAAAATAAATTCTTTTTTCTCAACACCGATCAGCTCAATCTCCGTAGCCGCCAGATTAACATTCGAGGGTATGATGGAGACACCAGGTATCACATCAGCTAAAATACATTCCTTGATAGAACATTCACTTAAAAATAATTCATAGATTGTATTTTCCAGATCATTCTTCTCAACACCAAAACCACTTGTGGTATTTCCCTGCGGATCCGCATCGATCACAAGCACCTTTTTCCCTTTTGCCGCCAATGCCGCCGATAGATTAATAGCTGTCGTTGTCTTACCAACGCCGCCTTTTTGGTTTGCTATTGCAATTGCTCTTCCCATTTACTTACCTTACCTTTTTTTTCTTTTTGTGTCCGTTTACGATTATATCACTAAACCACGTGAGAATCCACCTATAAAAAAAATTTCCAATTTAGTTTTTAAGTTCAGCCAGATTATGCGAATGGCGCGGGCTGAACTATTCACTATACTTTTTCAATATCATCCGGATATCTTACACCCCATGCTTCTCGCAGTTCATCCATAACGCGCATTATTTTGATAGAATCCTTATGAGGCATAGATGGACATTCCAGTTTTCTATCTTGAATACAGGAAATCGTCTCCAGAATCTCGTACTCATATCCGCTGATCTGCTCAGGAACTTCGATCTCCCGGATCAGATTTCTATCCTTATCATATATTTCTATCCGTTCAGGATTATTGATATTTTGCACTATCATACATCCTAATGATCCATAGAAAACACCCTGACTATCTGATTTACCATGGATTCCGGAATTTAAGACTGCCATTCTGCCATCTTGATAAAGCAATAATATTCCGTTTTCTCCATCCACACCTGCATCTGTCAACTGCACAGCAGATTGCATTTCTCTAATGTCATCTCCAAAATGCATGTAGGCAAAATTCAAAGTGTATACTCCCACATCCAGAAGTGCGCCACCCGCAAGCTCAGGCTTTATGATTCTCTCTATATCACAGAGAGGATAATTTAAATTTGCAGTCAGCTTCATGACATCTCCGATTACCTTTTCATCGAGTAGATCGTTTATCATTTTTCTTGATGGCATATATCTGGTCCAGATGGCTTCTGTCACAAGAAGGTTTTTCTCTTTTGCAAGGGAAAAGATCTCCTCCGCCTGCTTTGCATTTACTGTAAAGCTCTTTTCACAGAGTACATGCTTTCCTGCTTCCAGGCACATTTTCATATGCCTATAATGATGAGAATGTGGCGTTGCAATATAGATCAGCTCCACTTCCTTATCTGCAAGCATTTCTTCATAGGAACCAAAAGCATAAGCAAACCCATGATCTTTTGCAAATTTTTCTGCCTTTTCAAGATTTCTGGAAGCTACTCCATAACATTCCACCTCCGGCATTTTATTCATTGTTTCTGCTAAAGTGGAAGCAATTCCTCCTGCACCCAGTATACCAATCTTCATACTTTCCCTTCTTTCTCTATTTTTAATTTGCTTATTTGAAATGAGGTTTAAATGTTTCACGATTCCTCTTTTTGATGTTTCACGGAATTTTTTACAATATCTTGGGTTGATTTGTTTCACGTGAAACATTATCTTGTGTCAATACACCACTTATTTCCAAATGTTTCACGTGAAACATTAGAATAACTTTATTATATTATTCTTTATAGCAAAAACGGCTGCCTGCGTTCTATCAGAAACATCAATTTTCTTAAAAATATTAGAAATATGATTTTTTACGGTTCTCTCACTAATGTTCAAGTTCGTAGCTATTTCCTTATTAAACATTCCATTGGCAACTTGTACCAAAACCTCCAGTTCTCTATTAGTCAAAGAAGCAATTTTATCTTTATCCGCATCACGATTTATAAGTTGATTATTCATAGCAGGAATCAATTTTGGCTGTATATAGCTTTCACCATCCCGTATCACTCTAATTGCTTTTTTTAATTCAGAAGATTCGGAATCTTTCAATATATATCCATCCACTCCAATATCAACTGCACTCATAAGATATTCCAATTCGTTATGCACTGTTAAAATCAGAACCTTAATCTGCGATTGATTATCTTTCATCTTTTTCAAAACATCTATTCCATTTTTTCCCGGCATATTGATATCTAATAGCAAAACCTCAGGATTGAACTCTTCCAGTTTTTTAAGACACTCCTCCCCGTTAGACGCCTCACCTACTACTTTGATACTTCCATCAAACTCTAATAGTTGTCTCAACCCCTCTCTGATCAAACTATGATCGTCTGCAATCATCACCCTTATTTGTTCCATAAATATACCTACCCCCTGATTATAAAATTTGACCCCTATTTTTCTTTAGGAATTTCTATCATAATAGAAGTTCCGTTTTTTATATCTATCTGCATTTTTCCATTTAATAAAAAGACCCTTTCTTTTACAACAGATAATCCAAAATGCCTGTCCTTTTTTGAAGCTTCCGCTAAATCAAAACCTATTCCATTATCTTCTACATTTATGGAATAAGAAGTGCCACTCTCTTTTAAACTTACTCTAATTTGATCGCCTTTGGAATGCTTTAAAGCATTTTGCATGCACTCCTGAATGATACGATATAACATGATAAGTAAAACTTCATCTGCTGAATTGCTATCAATCTCATCAATATCCACCAGAATTTCAAAATGTCCATCATGATTTAAAGCAGAAAATAAACTTAAAAGAGTGTCACGCAATCCCAAATCATCAAAAGTCATTGGTCTAAGATCATAGATTCTGTTTCTGATATCATCAATGACTTTACGAAGACCTGTTTCAATCGTAGCTAATTCCAACTTTGCTTTTACAGTATCCTCATCAATATAAAGAGAACATAATTCTGCCTGATGTATCAGATGAGTAAGATCCTGAAGAGAACTGTCATGTAAATCTCTTGCTATCCGCTGCCTCTCTTTCTCCTGAACATCAAGTACCGAAAATTGTTTCATGTGAAACTCTTCTGTAGATATATCTTTCTCTTTATTCATGTTTGCTCCATATATTAAAAGGTTGTTTTTCTCTTGCTTAAACTCGAAAGCCCGTGCATTCGCACTTTCTATTCGACTTCGTCGAATGCTTTCTCGTTAATAGCCGCATGAAAAACAAATGTCTGCTTCGCAGCCGCTTGTTTTTCTCTTGCGGCTATTATATAACAAAACCAAGTTTAAGAAAAGAATATTATGGAAAAGAAAAACAAAAAATGGTATACTGTTTTCATGCATCTATTTCCTATACAACAAAGAATACAGAAGGGATAAAAATATGCTTAAAAAATTCGCCACCGGGATCACACTAGCAACAGCCTCTGTCGCTACGATTCACGGCATCAACAGAGTACATACCTCACTTTGCACAGCTAAAGATCTTTTGCATAATTCAGAAAACACATATTATGAATGGCGTTTCGGAAAAATCAGATATCAGAAAAAGGGTAGTGGAAGTCCGCTTCTTTTTATACATGATCTGACAATGGGAAGTTCCAACTATGAATATCACAGACTGATCAATAATCTGACAGAAAAACATGAAATCTATTCTATAGACCTGCTGGGATATGGCATGTCTGATAAACCTTCGATGACTTACACAAATAATCTCTATGAGCAGCTTATCGTAGATTTTATAAAGAATGTGATTGGACGGAAAACTTCTGTTGTAGTAACCGGAGAATCCATTTCTTTTGTAATCATGGCATGTCACAGTTATCCCGATATTTTTAATAAGATTGTCTGTATCAACCCGCAGAATCTTTATCTGCAGAACCAGATTCCTTCCAAGCAGACAAATCTGCTGAAGCTTATTATCGAGACACCAGTAATCGGCACTTTTCTCTATCATCTGTTTGCCAACAGGACCAGTATTGAAAAGACATTTTGGAATACCTATTTTTATCACTATGATGAAGTTCGGGAAAAATATATTTTTAATTATCTGGAGGCTGCCCATCTGGGCGGGTATTATGCCAAATATGCCTTTGCCAGTTACGCTGGAAAATATATGAATATGAACATTCTTCATGAACTTAAGGAAATTGACAACAGCATCCTGATGATCGGCGGAGAAAAAGAAAAGGACATTCATACGATCATAGAAAACTATAAATATTACAACGCAGCGATCGAGGATTATTACATCCCTGAAACAAAACATTTACCGCAGCTTGAATCACCTGACGAAATGCTTGATCAGCTACGCATGTTTTTATAAAGGCTTTTTACTTGCCGTTCCGGCTTTCCGGGGATATTGCTTCGGAGTCGGACGGCATTTTTCTATCACAATAAAAGTTCTGGAAATATCAGAGGAAGGCAAAAAGAAACTCTTTTGCTCTATCATTTTTCCTCCCAAAACAGTAATGGCATGTTCCGCTTGTTCTGCTTCCGTCATATTCTGCCCTAAATCCATAGATACTTTCTCGGATTTATAGGAAATAAAACCTCCACCAACTTTAACATAAGGAAGAGAATACTCAGAAAGTGTAGAAAGATTTGCAACGGCTCTGGAAACACAGAGATCAAATTTTTCTCTCAACTGATCCGGCTTCGCAAAGTCCTCCGCTCTGCCATGAACTACCTTCACATTTTGAAACCCTAATGCTTCCGAAACCTCCTGTAAAAAATGCACTCTTTTCTGCAGGGAATCCAAAAGCGTCATTTTAAGATCCGGAAAAGCGATTTTAAGCGGTATACCGGGAAAACCCGCTCCGGTTCCCACATCAATCACAGAAATCTCTTTTTTCAAATCACAAACTTTTACTAAAGAAAGACTGTCGATAAAATGTTTTTTCAGCACCTCGTCAAATGCTGTAATCGCAGTCAGATTCATAACCTTGTTTTTTTCTACAAGCATTTCATAATATTTTAGAAACTTATCCATTTGCCCAGAGGATAATGTAATAGAAAGCTCCTCTAAATCTTTTTCAAATTGTGACAACTGTTCCGATTTCAAAATGATACCTTTTATCCTTTCTATCCAAAACTATTTCTTATAACTTTCCAAATACACCAGAAGCACGGAAATATCTGCAGGAGAAACACCTGATATTCTGGAAGCCTGTCCGACAGAGACAGGTCTGTGCGCAATAAGCTTCTGTCTTGCCTCCAACCGCAGACTCCCCACATCATTATAATCCAAATCTGTGGGAATCTTCTTTTTCTCCATCTTTTTATAATGTTCCACCTGCTTTAATTGTCTGTCAATATAACCCTCATATTTAATCTCAATCTCTACTTGTTCCTTCACTTCTGCAGGAAGGAGCTTTCTATTAATATCTATTTCAGAAATCATTTCATAGGTAAGCTCCGGACGACAAATCAGTTCTGCCAGACTCACGCCAGTTTTTAAAGGAGCGCTCCCATGAGTTGTCAAAAAATCCTGATTTTTTCCGGAAGCACCTACTATTGTATTTTTTAAACGCTTTATTTCCTGCTCGATCTGTTCCTTCTTATGTAATGTTTTCTGATAGACCTCCTCAGAAACCAGACCAACTTCATAACCAATCTGACGCAGACGCAGATCCGCATTATCCTGACGCAGTAAAAGACGATACTCTGCTCTGGAGGTCATCATCCGATAAGGCTCAAAATTTTCCTTTGTCACCAGATCATCAATCAATACACCAATATAAGCCTGAGACCTATCAAGTACAATTTGTTCTCTTCCCTTAAGAAAAAGAGATGCATTGATACCGGCAATCAAACCCTGTGCTGCCGCCTCTTCATAACCACTGCTGCCGTTAAACTGCCCGCCGCTGAAAAGACCGCTGATATCTTTAAATTCCAAAGTAGGATTCAACTGCTTTGGATCGATACAGTCATACTCGATCGCATAAGCATTTCTTACTATCTTACAATTTTCCAATCCCGGTACCGTCCGGTACATGGCAATCTGCACATCCTCCGGAAGAGAAGAGGACATCCCACTCACATACATCTCATTGGTGTGAAGTCCTTCAGGTTCAATAAAAACCTGATGTCTGTCCTTATCTGCAAACTTTACTACCTTATCTTCTATGGAAGGACAATATCTGGGACCTGTCCCTTCAATGATACCGGCATAGATAGGAGATCTGTCAAGATTTGCCTTGATGATATCATGAGTCTTTTCATTTGTATACGTCAAATAGCAGGATATCTGATCAATCTGCACATCCTCCGGATCTGTAGAAAAAGAAAAAGGAATTACTCTCTCATCTCCAAATTGCTCCTCCATTTTAGAAAAATCCAGGGAGCGCCTGTCCATCCTGGCAGGTGTTCCTGTCTTAAAACGTCTCATTTCAATTCCCAACTTCAAAAGAGAATCTGTCAGATGATTCGCTGCCTGCAAACCGTTGGGCCCGGTATAAGTAATCGCTTCCCCGCAAAGACATCTTGCCTTCAGATAAGTACCTGTACAGAGAATAACTGCCTTGCATTCATAAAGAGTTCCTGTAAAAGTTTTTATTCCAACTATTTTTCTCGCTTTATTTGTTTTGTCCCTTACTTCGTCACAATCCTCTACTAAAAGCTCACAGACCTCCGCCTGTTTGATGGTCAGATGCTCTTGATTCTCCAAAACCTTGCGCATGGCTCTGGTATATTCCGCCTTATCCGCCTGCGCCCGAAGAGAATGTACCGCCGGCCCTTTAGATCTGTTTAACATTTTAGACTGAATAAAGGTTTTATCAATGTTTTTTCCCATCTCTCCGCCGAGCGCATCAATCTCCCTCACCAGATGTCCCTTTGAAGTTCCTCCCACATTGGGATTGCAGGGCATCAAAGCAATACTATCCACACTCACCGTAAAGATCACAGTCTCCAATCCAAGCCGCGCACAGGCAAGAGCCGCTTCACATCCGGCATGTCCCGCTCCCACCACACAGATATCTGTTTTTTCTCTCAATCCTGACACTCAATCACTTCCTCAACAATTTCTATTTTCCCATACAAAATTTTGAAAAAATCTCATTCACCAGATCATCCCCGACTTCCTCACCGATGATCCTCCCAAGAGCAGCATAAGCGCTCATCAAATCAATTGAATAAAAATCCTCTGGCATATCATTCTCTAAACTGACCTGAACCTGACGCATACTCTCAAGGGCCTCCAAAACAGCTTCTTTATGACGAGTATTTGTAATATAAATTTCATCATTAAATCCAATCTGCCCATGAAAAAACATATCTTTGATTAAATCCACCAGAAAATCCATTCCATCATTTTCTTTTGCAGAAATTCTGATCATGGAAACAGATTCTTTTTGTTCCAATCCAAAAATTTTGGAAAACAGCATTTCTACATTTCTTTTTGTTACTACTTCTTCCAGATCAGATTTATTAAAAAGAATAATCGTTTTTCTTCCCTGTATCAATCTTATGATATTTTCATCATTTTCATCAAGAGGAATAGAAGAATCTATTACATACAAAATCAGATCCGCATCTTCAGAGATTTTCTTTGCCCTCTCCACACCAATTTTTTCTACTGTATCCTCTGTATTTCTGATACCTGCAGTGTCGATTATATTTAATGTAACATCTCCAAGATTTATTGTCTCTTCCAGAGTATCTCTGGTAGTTCCTGCAATATCTGTGACAATGGCACGTTCTTCACCGACTAAAAGATTCAAAAGAGAAGATTTTCCTACATTCGGTTTTCCCACAATAACAGTACGGATTCCTTCTTTTAACATTCTTCCGTCATCTGCAGAAGATAAAAGTTTTTCCAATTCTTCTACAATAGAAATAACCTGTTCTGATAATCTGTCTGTATATCCATCCAGACTAATATGCTCTGGATCATCTAAGGCTGACTCTATAAAAGCAATCTCATATAAAATCTTATCTCGAAGCCCTTTGATTTTATCAAAAACGGAACCTCTTAACTGTTTCACCGAAGATTTTAAAGCAAACTCATTCTTTGCATGAATAATATCCATAACTGCTTCCGCTTCGGATAAATCAATTCTGCCATTCAAAAAAGCCCGCTTTGTAAATTCTCCCGGCTCTGCAATCCTGGCGCCAGCCTTTGTCACCGCCATTAGAATCTTTTTCATCATTAATGCACCGCCATGACAATTGATTTCTACTGTATCTTCCATTGTATAACTATGCGGCGCCTTCATAACAGATATCATCACTTCGTCTATTATGCTTCCGTCTTCTTCTGCAATAAATCCATAGTGAATCGTATGGGAAGCATAATTTTGCAGCACATATTTTTTCTTTTTATTCTGATAAATTTTATGGACAATAGAAATTGCCTCTTCACCGCTCACTCTGATAATACCTATCCCGGAATCAGAAACAGCAGTAGCTATGGATGCAATCGTATCCGTTTTCATAAGAACCTCACATTAAAAAAACAACAGATAAAAAATCGAGCACGCAGGCGCTCGATTTTTTACACTGCCTCAACTTATTTTTTACTCATCATCCTTCTTGTCATAACTTCTTTCACTCTTTTTATCATTCTTTTCATATTTTTTCAGAACAACTACAACATGCCGGAAAGGTTCATCTCCCTCACTGTAAGTAGTTACATATTTGTCATTTTGAAGAGAAGAGTGAATAATCCTTCTCTCATAAGGATTCATAGGCTCTAAAGAAACAGGACGTTTGGTTCTTTTTACTTTATAAGAAATATTCTTAGCCAGATTCTCCAGTGTATCTTTTCTCCTCTTGCGGTAATTCTCTGTATCTACCTTTACTCTGATATAATTTTCAGTATCCTTATTCACCACCAGAGATACCAGATACTGTAAAGAATCCAGAGTCTGTCCTCTTTTACCGATTAAAATACCCATCTCATCACCGGAAAGATCCACATCCATAGAGTTCTCTTCTTCATTATATTTTACATCTACCACTACAGTCAGATTCATAGCAGCAAACACATCCTTAAGAAAATCCTTTGCTATATCTTCTACAGAAGATTTCACTCTCACCTTAATGACAGCAGGCTTCGCACCAATTCCCAACAATCCTGTTTTTCCTTCTTCTATCACTTCATATTCTAATTTATCACTGGTCACGGTAAATCTCTGACACGCCTCTGTGATCGCATCATCAACAGTTTTTGCAGATACTTCAATATAATCCATTTTTTACCTCCATTTAAAATCTATTATTTATTGTTCTTTTCGTTGTAATCTCTTACCATATTTGCCTTAGCCATCATACTGCCAGGCTTTGCATTCTTATTGATATTTTCCGAAGATTTTTTAACAATCTCATCTTTTTCTTCCTTACTCGAGGTAGAAACCATCGCTTTGGAAGCCATACCCACTTTTTTTGTATTCATATTTGCATAAGCAGCCATCTGTTCTGACTTTGCATTAACCTTTTCCATTTTCTTTTTAGCTTTTTCTTCATTCTTTTTAATCACTTCATCAAGATCCATCTTATCGATATGCTTATTGATCAAAACCTGTTGAATAGATCTTACAACTGCACCGGCCACCCAGTAAAGTCCCATACCTGCAGGAAGTGTATAACAGAAAACTGCTGACATAACAGGCATTACCATATTCATGGTTTTCATGGACTGAGCCATAGTATTTTGCTGTTCATTATCCGTATTTGTCGGCTGCTGAGGCATTAATTTTACATTGATCCACTGTGTAACCGCTGCTAATACCGGAATAATAAAAGCGGAAATCATCATTAAGACAGATCCCGTAGCTCTCGCCTCACCGAAAGTAAAGGCAGGAGAGTTAGACATACTTAATCCTAAAAAGTTGTTATACTGATTAAGCAAGGATAAAGTATGATCTATATCAGAAGAAAGATCAGGAAAATTTTCTTTCAAACTGAGCCATTCTGCACTGGAAGCTTTATTCAGCACATCTACAAAAGTATCTTCCATATAGCTGATAACGCCGTTCACAAAGTTTACATTTTCAAACTGCTTTGTATAAAGACGGGCGCTGGAAAAACTCTTGATAAATTCTACGCTTCCATCTTCTGCAATAAGCTTATCCACCAAAGGAAAAAATGCTTCTCTCACTTTACCTACATAAGCAGGAATATTATAAATAACACGGTAGAGAGCCAGCAAAATAGGCATCTGAATTAAAAGCTGTACGCAGCTTCCGGAAGGGGATACCCCATACTTTGCATAGACAGCTTTTGTCTCCATATTCATAGCCATCATGGAGTCATTATCTTTTTTGTTCT
>CAZOIF010000057.1:0-20375 GCA_964579975.1 uncultured Eubacterium sp. | reverse complement strand
AAATTTCTCAGGACCAGTCTTTTTTATTTTAACTGACAATTCGTTTACTTCATCTGATCTGTGTTACTCCTTGACACATTGGGGAAATTGTAATATTGTATTTATAGAAAAAAAGATTTCGTGACATTCACCATATGTCCATGTGGTTAGAGTATCCGGCTTAATTTTTGCAGAAATAGCAAAAAGGTTATGATACTGGTTTTTAAGGCTAGCTCAACGGTGCCAATTTGAACCCTGTTTAGTCTTGCGCTAGCTACAAAATAGCGTTGTTGCTTTCAATCGACGATGCGACCGCATCGCCTCATTCAAGCGCCTAGCTATTTTGTAGCTATCACAATCCGAAATCTTCGACCTCTGCCTGTAATTTTTTAATTTATCAGGAAACGGAATGAAACGTACTGGACGTACGTTGATTGACGTTGACACAGTAAATTAAAAAATTACAGGCAGAGGCAGGGTTCAAATTGGCACCGTTGAGCTACAAGTGGGGGAAAGGTAGTATGGTAAATTTAGTCATTTTATTGGAGTGTTTTGGCATATGCCTGACGGTTATAGCTCTGTTCTTTCTGTTAAACGGGGACGGAGCCAGAGAACAGAAACTGCTGATTTTCATTATGTGCGGTTCACTGGTACAGAATGTGGGGTACTTATTAGAGCTGAAAGCAGCCACATTGGAAGCGGCGATGACAGCAGTGATCGTAGAAAATGTGGGTTCTGCTTTTGTGCCGTTGTGCTATTGCCTGTTTATTTATATCTATTGTTATATTACTCCGCCGATAAAACTTTTAAGAGTTCTTTTTGGAGTCAGTTTCTTTATACTGCCCACAGTAATTTTTAACTGGCAGGATGTTTTTTACAGGGATGTCCAGTGGGTGGCAGATGCAGATGGATTTTATCATATCAGCATTACATACGGCCCCTTGTATGTATTTTTCCTGATCAGCCGTATTATTATGCCTTTTATTCTTTGTATGTACACATTGATCAGAGCGATCCACGAGCGCTCTGATCAGAAGGTCAGCCGGCAGTATTGGACGATTCTCGTAATTTCTACGTTTCCGGTTGTGATGTTGATAGCATATGTCTGTAAACTCGTCAAAGTGTTTGATTTTACGCCGGTAACGCTGGCAATATCTATGGCTATGGTAGTTATCGTGGTATGGAGCCGCCGTAATTATGATTTCCGTCATCTGGCGGCCGCGAAAGTACTGGAGAGCATGGGTGATGGTGTGATCGCATTGGATGACCATGACCGGCTGGTTAGTTATAACAGAGCGGCGGCAAATATTTTTACCCATCTGCCTGCCCATAAGCTGGGAGAGAATATCCGGGTAGTGGAGGATTTTCGTGAGGAGATGCTGAACAAGGATATTCCTCAGAGTTTTTCCATCAACGGACAGCACTATGAAAGCCATAGCAAGCATATCATGGATGAAAATGGCAGGATACAGGGAAGTGTTATCTTGATTCTGGATATGACGGATATAAAGGCTTATATCAAGGAAATTAAGCGCGTGCGGCATGAGGCGGAGAAAGCCAGCATTGCCAAAAGTGAATTTCTTGCTAATATGTCCCATGAGATACGTACCCCGATGAATGCCATCATCGGTTTGAATGATATTATTATGGAGGAATGCGGAGATACTGAGATTCATGCCTATGCCAAAGATGTGCAGTCTGCAGCAAAAAATCTATTGGCCATTATCAATGATATTCTGGATTTGTCTAAGGTGGAAGCGGGCAAAATGGAACTGGCGACTGCGGATTACTACTTAAAAGCCTTGACAAATGAGATTGTAGCAATGATGGATATGGCGGCTTCCCAGAGGGGACTGATCCTGAAGTATGAGTGTGATGAAACAATTCCCTGTTGCTACAACGGGGACGATGGCAGGATCAAACAGATCCTGATCAATATTCTCAACAATGCTATTAAATTTACAGAGAAAGGATATGTACGTGTATATATTACCGGCAAACCTGGCGAAAATGCAGATGAGGAACTGCTTATTTTCCAGGTGGAGGATACCGGCTGTGGCATTCGGGAAGAAGACCTTGGCAAGATTTTTGAAGATTTCCGGCAGGTGGATTCGAAACGAAACCGGAGTGCGGAGGGTACCGGGCTTGGACTGGCAATCGTGAAGCACCTGGTGGAATTGATGGAGGGGAGTATCGAGGTGGAAAGCACTTACGGTAAAGGAACGATGGTTACGATCATGATTCCCCAGAAGATCGTAGACAGATGCCCCATTTCCGAAATGCCGGAGACACCGCAGATAGAACAGAGAGTTGCGGACAGTTTTACTGCGCCTGATATAAAAGTACTCATTGTCGATGATAATGTGATCAACCGCAAGGTGGCCAGGGGCTTTTTGAAAAGTTATGCGTTCGATATTACTGAGGCCGGAAGTGGACCGGAGGCCATTGAACTGGTGCGTGATACCCGGTATGATATCATTTTTATGGACCATATGATGCCTGGCATGGACGGCATTGAGACGGCAGAAATCATTCGCAGGGATTGTGGCGAAAATGGGGCTGTCCCTGTTATGGTTGCATTGACTGCCAATGCCATGGAAGGTATGCGGAAACATTTTTTAGAGTGTGGCTTTCAGGATTTTATATCCAAACCTCTTGACAGGAAAGAAATGAATCAGCTTTTAATGCGCTGGGTTCCGGAAAAGTACAGACAAATGAATGACAGCGAAAAGGAATTCAGGCCGCTGGACCGGGAAGTATTTCAGATTGACGGGGTGGATATAGATGCTGCGATGCAGTATTATTCCGGTGATGAAGAAGAGTTTGTTGATTTGCTGGATATTTACTGCATGGATGGGAAGCGCAAGATGGAACTTTTGCGTGAACTTGTACAATCAGATATTTCACGCTATCAGATAGAGGTGCATGGACTTAAGAGTGCATCAGCGAATATTGGAGCCATGGGTGTTTCGGACATGGCCCGTGAGCATGAGAATGCCGCTGTACAAGGAGACAGAGAATTTATTGACAGGCAGTTTCCAGTGCTGATGGAAGAATACGAGACTCTTCTGGCGAATATCGAACAGTTTCTGGAACAGCGCAGCCAGGAGAGTGAAAAGAAAGAGAAACTTCCCTCTCTGACAGCGCAGGAGCTGAGGGCACAGACAGAGTCGGCACTGGGAGAACTGAAGCGGTTTCGATCTCACGAGTGTGCGGCGAAAGTAGATGAGATGTTGCTTCATGAATTGCCGGAGGAAGCAGAGGAGAGACTTCTGCAGATACGGGAGCAATTGAGGTTATATGAGGATGATAATGCGGAGGAATTGCTGGACCAGCTTTTGACTATACTTGAAAAGGAGGAAGAATAAAATGAGCCAAATAGAAGGAAGAGGTTCTAAAAAGCGTATTTTAGCGGTGGATGATACTGCAGTTGTGCTAACGCGGATTTTGAATACCCTACAGACTGATTATGATGTAATCACTGTTAATTCCGGGGTACGGGCTTTGAGATATCTGGAGCAGGAGAAGCCGGACCTTATTCTGTTGGACATTAAGATGGACCAATTGAATGGGATTGAGACACTGAAGGGAATACGTGCTATGGAAGGCCGGGCAGATGTACCCGTGATCATGCTTACTGGTGTGGAGGATAAGGATATGGTTGTATTGACCCATAAATTGGGAATTTGCGATTACATACTGAAGCCTTTTAGTTCAGATGTTCTTCTTGACAGGATCCATCGGTTTTTTAGACAGAGGAAATGACAGGATACAAAATTATCAGAGAGAGGAGATTTGTGAGATGAATACTGCTATGACGAAGGAAGAGCTTGAACAAATATTAGATCAGGCGGTTCAGGATGTAACAGAACGTACTGCGGGTGTGCAGCTACATCAGGCGGACCAGTTACTGGGGGAAGACCTTTGTACTGTTCAGATTACATTTGACAAGGGATTTTGTACCAGCCTTACCCTTTGTGCTGATACCGGGCTGTTGTATCGTATGGCTTGTAATTCTTTTCATGAAGATTCCGTCAGTCCAGAGGATATAGAGGAATTTAGTAAAGAATATTTTAATGTACTGTGTGGCAAGATCACTGGGGCGATGTTCCGTGCCACACAGGTTCCGGCTCATTTTGGACCGCCTGTGTTTTATCATGGGAGTTATGAGCCCGAGGGGCGTAAAATACAATTTGTGCTTACATATTCTAATGAGCACTATGGGAGTGTGCAACTGGTTCATCACATACCCAGCTCCGATAAGGATGGGGCTGATTTGACTAAAACCTGAGAGAAGGGAGCATGTGAAATGAGTAAACGAATAATGGTGGTAGATGATTCCCGGCTGGTTCGGGTTCAGTTGGAGGATGTTCTTGAGGGCACAGATTATGAGATTGCAGCGTATTGCCGAAGCGGGGAAGATGCGATTCAGCAGTATGATGAGGTGAAGCCGGATTTGATAACGATGGATATCATCATGCAGGGAATGGATGGGCTGGACGCTGCGGAGCTTATTCTGAAAGATCATCCGGATGCCAGAATCGTCATGGTTTCATCCCTGGCCTATGATGATACGAGAGAGAGAGCCAGTGCGATCGGCGCGAGAGGTTTTGTGGATAAGCCTTTTTACCAGGAGCAGCTGGTTAAGGTGTTTGAGGAGGCGTTATCTTAGAAAGAACCTTCCATACGCAATTTCCCCACTGATACACCTATATCTGTTAGTACACCGGCTACTTTCCGGTTTGTATTGGAGTAACGCTGGGAAAGATAGCGCATAGCAGCGCCGACTTCGCCGTCCGGCCCTCCGTATTGCAGATAGGGATATGATTGGAAAAGGGCAGAGAATAGGTGTTTTATGAGTGTATCTGTGTTTGGTTTGCCAATATTATGTAGAAGATGATACAATAGTCGTGAAGGATGTACTTCCAAGAGGTCAGGCATATAAAAGATTATAGGAGGTGTGCGTATGAGTAAGGATATGTTGAAAAATTTGATTGAATTAGTTCCGGACGAAGATGTAGAGATATTGCACAAGGTTATCATAAAATTTATACCAGAAGGCAAACCGTTTCATGATGAAGTACAGGCAATCGAAAGAGCAAATGAAAGTATCAGGAAAAATGGAACTATTTCACATGATGCAATAGACTGGGATTAAAAAAGAACCGCCAGAAGGCGGTCTTTTTAATTTATAGAGTTTATTAAGTGTAAAGATAATAAAATCGGAAAGTATCCGTATCTCTATAGTACTCCATTTTTTCCAGAATAGTTTCCACAGCTTGATGTTTCTTTAAGGTGTCAGCTTCTGGATCATTGATCAGATCAAGGAGACTTTGGACATGGAGCACAAGATCCTTTGCGCTATGGATGATACTATCATCGGCGGTGTTCTTCTGCTCATTTGCGATTAGGCGTTCCAGTTTCTTTCGCTCCTCAGAGACGAGGAGTTTGTTTTCACGGTATTCTTCTTTTGTATCAATCCCATCTATATATGCCTCTCGGATGCGGCGTTCTTTTTGTTCCAGTTTTGTTATGGCCGTCTTGTATTTGTCAAGAAGAGGAGAGGGGCTAACCTTTTTAAGGTTGGGATGGAAGTCGATGGATTCTGCTCCAGCATCAATGATACACTGCAGGGATTCTTTTAAGGCCTCTTCGCAGCGCTTGGCGGAAATGTTTCCACCTGTTTTATGGATCCCCTTAGAATACTGCCAGCACACAAAGTGAGAATATGCTTTATTGTGATTCTTTTTTTCTTTCACACAATGGTATGCCAGGTTCTTACCACAGATCGGGCACTTTATGACTCCGCATAGATAGTGTTTATACAAAGTGTCGGATTTGCGTCGGCGCATCCCGGTATGGCCGGGGGTATAGGGGGATACAAGTTTTTGAATAGTATCAAAATAATCTTTTGTAAATAAAGGTTGATGAGCACCTTCTACAACAATGATATCCTCTTCATCGTTTAAATGATAACTGCTGTGTTTTGCACGGTTCCAGCGCACCATCCCGGTATAAAAAGGATTTTGCAGTATGTAGAGCACAGTTCGCCTTTCAAATCGGTTGCCACGTCGTGTCCGGTATCCGGCATCATTCAACATCCTTGCTATCGTGGTAAGGGTGTATTTTTCTTTGCACAAACGAAATGTTTCCCGGACAATCACTGCTTCAGGTTCATAGATTTCCGGGATATGATCATCGTTCATGTGGTACCCAAGTGGTGGAACGGACTGGTAGCCGCCGCGAAGAGCTTTTTCGGTCATTCCTCTTTTTACATCTCCAGAGAGACGAATCGAGTAATATTCATCCATCCATTCAATGATCCGCTCGATGAGTGAGGCAAAGGGCCCGTCAATAAGAGGTTCTGTAATACTTACAACCTCCACGTCATTTTTTTGGAGAAGTGATTTGTAAACAATGCTTTCTTCCTGGTTCCTAGCAAACCGGCTATATTTCCAAACCAGTATCATATCATAGGGATGATCGGCGGACTTAGCAAGGGAAATCATCTTTTGGAATTCCGGACGTTTCTCAGCGTTTCGGCCACTGATACCATTGTCTTGAAAGAAGTCTGTGATTAGGATACCGTTCTTTTTGGCATAGTTTTTGAGTTCGCGCTTTTGTGCATCGGGAGAGAGTTCCTCCTGGCGATCTGTACTGACCCGGATATAGGCGGCAGCATTTTTCATGTTAGGTTCCCCCTTTTCTAAAAAAGTGTCGAGGACACTTTTTTATCCATGCATCTAGTATCATTATGATAACACACATGAAAATATTTACCAACAGGAATCTGATTTTTCATCAGTCTGTTTGGCTTCTAACCATGTTCTTTTCATAATTTCATGTTCATTATATATAATAACATTAAAATCAGTGTTTGTAAACACTGATTTTAATGTTATTAAAAAATATTTTTTGGAGTTGATTTTTTATATATTCTATATTATAATGAGTAAAAGCAAAAGAAAGGAAATGGCAGAATGTGGAGATATAAGATTGATATCTTGAAAGAATTATCAAATAGAGGATATACCAGCACAAAAATGCGCAAAGATAAAATAATGTCAGAAGGAACTATGCAACACATACGGAATGGAAAGGGTATATCAGTGGATACATTAAATACAATATGCTTAATATTAAGGCTTGAACCGTCTGACATAATAGAAATAATACCAACGGATGAAGAAAAGATAAAATATTTTTGATAAACACTAAAATTAGTGTTGACAAGGGATATAAAATATGTTATTATATAATTAGTCCAAGGGAAACAAAGGGCTAATAACCCGAAAGGGGAGAAAGGAGAATACATGAACGGTATGACAATGTCAGAAGCAGCGAGGCTTATAATTGGTTTAAGAGCTGCCGGATGGAACGAAAAAGACATAAATGATTTTATTCTTTTCATCGAAACTGGGGACGAACAATATAAGCCGAAAGAAAGGGCTGAATAAATCAGCCCCACACAATCACAGAACGGGCGGCGTAAAAACCGCCCCGACTGTAAAAATGATTATAACATTGTTTTCGGGATAAATCAAATCAAAAATGAAAGGTTATAATGGTTCAGAGGAGTGGGATGCCGCGCATGCATGTTATGATATTCAGCGTGTTGCCAAAGAAACGCTGGAAAGATTGAACGAAAACACTAAAATGAACAATAAAAAATAATACTTTTCAGATCGAAAGTGATGAATGAGCAAAAAGATAAGATACCATCAAATGCGGACGTGTTGGATGGTATCTTATCTTTTTGTTGCGTTGACACAATCATGTGTTGTCATTTGTTCGCCATAGCGAACATGATACATGATATAATTATTACATACATCAGGATAAAAATTCTCATAATAAGAAAAAAGTGCGGATGCAAAGGGGACAGATTATGAGATACGAGAATCATGTCAAGGAATACCGGGAAAAGTGCGGCTACACAGTGAGGGAGCTGTCAAAACTAACTGGGATATCTGTAGGGCATTTATCGGACATTGAAAATGGAGTAAAGGTTCCCAGCGTGATCCGGGCTTATCGTTTGGAAAAAGCATTGAAATGTAGTATATGGGATTTGTTTGAAATCGAAGATTGAAGAGGGAGAGATACAAATGATAAAAATTGCTATATGTGATGATGAAAGTCTGTCTGCACGTTACATGGAACGGTTACTGAAAGAATATGATTTCGGAGAAGAAATAGTACAGATCGACAGCTACACATCGGGAGAGAATCTGTTTCGAAAGGCGGCAGATAAAGAGTATGATATTTTAATTATGGACATTGAACTATCTGAGGGAGAGCCAGAATATGTCCATGATAATGGCATGACATTGTCGAGGCGGATCAAGGACATGTTCCCGGATACAATCGTAATTTTTTTTACTGGAAAACCGGGATATGAAAAAAAGTTGCTGCAATACGAATCGTTTCGGTACATGACCAAACCGATCCAGGTGGAACACTTGTATCGTGCGGTGAGATCGGCGCTACGGAGGTTAAAGGTCGGAAAAGAAAAAAATAAATACTATATCAGGAAAAAAGGAGTAACGGTCGGTTTGGATGTTGACCAGATTTTATATATGGTGTCAAATAAACGGATTGTCAGTGTCGTATGTAAACAGGAGACGATTGAATTTTACGGGAGAATTGATTTTGTGCAAAAGGAGATGTTGAAGACAACGGATGATTTTGTCCGGGTTGGGAAAAGTTATCTGGTGAATGCGAAACATGTGGCACGGTTTTCATCCATAAATGTTGTGATGATTGACGGGGTGGAGATTTCAATAGGGAGAGGTTATCAGAAAGCAGCACTGGAGAAGTTGGAGGGATTGAACCGAAAATAAAGATAGATAGTATAAAACCCCGGGAGTGTACCTTCCGGGGTTTTATGGGGGAATACCACTATATAATAAATTAGGGTGGCTAACGTGTGTTATGTGATATTTGCATTGAGGAAATCTTTTGTGATTTTATAGGCCAATCATTCTATTTTCGAGTATAGTAACCACGTTTAATAAGCTGATCCGTAATAGCATCATCGGGAAGGTCGGTTTCAAGATAAGGAGTTTTGGTAAAATTCCAGTTTTCATCACAGTGAACCTTAAAATCAAGCTTCCGATGAAGATAATAATGTATTTGTTGTGAACGAAACTTTGTAGGGATGGAAACATATATAATTTCTCCGAATTTATTTTTTGTTTTTTCAGGTATATGTTCCATACAAAGTTCTTCAAAAACAGATTTTTTAGCATTTTTACGGTATGAGATGTTATCAGCATCTAGTAGTGTAGCCAATTCGTTTTTTGTTCCGAAGTTGACTTGATGATTGTCAGGATCAGAATCAGCGATGATGCCAAGATCAAAAAGTTCGGAAAGACCATTAACATTAGACGCAATGGGGTGTGTAGGTTTAGTAGAGGTGATATTTCCAACAATATCACGTAGTGTATGCTGAGCTTCTATACTCAGTTTCTCAATAAGATCAATTAATTCATCTAATTTAAGTTGTTCGCTTTTAGGGGTGGGGATGGAATTTTTGTTATGCTTGCAGTCAATATCCAATAATCCAAGTTCAGCGGCAAGTCTGTAGATATGTTTGCATGGTAATTTACTTCGACGAAAATCACCACAAGGACAATGATCAAGAAATGTTTCATATCGACCATGACCTCCTTGAAAATATCCATAACCATCTTCTGAATTAATTTCTACAGGTGTTAATTTTGCCGATTGAGCCGATTTGATTCTTTTTAGTGCATAATCTGTTTCGTGAGTTTCCTGAGACCAAGTGTCTTTCCATGTTTTTATATGCTTATCAAGCGCCATAAGACCATCCTCCGGTATTTTCTGAACAACATTTTATTATACATATTTCGAGTATGATATACAAATTACGAGTAAATTATACCAAACCCGAGCAGTCCTGTCAAATAAAATAATACCATAAATTTCCACGGGCAAACCCGAACGTATGATCAAAATATGTAAAAAGTTACAATAAACATGTAGATTATTACAATCCAAACGTTTGTTTCTTCCATTTTGGCCAGACGTAATATAAAATGTTGCTTACCAGCTGGAAGGAAAAACTAATTGATAAAAAAGAATATATGTTCTGCAACAAAAACACATAAGAACGTTTATTCTACTGCAAGGGGGACTACATATGAAAAGAAAAGGCGAAACAAGGGGCGGGGAGCAAAAAAGAGAACTGATTAAAATGATTGAAGATATACAGAATGAACAGATTTTGAGATTTGTACGAGATTTACTGATTTCATTTAAAGAAAAATGGGGCTGCTAGCGCCCCTCTTTCTCATACCAATAGTCAATATTATCAAAAATTGTTTGTCGATGTTCTGCTGATAAGCTTTTAAGTTTTTCGACATGTTCAATCAAAACAGTGTCGGAAAGCATGTTAACAACCAGATTTGCATTGGATGTAGTCAAGTTATTATTCCATCCCATAAGATAAGCGGGCGTTGTGTCAAGTACTTTTGCTATTTTTTCTATTTTATCGGATGGAATATTGGTTATTATATTTGTTTCATACTTATAGATAGTTTGTTTAGAGGAATTTGTTTTTTCTGCAAGTTCTGTCTGTGAGATTCCTAAGTCTACTCGTATTTTTCTTATTCGATCACCAACGGTCATAAGTCCACTCCTTTCTACACCTAATTGTATCACAAAAAAGTTACAAGTCAAGAAAAAAATAACTTGACAAGTTACAAAAACGTGATAAAATGAAAGTATCTTAAAAAGTTACAGAAAGGAGGGAGCGGTATGGTAAATACGAATGAGCTCCTTGGTGTCATTGCCAAGAATAAAAAGACGCAGACAGATGTGGCTAAGATGATAGGAGTTTCGCCGAAAACATTTTATCTTCGCATGAAAAAAGGTGTGTTTGGAAGTGATGAAATTCAAATAATGATTGATGAGCTGCATATAGATAACCCACTTGAAATTTTTTTTGCCAAGACGGTAACTTAATAAGATACAAAAAGGTTTAGTGCAGACAGCAACAGATCAGGCAGCAGTACTTAAATCAATGAGCAAGAAAGGAGATGTGGAAAGATGGGAAATTCAAAGGAAGAGTGTAGGGAAGCAGGGAACATTATTTCTGTAAGAACAGAGGATTTAGAAAAAGCTGTCACTTTGATAAATGTAATAGCAGGATGTGTAAATTTTCATCAAAAGTTCCGGATCACTATTGAACACGACCCAGAACTTCCAAAGGCCAAAATTAACTATCGAGAAATTATTACTTAAGAAGGAGGTGAAAAACAGTGGGTAAAGTAGATGAAGCATTTGAACATTTCGGAATCAATATCCAGAGAATGAAGGAAGAGAGAAAAGAAATGAATTTCATCCTTATTGAAATTTAACTTCATGACTAAATCTCCTTTCTTATGTACTCGGCATGGCAGTGCCTGTAAGTACATTGTAAGGGAGAAAGTGAGAAATATCGGTTTATATCGACAAGGTATCGTGCCAGATTGGTCAAAAACATCAAAAGTAAAGTTAGACAACCAGCTACACATATAATGTAACAAAGGAGGGGATGGGCATTATCGAGAATTACATACGCATCAATGGGGAGTATGTTCCACAGGAATCCATCCCCGCAGAACAGATGAAGGAGATTAGTCGTAGTATTATAACGAGAATGGCTGCGGGGTTTGGTTATTCTCCGGTTGAAAAGGAAAAAAACGGCATGTTAAATGAGGGGGAAACAGAATGAGAAAAAACAAATTTCTATGGAGAACAACTGGCTTTTCCATTGCCTGTCTCTCCATGACCGCACTCTTGCCCAGAGAGCGGACAAGCATACCCGCTGCAGTCATTGCAGTAGCATGTGCGGTATGGCTTATCCTGTTCATACTGGCAAATACAGAAAGGAGGAAACATCCTATGAGAACAATCCTGACATCAAAGATCATGGAACTGGTGGTAAGGCTAAACAACCATGAAAACATTGATGTATACCTGACATTTCAGGGCGACACAGAAAGCCTCTGCATTGAGGTATGCGAAAACAAGACAAAAGTCTACCAAAACCGGGCATTTGTCACAGACGAGAGCGCCCTTACCACCATCAAACAGGATCTCGTCAAAATGATCCAGCAGGCAACCACGGAAGAGAAGATCCTGAGAGAAAAAGCAGAAACGGACAAGCACTAAGAAGAAAGGAGGATATCATGTATTTCAACACATGCGAACACTGTGGGGCAAACTTAGATCCCGGTGAGCCATGCGACTGCAGAAAGGACCGGCCGCACACAATAAAAAGAAAGCCAGCAGCACCGGGAAATCATCTCCCGGTAAAAAAGTACAAAAAAGAAGCAGCCAGCTGCAACTGACTGCCACGTTTGGATATGCCACTACACATACCTTATAACACTATAAACAGTATAGCATATCCGGACCTAAAAAGCAAGCACAAAGTAGTAGAAAAGTCCGAAAAATAAGGGGTTCAAGTCCCCTTTTCAGACTTGCTAAGGATATTACTTTTAGAAGTATGAGAAAGGATATGCTATGTCTTATTTACGAACAGTCACAAAAGCAGGGAACACCCTGATCATCGAAAAATACTATGCGCCCCGGTGGCACAAGAAAGGCATCACCCGGAGCGCCAACAGAAAAAAGACAACGGAAGCGCAAGAGAAGTGTAACCAGAGGAAAGCCGAACGTAAGGTAACGATCCTCTTGAATGCCAACTTCCACCCGGGTGACTGGCATCTGGTACTGGATTACACGCAGGAACACCGGCCGGAAACGACCAGACAGGCCAGAAAGAACATGAAGCCATTTATGGAAAAACTGCGGAGGATCTACCGGAAAGCCGGAATGGAAGTAAAATACGTGGTGGCGGTGGAGTTTGGCAAAAAAGGAGGACTCCACCACCACTTGATCATCAACAGCCTCCCGGAAGCGATGGAAGCCATCCGGATCAGGTGGCCATTCGGGAGAGTCCATTTTAATCTGCTTGACGATACCGGCGAATATTCCAAGCTAGCCAGTTACATCCTAAAAAACCGGAAGTACTGGAAAGAAGCTGGCGGGAAGGGGAAACAATACTCCAGGTCCCTGAACCTGTTCGAGCCGGAGACAAAAAAAGAGGTCATAACCACGTCGGACGGGTACTACGAAAAACCAAGGGAAAAGAAAGGATACCATCTGAAAAAAGACACAGAGATCCACTTTACCACAGAGGCCGGATGGCCCTACATGAGATACATATTGGTGAAGGAAGGAGGGAGAAGCCCATGAACGTAGACATCTTCATCACGACCAGATTTAAAGGCAACTTCGCCTGCTGCACAGGAGCTTACGGGATCATATTGCAGCTGATGGTAAACGGGAAACCAAAGACCAAAGAACACTATGCCGGATGGAGCGGGTTATCCTACCAGAAACTAAACGTCCGGGCAGTGACCGAAGCAATGGGCTACATGCAGGCCCCATGTGACGTGATCATCCACATAGATAATCCATATGTTGAAGGTGTCATAAAGAGCGGGGGATCCGATGGGAAATACGGAACACTCTGGCTTGACTTCTTTGCTGCCAGGAACCGGATGAAAAGTGTCACCGTAAAGAGGGAAAAGCATCACGAATATGCTTCCTACCTGAAGAACGAACTAAAAAAAGAAAACTACACAACCGTTGCAGACATATAAAGGAGCGATGACAATGGCAAAAAACACAAAACCAGAAACCAAAGAACTCTTCCCCCTCTTCGGGGAATTTGATTCCTGTTATGAGATCAACGAAGCAGCAAAAGGCCTCCTCATGGAAGGAGACATAGAGAGCCTGAAAAAGATGGCAGCAGAAAACGGACTGGAAGCAGAAGCGGAGATGTACATAAACGGAACAACAGAAGAACTATGCGACCCTATCAGTGCAGCGCTTGGGAAACTCAGGGCAGAAAAAAAAGAAGAGAACAACTATCTCTGTGATGATGTAGCCGACTACCTCATGTCAAACTGCGATGATATAGACTTTGCCCTTGCAGTCAGGAAAAAGGGAAAACGGATCCGCGAGGCATCCGGCCGGGTCATGGAGGAAGCTAAAAAGCATACCCTGAGATTTGACGGAGGAAAATGCCATTACTGCGGGCCCATGAAAGGATACCAGCTGATCCGGGAGTATTACAGGGAGGGGATACGATGAGGAAGCCGGAAATAAAACTGAAAAAAGCCACGGAAGACATCGTAAAACTGGCCGACAGCATCCCGGAAGAGCCGAGACCATACTGGGGGACCCGGTTACGGTATAGATGGATCATCCGGCCAGAGCAGGACGGGAATCTCCTTGTCCTCCACTGGTACGACGTAAAAAGGATACAGAACAAAAAACACAGGCGGGAAGACTACATTACATGGATCGATGTGAAAAACGAAGACTGGATCACCTATGACTGCGACGATGGAAAATGGAAGAGCGCAATGATCAAAAACCTGATATGGGAGGGCGTGGAAAAGATTTTTATGATGCCCGGGTGGCTGCCGGAAGAATTTTCCCAGGAACCCTGCCCGGAAAACATCCCGGAACGCATCAACGACTGGCAGGTACGCATCCGGGACCGGAAGCTGCAGCAAAGGCAGAAAAAGAAAGACCAAAACACCGCCCGCCTCATGGGACAGGCAGGAGATCTCCCGGCCGGATATCTTGACTGGCAGGAAAAGACCATCATGAAAGAAAGCCGCTACCTGATCTACCACAGGAGCGGAAGAAAAGAATCCGAAACATACTGCACCCACTGCGGGAATTTCCGGATGATACGGACACAGGAGCTAAAAAACGACAAGACTGGGACATGTCAAAACTGCGGCAGCAGGGTAATCATGAAAAGCAGCGGGAGGATCAGTCACTTAAGGGATGGCTCCTGGACCGAATACATACAGGCCATCGACGAAGGGCTCATGATCCGTTTCATCCACATGATAAAAGACTACCGGGAATATGGCGATCCCAAAAGGTATGTTTTTGAACCGTGCCGGGTCGTGATCGAGCGGGGAAAAAACGCTGTCTGGTACGAAGTCCGGGATGATCAGACCAAGTATGCAAGCAGCGAACGCTATAAAAGGAACCAGATCGAAGGATGCGTGATACCCATAAACTTTCCGGTGTTAAGCTTCGACGGTGTATACAAAAAAAACATGTGGCGCGAACTGAAAAAGGCCTTTCCGTACCATATGTTCCGGGAATACATCAAAAGGAACAAAGAAAAGTTTAGAAGAAATGGTATCTATGATTATTTCGATGCCTACAGCCGGTTTCCACTCATGGAAAGTCTTGAAAAAACAGGAAAGACTTATCTGGTAGACTATCTGGCAGGCGGAAGCCGGACGAGATTCGCCAAGTTTGATGCAAAGGCAGAGACTGTGTCCGGAATGCTCGGGATCACAAAGGAGCAGTACCGTGACTACAGGGACCTGACAGAGGAAGATATCATGAGGCTCCGCTTCCTGAACAAAAAAAAGATCCATCTCACAAAAGAGCAGTACCGGAGCTGGGAAGCATGCACAACATCGTATAGCTGGGACGACACAACAGAAGAAGTGCTCCGGCATACAACCATGCGCCGGTTTTTAAAATACGCAAAGAACAATAGCAGGTTAGAACTCGGGAGCTGGTACAAGGACTACCTGAGGATGGCAGAGAAGGCCGGATATGACCTTACGGATGAATTTGTCTTATTCCCCAAAAATATCCGTGAGGCACATGATGCGGTCATGGATCTTTTACAGCAGGAAAAAAGGGAAAAGGAACTAAAAGACTCAGAAGCAAAATACACCGGGATCCAAAAGATTGAAAAAAAGATCCGGAAGGCATTCTCCTTTCAGGACGGAGGATACCTCATCCGTCCCGCAAAGACAAACCGGGAGATCGTCAGTGAAGGACAGACTCTGCATATCTGCGTGGGGACCGGAGGTTATGCAGCCAAGATGGAAAAGGGAAGTTCTTATATCCTTTTTTTGCGCCGGAAAGAAGAACCGGACACCCCATTTTACACCGTAGAGATCACACCAAACTACGACATCATACAGCGCCACGGGAAATACAACAAGCAGGGGGAGGAAGTAAAAGAAGTGGATGCTTTTTTGAAAAAGTTTGTGGAGGTAAAAGGCAATGGCAAAGAGTATCATGCAGAAGGATAGAAGCACTTGTTATCTGTGCGGAAAAGAGGGAGGGTATTACAACCCTCTGGAAGAACACCATGTAATCTACGGAAAAGGCAACCGTCCCCTATCCGAAAAATATGGCCTGAAGGTAATGCTCCACGCAGTAACATGCCATAAGTACAACAACGGACCGCACAACAACGCAGAGACAAGAAAGAAACTGTGCCAGGATGCGCAGAGGGCATTTGAAGAACATCATGGGACGAGGGAGGACTTCATGAGGATCTTCGGGAAGAACTATTTGTAACACAGAAGAAAGGATAAGGTCATGGATAAGATAATGGATAAGACAAAGATATTTCCCACCATTCTGATCATTTTACAGATTGGGGCAGGGATTCCATATGCTACAGAGGGGGACTGGAGAAAAACAGTCTATTGGATTGCGGCAGCAGTGTTGAACATAGCAGTCACATTTTAACTATATGCACAATGGTTTTGCATCACGGGCGAGCCATTTGAACGTGCCTCCTGGCATGCCTCCCGGTTTCACACCGGGAGGAGCATAAAAGACAGAGGCCACAGGAACGAAAGGAGATAAGCATGGAACAGTTAAGCATACAGATTGACAACATGGAAGACGTCATGAAAGGGATCGACGACGCCAACCGGAAAGCATGCACCGCATTCATTGAGATCGGGTACATACTTCGAAAAGCAGACGACGGGCAGCTTTACAAAGAAAAAGGATACACGAGCATCTTTCACTTTGCCAAACACGAATACGGATGGGATAAGTCCCGCACTTCACGCTTCATGGCAGTAAACCGGGAATACAGCGAGGGCGGCTATTCCTGCGTACTGAAGGAATGTTACAACGGATACGGGCAGGCCAAGTTGGAGGAGATGTTAAAGCTCCCGGGAGAGATCCGGGAAGAGATCACACCGGAAACAAAGAGAGACGACATCCGGCAGATCGGAAAAGAGTACAAAGAAGCAGAAGAGACCAGACAGGAAGAACAGTTCAGGGAATCAGTTGCGCCGGCGCAACAAGGAGAAGGAGACCTATTCCCGAAGGCGGTCAGGGATCTGTTCGAACAGCAGGAATATGCAAAGAGGCTTCCGGACCTGTGGCCCTATATGTTATGCCATAAGGAAGGGGAGACCGTGAACGTACAGGACTTGTTGATGGCACTTACGCCAAGTGGGTTCGGCCATGCCAGGGCAGGGAGCTTTATGGTATTCTTCCGAAAGGATGAGATCGCAGTACTCAGGGGAAGGGACAAAGAAACCCGGAACTGGCCGGAATTTCTCGACACACTCATAAGCCTTTCACTGGATGCAGACACCCCGGAAGAGTGGTACCAGGAAGTGTTCGGGAGGGAACTGCCGAGGGAAGACACACCGGAACCGAAAAAAAGTGACGCAAACAACGAAACTTCAAGGTCAGGCGCCGATTTGCAGACCAAGAAAAAAGAGCATAAAAAACAGGAGAAAACGCCTTTTAAAGAACCCAAAAAGTCTCCTTCCGCCACCGGTGGGACACCAGAGAAACCAGAACTAGAGGAAAACACTACCGGGGCAGCAGTGGAAACCGGGGAAAACGACGAAACTCCGATATCAGATAACATAAGGCCGGAAGGAGATCTGATCAGCAGAAGCGCTATAATCAAAAGACTGGAAGAAATGTGTCGTATCTGTTATCCAGAGGGAGACATCCACACAACCTATGTGACATATGGGGATGTCATAAACGAAGTGGCCAGCATGCCGGCGGCAGCAAAGGAGGAAGCAGAATGAGCGACGAACTGATTAATAGGAAAGCTTCAATGGAGGAGATGTCAATTCTTTTCACCGTCGAACAGAAAATGCAGCAAAAGATATTAGAAATCCAGGAAGGGTTTATGCGCTGGGATGCAGCTACAGCGGTCAGGATGCAGTACAAGCTGAAGGAACTGGCGGAAGCCTTGGAAATTGTAAGATTAGCAAAGAACACAAAGGAGGCGCAGAATGAGCAGAGTATTACCAATCTTATTTAATACAGAGATGGTCCGGGCGATCTTGCGAGAGGAAAATCCAAAGACAACCACGAGGAGAGTTATTAAGCCGCCTTATGTTGTCCAAGGGGATGAAAATGATAAGAAGACTCTTGTTGCAGTGAGAACAGCACCAAAGGGAAGTTACCTCTACCGACAAATGGGAGAGATGCCATATCCTGATAGTCCATATAAGATCGGAAATATCCTGTATGTCCGGGAGACATGGTGCCGGGGGAGTTTAGATCACAACGACGAACAATATTACTACAAGGCGGACGAAAACAAGTTCCCTTGTCAGTGGCGTCCATCCATTCATATGCCGAGGGAAGCAGCCCGGATCTGGTTGCGGGTTACAGATGTGAGGGTGGAGCGGTTGCAGGATATGAAAACAAATGATTTTTTGGCAGAAGGCGTGATGATAAGGCCGGAAGCATTTAACGACCCACAAAATGCATATGGACAGGCAAAGAAAATGTTTGTAGCAATTTGGAATCCAACAATCAGGAAAGAGGATATGAAAAAATATGGATGGGAAGCCAACCCGTGGGTATGGGTAATCAAATTTGAGCGGTGCGAGAAGCCGGAGCCTTGAGTTCTGGCGATAACAGGAGAGTGATGTTGATGGACGATATAATACAGTTTGATATAGCTAAAATAGAATGTGGCAAGAAAAAGATCTGTCGGTGCGCATCCCCGCATTATGAGATCGATACAACGAACAGAATTGTGATGTGTGTAGATTGCGGGGCAGTCATGGATGCATTTGATGCTTTGGTCAGTCTGGTAGAGAATGGTGAACAAATAGAACGACTGCAAAGTCAAATGCTGCAAAGGGCAAAAACATACGGAAAACTAGCGACAGAAGAATTTAATCGCATGATTAAAAACAAGGTGTTCAGGGAGATGCAAAGCAACTACAGAAAAAACCTGTATCCGATATGTCCGAAATGCGGGGAGCTGTTTGATCCGATAGAAATCGGGGCATGGAGGAAGAAACCGGGAGGTGAGGAATAGAAATGAGTGATAGACCAGAAATAACCAAAATGTTATCACTGGCTGTAAAGATGTACATAAATCCACATAACGATCCAAGGATCTACTGGGCAAAAGAAGTCACCTTTGATAATGGTACAAGTACTATGTGCCGGGTAGACTTTATGAAATTCAAGCCAGTCAACAACACCGTATCTGGTATTGAAAAAGGCGATTTCTACTGCTATGAGGTCAAATCCTCTGTAGAAGACTTTTATTCTAAGAATGGTCACAACTTCCTTGGAGACTACAACTACTATGTCATGCCTGAAGAGGTGTTCGAGAAGGTGAAAAATGAGATTCCATATAATGTCGGTGTGTTCGTTCCAGATGGATTACATTATCGGAAAGAATGGTATGATTTGAAGTCGTTAAAAAAAGCAAGAAGGAAGGACAGGGAGAAGCCGGTAGCGGAAATGTTACTGATGATGTTCCGGTCAGCTGCAAGGGAGGCGAAAAAGAATGGCTAAGAAAATACCGATTACAGGTTTTGAGCAAGGCAACTGTTGTCCAAAATGTGGAAGCGCAAAAGTGGTTCTCCATATGCAATATCCTCTATATGCAGATTTTGATATGAAAGGAAAAGAAATCATAAAGAATACCGAAGGCAAGAGGATATACCGGCCAAGTAACAGATTGCTTGCAAAGATGTACAAAAATTCCATGTTCGATTTCCAGTGTGCATTTTATGAATGTATGAAATGCGAATGGACAAGTGCTATCTATACGCCATAATTTGACAAAGGAGGGCGAACAAAAATGAGAGAACTATTATTCAGAGCAAAGCGCAGAGACAACAGAGAGTGGGTAGAGGGACTACCAAGTTACGGACCAGATGGTAAGATCACAGAGCTGGAGTGCCTGAAAAAGGCATCTGGGGAAGAGATTCCGGAGATCGAATATATCGAGATTGATCCGGGAAGCATCTGCCAGTACACAGGCTTGACCGATAAGAACGGCAGGAGGATTTTTGAGGGGGATGTTGTATCGGATGGAATTGAAAATTTGTTTAAAGTAACATATAGTGAAGTTTTTCAATTTCATTTTATATGCATAAGCTCAAAGCATCATAAAGATTTAACAGGTGGAATATCTGACTTATATACTTTACACAAAAATTATAAATTGGAAGTTGTCGGCAACATTTTTGACAACCCGGAACTACTGGAAGGAGAACAAGAAGAATGACAGAGAACGAACA
>CAZOIF010000056.1:0-20908 GCA_964579975.1 uncultured Eubacterium sp. | reverse complement strand
ATCCGGGTTCTGTGTGCGGCTGATCCGGAAGGTGATCCATATAATTTCCAGACCATTTGTTTGCTTTTGTAAAAAAATACTGAAAAAATCAAAAAAAAATGAAAAAAAACCTTGAAATTTACCAAAAAACGCTCTATAATAACAATTACACACTTGTCTATAGCTGTAGAAAATACAGTTGTAGAATGAACGGATGAATGAAAATGAAATGGAGCAAAAGCGAAGCTATGTGCAAAAAGTAGCACAGGAATGGAGATTTATATGAGAAAAAGAAGAAGGAGAAACCGGGCCGGGTTGTTTCTGGTTATGACGGTTGTCCTGCTCTTTTGCGGAACTCTTGCGATCCACAGTATATCTTTGAAGGCAGACTGCCAGACGCTGCAGCAACAGAAACAGGAGCTGGAGGCGAAGAAAGATGAACTGGAGAAGCAAAAGAAGTCCATACAGGAGCAGCAAGCGTATATGCAGACGAACGAATATGTCGAGCAGGTGGCACGCGAAAAATTCGGTCTTGTATACGACAATGAAATAATTTTTAAGGCTCAGTGAGAATCATGTCGAAAAGTTTTTTGGACATGATTCTTTTTTTGACAAAATCCGGTATCAAAATTGTCTATACTTATGTTTACTACAGTTGTAAACGGAGGGATGATGATGATTCAGGGTGCGATTTCAAAAAAACGGTGGATTTTGCAGGCGGTGTTGGGATTTATGCTGGGGCGTGTGTGGCTGTTTTCCATAAACCCGTTTGCACCCGCATATGTTTGTGCGGCAGTGGTTTGTCCAAAGAGCAGGATGCCAGTACTACTGGCAGTACTGGCAGGAGTGCTGACAGAGGCGAGAGGTCTGGATTTTATCCAGTATATTATTTTAATCGGATTGACAGGATTTGTACAGAGGGTCATGAGACAGATTGACGGGAAAGAGGGAAGTGTGCTGTCGGTGGCATGTGTGTGCGGGATCCTGAATTTGATACTTGGAATTACTACAGGTGTAGTCGCAACTAATACGACAGAATTAATCTGGCTGAATGTACTTGAGAGTCTGTGCATCATTGCCCTCGCAAATGTATTTCAGTGGGGAATGCGTTTTCTGTTATACGAAGATTGGGACAAGATACTTGGCAACGAGGAAATGATCAGCCTGATTTCGCTGGCGGCGCTGGCAGTATATGGTATGCCCCACGCCTTTGAGGGGATATTCTCCATTGTCGAGACGATGTCCTACCTTCTTGTACTGTTTGTAGGGTATCGCTATGGTGCGGCGCCAGGCGCGATGGCAGGGGCAGCAGGCGGAATACTGGCGGCAGCATCGGGGAGCGGAATGGTGCTGGTGGGCGTATACTGCCTGCTGGGAATCGGTGTGGGCGTGTTCCGGGAAATCGGAAGAGTGATGAGTACAGTGGCTTTTCTGGTAATGGGCATTATTATGGCATATATCATCCGGAATGAGGTGCTTGGTATCGTAGAGCTGCGAGGCATGGTGTCGGCCGCCATCATCTTTTTGTCGATACCGGGTTCTGTTATACGAACGATCGAAAATGACCTCACCAGGAATCAGGAAAATCCATTTGCCAAAGAGGATTTGAAAACATTGGCCAATTATAAACTCGATGGTTTTTCAACGGCATTCCGCAGGCTGGCAAAATCGTTCAGTGATTTTACACAGAAGGAGCGCCAGATTTCGGGTGATGAAATGGAAGAAATCTTTGATGAGCTTTCCGGGAAAGTCTGCCAGCAATGCGTGAACTGCCATTACTGCTGGGAGACAAATTACGAGGAGACATATAAAAATATAAGGAGTATTCTGGCGGCTGCCAGTGAGCAGGGAGTGGTGGAAACCGAACGGCTCAGTGAGAAGTTTTTGAACCGGTGCCTGCGTCTGGATGAGTACATTGAAAAAATCAATGAGAGGATGGCAGTGGCCCGTATGAATCTGAGCTGGCGCAATAAAATGGCAGAGAGCCGTGAGGCGATGGCCAGCCAGATGTTGGAAATTGCCAGTGCGTTGAAAGAATTTACGGTGGAATTAAACCGGACTGTGGAAGTTCCTGTGGATACAAAAAAGAAGGTGCTCTTTGCGTTGAGGGGATTGGGGATCCGGGTGAAGAACCTGTCTTTTAAAACAGACAGGCGGGGAAATATGGAGATTTATTTTGTGGCGAAGGCAAAAGGAAATGCATGCATTACAAAAAAGGATGTGTCGCTCGCTTTGGGACATGTGTTGGACATGCGAATGTGTCCGGGACATTATGTAAGAAATGTCATCCCCAGGGAGTATGAGGCGGTAGTCTTTGTACAGGACACAAATTTTAAGACCCTTACCGGCTTGGCCAGAGTAGCAAAAAGTGGTGAGAGGGTATCGGGAGACAATTTTTCGTTTATGGAACTGTCTACCGGGGAACTGGTCATGGTGCTTTCCGATGGCATGGGAAGCGGCGACAGGGCCTGCCGGGACAGTGAAAACCTCGTGGAGGTTCTGGAAAGCCTGATCGAGGCGGGATTTCGAAAAGAGTCTGCGCTCCGCCTTATGAATACTTTGTTTGTTATGTCATATGAGGGAAAAAAATTTACAACTCTTGACATGACGGCGATAGACCTTTATAGTGGAAAATGTGAGATTGTAAAAAATGGTGCAGCTGCTACATTTATTAAAAGAGAGAGCGGGGTAGAGATCATTTTTGCCAAAACCCTGCCGATGGGGATTTACATGGAGGCTCCCGCAGAATCCGTTGAGACGAAGCTGTCTGACGGGGAGATGGTAGTAATGGTGTCAGATGGCATTATTGATGCATTTCCGGGTGAGGATAAAGAATTTTATGTCCAGAATATATTAGAAAATATAACGAGTAATAATCCGTCGGACATTGCCAATGGAATACTGATGCAGGCGCTTTCCAGAAACGCAAAAGAAGCGTCGGATGATATGAGCGTGCTCGTGGCCGGCGTGTGGGAAAAGTGATAAAAACACAGGAGAATGTTATGTTTAAAGATAAAGTACTAAAGTATAATAAAAGAAATAAACTTTTTCAGAAAGGGGACAGGATCATCATAGGGGTTTCCGGAGGGAAGGATTCCGTCTGTCTTCTGGATGTATTGGATAAGTGCAGGGAAGAATTTGAGTTATCGCTGCTCGTGGTCCATGTCAACCACTGCCTGCGGGGAGAGGAGGCTGACCGGGATGAGAAGTTTGTGGAGGAGCTGGCGAGAGAACGAGGACTCGAATTTTACTGCGAGAAAGCGGATGTAAGGGAAATTGCAAGAGAGCAGAAAATGACAGAGGAAGAGGCGGGGAGGTATATCAGATATCAGATCATGCAGCATGTGTGCATGGAGAAAGGATATCAAAAAATAGCCGTCGCACATCATCAGGATGATGTCGCCGAGACCGTTCTTTTTCAGCTGTTCCGAGGGAGCGGTCCGAGGGGACTTTCCGGTATCCATGCAAAGCGGGAGTATATCATCCGGCCGATCCTGTTTGCAGAGACCGGTGAGATTGAGGAATACATTGAAAAAAATAATTTGTCTTATTGTGAAGACCATACAAACCTGAGCGAGGAATATTCGAGAAATAAAATACGTCTTCGGGTATTTCCTTATGTAGAAAAGGAAATAAATAATAGGGCGAAGGCACATGTGGCCAGAGCGGCACAGAAAATATCCCTTCAGTATGCGTATATTGAAAAACAGGCAAAAAAGGAATATATGCGGGTGGTTCATGTGGACCGGGGGGAGTATTACTATGACTGCGTGGAATTTGACAAATTGGATATTGTGATAAAAGTAGAGATCATCCGGCTGGTGCTGAAAAATTTCCGGGAATCGGTAAAAGATATCACAGAGAAGCATTATACCAAACTATTGTCTATGTCGAAGATGACGGCCGGAAAAAGGATTAACCTGCCGGGCCGTGTATGCGTCGAGAGAAGATATGGGTGTGTCTGGTACCGGCATATTTCGAAAGACGAAACCGACATATTTTTGAAAAAATGCGAGCTGCCGTTTGAGGGAGTTGTGGAAATGAGGCAGGAAAGAATACGCATTGACATGGATGTGGTTGCGAGGGAAAAACTCCCCAAAGAAATTGTACAAAAAGACTATACGAAATGGTTTGATTATGATAAAATTAAGAGTGGCATATATATGAGAAATCCTCTTGAGGGAGATTATTTTGTGATGGACTCGACGGGAAAACGGAAAAAACTTTCCAGATATTATATTGATCAAAAAATACCGTTTAGTGAGAGACCAAAGGAAATCGTGCTTGCCGATGGGAATCATGTGATCTGGGCAGTTCCGGGACGTATCAGTAATGCATATAAAGTAACAAAAGACACGAAGAGGGTTTTAGTAGTTGTGATGACAAGGGTGTAAGGCCTTCTTTTAGGAAAGGACGATCATGAAAGAAGAAATTAAAGTATTGATTAGGGAAGAACAGCTTTTGGCAAGGATCAGGGAAATTGCAGACCAGATCAATCTGGAGTATGCGGGCAAAGAAGTATTTTTACTTTGCATCCTGAAAGGAAGCGTGTACTTTACCTGTGAGCTTTCAAAATATTTAGAGATGCCCGTAAAGCTTGGATTTATGAGCGTTACCAGTTATGGTGACGGCCTGACGAGTTCAGGCGCTGTGACGGTAAATGGCAGTACGGATCTGGATCTGGAAAGAAAGCATGTTATCGTTGTGGAGGATATTGTAGATACGGGGAGAACGCTTTCTTTTCTGTTTCATATGCTCGCAAAGAAAAATCCGGCAAGTCTGAAACTTTGTACGCTCCTTGATAAACCAGGCAGGCGTGTTTCGGAGGTAAAGGCAGACTACTTAGGATTCGAGATTCCCGATAAGTTTGTTGTGGGATTCGGAATGGACTATGCGCAGAAGTATAGGAATCTGCCGTATATTGGAGAACTGGTTTTTAAGGAGGATAGAGAATGAGAGCTTTTAAAGGCTATGGATTTTTTGTGGTAATGCTGCTGGTACTTGCAGTTGTATATATATCCAATTATTATTTTATGAATTTGAATCGTCAAAATTATAATATTACCCAGTTTAAGGAGGATATTGCAGCAGGGAGGATCCAGAGCGTAGAGATTACGCAGAATGCGGAGGTGCCCACCGGGGAAGTGACCGCAAAATATTCAAATACGACGAAGCGGGTATATGTTTCGGACGTCAATCAGATTTTGAATTATCTGGATCAGCAGAATTTTACCCAGGTGAACGTAAAAGATGTGGCCAGAACGCCGTGGTATCTGGAATTTTTGCCATATATATTGGGATTTGTCCTGATCGTAATTTTGTTCAGTATGATGTCATCCAACGCCGGCGGTGGCGGTGGTGGCGGAAAAATGATGAATTTCGGCAAGAGCCGTGCGAGGCTCATGATGCCGGATGATAAAGTAAAAACATTTTCAGATGTGGCAGGCCTTGTGGAAGAGAAGGAACAGCTGGAAGAGATCGTAGATTTTCTGGCGGCTCCTGGTAAATATACAAAGCTCGGTGCGAGGATTCCCAAAGGAGTTATCATGGTAGGCCCTCCGGGTACCGGAAAGACACTTCTGGCAAAGGCTGTGGCAGGAGAAGCAGGCGTGCCGTTTTTCAGTATATCTGGTTCGGATTTTGTGGAGATGTTCGTGGGAGTCGGAGCTTCGAGAGTCCGCGACTTGTTTGCAGAGGCAAAGAAAAATGCGCCGTGTATCGTATTTATCGATGAGATCGATGCTGTGGCGAGACGCCGTGGAAGCGGCCTTGGCGGCGGGCATGATGAGAGAGAGCAGACATTGAACCAGATGCTGGTTGAGATGGACGGTTTTGGCGTCAACGAAGGTATTATCGTTATGGCGGCGACCAACCGGGTTGATATTCTGGATCCGGCGATTCTCCGGCCGGGGCGTTTTGACCGCAGGATCACGGTAGGACGGCCGGATGTGCGGGGAAGAGAAGATATTCTCAAAGTCCATGCGAAGGATAAACCTCTTTCTGATGATGTAAATCTTGAGGATATTGCCAGAACGACGGCTGGTTTTGTGGGGGCTGATTTAGAGAACCTGTTAAATGAGGCGGCGATTGCTGCAGCCCGTGATAACCGCGCATTTATCATGGAAGAGGATATTAAGAAATCATTTATAAAGGTCGGAATCGGTGCCGAGAAGAAGAGCAAGATCATTTCTGACCGGGATAAACGGATTACGGCATACCACGAGGCTGGGCATGCGATTCTCTTTCATTTGCTGCCGGATGTCGGGCCGGTATATACGGTTTCGATCATCCCGACCGGACAAGGAGCAGCTGGTTATACGATGCCGCTGCCAGAAAAGGATGAGCTGCATCTGACAAGAGGAAAAATGATTCAGGACATCACGGTTTGTCTTGGCGGCCGGATCGCAGAGAGCATTGCCTTCGATGACGTGACGACAGGCGCTGTTCAGGATATCCGTCAGGCGACGGATGCCGCCCGGGATATGGTTACCAAATACGGCTTTTCGGATAAGTTGGGTATGATAAATTATGTTACATCCGACGATGAAGTGTTTATTGGAAGAGACATTGGTCATACGAAAAACTTTAGTGAATCTACTTCTGAGGTGATCGATGAGGAAGTGAAGAAGATCATTGACAGCTGTCATGAGAAGGCAGAAGCGATTCTGAGAGAAAATCAGGGTATTCTTGACCGGCTGGCGGATCTTTTGATCGAAAAGGAAAGAATTACCAAAGAAGAGTTTGAGGCGTTGTTTGAGCAGAATGACGAGGAATCAACAGAAAATATTTAAACGATTGTGCAGTTTCTCGTATGTGGAGAAGGGTATTGGGCACATTTTACAAATAATTTTTGAAAATTATTTAATGTTTGTGCACACTTTATTGCGATATCGTGCTATACTTCTAATCGTAAACCCCAATACATTATATAGTTTTTGCTACACCCCATAAGTAACAAAAATACCTTCTCCCAAAAGGACAGCCCACGTGAAGCTGTCCTTTTGACATGTTATAAGCTACAAGCCATCGCATCCGGTAAGCGAAAAAATTTCTGTGCTTGCACGGAGAAATTTTATTCGGTTACTGGATATGTGGCGCCAGCCACACACGATGAGCCGCGGAGCGGCGAAGAGTGGCGATGGCAGTGTGAAGGAAAGCACTAAGCTCGATTCGTCTCCTACGGAGACATTCACCTCGATAAGTGATGTATATACTACTAAATATAAAACGAATGGAGTAAAATCATGGCGACAGAAGATTTGAACAGGGGGGCAATATTTAGTTCCGGCACCAGTAGGTATGTAATCCCATTGGAGCCAGAAGCCTATGAAGAGGTAGTTATTAAGTGCCGGACAGGAAAAGATAATGCCGATAGGGTTTATCTCATATCAGAAGGACACAAATACCGGATGGACAAAGACAAAGAATTCTCCGGTGAGCTTTTTGACTATTATAAGACCACGATCCGCCTTGGGATCGATCCCTTTTCTTATTATTTCTTGATCGAAAAAGGCGATGAAAAGGTTTACTTTAACAAAAAGGGTGATGTAGATCAGCCGGAGATGCATTTTGCTTATTGTCTTTTTCCGGGCTATAAAACACCTGATTGGGCAAAAGGCGCTGTGTTTTATCAGATTTATGTAGACCGTTTTTATAATGGAGACCGTTCAAATGATGTAGAGGATCGTGAATATTCTTACATAGGGGAGCCAGTGACTCGTGTAACTCAATGGGATAAATATCCTGCTTCCATGGGAGTTCGCGAATTTTATGGCGGAGACCTGCAGGGTGTTCTTGATAAACTTGATTATTTGCAGGATCTGGGTGTAGAGGTTCTATACCTCAATCCGATCTTTGTATCGCCATCCAACCACAAATATGATACACAGGATTATGATCATATTGATCCACATTTTGCAGTGATAAAAGAAGATGGTGGAGAGGTGCTGGCAGAAGGCGATTGTGACAATACGCATGCATCAAAATACATAAAGCGCGTTGTGGACCGGAAAAATCTGGAAGCCTCCAACGAATTTTTTGCAAAGTTTGTAGAGAAAGTACACGAACGGGGAATGAAAGTGATACTGGACGGCGTATTTAATCATTGTGGTTCTTTTAATAAATGGCTTGACCGGGAACGTATCTATGAGAAAGATTCTTCTTATGAGAAGGGCGCGTTTATCGATGAAAATAGTCCATATCATTCTTTTTTCAAATTTTTTCCGGATGGAGAATGGCCGTTAAATACTCATTATGATGGATGGTGGGGACATGACACGCTTCCGAAACTTAATTATGAAGAATCGGATACGTTATTTCAGTATATTATGGAAATTGGTAAAAAATGGGTATCGGCGCCCTATCATGTAGATGGATGGCGCCTGGATGTAGCCGCCGATCTTGGAAACAGCCCGGAATTCAATCATAAATTCTGGCGTGAATTCCGAAAAAATGTCAGGGAGGCAAACCCGGATGCCCTTATTCTGGCGGAGCATTATGGAGATCCGTCATCGTGGCTGCAGGGGGATCAGTGGGATACAGTCATGAATTACGATGCTTTTATGGAGCCGGTGAGCTGGTTTATTACCGGGATGGAAAAACACAGTGATGTAAGCCGACCGGATCTGAAGGGAAACAGCGATCTTTTCTTTGCTAAAATGACAGAGTTTGGCGCTAAATTTACCATGCAGTCGTATGAGGTGGCGATGAATGAATTATCCAATCATGATCACTCCCGTTTTCTGACAAGAACAAACGGCAGGGTAGGACGGACTGCATCGGCGGGGCCGCAGTCGGCCAGTGTCGGTGTGAGAAAGGCGGGAATGATGGCTGCGGTCATCATACAAATGACATGGGTTGGAGCGCCTACGGTGTATTATGGCGATGAGGCCGGAGTGTGTGGATGGACCGATCCGGATAACCGACGAACTTATCCATGGGGGCATGAGGATCAGGAACTGATTTGTTTCCACAAAGAGTTGATACGCATTCATAAAGATTATGAGGCACTTCAAAGCGGAAGCCTTATTTATATCATGAATGAGCCCCATCTGATCGGATATGGACGTTTCGATGATCAGGATAAATTTCTTGTATTGGTACAGGTGGGGGGACAATCCCGGACCGTTACAGTGCCAGTCTGGCGTTTAGAGATGAATGACGGTGAGTACATGGCAAATATGGTTTACAGCGATAACGATGGGTTCAGCTTAAATGCCAAAGCCTATGAGGTGAAGGATGGTTGTATCACGGTGGAACTCAGTGAAGACAGTGCGGTGATCATAAAATCGGTGGAACGGTCGTATTAGTAAGTGATTTTGAATTTCAATATTCAGCTCTGGCACAGACATTCAACGAATTAAGACATCATTAAAACGGTTTTATTTGACAGATAAATGTTTTTCAGATATAGTTATAATGAATTATACTTTTTAGTACTGTTAAAAATGAATGTAAATCCATTATGAACCCTGGTACAACGAATATTAAGTAGTTGGTCAAGTCCGTCTGAAAGGAGCTGCAGAATGGATAATACGAAAATACGAAAAAAACTGCTTTTTATTGATAAAGAGCAGAAATGTGAGGAACTTTGCCGGATTCTTGACAGTGAGTACGATATGACAGTCGTAGGAGATATGCAAGCCGCAGAGGTCATCCTCAAACAAAGCGAAGAGGATGTCTATGCGTTGCTGATCAGTGCGGAGCTACAGGAAGATATCGGCAAAGCAATTGAGTTTGTTAAGGACAGTAAAAGCATTATCCAAATGCCGATTCTTATCTTTGCCGACGAAAATACTCCTGCAGACAGTTTTGCGTATCTGGGGTCTGGGGTTCTCGACTGCATTTCGAAACCATATAACAGCAGGATTGTGAAAAACAGGATGGCGAATGTGGTTGCTTCTATGGACACCTTGACGGTGTACGGAATCGAGAAAATGCTCAAGCAGCTTCCTTCCAATATTTTTCTTAAGGATAATAAGGGACGGTATATTTTTGCGACAAAGTATTGGCATCATCTGCAAAGGCCGGATGATCCAAACTGGTCAATCAGGGGAAAGACTGATCCGGAGGTACGCAAGGATAAAGAAAATGCCCTGGAAGCACATAAAAGAGATCTTGAAATTATTAAAACTGGTAATGGAATGACGTACACGATTGAAATCAATGAGGATGGGATACAGGAATTTTTCCAAATTATAAAGCAGCCTCTTTTCAATGAAGATGGACTTGTTACTGGTATCATCGGTCTGATCAACAATACGACAGAGTATGAATTGTTGAAAAAAAAGCTCGGGGAAAAAGCAATAACCGACGAACTGACAGGTTTGTATAACAGGACGTATCTGGATAGATTTATAAAAACGCATAACGATGATTGTTATCCAATGAGCATTATCTCTGCTGATTGTGACGGGCTTAAGAAAATAAACGATACATATGGGCATATTTCAGGGGATGAATATATTAAAGCGGCCGTGAGCCTTTTTGAAATGATTTGCCCTCAGGAGAGTATCATGTTTCGTATGGGTGGCGATGAATTTCTCATCATATTGCCATCTACTTCAAAGGAAACAGCATTGCTAATCGTAAACCAGCTGAAAGAAAAAGAAAAGATGTTTTCTGTACAGGGATGTCAGTTAAGTATTTCATTTGGACTATCCGTCATGGGCAGTCGGATGGATAGTTTTAAAAAGTGCCTTGCCGAATCTGACCAAAATATGTATCTTGAAAAAAAGAGAACAAAAGGGACAAGAGAGTAGGGGAAAAAGCATTTGCGATATAATATATGTTATAGAGGAAGGAGGGACGGATCGTGAATATAAATGTAAATGATCTTGCGCCCGGGGCGTTGTTAGATCTGGCTGCATTGAATGCAAAAGGAAAAAAAGCAGACGAGAAAATCCGCGCTACTTTTGCGGATAAATCCCCAGCGATATCTTTGAAGTTGAGTATAGAGGGAAAAGCCAAGGCGCAGTCTGTGCAATCCACACAATCCACACAGTCCGCGCAGACGCAAGCAGTGCAAAGGCAAGTTAGAACAGGCACAGCTCCGGTAGTTGCAAGAGACCTTGTGAGAACCGGATATGCGGCGATTGACAATACGATCATCGATTCCTTGAATGGAGTTTCGGATGATATACGCCAATATGCCTATGACATTGTAAGAGAGGATTTTCTCATTGATAACGCCGGAGATATGTCGGAGGAAGAACGGCAGAATTTGATTTCGCTCGGACTCTCAGAGGCGCAGTTTATCGCAGACAATTATTTATCCGGAGATAATGCCAAAGACTTTATGACAGCGATGAAAAAAGTTGCGGGGATTGCGGCACGTGCGACCAGAGAAGAGGATGGTACGATGGATTACGGCGGCATTTATTGCAGAGATATTACACAGAATGGCTATACAGTAGAGATTACGGATTCCTTTGCGATGATGAAACGCTTCCGTCCGGATCTGTATGAGGAATATAAATCGCTACAGAAGGAATTAAAAGAAACGCATGACACAGAGAGAATCCTCAAAGAATGTACCAAGCTGCTTTCCGGATTTATGAACGAACTTGCGACAGAGCAGCCGAATGCCTGGGAACAATTTAAAAAGGAGGGGCTGGCGAGGCTTGAGGAAACGTCAGAGAAAGATGTCAAAGATACGTTTCAGAATGTGGAGACGAAAAGTGCGAAAGGGTTTATTCAGGCATTGATGCACATGCAAAATAGAAATCTATTTTCGGCATTTCCTTTTCTTACAAATCGGTTGAACACCGTGATTGGACAGTTTTATTCCCGTGAGTGGTAGCCCGGCGGCGCCAATTTGTTTTGATAGTATGCACTCTGGTATATCAATTATATGTTGGTATGCCGGGGTGCTTTTTTGCGGTATAAAGGGTTTTTATAAACTCAGGAAAGTTCCTCCCGTTCCACATAAAGGCTGCCACTCTCTCTCGCTCCCATATACCATTTTACAAGAGTCAGACGTTCGGTCTCAACCTCAATGCATGTGACGCAGTAAGGGTGTACACAACATCCTGTGTTTAAGTAAGGTGAGTCTTCCCCACCTGCCATCGGACGGTGAGTGTGTCCGGTGATCAGTATCCGGTCATATTGTCTGGCCCAACTGGTCAGTCTGGTTTCGGATTTTTCCTTGGTCGTGTAATTCTTGGCGGCGCTTGTGGGATCGAGAATGCCAATCTGCTCTAATGGTTTCCAGATATACCGGACGAGAAAACACCCGATGGGCCACAGAGTGGAATTTAAGAGAGAAGCCTGATGGCCATGGGTCAGGTAGAGATCCCGTCCGGAGGTCTGATCCCTGAGAACGATTCCGGAGTAGAATTGGATTTCGGGGAAAAGAGGTTTCCTGCACTGACTGGAGGAGCAGTAATATGTCGCATACTTTTTCCTTGTAAAGCAGGCATATTTCTTTATCATATCATGATTGCCATAGATCATGTAAAGACGGTCTTTTTCATAAAACCGGGAGAGCTGCCAGAATACGTCGCTGTGTATCTCTTTAATCTGCTCCATATTTCTGTTTTCCCAGAGTTCGTCTCCGTCGCCCAGTTCGATATACGTATAACCACAGCGATAGTAGTATTGGAGTGCGGCGAGATAAAGATGCTGGTTTTTCAGAAAATTGTCGTTGTGTGTGCCGTTTCCTCTGTGACAGTCGCTAAAAAGGACATATTTGCAGCCAGGGCCGAGTGGCAGCACAGGAGCGTTTTTAAAAGATTTGTTCAGGCGTCTCTTACAGCTCATCCGGTTTTCCCCCTTTTTGCCGGGATGCTGGTATTATCCTGGCATGATGATATATTATCTTTGTTTCATTTTATAAGGTTTTCTTTTAAAGCGGTGCAGCCTTAGCATGCGCCGGAAGACAAAGGGCAGATAATAGTACAGGTACAGCACTTTGTCGCAAGTATTTTCAAATGGTCTTGTAACAAAACCGTATAGTTTGCAGAAAAAGCGGTTTTTTAACTGGACGTAGCCACGGTATATTTTCTTGAGAAAACATTTTTGACGGGGCGAAGAGCAAAAACAAAAGGAAACCGTAGTAAAAAAGATTCCGATGTGGTTTATGTTATAGCCCTTTTGCGTAAGAGCGTCCAGAAAAGCATCCCTCATATCCGTGTCAGGAAAACGGAGGGTGATCTCAAGGGTGAGGTTTTTAGGGGAGGCAAAGTGTCCCGGCAAAAATTGTGTGAGCCACCAGTGCGAGGACCCCAGATCGGACAGAGACCGTTCCCGGTCATACAATTCCGTATTCATAAAAAGATATTCTTCTTCTGTGACGGCATGAAAAATCGTTCTTTTTCTGGCATCCGGGGGAATGATGCTATCGGCATGGTACACACCGATTTCACTTCCGGTATTGATTCCATACTGCCCTTTCCAGAATTCGATCAGCCAGGTCTTTCCATCATAATTAAAATATACCGGCTGGCAATCAAAAATCATATTAAAAAAAGGCGCCATGCGGTCATAAATTTTGCCATAGCCATATTGTTTTTGCCAGGCATCCTGAGTGCTGGTAAAAATTTCTTTTTGACTTACATAGCGGTATCCCAATGGCTCGGCAAGATCATTTAAAAGATGGTTTTTGTAGTAGGAAGACATACAGCAGATCTCCCGGATGATCTTTTTCTTCCTCCAGTGGAAGATGAGGAGAAAAAGAATTGTGACTAACAATAGGATAAATAAGAGGATATACATAATAGACCCCATTCTTTTGTTTATTGATTATTATATGAGGAATCCGTCGAAATGTGTCGGGAGGGATTCATTGCTTTTTGCAAAGGAATATGCTACAATGTGATATACTGGTTATGATGCTGGGGACAACGGATTATAGATTGACATTGTTATTAAGGAAAGGTATAAAGAAAGGAAATAATGTATTATGAAGATAGCAGTAACGTATGGGGAAGACGGTCAGGTCTTCCAGCATTTTGGACATACAGAGCATTTTAAAATTTATGAGTTCGGGGAGAGCGGACTCGTAAATACAATGGTCATCGGGACAAATGGAACCGGACATGAGGCAATGGCAGGATTTCTGGCAAAGGGTGATGTAAAGGTTCTGATCTGCGGTGGCGTCGGTGAAGGGGCGATGATGGCCCTCAGTGAGGCGGGAATCCTCGTTGTGCCGGGAGTGACAGGAGATGCGGATATGGCGGTTGCGGATTTTCTGAAAGGAATCCTTCAGCCGGATGGTGTGGCGAATTGCTCGCATCATGGAGAAGGACATGCCTGCGGCGGTGGATGCGGTGGCTGTAGTGGCTGTCATTAAGATGCCAGTGGAGTGCGTTCTTTAGCTGGTTTTTTTGTAAAAAGTGGCTATGGACGAAACCCTGAAATGGTGCTATACTATGGGATGGTTGAAAAAAGGCGCGAGAACAGCGCAGAAATAAGGGTAGACATGAAAAATGATGAATTGGATGCGATTGATAAACAAATATTAGAGATGCTGGAAAAAGACGCCAGAACGCCTGTGAAAGAGATCGCAAAAGAAGTATTTCTTACGGCGCCCGCTGTATCAGCGCGGATAAATAATCTGGTAAAAGAGAATTATATTACGGGGTTTCATGCCAGTTTGAATCCGGAGCTGCTTGGTTATCACGTAAAGGCATTTATCAATCTTGAGGTGGAGCCAAAAGATAAAAAGGAGTTCTATCCTTTTATCTCAGACTGTCCCAATGTAATTGAGTGTAATTGTGTGACAGGCGATTATTCTATGCTTTTAGAGGTCTGGTTCCGGAGTACCGTGGAGCTTGACCAATTTATCGGAGAACTTCAGATTTATGGAAGGACGAAGACGCAGATCGTGTTTTCGACGTGTGTTGACCACCGGGAAGTCAGTGTGCAGATGGAGGAAGATGATTATGAATATCACGATGTTGAAAGGTAAGATTCACCGTGCTGTCGTCGTACAGGCAGAGCTCAACTATGTGGGGAGCGTAACGGTAGATCCGGCGCTTATGAAGGCGGCCGGGATTCTGGAGTATGAAAAGGTTCAGATCGTGGATATAGAAAATGGAAACCGGTTTGAGACATATACGATCGCCGGTGAGGAAAATTCGGGGATGATCTGCCTGAACGGTGCGGCAGCGAGACAGGTTCAGGTTGGGGATCATATTATTCTCATGGCTTATTGTGATATGACGCCAGAAGAGGCGGAGAACCATAAACCGAAAGTAGTATTTGTGGATGATGAAAATAAGATAAAGCGTATATCGACTTATGAGAAGCATGGCCAGCTCGGCTGATATGGATTTCAGCGAAACAGAGTATAAACAGGCTTTGCCGGGTCAGGTTAGAGAGAAGAGGAAAAGGATATGTTGAAGGGGAAAACAGTAGTTTTAGGGGTGACGGGAAGTATTGCGGCTTATAAAATGGCAGGTCTGGCCAGCACGTTGATCAAGTGCCATTGCGACGTACATGTGGTCATGACAGAAAATGCCACAAACATCATCAACCCGATCACATTTGAGACGCTGACGGGGCATAAGTGCCTTATAGATACATTTGACCGGAACTTTAATTATAATATAGAACATGTGGCGCTTGGTGACAAAGCAGATGTCGTTTTAGTAGCTCCGGCTTCCGCCAATATCATCGGAAAGATGGCAAATGGGATCGCAGATGATATGCTGACGACGACCCTTCTTGCCTGCAAATGTAAAAAGTTCGTGGCGCCTGCCATGAACACCAATATGTATGAGAACCCGGTCGTTCAGGCTAACTTAGAAAAATTAAGACAGTTTGGCATGGAGATCATCGAGCCGGATACTGGGATGCTTGCGTGCCGGGCAGTTGGTAAGGGAAAACTTCCTTCCGAGGACATTCTTCTGGAATATATTCTGAAAGAAATCCTTGTAGAAAAGGATATGATAGGAAAAAGAGTACTTGTGACGGCAGGAGCGACGAGAGAGGCGATCGATCCGGTGCGTTATATCACAAACCATTCAACGGGGAAAATGGGATATGCGCTGGCGAAGGCGGCGATGTACCGGGGGGCAGAAGTGACGCTTGTGAGTGCGCCCGTAACGATAGAACCGCCGGTCTGTGTAAATGTGGTTCCTGTAGTGAGTGCCAGTGATATGTTTGAGGAAGTAAAGAGGCTGGCGCCGGATATGGATATCATCATAAAAGCGGCGGCAGTGGCGGATTACACACCTGCCCTTTATACAGAAGAAAAGATAAAGAAAAAAGAGGCGGATACGGAACTTGTCCTCAAGCGGACAGAGGATATTCTGGCTTATCTGGGGGATCACCGGAGAGAGGGACAGTATATCTGCGGATTTTCCATGGAAACGGAAAATATGCTGGAGAACTCCAGAAAGAAATTGCAGAGTAAGAAAGCAGACCTTATCGTCGCCAATAATCTCAGGACAGAAGGGGCGGGATTCGGGACAGATACCAATGTCGTTACACTCATTACGGAAAAGGACACAGTGGAGCTGCCCTGTATGTCAAAGGACGAGGTGGCACAGGCTGTATTGGATAAGATCATGGGAAGAGAACTGTAAAAGGGGATGAAATGAAACGGGTAATAAATGTATTAATAGAAAGATTGTTTGAAAATATTTCTTTTTCAAACAAATCAGAAACGTTAAAGGCACATTTGGAGAAAGCGCTTTCAAAGGAATATGATGAACGCAAGGCAGGAGGAGAAGATGAAATAGAGATCATCAGGGATATGCTGGATGATTGTCATGATATAAAAGCGTTGTCATCAAAATATAATATTGATGATGAAAATATAGAAGAAATTATTTCATTAGAAGATATCCTGTCGCAAACGGAAATCAGGAAAAGTTTTAAAAAGTACAAGAGGTATATTATAATACTGTCACTATGCGGTATGTTTTTATTCAATCTTTTATATAGTACGATCTGCTATTTTTCGATTGGTTCATTCTTATTAAATCTGGTTCTTGCGGGCGCAGTCCTTGTTATTTATAAAAGAAGAAAACGATTTCTTCTTCAGGCAAATTTTTTTGAGTATAAGATGGATGTGTCTGGCAGGGAATTCATAAAAAAGATGTATGACAGATATACAAAAAAATCCATCAATAGTATCTGTGTCCTGATCACGTTTATATTTTATGTTTTGTTTACATTAGTGCTATCTGTTTTTTCATCCCGTTATAACATAAGCGATATTTTGCAACAGATTTCTTATAACAGCTCTGTTTTATTCCTGATTTTATTTTTTGTATTTAAAAACGTAATGTGTATTGGCAGCCTTGAAAAGTTTTTTATAGAGGACCGTACGGTACGTTTTCGGAATCAGCTTGCAAAAATTGTTTTATGTTCGGTTGGCTACTGGCTGGTTTTAAACTGTATTTTTATTCTATTTTCCAATAGAATAGATGCAATTTTTAATGTGTATATATTGACGATCTGTCTCTATTTTATTCTTTTATTTGTGTATAATATTTCTTTGAGAAAGCAACTTGTTTTCAAAAATATCGTAGTCAATGTAAAGAGAATTATAGCTGTTTCTATGGCCGTTATCGTAGCTGTGCTTTATGTTGTGATGTCAGGCGACACTTATTTTACACAGCCATATATTAACAAGGTATCTGTAGTGGAACATAATACAGATCCGGTATCTTATAGCGAAGATACGGGTGTATATACGATCACTACAGATAAAAACGATTTTAAAGTGCTGCAGTTGACAGATATTCATCTTGGCGGCAGTCTGTTTTCTGCCAAACAGGATATCAAGGCGCTGGATGCCTGTTATACGCTGATCAAAGAGACACACCCTGATTTTGTGGTCGTAACCGGAGATATTGTATTCCCGATGGGGATCATGTCTTTTTCTCTGAATAATAAAGCGCCGGTAGAGCAATTTGCAGCATTTATGCGAAATACCGGGATACCGTGGGCATTCACTTATGGAAATCATGATACGGAATCAATGGCTTGTATTACTGCAGATGAGTTCGATGATTTGATGAGATCATTGTCCTTTAAGAATTCTGCGAATCTATTATATCCGTATATACAGCCAGATATTTATGGGCGAAGTAATCAGATGATCGAAATTAGAAATACAGATGGGACGCTGATGCAGGCATTGTTTTTGATCGATTCCAACGATTATAACCCGGAGGCAGCTGGCATAAATGAATATGATTATATCAGAGATGATCAGGTAGAATGGTACAAAAAGAACGTGATTGCTTTAAATGAGAGGGAAGGAAGAGTTGTTGATTCCATGATCTTCTTCCATATTCCATTACAGGAGTATAAAGAGGCGAATGCTCTGTATGAAAGTGGCAGTGCAGCAGTCACATATTATTATGGAATATTGGGTGAAACAATGATCGATAAGATCTGTTGCTCGGATTATCCAAGCAGGCTGTTTGATGCAGCGGTAGAGCTTGGAAGTACAAAGGCGATGTTTTGCGGTCATGATCATTATAACAACCAGTCGCTCGAATATAAAGGAATTCGTCTGACATATGGCTATAGTATTGATTATCTTGCAATGCCGGGTATAGAGGATGATGTGGAACAAAGAGGAGCTACGCTTATTACGATCAATAAGTCGGGCGGGTTTGACATTGAGCCATACCGGCTGATGGATATAAAATAAAAAGTGAATAATATAGTAACGAAAAAGAGCTGTCGCAAAAACGGCAGCTCTTTTTCGTGAGAAAAGTAAATAGTAAATATAAGTTAGTTTGTTATGCTTTACAAAGTGTAATCTGAACATTTTTTGTCAATACATCGGTGTAGCTGTATGATACGGTCTGACTCGTATTTTCAAGTTCATTTCTCACGGTAATAAGGAATATACTAGGGAATGTCTCCGTGATAACACCTTCTGTAACATCTACTTTATGTCTTCCCAAATTGCAACGTATAACCACCCTGCTACCAATGTGCTTGCTCACCGCCTTCCGCACATTTCCAACATCTGTTTTCAACATAAATAATACCGACCTTTCTTCTGCCATGCGATGGCAGATAATGTGATGTCCCATTTCCCTTAGTATTTAACCACGATATATAGAAATACAAGTATATTGTACCACATAATATAGTGTTTGTCAAATTTTGTTACAACGAATGTCTTCCAATTGGAAAGACATTGTTTTCCGCAGAAAGTCGATGCCTTTTTTTAAAAAGACATTATTATTATATGCCGCAATCCCCAAATTATTCCTTATTTTTTTGTGTGTTATCTGGCATAACAGGATGGGGAGCAGAATATAGTTTAGTAGTGATCAATCCGTAGCCGGGCCGTTTGTCCGGGCTATGATGAGGAGGGTATATGGAACTAATAAAGCAGAGAGTTCATATGAACCGGTGTAACAGCAGGGAAAATGTACAGATTACACTGGATGCAGATTTTAATGTACCAGACATAAAACCGGATGCCAGGGCAGTTATGCAGGAAAAAGGTGAGGTTGTGATCGAGGAGATCCGGGTCCTTGATGGTAAGGTAAATATAAAAGGTGCGTTGTATTTTACACTTTTGTATGCCGGAGAGGATGAAATGCCGGTCTGTGATCTGACGGGAAATATTCCGATCAGTGAGACTGTGGTGCTTGGATGTGACTCCACAAGAGAGGATGAGATCACGATACATACGTCGATCGATGACCTTCGGGGAGAGCTTATCAATTCGCGTAAATTTGGTGTGAAGGCCATTATAAATATGGAAGTTCTGGCCGAAACGATATATGATGGAGAGGGAGCTATCGAAATCGAGGGTGATGATTCAATCCTTAAGCGGAAGAAAAGCATGGATATCACCAGACTGATTCTGTCTAAAAAAGATACGTTACGAGTTCGCGATGAGTGCAAAATCCCGGGAACAAAAGATACGATCGGGCGCATTTTGTATGATGATGTGAATCTGCTCGAGGTGGAGACGAGAGTCGGGGAGGATAAGCTTGTGCTCTCTGGTGAGGCGAGCCTTTTCATTATTTACCTGAGTGCGGATGAATCCCCTCAGCTCAATTTTCACGAATGTGTGATCCCGTTGGCCGGGGAGGTCAATTGTGGTGGATGTGATGAGACAAATGTGGTTCAGGCCGAGGTGGGCATACACAGCCGGGAGATCGAGGTAAAGAGTGATGAGGATGGGGAGGATCGTGTCATCGATATGGAAATCGTCCTTGATCTTGCGATAAAAGCATTTGGAGAGGAGAGAATGGAACTTCTCACCGACTTTTATTCCACGAAAAAGGAATGTACGCCGGTATTTGAGACTTCTTATTTTGAAAATCTGATCCTGAAGAACAAAAGCAAATCACGGGTAAATGGGAGAATACAGATGGATTCGGCAAACCCGCCTCTGCAGATATGGAAGGTGACAGGAGATGTGAGGGTGGACGAAAAGAGGATCGTAGAAGATGGTGTGGAAGTAGAGGGAATCATAGATATAAATGTGCTGTACCAGTCTGCGGATAATAGTGTTCCGCTCGCAGCCTCTGCCGGTGTTCTGCCTTTTGAGCAGCACATTCAGGTGCCGGACATTTTACCGGACAGCGATATCCGCATGACAGCGGGGATCGAGCAGATCAGCGGCTCTCTTCTGGGAGAAAATGAAGCGGATATAAAAGCTGTCGTAGTCATTGATGTGCTGGCATTTAATAACATTGAGGAGCCGATCATCGCTGACTTTAAGATGGAGGAGCTGGACTGCGATGCGAGGGCGAGAGAACCGGGGCTGATTGGATATGTAGTGAAGAAGGGAGATGAACTCTGGAATATCGCAAAAGAATTTTATACAACGATCGATACGATCATGGAGATCAATAAGCTGGAGAGTGACCAAATCCATGAAGGGGATGTGCTTCTTGTGATGAAGGAGGCAAATTGTGCATAGTTTGATGGCACAATAAGAAAAAGGGGCTGTCGGTTAATACCGATTTTTAGTCCTCTAAAGCAGAAATAAGAA
>CAZOIF010000055.1:0-20952 GCA_964579975.1 uncultured Eubacterium sp. | reverse complement strand
AGCGGGTCCTCATCCGGAATCATTCTCTCCACTGCACAAAACTTTGTCAATCCCATAATGTAATAATGGAACATTAACCCTTTGTTTCACAGCCCCAACCCATCCATCTGCTCCCTGATCTCCTCCCCCGTCCGCATCGTATAAATCCTTGTCGTTTCCAGGGAATTATGCCCCAGAATATTGGCAAGCGCTGTGAGATCACCGCATTTATTGATATACGTTTTCGCAAAAAAATGCCGGAACGAATGAGGATGGGCTTTTGCCCGGTCCACCCCTACACTGTCAGCAATCTTCATAAGCATCTGCCACACAGCACTTCGCGACAGGACATTTCCTGTCGTTCCGGTGAAGATAGCCCCTCTATGGATGTTTCCCTGCTCACAGTATTCCATTAAAATATGTTGGAGTCCGGCAGAAATAAAAATCTCCCGGCATTTTCCCTTATTGTACACTACACCCCTTCCACGTTTTACATTTTCTACCGTTATATATCTCAGTTCCCCAATTCGGATTCCTGTCCCGGCTAACACCCTCATAATATAATAATATTTTTCCCGCCCCGTCTCTTTTGCATAATCTAACATCATCCTGTAATCTTGATCGGAAATAACATTCTCCAGCACAAACATCTTTTTCAGCTTTCTGGTATGTATCCTCATCTCTTCATTCCCACTCCATTTCAGGTAACTATTTACAGCGATTGCATATAAATTTACAGTAGCCGGCTTATACTGTTTTTTTAGTGTCTCCACATAGTGCTCCACCACACTCTTGCTTTTCGGACATTTCCCACAAACTCCCATAAAATGTCTGGCTTGGCGCACATAAGTAGAAATCGTACTTTTTGCCTTACCTTTCGACATCAAAAAATTTCTGTACTCTTCTATCATTTTATCTTCCATCGTACACGCTCCATTTCTATCTATAAAAATATGATAACACAAATAAAAACCGACATTTATCTGTATACGCAAGGTGTATACCTTTTTTATCAAAAGCAAAAGAAAGACTGATACGCTTTCCTTTTAAAATAGTACCAGTCTCTCTCCTTTACACATTTCTTTTATGCGTCATATTTAGGACGTATGATACACCGTATCGTGTTTATTGCACGAGTCCGCTTCATCACCATACCTCCATTGGTGTTATTTCCTGTACCGGTATTTCCTTCTATCGTCGTGTAGGTTCCATCATTATTTTTCTTTATAATGATCCCGATATGACAGGCTCGTCCTTTGTGGGTAAAATCAAAAAGGACAAGATCGCCCTTCTCTCCCTTTGTTTTTTCAACCACAAGGTGCTTGTTTCTCCCCCAACTCTCCACTGCGGCACAGAGCGCCGTCTTTTTTCCATCATAAAAAAGTCTGGAGGCCCCGCACATCCGGAACACATCCCACACAAAGGCACAGCACCACGGATAGGCTGCTCCTTTTACCGTTTTGCCATAGTAATCCCGATTAAAGATTACGTTATTACTATTTGGTGGGGACTCTTTTACCCCTTCAAACTCTTTTGCCTTTGCAATGATTACATCTGCTGTAATCTTTTTATTTTCTCCCATATTTTTCCTCCCCTTCCTGCTGTTTTTTTGACTCCATCTGTGACCAGCCCTTATTTTCCTTTAAAAGAATCTTTTCTAGCTTCTCAAGAAAGTTTTTATCTCGCAGATCAGGTTCACTGTAATTACCGATTTCTGCCATATAATACACAGCCTCACATTTTATCTGCTCTGCACATCTGCGATATACAACTGACTTTTCATGCCACTTATAAAGTCTCCCGAGTCCACTGGCGATCGCAACGATCGCAGAAACAATGGAAATCGCTATCTTGCATATAACATGCAGATCTTGAAAATCCTGTATATCATTCAGTACGATGATCATTGTCGGAAAAATAAGGCTGATCATACTGATCACATGATAACGGAATCTGTATTTATGGTACGTGACCATATACCATTCAAGAGAACTAAAGAGACACTTTTTTATGTAATCGCTGACAATGTATTCTTCTGCCATCTCCAGAAATTCCATATCATTTTTATAACTATAACTTCTCATCCTGTTTCCTCTCTTTTCAGGGACAGCATAGCCCGACGATGCTGGCAGGATCACTTTTCCGTGAGCCATGGAGGTTTCCTGTGAAATCCCACGTGATACACTACATACTGCATGACTACCTGATGTTCCCCGATGTTTAAAATATAAAAATTTTTCTCCTGAGCGATGATCTTTCCCTTCGGGAACTCGCTCAGACACCGGTTCAAAAGCTCTGTCTGCTTTCGGTAATGCTCCTCATCCGGCTGCTTTTCAGGATTATCGTTGCCTACGATAATGCGGTGTACATACCCCACATCTGCCACGGAAAATGTCTCTGCCATAATTTTCTTTATTTCCTTTCCTTAAGCTTCTTTATCAACTCTTGCCAGTTGAGCCACCTGTTGTACCGCCAGTGGTAGTGCCTCCCGAACTTCCGGAAGTACTGCCTCCCGACGTGCCTCCTGAACCACCAGAAGTACTACCGCCTGACGTGCCTCCCGATGTACCGCCAGGTTTTCCATCTTTTTCCATAGCTTCGATCTGTGCCGGCGCACTTGCTGTGGAAAGAATATCCAGAACTTTCGCCAGACCTTCCGGCATTCCCGTATCCTTGGCATGTACCTGCACATGATATTTTGCCGAGTTATCACTCTTTCTCGTATTACTCTCGTGGGCAGAAATGGAACCCTTAATGCTCACATTTGCTGAAAATGGGCCAACCTTAAGCCCCATCTTGGCATCGAGTTCTCCTTTCTTATCTGACGATTTCTCACTACAGACAGAAGATTTTACCTCCATATCAAACGTCACATCGACGTCATCCACTGCAAGCGTCGGAATCTTCACGATAGATAAAAGAGGAACACTTAAGTTCACCTTTTCCATACCGATTCCGTTTCCATCTCCCGATGTCGATGGTCTTGCGAACGAAAAATCTACTGTTCTTATCTTTCTGACACCGTGTTCATCCACATCATCCATCCCGACATGCTCGATAAAATCCGATGTCGCCTTTGCCATCATGATCTGGGCATCACACGCCGCTTTCAGCGGTCCACCGATCAATGCCCCCATGTCAAGACCACTAAACTGATCCTGCATGCTTACTAATCCATCTGCCATATTCTTCTCCTTTCCTGCGTGGTGAACTTCGTTCACCTTTGCTTTATGGTGCATTTACTTCTTTATATAGAAAAGACTTTTCTGCCTGTCCGCTATAGCGTTACTCTGATTAGTTCGTCCTGAATACGCATGATCCCTTCCGGCGGATCCTGTGAGGCAAACTGTAAAGTAATATTTGCAAAATCATCCGAATTTCTTCCACGTCCTCCACCCGGAAGATAACCAAGAAAAGAACGTCTCTTTTCAGCGGGCTCTTCCCCATTAGCTTCTTCCTTATTTTTCTTTTCTTCTTCCAGCGAAACGGTTCCTGTCAGTCTGACCTTAAAATCAACTTTGATCCCGTCCAGTTTCAGTGATGATATTGGCACAAGACACAGTTTAGGGATTGATACATTTTGGTATGTTACATTTCCATTATCATCAAACTGAGGCATACGAAACGGTATGCTGACTGGTTTGTTTTCCGAATCAAAGAATCCGGATAGCATTTCGATATGTTGTCTCTCTGCAAGCCGGTTACACTGTAAAAAAGACTTCTGGATGGCTGCTACTAACTCATCAAAATTCTGTTGTTTTACCATAATTACTCCTTTCCGCCACACCCGCCAGTGCGCGATCAATTTATATAAACCCTTCTCCTCTTTCGAACCGCTTTCAGATAGCCGGGTGGCACCGCCATCACTTTCCGGCAGAAAAGTCCATTTCTAACCTTTTAAAACTCTCCTGTCACACAATGCCTCAGATCATATGTCACCTCATTGAACAGGTAAAAAACATCTGCATTTCCAAAGTGATAGATCGGAACACCATCTACATCACCGATTTCACTCTGATCAAATAAATGCTGTGTGCTATAATCAAAACTTCCTAACATATCCTGATCATGGAAATAATTTGCCGCCCATATAGCTGCCAGTTCATCCGCATGTGCTCCGTCATCAATCTCACTTGTGACCAGACATGCTGTATCCATTAAAGGTTTCCTGATCTGTTCCCATCTTTCTGCAGTCTGCTCTCCGTCTCCTGACAGTTTCATGAACCATCTGAAAATATATTCTGCACACAGTTCAAACACATCACGGTTGTAACGGCATTTGTTCATCGCATACCCATCGCCTTCATGCGCCATATACTGATACCAAAATGCCGTACCACACACATCCGGCAGATGTGCAATCTGTCCATGCCCACAGGCAGTAAGTTCTCCTAACCGGTCTGTAAAATGTTCGATTCCTTCCCGGCTTCTCTCCTCTAATCCGGCATTAAAAATCTTAACGATCTTCGCCTCATTCTCCCATCCTAACGATCCACTGAATCCATCATGGGCAAATGTATCGGCAAACACATGGAGAAGCATGCCTACTCTTACTAAATCCCTTAGTCTGTCCGACTCATCTCCGGCTTCCCGGTTTTGAACCATGCTGTCTACGATCGCATTGATGGAATCATACAAATAACTTCCCGGCAGTGCCGGTTTTGTCCGAAGTTCACTCCGGTCAGCTGGATCCGCCGTATAATTTTCCACAAAGAAGTGGAACGGGATCACACTTTCAAGCTGATAAAATTCCTTTCTGGCATCCAACATCCCAAAGGATGTGATCGAAGGGCAAAATTCATAACAGTCACTCCTTCGCTCTCCCACCATTCCATTGTTCCGGAAATATTCTGGCGGCTGATTCTCCACATAGATTTTTAACATGTCCCCTTTCCCTGTCCGAAATTTCTCTCCCTTGAAAAAATCCGGCGTCACATCATCCACCATCTGGGACGTCAGTGCAAGGAGTTGTGCCTCCTCTTCACTTAACCCTGCTTCGATTGCTAATGCTTTGACAAGATAATAATGAAAATTAATATTCATTGAACCTCCCCCTTTTTCTTTTTCATCCCCGGCTATATACACATATTACAATATTGTGTTAAGCAAAAATTAACGGAAATACGCATGTGGAGGAGTTTCTGCATAACTAAGCGGCGCCAATTTGAACCCTGTTCAACTTGGCGCCGCCTAGCTAACAAAAGAAAAGCACTCCACCGGAATCTCGTCCGGCAGACCGCCTCTTTTTTTGCTTTATATATAGAAAAAACCGCATTCAGAAAATTTAATTGTATTTTTCCCTTGACAAAGTATTCATATTATTGTATTGCGTTAAGTATAAAGATCAATAATCATTCGCCTCTGCCATCGCTTCAATCGTTTCTGTCAGATTATGTAAAGACTCACTGATCGAGGCATTGATTTCTGATGAATCCGAAGAAAGCTTGCCAACCTGTGAAGCCACGACCGCAAAACCTTTTCCTGCCTCTCCTGCTCTCGCCGCTTCAATCGAGGCATTGAGAGAAAGCATTTTCTGCTTTGACTCGATCTTAGCCAGATTCTCTGACTTCCCATTTAATTCATGGATCAGATCCACTGCTTCTTTTATCTCATTATCAAGAAGAGAGATGAGTTTTTCATTCTTCGTCTTCATATACTCAAAATTAACAAGCTGGTTTACAACATCACCAAGAAGTTTTGCCGATGCGCGGATACTTTCCTCCGTCCGGATCGGAATCTTACGAAGTGCATTGATATAAACCTCCGGATCAATTCCAAATTCTCTGGCAAGATCCCTGAACTTTTCCTCATCTGGCTCTTCCGGAAGAATCTGTCCTCCGATGATCTTCCCCACGATTTCATCCTTTATTTTTATATCAATACTAAAATCCATAAGCCCCGCATGGCAAAAATAAGTGCCCGAACACTCCGTATCACATTTCACACACCGTCTCATCCCTTCCTCAGAACCACGGGTATACTTAATACAGAAATCCGTAAATCCCACCTCACCGGTGATGTAATTTCCCTCGGCGTCCGTTGCAATCGTCGCCATTCCCGTCGCCAACGACCATTCCTTCATGATCTGCTCCAACAGCTTCGTGTCAAAAAACTCCTTTAATTCCACTTTATCCCCTCTTTTCCAGATTTTTCCTCTCCGGATACGGTGTCAACGTTGCCACCATCCAGATCCGGCACCTGCATAAATTATATTATTATTTTAACACATTGTTGTCCCAAAGTAAACAACCATCTAGCGAACCAGATATTTTCGCATAACATCCGATAACTTCTCAAAATTCAAAGGCTTTGCAATATGCATATCCATCCCGGCCTTAAGCGAAAGCCGGATATCCTCCGCAAAAATATAGGCTGTCATGGCCACGATCGGCACTACCTTTGCATCCTTTCGCTCCAGTGCCCGGATCTTTCTCGTGGCCTCGTTTCCATCCATAACCGGCATCTGTATGTCCATAAAAACAAGGTCATAATAACCTTCTTCCGATTCCCGGAACATCTCAAATGCCTCTTCTCCATTTGCCGCCGTATCAATACACGCCTCTGTCTGCCGCAGCAGTTCACAAGCAAGTTCCATATTTATTGTATTGTCCTCTACGAGCAAAATGTGCTTGTCGGTATATTTTTTCTGAGACAGCGCCTCCCCACTATCCGAAAAAGTATCTTCAAATCTAATCTCTGGCTGTTCAAATACCGATTTTTCATTTTGGCTATGGTTTTCCTTGTATTTCATCGCAGACAATAATTTACTATTTGCCTTTTTAGCCTCATCCACAGCACCCACAGCCACAAGAAGTGTATCGGAGAGTTCATGTTCCATCGTTGTATCCAGCACAAGAAGAAGCCCTCTTCCTTCTTCGCATGGTATCGCCTTCAACTGGATCCAGCGCGCCTCGTTAAGAGAACTATTATAATACTCGTACTCTCTCTGAGCAGACAACTTTAGATTTCCATCCAGAAAATCCCTCACAAACTCATCCTCGACCGAAAAATTTAATTTTTCAAACAGATATCTCACATCTTTGCAGACACGTTCTTTATCAATCCCGAACAGCCAGCTGACACTGTCTGAAACATACTCCACCGTCTTCTTTTTCGGAACATAGACTAGTAACATCATATCTGTGTTGTTTGAGATATCGTCAAGAACCCTGTCACGACGACGCCTTTCTCTTTTGCTCACTACTACCATATGCCTGCCCATGATGGCGATTGCCATGAGCGCACAGCAAAATAGTATAAATATTACTTCTCTCATAGTATCCCCCTGATTTTGATTATCTTGCTTTCTTACAAACTGTGTCTTCATCATTTAATCATATATTAGTTATTATAACACGGTTTTCATCGGATATCCAGTCCTTACATTACTGTCTTTGCATTTAGATGCAAAACACAGCATAAATTTTTACTCATTTTTCACATTCTGTTATTTGTTATAAACAATCTGTATCTGTGGTAAACTACACCAAAAGAAAGGAAAACCATATGAACCACTACAAATTTTCAATTGTCATTATGTGCGGATGCTTTTTTCTGCTAACCGCCTGCGGGAACATACAAACCGGCACAGAGCCGGAAAAATGGACAGCGGGCCAAAACGCTATCTCCATACCAGCAGTAAGCGGCAGCCAGGAAGACACTCCAACCCAAATCCCAGATAACGCCGCCGTAGAACTTCCACTGAAAAAAACAGAACACAAAATTAAAGAAACCGAACTGATCGTACCTGGATACAGCACTTATTTTTATGTTAAGAATAATGCTGAAGTCATCGCAGATGACCCACGTTCCATCCATATGGACCCGCCTGCCACCAGTTTCATTTTATCGGGCAACAAATGGGAAAAGAAAAAAACTCCTTTTGATACTGCGAGAAAAAACGGAAAGATTACTTCCATCTCCTTTGTGACACAGCGTCCAAATGGAGATTATGTTTTTATCAACGGAACCGATGTATAACAATACCTTTGCTTTGCTGGATAAAAACAAGGCATTACTCATGGCTTACCGCAGTGATGATGAAAGTGCCACCGACTGCTGCCTGTACGAATGGGAGTAGTGTGAAAAGGAGGCCAGAAAAATCCTCATTGAACGAAATCTGCGTCTGGTTGCCTATCTTGTAAAAAAAGTATCGACAATGCAATACAACGCTTTGGCTAAAATTGTTTTGTTGTAAACAAGTCATGTTTGTGATAAAATAAGATATAATAAATTGATTCAAAGCAATTATTATATTACATAGATATGCGAGACTGCAAGGTTTCACCAAGATGAAAGGAATATCCATTGTATTTTTGATGAGGAATAGCCTACGCACAACCGCATATTATAACTATAAAAGGAAGTGTATAACCCTGAGTGACAGGGAATTGGCAAAAAGCCTTATTGACAAAATCCCAGAAAGCCGTCTATTTTATGTACTTTCATACTTGCAGGGAGCAGCAGTCCCAGACGAATCCCCGAACGCTGATACACTGGAAGCATTTGCAGAACTGGAAAACGGCGGTGGACATAAGTTTACTGGCACCACAGAACAGCTCTTTTCTGAATTGATGGAGGACTGATAAATGCTCGATGTAAGATATTCCACCAAATTTAAGAAAGACTTTAAGATCTGTGTAAAACGCCATTACAAAATGGAACGACTACAACAGGTAATCGACATTCTGCGAGTGCCTGCCACACTACCACCCCAAAATTCCGATCATAATTTGACCGGGAATCATGCCGGATACCGAGAATGCCACATAGAGTCAGACTGGCTGCTGATTTACCGCAAGAACGAAAATGAACTTTTGGTTACACCGAACTGGAACACACTCTGATTTATTCGGTATGTGGGGAAAATGTACAAGGCTATGGGAACACATCTATACACTAAACCGCCCCTGACCATTTCCCCGTCGTCGTCATTATATATTAATTCAACACCATTTTATTCTGTCGTACAACTGCTTTTTCAAGTTTTCATCCATACAAAAAATAAATGGGCGCTCCATAAACACAAGAAGTTATATAATAGCCTTGTGTTTATGAGAGCGACTTATTTAATGAAGTTATTCCGTGAAATCAATATCATACCGTGTACCATGTGAAAACAAAACTCCCTCTGTAAGCCTGATACAAAGAATACAAGCATTGATATGATCATCAGCCTCACCTAAACTATATCCAATAACAACCAGCACTTTTGCCTCATCTAATGCATCAATTGCTTTCTTATACTCCTCAATCTGTGTCGGCGTGATAATTGGCTTTATCGGAGCCTGAGTCATAAGAAAGGGAAAAACAAAGCAATTATCTTCATTCTCCTCTTTCCACTCTAAACGAATATCCTTTACAAGAAGTTTTGTTGGGTATTCAAACTCGTACAGTTTACCTGCAAGATATATTCCTTGCTTACCAAAATAGTGTTCAACAAATGGCGTGTAATTTGTTGTTAATGCATAACTTTTTTATATCGTTTGCGAATCATCGAATAATAATTTCCCTCGCAATCATCAAATTCTGAGTAATCATATTCTTTCAAAACGTTCACAATACGCTCTGGAAAGTTCTCCAATATGCTCTCATATGGTTTCTGTTCATCCCCATTCGCATCTAGAAACCACGAAGGCTGTGACCGTTCACATAGCGGAAGAAAAATAGTAAAGAAAGCACTCCAAAAATAATTAATCAGTCACCAAAAACGATGCGGTCCTGCTTCTTTCGGTGCCAAAATAGTCGCAAAGTCTTTTTCGACTACACCATAATAAGAAAGGTGTTCTTTCAAAGTTTTATAGTTCTGTTGATCTTTATTAATAACAATAGCATCATAAATATCTTGCTCCAATTGCTTTAATTTTTCTTTACACTGTTTAGTCTCTTCTGTACCCTTCTTTAATTTCTCATACGCGTTTAATAGGTCCATATATTCTTCTGTTTTATCATCACGCTCATTATCCTCTACTTTTCTTGCCGCATTCTCAATCATTTCTCGAAACGTGTGACTATCCCTTCTGAAGAGATACTGACCAGCATAACTTTCTGCATAGTCATCTTTTCTGTTTTTGTAGAACCCACCCAGTGCCGAATACATATCTTCTCTTTTATTTAAGATGGTTTCCTCTATATATTTCTCTCCGGACGGTAATCCAAATGCTAATTCTGCACCTGCTCCAAAAAGAAAAACTATTTTTGAGTTCTCTATTTCGTTCTCCATATTTCTTAACTCCACTTCTACCAAATGTACCTCAATCTTTCTATGCCAAGTTCTGGAAAACAAACCTTGAAAACACTTTCGTTTCATATTTACCTAACTGAATCGAAAATTCGCCATAGCGTTCATTTGCATTCTAATACTCAACAAAAGCTATTTTCTCATCGATTTCTAAAATCCAATCGACATCACTTAAAGATTCTATAATTTCATTATATTTTATCACAACTCATAGAATATGAGAAGTTATATTTTTGACTTTGAATTTTTGCAGAGATATGGTAAGATACTATTTAACAAGAAACGGAAAGGTCTGATGACTGCTATGAGTGAAAAACAACAGATTATATATATGCAGACGCGGATTTTAAGGCTTGCATCCGAAGAATGGAATAAGCCAATCGAAACAGTCACAAAATTGTTTGCAGAACATGGAGTTTTACTCTATATTGAACATTGCTTTGATACGTTTCACCTTGAAGGCGATGATGCTATTTTGGAAGATATTGCAGCATATCTTGATAAAAAGGGGGCATAAAAATTGATACAGAAATTGACCGATAATATAATTTTGTATCATGGCAGCTATTGCGAAGTGAAAATCCCCGACTTAGAACGCTGTGCAAAATATAAGGATTTTGGACAGGGATTCTATTTAACAACATCAAAAGAACAGGCTCAGAATTTTGCAAAAATGAGCACAAAAAGGGCAATTGCCAATGGAACGGTAAGTGATTCCCTAAAATATGGCACCATTTCCTCATTCCGTTTTCAGTTTACGGAAAAACTATTAATCAATACCTTTCCCACTGCCAACGCTGACTGGCTTCATTGCGTAGTGAGTCACAGAAGACGGAAAGCCTTTCCCGGACTGGTTCACGACTCCAAACATTTTGACATCATTGCAGGAAAGATTGCTAATGACAATACAAATGCAACAATAACAGCGTATATGGCTGGAGTATTTGGAGATGTTGGCACAAAATCAGCAGACGATGTATGCGTCAATTTATTGCTCCCTGACCGGTTACAAGATCAATATTGTTTTAGAACAGATAAAGCGCTTCATTGTCTTACATTTATAGGAAGTGAGCAGATATGGTTATAGAAAAAGAAGTTACAGAAACGACGAAGAAAAATGCAATTGATTTGTTAATAACGATGGTTATTGATGAGCTTTCCAAAGACATGCAACTTCCCGCAAGCGAGTTGCTACCTAAATTTATAGTTTCAAAAACTGGCAAATTGCTTTATGATGAATCCTCCAAATTATGGTGGAGCGGTCCGTCTGATATTGCACAAATGTTTAAGGATGAAATGAACCGCTTTTGATAAGCAGGAATACAGCCACTGTCAGAGTACCATTTTACAACCACATATTATTTCTATGGAGGGCGTTCTCCACGCGTCCTCTCGCAAAGGATCATAGTATATATTAGTTCAACAGCATTTTATTCTGTCGTACAACTGCTTTTTCAAGTTTTCATCCATACAAAAAAATAAATGGGCGCTCCATAAACACAAGGAGTTATATAATAGCCTTGTGTTTATGAGAGCGACTTATTTAATGAAATTATTTCGTAAAATCAATATCATACCGTGTACCATGTGAAAACAAAACTCCCTCTGTAAGCCTGATACAAAGAATACAAGTATTAATATCACTAAAATTATTATGACCGTTATCGATCCATTCAGCAAATGCTTCTCTTAATTTTTGTGCAATTTCTGCATTTTCATCTTTTCCAAAATACCCGAGATTCTCTCCTTTTCCATGTGCCGTAAACCAATCGCCTGCTATCGCGACATTTGCATTTTTTTCCATTTGTTTCATTTTATTGGAAAGCCCATAGGTGATCACATAAAATGCCCCATCCTCATAATGTGCATTTACATACCGTACATGCGGCATTTGATCTTCTATCGTCGCCAGTGCGATAATACTGTCCTTTCCAAAACGCTCCACCATCAACCTTTTCGATTCCTCATTCAATTTCTGCATCTTAATCCTCCTTGTTTTCCTCCTTATTTTTGGCGATTACATCACTTGGATATCGCTGATCCGTAATTTGTAAATAACAAGATACATTTCTTCTTCATCCCGGTATGCCCGTCTCAGGTTCGAATACACGTCCATCAGTTCTTCTTTCAACTGATTCGAACTCTCCACTTCTGCCTTCCCGCAAATCCGAATCCACTTATGTGTATTTGAATTATAGCTTGCCATTTCTATCCGGGGATTCTTTCTCAACTCCGAAAATACTTTTTTCCGCTTGTCTGTAACGATAAACAGCGTTTCATTTTTTTCATAAATCATCCCGAATGGTCTTAGGCGGGGCTGGTCATCTACTGACGTAGCCAGAAAAAAATATCCGCATTCGCGGATAAACGAATAGCAATTCTTCACAGACACTGCCGCATCTCTCTTTTCATCTTCCTGAATATCGTCATTTAACAAATAATCAATGCTGCACTCAAACAACTTACTCAAAGTAATAAGTTTATCCGTTTCCGGAAAGGAGACATTCATCTCCCATCTTGAAACAGATTGTCTGGAAACACCTAATCGTTCGGATAGTTCCTCCTGCGTCATACCATTTTTCTTACGAAACAACGCTAATTTTTCTCCCGTAGTCATCCAATCACCTCTGATACAAGTAGTATAATTCCTTTCCGGCAGTATGTAAATCAAGTTAAGAGTGCATTATGTAACGTTTAGCGTGCGATCCCATATCATCTTATAAAATGTGTCGATACTCTCCTCTTTTTCCGGCAGACTTTTTTATCAATGTCATTTAGATAGGGTAACTATTATATTTTAGCATAGCATAACCCAAGGCAAATGTACAGAAAAAGCAACATTCTCTTTAACAATTTCGCAGGAGCCACGCACAGTTGACACCATGTCAGATACTGAACTGAACATAAAACTTCAGCACAGTATAGTCTGTTTTTGATAGAAAATTATATGCCAAGCATGTGGAGGTATTTTCAGTTGAACAAAAAACTCCTTGCTGAAAGCACCTCATCAGTCCCCAAAATTTTTCCCACTTTGCCAGGCACTATTGGACACCGCGCCTCATAAACTAGGATTAACGTATGTTTCTGAGGTGTTTCCATTGCAATCATTTCCCACCCCCCTTTCCGCTGACGAGGAGGCGGAATACATACGCCGTTTCGAAAATGGAGATATGGAGGCCAGAAAAATCCTCATTGAACGAAACCTGCGTCTGGTTGCCTATCTTGTAAAAAAATATAGCAACAGTGAACACAGCCAGGAGGATCTGATCTCAATCGGCACGATCGGACTCATCAAAGCGATCGACAGCTACAAACAGGGCAAAGGCGTCCGGCTCGCCACTTATGCGTCGAGGTGTATCGACAATGAACTTCTCATGACCTTCCGCACCGCAAAAAAACAGGCAAAAGAGGTCTATCTGTACGAACCGATCAGCGGCGACGACGGCGAGGGAAACAGTATCAGTCTTCTGGACTTACTGGAAACGACAGACGAGGATGTCGCAGAACGTCTGGAGACAGAAGAAAATGTAAAAAAGCTCTACCAGTATGTCGAGACTGCCCTGACGGAACGCGAAAAAGAAATCATCCGCCTCCGGTATGGGCTTCCGAAAAACCAAAACGCTAACGAAAAAAATGAAATCACACAGAGAGAAATCGCAAAAAAATTTGAAATCAGCAGAAGTTATGTGAGCCGGATCGAGAAAAAAGCCCTCGAAAAACTCCGCAAGGCCTACGAAAATGAGATTTTATGATCAGGAGGAACCCTATGACAGACCAGAAGCTTGAAACATCACTGGAACTGGCACTCTCCACCAATGAGGCAGAACGGGAACAAAGCGAAACACTGAATGTCGGGTATGATCCTTATACCAAGCGTTGGGAACTCATCATCAAATACTCCGGTGATCTTATTCTTCCGGACTATGTTACCCTGCTCCCTCTCTATGGAGGATATGGCATCATCAGTATTCCGGAAATATACATCGATGACCTCTCCACGCTTCCACAGATTGAATATATTGAGAAACCAAAAAATCTGGTGCTCTCTCTCTATGAGTCACGGGCTGCCTCCTGTATCACCCCGGTCCAGAGTCCGCCCCGCTCTTTAAGTGGCAAAGGCGTCCTGATTGGAATCGTGGACAGCGGAATTGATATTTTCCATCCTGATTTTCAGAATGAAGACGGAACGACCAGAATCCGGGAACTCTGGGATCAGACGATTCCCGATGAAACGGATTCCGGTTACAACCGGGGACGCATCTTTACAAGCGAGGAGATCAACCGCGCCATCGCTGAAAACGACCGTTCCTTTCCAAGCAGAGATCTGTCCGGACATGGAACCCACGTAGCCGGTATCGCCGCTGGAAACGGGCGCGCCAGCCGGGGACGGCAAAAAGGGGTCGCCACGGAAAGTGAACTTCTTATCGTCAAACTTGGAAATGTATTTCCGGAAGCCTTTCCCCGGACGACTGAACTCATGCTTGGGATGGACTACTGTGTAAAAAAAGCCATCGAATGGCAAATGCCACTGGCTTTAAACATCAGTTTCGGAAACAGTTATGGCAGCCACGACGGAACTTCCCTTCTCGAGACTTACATTGATAACCTGGCCAATATCGGAAAGACAACGATTGCGATCGGCAGCGGGAACGAGGGCAATAAAAGCCGCCATACTTCTGGAAAACTTTCAGACTCCGGCACCTCACAGACTGAACTGATCATATCCGGGGGGGAAACCTCCCTCAACCTGCAGATCTGGAAAAACTATGTGGACTCTTTTCAAATACGTCTTGTCGCACCTTCTGGCGCAAATGTCATCCTCACGGGGCACTCCTCCGGGGCATATGAAGACATCCTCGATTCTACCCGGATTTTATGGTACTTTGGTTCTCCTTCCCCCTATAGTGTGTCTCAGGAAATTTATCTTGAAATGATTCCTGCGGCAGGAAATTCCTACATACAGAGTGGTGTGTGGAAAATACAGCTGACGCCGGAATCAATCGTGGATGGCACGTATCAGATGTGGCTTCCGTCCGGCAATTCGATCAACCCTGCTACCAACTTTCTCGTTCCCACCGTATCCACTACTCTCACAATACCTTCCACCGCCCAAAATCCCATCACTGTAGCCGCCTATAACAGCGACACAGACGGATTTGCTCCTTTCTCAGGCCAGGGATACACCGGCCTTTCCCTGCCAAAGCCAGATATCGCAGCTCCAGGCGTCGATATTTTAAGTACCGCCCCAGGCGGCGGTTATACAAATAACACCGGCACTTCCATGGCCACTCCTTTTGTGACCGGAAGCGCTGCTCTCCTAATGGAATACGGAATCATCCAGAACAGGGATCCCTATCTGTATGGCCAGAAAGTCAAGGCCTATCTGCAAAAAGGAGCGAGGCATCTGCCGGTAGAAAAAAATTACCCCAGCCCGGTGATCGGCTGGGGTGCACTCTGCCTCAGGGACAGTTTTCCTACTAATTAGTTCAACGGCTCCAATTAAACTTGCAATATCGCTTATACCTCTGGAACCGGATCAATAATCATTTCCTCCAAAAACGTCTCCCTGTCAAGAAATGGCGCCAGATCCTCCAACGGAGGAGATACCAACGTCCCATCTTCCAGTCTTTTTGTCGCTGATTTCGGTTCAAAATTCTGATCAGTAGAAACGATGATTTCACAGATCACTGCTCCTTCCGTTGCAAACACACTGCTTATCGTCTCCGTCAGGGTGTCGTTGCTCTCGCAGCGGAAAAATGGATAATCATAAGCATATGCAATCTTTTCAAGATCCGGAAATTCCAGATCATGGCTCTGTGGCCCGATTCCCACATAAGGCTCTCCAAAAAAGTTTGTCTGTGTCTGACGGATCGAATGATATCCGTTATTATTGATCACAAAAATCTTGATCGGAAGTTTATTTGTCCGGATCGTCTGTAGTTCCTGAAGATTCATCTGGATACTTCCGTCACCACTCAGACATACCAGTTCTCTGCCTCCTTCGGCTACACAAGCTCCAATCGCTGCCGGCAGATCATATCCCATCGATGCGATTGCAGAATTGATGATAAATCTCTGATCTTTCTTGATCTCATAACCATGACTTCCCACGACACAGGCAGAGCCGTTCCCCACTACCGTTACATATCCCTCTGGCAGAACCCTGCTCACTTCCTTAATAAAGGCATATACATTTGCCAGGCCTTTCTGCTCATAATGTTTCGGAAGAACAACCGGATATGTCTCTTTCCAGTGTGCACATTTTTCTAACCAGAATGAATCGGTGTCAAGTTTGGTATCCCCCAATGTTTCATTCAGCATCTGCATCAGTTCTTTTACATCCGCGCACACAGGCATGTCCACATGGATCGTCGGTTTTTTCAGTTCCTCACTATCCACATCGACCACGATCGTATAGGCTTCTCTCGCCCATGTCTTAAAATTATATCCAACCTGACGGATGCTCAGGCGACTTCCAAGTGAGAGCACCAGATCACTATTCTGGATCGCAAAATTTCCGGCCCGGTCGCCCATAATACCACCACGTCCCACATACAAAGGATGTTTGTCCTCAATGAGGTCAATGCTGTTCCACCCGGTCACAACCGGAATATTCAGCTTTTCAACCAGCTCGCAAAATTCAGGATAACCACCGGAGATCCGGATTCCATTTCCCGCATTGATAACCGGCCTCTTTGCCTCTTTAATCTTTCTTATTATTTTTTCTATCGTCTCTTTGGACGGTTTTACCGGCTTTTCATCAATACATTCTGTCGGATCAAAAGAGCGAAGTTCTTCTGTCTCAATAAATGCCCCTTGTACATTCAATGGAATGTCGAGCCAGCACGGGCCCGGTCTTCCTGTCTGTGCCAGATACAGCGCCTTCTCCAGACAATATTTAATATCCGTCGGATTGATGACCATCTCGCAGTATTTTGTCATACTGTCTACTGCCTTGCATATATCAAATTCCTGATCTCCCATGGCACGTATCCCAAGTCCGGTACTTCTGGCTGTCGTGTCATAACGGACCTGACCGGAAAGAACGAGCATCGGAATCGAATCCAGCCACCCGCCTACTACGCCGGTAATGGCATTGGTTCCACCCGGCCCGGTCGTCACGCAAACCGCTCCGATTTTATTATGCATACGTGCATATGCCTCCCCGGCGATCGCACACGCCTGCTCATGATGCTGATACACACAGTGAAGTCCCTCCTGATGCCCCAGACCATCATTCAGATGCATTGCACCGCCGCCAGTGACCGTAAATACTGTGTCAATGCCATGCTCCACTAAAAATTCTGCTACATAATTTGATAATTTTATTTTCATCTCTGTCTCCTGTTCCCGGTCTGGCAACACCCGTTTAAATCTAATTTGAAACTGGCATCATCAGACTCTATGGCTATTTTATCTTTCTAAATTAAACGTTACTATAACACCCTCACATTGTCAAGATAAACTCGGATTCTTTTCATACTCCACAAATTCCCCCTGCACACCATCCTCGCAAAATCGTTTCCCCTCGGAAACCCGTTTCCATCCGCTCATGGCGTCCAAATCCGGAAAAAAAGCGTCCGCTTTCTTTCCCTCTTCAATCTTTGTAATAAAAGCCCGGGAAGCATATGGCTCAAATTCACGGTAAACCATTTCCCCGCCGATGACATAAACTTTTCCGGAAATCCTTTGGGCCTGATCTATGGTCTCTTCTACCGAGTGGCAGACGATCCATGTATCCCCTGTCGCATTTTCCTTCAAAAAGCTCTCTTCTTCCTGATGTGTGAGGACAATATTAATCCGGTCTGCGAGTGGCTTTCCTCCCGGAAGACTTTCCATCGTCTTTCTTCCCATGATAACGATATTGCCTCTCGTCGTTTCCTTGAAAAACTTCATGTCTGTCTTCAGATGAAACAACAATGCATTCTCATAACCAATCCCCCAGTTTTTATCTACTGCTGCAATGAGTGCTATTTCCTTCATATCCGGTCTCCCCCGCATAAAATTTACATAACCTGATTTACATATTCTGACGGTAGTGCCGCCCGGACAAAAATACCATCCTCCCGATACTCCTCACCCTCAAGATTTCCGTATTTGCGAATGATCTGTATCTTTCCTGCCTCCTCATAAGAAAACGTTTTCTCAATGCGGATAAATGAGGCATTCAGCAACTCCTCCGTTTTCTTCAGAAGCATCTCAAAGCCAATGCCGTTTTTCGCCGATATTTTTACCACGCAGTCACTTTCCGGATCCTTAAAGACCTTTTCGGAATCCTCCTCTGACAGCTTATCAATCTTATTAAACACCGTGATGATTGGCTTATCCTGTACTCCAAGATTTTTCATCGTATCATACACTACATCCATATGAACCCCGTAATTCTCATCGGAGCAGTCCACCACGTGCAGGATCACATCTGCATACTTCGCTTCCTCAAGCGTACTTCGGAACGCCCGGATCAAATGATGGGGAAGCTTATTGATAAAACCAACCGTATCCGTAAATAAAACACTCTGCCCATTTTCAAACTCGTAACTCCTTGTTGTCGGATCCAGAGTCGCAAAAAGCTTGTCCTCTTCCAGCACATTCGCTTTCGTAAGTGCATTCAAGAGTGTTGACTTTCCTGCATTTGTGTAACCGACGATCGAAACTACCCGGACCGCATTATTCTTTCTCTGCTTGCGCATCGTCTCCCGGTTTGTGACTACCTGTTTCAGCTGACGGTTCAGCATAGATATCCGCTCCCGGATCCGCCGCCGGTCCATTTCCAGCTTCTTCTCTCCCGGTCCCCTCGTGCCGATTCCTCCGGCACTTCCTGCCGCACCGCCTCCAATTCTCGATAAGGAGGTTCCAAAACCAGTCAGTCGGGACGCACGGTAACGAAGCTGCGCAAGTTCCACCTGGATCTTTCCCTCATTTGTATTCGCATGTGCCGCAAAAATATCCAGGATCATCACCGTCCGGTCAATGACCTTACACTGCAGTTCTTCTCTCAGATTCGAAATCTGCGCTGGCGAAAGCTCATCGTCACAAACCACAGTATCCGCTCCGGTACTCCGGATCATTTCCCGAAGCTCATCCATTTTTCCCTTTCCAATATAGGTACCGGGATGAATCCCCTCCCGGTTCTGAATCAGTCTTCCCACCGTCTCTGCCCCCGCCGTCTGAGCTAGCTCTTCCAGTTCATCCAGGGAGGCCATCGCATCAAGTGGCACACCTGCATGTACCGCTCTCCCCACATCTGCGTTCTCTCCCAGCTGGACCGCCACGAGGATCACTTTCTCTTTTCTCTCTTCTGTTGCATACAAATCTGCCACCGGCCATTCCTCCCCTCCGGAACTCGCTAATAAGGTTCGATAGAACTTATTTTATCATGACCTTCCCTGCACTGTCAACGAAACGTCTTTTGACAGCTCCCTGTTCCTATGCTAATATAAGCCCATATCAATAATATAACTTTTATACTGGAAATGTATTCATACACAGAAATGGAGAAACCTATGAAATCCAATCTCACCACCCTTTGTTATATCGAGGACAACGACCGCTATCTGATGCTGCACCGCACCAAAAAAGAAAAGGATATCAATAAGGATAAATGGATCGGTGTAGGCGGCCACTTTGAGCCCGGCGAATCACCCGATGAATGCCTGCAAAGAGAAGTTATGGAAGAGACAGGACTTACCCTCACTTCCTATCAGCTGCGAGGTATCATTACCTTTTCCACAAATACATGGCCCACGGAATATATGTTTTTATACACGGCAACGGCAGCCACGGCAGAGATCACAGAATGCAGCGAAGGTGATCTGGTATGGGTTCCCAAGTCCGACATCGACTCCCTGAATCTCTGGCAGGGAGACAAGATCTTCTTTAAACTGATGGAAGAGAGAAAAGACATGTTCTCACTCAAACTCACCTATCACGATGACACACTCGTGTCCGCTATTCTGGATGGCGTTCCGTTGGAATTATAATCGGGGCTATTTCGGTACCACACTACCCCGGTTTTCATAACACAATAATGTTAAAATTCGCTTTTAGATCAGTAGATAGCACTATAAAATCAGGAGGATATTGACATGGAACAAAATACTTTAGTTAAAATTATAGAAGAGCAGACCCACCGGGCTTTATGGGAAGTAAAAAATGTAATAGATTGTGTTCCTGATGAGTTATGGGATAAGAAATATTGCAAGATGCCTTGTTGGAAGCATATCTATCATATGCTACACTCATTAGATTTATGGTATATTAATCCACGGGATAAAAATTTTCAAGAACCTGCTATCCATGAAAAAGATTTGAATAATCTGGATGTTTTTTCCAATAAGACTCTTTTGCGAGAGGAAATCGAATGCTATTTTATCTGCATTGAGGGGAAAGTAAAAAAGTATATTTCAGACTTAACAGATGAGCAATTATTAGAATATCCTACAGATTGTGAATATTGTAAATTCACCCTGATTTTAGCACAATTTAGACACCTGCACAGTCATATGGGAATGATTATGGGATTTATTATAGATGATACTGGTTTGTGGCCTAAAGTTTTGGGCTTGGAAAATCCATTTCCAAAAGGAAAGTATAATAAGTATTTGTAAAAATAAAACAGGAATGAGGATTACTACAACTAATAGAAAGAGATAACTCAAAATCAATTTCCATTACATCTCATAACAGGATGGAGTAAAGATTTAGACAGTTAATAAAAAAATTAAAAGAGTATT
>CAZOIF010000054.1:9829-21279 GCA_964579975.1 uncultured Eubacterium sp. | reverse complement strand
CCCAACTTATAAAATGCCGCATCCTGCTCACCGATCCACTCAAACTTCCCGGTATTCAGATCATAACAGGCCAGCCTGCCCTTATTCTTCTTATAATCAAAAAGGCTCAGATAAGCTTTTCCCTCCACCATCGCAATACACTGGGCATCATTGACGACCATATGCTTTACAAATACTATTTCCTCCCCGTCTTTGTAGTCTTGGTGTTCCTGGTCCCAATCGTCCCAATCACTCCATTTTCCAGTCCGCTCTTTTACATGGGATTTCATACGCTCTGTTAATTCCTTTTCATAGCGGAGACTGGAACCCGAGCCATCCTCATTTTCTCCCTGGCTGAATATCATATATCCCATATGATAGGTTCCGTCTTTCATCCATCCTGTCTGCATTTGGATATAAAGCCGTTCTTCCTGCCAGAACAGTTCATCTGCTATACAGACATCCAGTTTTTCTACTCCTGCAGCTTCCTCCACTGCGTGATTTAACTGCTCCCATGTAGCAAAATCCCTTTCTTGTTTTCCATCATACCTCTTAATATGAAATCTCTGGTCATTCTCTTTTTTTGTGATATACTGGCAATAGAAAACTGCTTCGGCATTCTGTACAACGATCTCCCCATCCTCCCGATAAGGATCATTTACATAATACGATGTCTTTTTCCATTGTCCGGAATCAATATTCTGAATGTAAATGGTATCATCATACACCTTCACATAACAATCTTTGATCCGGAAGATATCCCATGCACGTTCTTTCCCTTCTGAGACTTTTTTCTTCCTCTTTAGATCATATTTTACCAGTTTATCTGTGTCCAGATCCTCATAAAAATAATAATCCGAATCTGCATATAACGGAATCATCAGTTCCGTCTTCACAAGCTCCTCCTCTTTCGAAATCTTAACGACATCATATCCCTGTGCGTCCTTTTCGATCGGCGCCCGGTATGTGATCTCCTCTTCCCAGTCAAACACCACATCATAATACAGCCAGTTTTCATCGGCATACACAATCTCCACGCAGTTCTCTTGATCCTCTTTCGCCGGCCACTCTTTGATGCATCCTCGGTGTGTACCGTCTGTCCTCGCCTGCATAAGTTTTTCTTCATCATAACTTATGTAATAAAGGTTCGTATCCGTGCAGAAACGGTGGCTGCTCATGTCCTGTTTTGCTTTCTTACTGGACATCCCATCTTTCCCATTTTTCACAGCAGGACCACTCACCGTTTTCTCCTGAATGGCGTCCCCGCTGACCGCCTCTCCACTCACGGCAGAACCGCTCACCGCGTCTCCCTCTGTCAGGCCGGCGTATTCACCGCCACAGCCGGCTAATAAATTAACACATAAAATGATGCAAAGTATAATTGAACTATTTCGTTTTTTCATTGCTTTTTATCCTCCACAAACGTACCATCTTCATATTCATCCTTTGATGGGTTCCACTTCCAGTCATCCACAAACTCATTATCACCGTATTCATCAAATACTCCTCCAAAGTAATACGGATTACCACAGTCGTATGCTAACTTATAAAATGCAGCATCCTGCTTATCGATCCACTTCAACTTCCCGGTATCCAGATCATAACAGCCCAGCCGTCCTTTATCCTTCTCATGATCAAAAAGGCTCAGATAAGCTTTTCCCTCCAGCATCGCAATGCACTTGGCATTATTGACGACCATATTCTTTACATCAACTTCTGTGCTATCACGCCATTTTCCAGACCATTCTTTGACATAGGATTTCATACATTCGGTCAGTTCCTTTTCATACCGGAGTCCGGAACCAGAACCATCCTCATTCTCTCCCTGGCTGAATATCATATATCCCATGTGATAGGTTCCGTCTTCCATCCATCCTGTCTGCATCTGGATATAAAGCCTTTCTTCCTGCCAGAACAGTTCATCTGGCATACAGACATCCAGTTTTTCCTCTCCTGCTGCTTCCTTGACTGCATAATTTAACTGCTCCCATGTGACAAAATCCGTTTCCTGTTTTCCATCATGCCTCTTGATCTGACAACTCCTGTCATCCACTTCTTTTATGGCATACTGGATATAGAAAAACGCTTTGTCATTATATGTAAATGTGGCATCCACAGGTGCTTCAGGATCATCTACATAATCTGATACCTTTTCCCACTGATCCGAATCCATATCCTGAATGTAGATTTCACTAGACACATTAACATAATAGTCCTTTATCCGGAAAATATGTACCATCTCTGCTTCTGACTCCATCACCGTTCTCTTTTGCTTCAGATCATACTTTACATCTTCTATTATCTGCTTATTACCCACAAACGACTGCTTCTTATAAAAATAATAATCCGAATCTGCATACACCGGAAATATCAGATCCGCTTTCACAAGTTCCTCCTCTTTCGAGAACTTAACGACATCATACCCCTGTGCGTCCTTCTCGACCGGAACCCGGTATGTGATCTCACTCCCGTCCATATCGTCAATCATCACATTATAATACAACCAGTTTTCATCGACATACACGATCTCCAACCAAAGCTCTTCATCCTTTTTAGCCGGCCACTTTTTGATGCATTTGTGATGTGTACCATCTGGCCTTGCCTGCATGATTTTTTCTTCATCATAATCTACATAATAAAGGTTCGTATCCGTGCAGAAGCGGTGGCTGCTCATGTCCTGTTCCGTATTCTTATCAGACACTTTATCTTTCCCATTTTTCACAGCCGGACCGCTCACTGTTTTCTCCTGAATGGCGTCCCCACTCACGGCAGGACCGCTCACTGTATCTCCCTCTGCCCGACCGGCATATTGACCGCCACAGCCGGCTAGCAGGCCAACACATGAGATCATACAAAGTAATGTTGAAATGTTTCGTTTTTTCATCACACTTAATCCTCCACAAAGTATCCATCGTCATTTTTATCCTTTGAAGGCGAGCAAGCCCAATACTCCACAAACACATTGTCATCGTATTGTTCAAATACCTCTTCAAAATCACTATACAGATGACCGAAGTCATATCCCAACTTATAAAATGCTGCATCCTGCTTACCAATCCACTTAAATTTCCCGGTAGTCAGATCATAACATGCCAGCCTGCCCTTGTCTTTCTTATAGTCATACAGACTCAGATATGCTTTCCCCTCCACCATCGCAATGCACTTGGCAGTATTAATGACCATATGCTCTACATATGCGGTATCTTCCGGGTCGTCAAACTCAATCCATTTTCCTGTCCGCTCTTTTACATGAGATTTCATACATTCTGTTAATTCCTTTTCATAGCGGAGTCCGGAACCTGAGCCGTCTTCATTCTCCTTCTGGCTGAATATCATATACCCCATATGATAAGTTCCATCTTTTATCCAGCCCGTCTGCATCTGGATGTAAAGCCTTTCCTCCTGCCAGAACAGTTGATCTGGCACACAAATATCCAGTTTTTTTACTCCTGCTGCTTCTTTCACGGCCTGATTTAACTCCTCCCATGTAACAAAATCCCTTTCTTGTTTTCCATCATATCTCTTAATATAAAATCTCCGATTACTCTTATTTAGCGTGGCAGAGAAGGGATAGATATTGTTCATGGCAGAGCAGGGATAAAAAACTGCTTTTGTATTCTGTATCACGATGTCTATATCAAACTCCAACACATAATCTACTACCTTTTCCCACTCGTTAGAATCTACTTTTTGAACATAAAGCCCCTCATAATCTGCCCCGATATAATAATCTTTTACCCGGAAGATCGCTCCGTATTTTTGCGTTTTGTCTTCTGAAACTTTTTTCTTTGTCTTCAGATCATACTTTACCTCTTCGTTATCCACGTAATTCTCATAAAAGTAATAATCAGAATCTACGTACACCGGAACTATCATTTCCTCTTTCACAAGCTCCTCCTCTTCCATGAACTTAACGACATCATAGCCCTGTGCATCCTTTTCGATCGGGGTACGGTATATAGCCATTCCCCCCTCAGCAAACGTTATATTATAATACAGCCAGTTGTCATCGACATATACGATCTCCACATACTTCTCTCCACCCTTCCCAGTTGGATACTCTCTGATGCATCCATGGTGTGTACCGTCTGTCCTTGCCTGCATAAGCTTTTTCGCATCCTCTGACACATAATAAAGATTCGTATCCGTACAGAAACGGTGACTGCTCATATCCTGCCCCGCTTTCTTAACGGACTTCTGCCTTACCGCATTTTCGCCTTCTTCTTCGTTCACAGCCGGACCGCTCACCGTTTTCTCCTGAATGGCGTCCCCACTGACCGCTTCCCCACTCACAGCAGAACCACTCACGGCGTCTCCCTCTGCCAAACCGGCATACTCGCCGCCACAGCCGGCCAACAGGCCGACAGAAATTCCAAGACATAATAGAATATGACTTTTCCGATTCATGGTTTTTTTATTTTTTGTTCTGTCCATATTTCAACCTCCTGTACACAGCCACTAATTTTCAAAAAATTCTCCACCTTCACCCGGACCTTCCCAACCAAAAATTTCATTCTCGCGATATTCCAAGTCATCTTCTTTTTTCTGCTTGTATACTTCTTTCATATCTGATAATACATAGTCATACCCAAGCTCATAGAATAACGCATCTTCCTTGTCCACCCACTGAAACTTACCTGAATCCAATTCAAAGCACCCCATATGCCCTTTGTCTTTCTCATAATCATAAAGACTTAAATATGCCTTCTGGTTCACCATCGCAATACATCTGGCATTATTTATGACCATATGCTCCTTAATAACCTTTTCTGAATCCTGAAATATATGAGCCCACTTTCCTGTCCTGCTTTTCACATGAGATTTCATACACTCTGTTAAATTTCTTTCATAACGAAGCCCCGAATCTTCTTTCGTTCCTTGACTCAGAATCATATATTCCCTATGATAAATCCCCTCTCTCTCCCAATCGATCTGAACCTGAATATAAAGTCTTCCATTCTGGAAGAACATATAATCCGGTCTACAGGCATCAAATTCTTCTATATTCCCCGCCTCCAATACAACCTCTTTCAGTTGTTCCCATGTCACAAAATCTGTCTCTTTCTCTCCATCATATCTTGTAATATCGTAACTATAATCTGTTCTAGGAAATGTATACTCTTGATTATGTCTATAATCAATATATTTTTTATCTTCTGTCGCATACTGTGGGTAATAAACAGCCTCATTATCCTGTACGACAAAGTCACATATGTCATATCCCTCAAAAGGTATAAAATCAGATGCCCTTGTCCACTCTTCCTCATCTACTGGCTGAACAAATATTTCTCCATTATCTGTAGCTACTACATAATAGCCACCTACCCGAAATATCCCAAAAGAACAAGCATAATCCCTCATATCGGTTTCCGAAATTATCCGATGTCCACAAATATTATATTTCCCTACCGTTTCCTCCATCGTATAGAAAAGGTGCTCCGAATCCACATATTTTAAATCTACACCCTCATATCCATCAACAATTTCTTCCTTCTCTGACATACGAACTACATCATACCCATCGGCATCTTTCCGAATCGGCACACGGCATAATGTCTCCTCATTCTCAAATTTATCATACGACACATAATATAGCCAGTCCACATCCGCATAACAGACCCACACACTTTTATACTTCCCTGCCTTTATAACGCAGACCTTATTCGTACCATCCAGTCTCATCTGCATAATTGATCCGTTTTCTGTGTAATAAAGATTCGTATCTGTACAGAAGCAGTGGCTACTCATATCTCCCTGTTTTTTCACAGCAGGACCGCTCACCGTTTTCTCCTGAATGGCGTTCCCACTGACCGCTTCTCCACTCACAGCAGGACCACTCACGGCGTCTCCCTCGGTCACACTGGCATACTCACCGCCACAGCCGGCCAAAACCCCCATTACAATCCCCACAGATACTATGTATCCTATGATTTTTTTCATGGCAACCCCTTTCTGACAGCTACTTTTCCAAAACCTTCAGATTGATTTTATATTTTTTAGCGATCTTCTTTAACTGCTTGTATGCCTTGGAATCTTTGTACGCATAGATGGTCTTGCCGGAGTACACACTTCCCTCATCGATCAGCCCCTCCTCTATCTCATTGCAATAATTACGATCCATTTTAATAAGATCCAAAGACAGGCTGCGCACGATCAGTGTCTTCGCCTTTAACCATGTCTGTTCCGAGTGCTGGTCTACGTCCAGCATTACTTTTTGGCACCCAGCCGGAATCTCCAGTTCCTTTACCGGAATCGACCCGATCTCCACCTCTTCAATCCCTGCCGGAAGAGAAAGTGCCAGCCAGTGTCTGTTACGAAAAACCCCCTCTTGTAAAATCTTTAATTCTTCATTCAGTGAAACTTTTTTCAGTTTTGCGCACCAGGCAAACGCATAATCCCCAATTTCATGGACCGAACTGCTCATTATGAGTTCCTTCATATACTTCTGTTCAATACAAGCTGACCCTTCCACCTTTTTTACTCCATCCGGCACCTGGAAAACTTCATCTTTTTTCGCAACCGGATAATAGATCAGTTTCGATCCATCCTTAGAATATAACACGCCATCTATACTTTTATATTTTTTATTTCCTTCTTCCACAGAAATGTCTTCCAATTTCGTAAGATCTGAAAACGCACCCTCCCAGATCGACGTCACCCCTGACTCGATCGTTACATGGGAAATGCCCGGCATAATAGCCGCCAGTTCTTTCTTTTTTCCGGATTTATAATACAATTTCCCATCCTTCGCCGAATAATGAGTATTTTTCTTCGCAAAGGAAACCTCTGTCAGATTGGGAAACGGCCAGAATTCATTATAACAATACCCCTCGTCATCACACCAACCACTAAGAGCTTTCATTCCCGATGGAAAATGAATACGATTCACTTTTTTATGGACCTTCTGACCCTCAATCTGGATACGGGTGATCTTATGTTTACCATCCACGGTCTCCGGAATGACCAGGTCTTTCTTCTCATTTTTTATCTTATATATCTCATAAGTCTTTCCATTATCGCTATAACAGTACAGCTTCGTACCATTCTTCGTCGTGACAACCTTTGACTTTGCCTCTGCCTGATCTGTCATGGTAAAAAACGAAAAAGCAAGTGCTGCGATGCTAAGTATAACACCATATACAAAAACTCTCTGTATCCTCTTCATAAAAATCCTCCATTCTGACTCGCCATAACTAGTTACTCTTCCAGCGCAATCAGCTTAATATCATACTCCTTGGCAATCTTCTTTAACTGTTTGTATGCCTTAGAAGCTTTATATGCATAGATGGTCTTACCAGAATATGCACTTTCTTCGGGCGTATCCCCATCCTCCAGCTCATAGGAGTAGTCCTCATCCATCTTGATCATGTCCAGCGAAAGGCTGCGCACAATAAGCGTCTCCGCCCGGATTTCCGACTGGACGCCATGCAGATCCACATCCAGTTTCACTTTTTTAACTCCCGACGGGATCTCCAGTTCTTTTACTGGAAGGGACCCGATTTCCACTTCCTCGATCCCCTCCGGAAGAGAAAGTGTAAGCCAGTTTTTGTTATGAAATGCTCCTAGTTTTAAAATCTTCAATTTCTTATTGAGTGAAACTTTTTTCAACCTGTCACACAAGGCAAACGCATACTCCCCGATTTGATGAACCGAACTGCCCATTACGATTTCCTTCACATATTTCTGATTATAACAAGCCATCTCCCCAATTTCCTGCACTCCGTCTGGTATCCGGAAAACCGTATCTTTCTTAGCGATTGGATAATAAATCAGCTTCTTTCCGTCTTTTGAGTACAAAGCGCCCTTGATGCTTTTATATTTTTTATTTCCCTTTTCCACAGAGATATTTTCTAATTTCGTAAGATCCGCATATGCATCTGGAATGACTCCTATCATCCATGATGCGAGCTTCACCTTCGAAATACCCGGCGCGATGGCAACCAGCCTTTTCTTTTTGTCGTAAACCACTCCGTTTTTTGCCGAATAATACCGGTTCTTTTTATCAACTGAGACCTTTTTCAGATTCGGAAATTGGTAAAATGTATTGAATCGATAAGCTTCTTCGTCATCCAAATCCTCATAAAGACATTTCATTCCCGATGGAAAATGGATACGCTCCACCTCTTTACATTCCGGGAAGTTCTTAGAAAAAAACTCGGTGATCTTATGCTTTCCATCTACCGTCTCCGGAATGATCAGGTCTTTCTTTGCATTCTTTATGGCATATATCCTATACTCTCCGTTACCGATGTCAGAACAATAAATTTTTGTACCATTCTTCGTCGTAACAACCTTTGACTTTGCCTCTGCCTGATCTGACATGGTGAAAAACGAAAAAGCAAGTGCAGCGATGCTGAATATAACACCAACTATAAAAATTCTCCGTATCCTCTTCATAAAAAAACCTCCATTCTGACTCGCCGCAACTATCCAAAACTTAATTTTCGTTGTACTAGCTACTCCTTCAGAGCGATTAGCTTAATAGATTTTTTATCTTTTAACTGTTGGTATGCTCTGGAATCCTTGTACGCATAAATCGTTTTACCTGCACTACACCAACTTATTTCGCTCACGTCCAACGAAAGGCTGCGCACAATAAGCGTCTGCGCTCGAATCTTTGCATCTTCCTCATCCAGCATTACTCTTTTAACCCCCGCCGGAATCTCCAGCACTTTTACCGGAAGCGACCCGATCTCCACCTCCTCGATCCCTGCCGGAAGAGAAAGTGTAAGCCAGTTTTTGTCATAATTATAAAATGCCCCTACATTTAAAATCTTTAATTTTTTATTCAGTGAAACCTTTTTCAAGCTGGAACACCAGGCAAACGCATACTCTCCAATTTCATGAACCGAATTGCCCATTATGAGTTCCTTCATATATTTCTGACCAAAACAAGCCATCTCCCCGATTTCCTCCACTCCACCTGGTACCCGGAATACCGTGTCTTTCTTAGCGATCGGATAATAGAGCAGCTTCTTTCCGTCTTTTGAATACAAAGCGCCCTTGATACTTTTATATTTTTTATTTCCTTTCTCCACAGAGATATCCTCTAATTTCGTAAGGTCCGCATATGCATTCGGAGTGACTCCTGTTACCCATGAGGCAACCTTCACCTTTGAAATCCCCGGTGCGATGGCAACCAGTCTTTTCTTTTTGTCGTAAACCACCCCGTTTTTTGCCGAATAGTACCGGTTCTTTTTATCAAATGAAACCTTTTTCAGATTCGGAAAATGGTTCAACATATTAAATGGGTAATCTTCCACCGTCTCCGCACCATCATAAATATATTTCATCTCTGATGGAAAATGAATACGCTCCACCTCTTTACATTCCGGGAATTCCTCAGAATCAAATGAGTCGATCTTATGTGTCCCATCTACTGTCTCCGGAATGATCAGATCTTTCTTGGCATTTTCTATATCATATACCTCATAGCGACCTTGCTTGTCTCCAGAACAGTACAGCTTCGTACCATTTTTCGTCGTGACGATCTTTGTTTTTGCCCCTGCCTGATCTGACATAGCAGAGAACCCCAAAATAAGTGCAACAATACTGAGTATAATACCAACTAACGCCCTATGTATTTTTTTCATAAAATCATCCCTCATTTTTACCTGATTTCCTCAATAATCAGTTTATACTATATGTTTCGACATTTGGTTACAGATATATTATTAAATCGTTACAAAAAGGCCCGCTATTCAAAAAAATGCGGGCCTTCTTATCAATACGGTATTACACCGGATAAACCTGATTCTCTTTATCTGCCAGTGTGGCATCCATTTTTGTCTTCTGCGCCTCACGGTATTTAAAGAACTCCGTGGCAACCTGTGGGAACAGGGCATAAGAAAGGACATCCTCATCCTGCTCCTTCCACTGTGACATCTCTTTTTCAAGATCTGCTAACTGTGGCTTGATCAGATCTGCCGGACGGCATGTGATCGGCTCTGTGTCACCGATACATTTTTTCTGTACCTCCGGATCAAACGGTTTTACCGTCTGGCCAAATTCACCGGAAAGAAGCTTCTTCGATTCCTTTGTGACCATCTTATATCTCTCACCGGCTACGACATTGAGCACCGCCTGTGTACCGACGATCTGGGAAGACGGTGTAACCAATGGCGGCTCACCAAAGTCTTTACGCACACGTGGTACTTCCTCGAGAACCTCCTGATACTTATCTTCCTGACCCATTTCCTTGAGCTGGGAAACAAGATTGCTGAGCATTCCTCCCGGCACCTGATACATCAGAGTCTTAATATTTACGCCGAGTACCTTCGTATTCATCAGACCGCTCTGGAGCGCCTCTTCGCGCATCGGACGGAAATATTCTGCGATTTCTGCCAGAAGGTTCTGGTCAAGTCCTGTATCATAAGGCGTTCCACGGAATGTCTCAACCATGACCTCAGTCGCCGGCTGACTCGTTCCAAGAGCAAATGGTGACATCGCCGTATCGATGATATCACATCCTGCCTCCACTGCCTTCATATATGTCATAGCAGCTACACCGGATGTATAGTGGGTATGAAGATCGATCGGAATGTCTACCGACTCTTTCAGTACTGTAACAAGATTTGTCGCCTCATACGGAGTGAGAAGTCCTGCCATATCTTTAATACACAGGGATTTCGCACCGAGGTCTTCAATCTTTTTCGCCATATCTTTCCAATAATCCATCGTGTACGCATCACCCAGCGTATAGGAAAGTGCGATCTGTGCGTGTCCGTTTTCTTTATTTGCTGCTTTTACTGCTGTCTCCAGGTTACGGATATCGTTGAGACAGTCAAAAATACGGATGATGTCGATTCCATTTGCAATGGATTTCTGCACGAAATACTCAACAACATCATCGGCATAGTGATTGTATCCGAGAATGTTCTGACCACGGAACAACATCTGAAGCTTTGTATTTTTAAATCCATCTTTCAGCTTGCGGAGCCTCTCCCACGGATCTTCCTTCAGGAAGCGGAGGGAAGCATCAAAGGTCGCTCCTCCCCAGCACTCCACTGCATGATACCCTACTTTATCCATTTTATCGATGATCGGAAGCATCTGCTCGGTCGTCATACGCGTAGCGATCAACGACTGATGGGCGTCACGAAGAATCGTTTCTGTTATTTTAATTGGCTTTTTTGCCGTACTATCTGCCATTTTTCCCCTCATTTCTGCGCTGCTTTCGGCGCCTTTTTTCTATATTTACATTATACTCCAAAGAGTGCCATAAACACACCTGCTGCTACCGCTGTTCCGATTACCCCGGCCACATTTGGTCCCATCGCATGCATCAGTAAGAAGTTCGTAGGATCTGCCTCTGCACCAACCTTCTGGGATACGCGGGCTGCCATCGGGACAGCCGATACTCCGGCAGAACCGATCAGTGGATTTATCTTTCCACCCGACAGCTTACACATGATCTTTCCGAACAATACACCTGCCGCCGTGCCGACAGCGAAAGCAACCAGACCGAGTAC
>CAZOIF010000054.1:0-9729 GCA_964579975.1 uncultured Eubacterium sp. | reverse complement strand
TGGAGACAGGCCTGAGCTGATCCATCTTGATCATGCGCTCTTCTTTTGTCGTGAAAAGTTTCATGATCGGCGGCTGAATGATCGGTACCAGTGACATATACGAATATGCCGCCACTGCGATCGGTCCCATCAGTTCTTTCTGCCCCAGCTTACCGGCAAGGAAGATCGACGTCGGGCCATCGGCACCACCGATGATCGAGATCGCTGCCGCCGCACGTCCATCAAAATTCATGGCGATGGCCAAAAGATAGGCAGCGAAAATACCAAACTGTGCTGCTGCACCGAGAAGAAAACTCTTCGGATTCGCAATCAGAGGACCAAAATCCGTCATTGCCCCTACTCCAAGGAAGATCAGGGATGGCAGGATACTCCATTCATCCAGTTTAAAGAAATATTCCAATAATCCGCCAGACTCCATGATCGGTGGATAGATGTTGACAAGCAGCATACCAAATGCGATTGGCACGAGCAAAAGAGGCTCATATCCCTTCCGGATCGCAAGATAAAGAAAAACAAATGCGACCAGTATCATCACATAACTTCGCCAGTCAACCGTTCCGTTTGCAAATGCAGTCTGATGGAGAAGATTTTGTAAAACTTCCATCTTTATTACCTCCAGTTATTTTATGATCAATCCATCGTAGCCAATACGTCACCGGACTCAACCATATCACCGGAATTTACGTTTATACTTGCGACTTTTCCGTCCTGAGGAGCAACGACTTCATTTTCCATCTTCATCGCCTCCAGAAGAAGGATGACATCCCCTTTCTTTACCTCTGCTCCCACGCTCGCTTTAACAGCCAGGATCTTTCCAGGCATCGGTGCTGTCACCAGTACCGAACCTGCCGAACCACCAGCTGCCGGAGCTGCTTTCGGCGCCGCCGGAGCAGGTGCTGCCGCCGGTGCGGGTGCAGGTGCTGCTGCCGGTGCAGAAGCAGCCGGTGCCGCCGAAGCACCTTTTTCTTCTACAGATACATCATATACGGTTCCATTTACTGTGATTGTATAGTTCTTCATGTGTTATATCCTCCTAAATGATAGATAATTCATATTTCCATATTTTTTAACGTTTCTGACAGAACAAAACTTCTCACTGCCAGCTACAAATTACTTAATAACGCTTTTTTATCGAGCGGATCACAAGACCATCCGCCGGAACAGGCGTCCCTTCCTGCTCCATCGCCGCTGCTACCGCCGCTGTAATGACAGCAACCAGCTGGGTATCATCTGCTTTATTGTTCACTACCGGTTTTTCCTTTGGCACTGCCGGAGCCGTCTTCGGTGCCGCCACTGGCTGCTCTGCCACCTTTTTCTCCGGCCGGTTCAAAAGTTCCGGGATAAATTTGAGCAGGTAGATCACAAAAGATATAAGTATCAGGACGATAAACACCGTACCCATACCAATCAGCGTATTGACTAACGCTTCCGGCATCGTCGTGATCACCTTCTCAGGTTCTGCCGCTGCTAATAATGCCATCCGATCACCTCATTCCAAACATCTGCATTGCATAGATCAACTGCTTGCGGATCTCAGAAGCTTCAATGACATTGTCTATGTAACCTCTCTTCGCTGCAATATTTACGTTGCACTGCATCTCGTCAAATTCTTTTGTCTTCTCTTCAAGAGCAGCCTTTGTATCGGCCTGCCCGCTTATCTCATCCTCGTACATGATCTGAGCAGCACTCTTTGCATCCATTACTCCTACTTTTGCCCCTTCAAGCGCAAGCACAAGATCTGCCCCGATGTGCTTGGAGTTCATGGCAATGTATGCACTTCCGAAAGCCTCTCCTGTGATCACATTTACCTTTGGAACCTCTGCACTGGCAAACGCACAGGTAAGGTCTGCTACAGCCTGTCCGATCGTCTTTTCCTCTTCCACAGAAGAAGCATACGCTTTTACATTTGTCAGGGTAATAACAGGAATCCCAAACGCATCACAGAAATAGATGAACTTTTCTGCCTTTTTGCATCCGGCTGTGGAAAGAACCGCATCTCCTCCGTTTGCCACAGCACCCACAGTTACTCCGTTTAATGTAAGAAGACCTGTGACCATATCCTTTGCGTGTTCTTTCTTTGTCTCAAGAAATTTATTGTCATCTGCGATCTGCGCCAGAGCTGCCGCAGGATCTGACACAAGCCCCTCAAATCCTGTCAGGACACGGTTCATGTCATCCTGTGTCTCTTTTCCTGCGTAATCATCAAAATTCGCCGGAAGGATCTGCACGAGTGAACGGATCTGTGCAAGCACTTCTGCCTCCCCGTCACAGAGAAAATCAACGTTTCCTGCCTCTGCCTGGAATGCCGCATCTGCCGTATCACATTTCTCCACACGATTTCCATCGATCGCATTTGGAGAATTTACAAACAGCTTTCCATTCACCGAATCCATGAATGTAAAATCACCCAGAAGGGAAGAAATCGCCGTTCCACCGCCACATGAACCCAAAACTGCACTGATCTGTGGGATCACACCGCTTGCTTTCACTTTACTTATGTAAATCTCTCCAAATCCTGCCAGGGCATCTACTGCCTCCTGCACACGGACTCCGGCACAGTCGATCAATCCGATCACCGGCGCTCCCGCTTTCATCGCCATCTCATAAAGTCTGGCAATCTTTTTCGCATGCATCTCGCCAATGGAACCGTTCATCGCCGTTACATCCTGGCTGTACACATACACCAGTTCGGAATCGATCACCCCGTAACCGGTAATGACACCATCGGCCGGCACTGCTTTTTCCTGCATGTTGAAGTCGGTATTTCTCTTCGTCACAAGTCCTCCGATTTCAACAAAACTATTTGCGTCAACAAGAGTTTCAATTCTCTGTCTTGCTGACATTTTTGCTGAATCACTCATACTGCAGTCCTCCACTTTTTATATATTATGCAAAATTTTTTCCAATTCTAATTGTAATGCTTTTTTCTCAAAATATCAATACATTTTTCACTTTTTGTCAAAGTTTTGCACACATTATTTTCATGATTTTTCATATACATTATAAAAACCCGAACGGACGCTATTTATCATGAAAAAAAATCCGTTTCTAATCCTTCCCGTTCTCCTTTCACTTCTATTTCTATGTTATTGCCATATGGAAAACCGGCCAGCCGGGACCCCGCCTGTGGAAACAACCACAGAACTTCCACCTGACCAGATCCTGCCTGTTTCCCCTGCTCCTTCGCTGACACTGAACGCTGCCGGGGCATGTCTGATGGATGCCGGCTCCGGACGCATACTATATGGAAAGAACGAATCCACACCGCTCCCCATGGCCAGCACGACAAAAATCATGACCTGTATCCTCGCCCTTGAAAATGGGGACTTAAACAGCACTGTGACATTTTCCCCGAAAGCTGCCTCTATGCCAAAAGTCCGGCTCGGAGCAGGCTCCGGTAAATCCTTTCCGCTCAGCGAACTTCTGTATTCCCTGATGTTAGAGTCCCACAACGACACGGCGGTCGCCATCGCCGAACACATCGGCGGCAGCGTGGAAGGTTTTGCCGCCATGATGAATGCAAAAGCTGCTGAGCTCGGAATGACGCAGACGACCTTTGTCACCCCAAACGGCCTGGATGCAGACGGGCACTGCTCTACGCCTGCTGATATGTGCCGTCTTGCTGCCTATGCCTGCCAGAACGAGAGCTTCCTCGGCATCATAAGCACCCCCTCGCGGACAATCCATGACATAAGCGGAGCACATAGTTATTCCCTGACAAACCGGGACGCCTTTCTCACCTCCTATGAAGGAGCCCTCGGCATCAAGACGGGATTTACCGGAAAGGCCGGATACTGTTTTGTGGGCGCTGCCAGACAGGACGACCGCACTTTTGTAAGCTGCGTCCTCGCAAGCGGCTGGCCTCCGAACAAATCCTATAAATGGGCGGACACGAAAGCACTGATGAACTACGGATTTGAAACATTTACCCGTCAGAATGTCCCGGTCAAAGATCTGTCTTCCTGCCGGATCTTCGTTGAAAATGGAAAATCTGATCAAGTCGGCGTCACACAGCCTGAGATCCCTTCCTTTCTCCTTGGCTCCTCTGACACAGTGGATATTACATACCAGCTGCCATCCAAACTTCAGGCCCCTGTCAAAAAAGATGTCCCGGCAGGCACTGTCACAGTTTCTGTCAATGGGACACCTCTCGGCATTTTTCAGCTGTATCCTCTGGAAGATATCCCGGAAAAACGTTTTGAGGATTTTATCCACGAGACACTGACACTGTTCTTTTCCTTTTAGCCTGGCGGCGCCGTTGAGCTAGCCCGGCGGTGCTATCCGGATCGTCTGGCAAACACCCTGTCTCTCCGGTGAAAATATTTTTTATAAACTATCCCGTCAAAAAACTTTAGAAAAAAAATTAAAAAAACTCTTTACTTTCTTTTTCAAACATGATATTATGATTTCGTGATAAGACGGAACGAAGGTGTTCTCATTTTTTGAGGACACCTTTTTTCTTTGTTATTGCACAAAAACTTTTTTTGTGTATAATGGATAAGGTATTGATATGGGGAGCACGCTTAATTTTAGTTTGGCATATGATACCTATGCCGGAATGGAGGAAAATATGGAAACAAACGTAATCGCAGACGTATTCGGAACGAAGGTCTTTAATGATGAGGTGATGCAGGAATACCTGCCCAAAAAGACCTATCAGGCGATGAAAAAAATAATTGAAAATGGCGAGGAACTGACGGCAGATGTCGCAAACGTGGTCGCACACGCCATGAAGGAATGGGCTCTGGCAAATGGCGCTACACATTACACACACTGGTTCCATCCGATGACTGGTGTAACTGCCGAAAAGCATGACTCGTTCATCAGCGCCGAATCCGACTCACGCGCTGTACTCGAATTTAATGGAAAAGAACTGATCAAGGGGGAACCCGATGCCTCTTCGTTCCCTTCCGGCGGACTTCGTGCAACCTTTGAAGCAAGAGGCTATACCGCATGGGACTGTACGTCACCTGCTTTTCTCCGTGAGGATGCAATCGGCGTCACACTCTGCATCCCAACAGCGTTTTGTTCTTACACCGGAGAGGCTCTCGATAAAAAGACTCCTCTTCTGCGTTCAATGGAAGCGATCAGCAAACAGGCAGTGCGTGTCCTCAAATTATTTGGCAAGGATGACGTGACAAACGTATCCTGTTCGGTCGGACCGGAACAGGAATATTTCCTGATCGACCGGAAGAAATACCTGAAACGTAAGGATTTGATCTTCACCGGAAGGACTTTATTTGGTGCGATGCCTCCAAAGGGTCAGGAACTGGATGACCATTATTTTGGAAGTATCCGCGAACGTCAGGCTTCTTTTATGAATGAATTAAATATCGAACTGTGGAAACTTGGGATTTTATCCAAGACACAGCACAACGAGGTGGCTCCGGCACAGCACGAGATGGCTCCGATCTATGATTCGGCCAACATCGCTACGGATCACAACCAGCTCGTTATGGAAACAATGAAAAAAGTGGCAAGAAGACATGATCTGGAGTGTCTGTTGCATGAAAAGCCGTTTGCCGGCATCAATGGTTCCGGTAAACATAACAACTGGTCCATCGTTACAAATACAGGAGAAAACCTTTTGAGTCCGGGCTCCGCCCCGCATAACAACAGACAGTTCCTTCTCTTCTTATCTGCGGTCATCGCCGCAGTGGACGAACATGCAGCACTGCTTCGGATGTCTGCTTCCAATCCGGGAAATGACCACCGTCTCGGTGCCAACGAGGCTCCACCTGCTATCATCTCGATCTTCCTCGGTGAGCAGCTCGAAGACATCGTGGAACAGATCATTAAGACCGGAACTGCAACCCACAGCATAAAAGGCGGCAAAATGGATATCGGCGTCAGCTCGATCCCACCGGTAAGAAAAGATGCCACAGACCGGAACCGGACGTCACCATTTGCGTTTACCGGAAATAAATTTGAATTTCGTATGGTCGCTTCTTCTATGTCGATCGCAGGAGCAAATACGGTGCTGAATGCCGCCGTTGCCGATGTTCTTGAGAGAATGGCTGTTGAACTGGAAGGCGCTGCCGATTTTGAGGCGGCAGTCGATGCACTTATCCAGAAAACACTGAAAGAACACCGCAAGATCATTTTCAACGGAAACGGCTACTCGGATGAATGGGTGAAAGAAGCGGAAGAACGTGGTCTTCCAAATGTACGGACAATGGTGGATGCCACCGCATCACTTACTTATCCGGAAACGATCAAAATGTTTGAAAACCAGAATGTATTATCCCGCACAGAACTCGAATCCCGTGCAGAGATCAATTATGAGGCTTATGCAAAGGCCATCAATATCGAGGCAAAGGCAATGGTTGATATCGCTACCAAACAGTACATCCCTGCTGTTATTAAATATACGACGAGCCTGGCAGATTCCATCAACAGTATCAAACAGGCATGTCCGGATGCAGAACTGAGCGTCCAGACCTCGATCCTGAAAAAGTGTTCTTCTCTTCTCGCCGAAGCACAGAACGCACTTATGATCCTGAAACACACCAATGAAAAAGCCGGGACGATGGAAGAAGGAAAAGAACAGGCAGAGTTTTACCGGGATGAAGTCTTTACTGCAATGAGCGATCTGCGTACTCCGATCGATGAGCTTGAAATGTTAGTCGATAAGGAAGACTGGCCGGTGCCTTCCTATGGGGATATGCTCTTTGAAGTGTAGAAAGTAAAATCTTACCAAACAGAAAAAACGCCATATAACATTCGGACGGACGAATTGATCTACAAATCGCAATTAAGTCCGTCCGAACATTATATGGCGTTTTTCTGGCTGTGTGTAAGATTTTTTCTTTGAGGCTTGTTGTGAGATTTAAGGGTAAGTTTAAAGCAGGCAAAGAACGAGCGATACAGATGCTTGACATTAACAGGCAAAAGCGATAAAGTCTAATTATGTGTTTTTGATGTTTCTGAAGCACTGTAAACATAAATATGAGGAGGTATTTCAACATGGAACACACTAAGAGATGTATAGGACTTTTGCTGGCAGCTGCATTAGTAATGCAGATGGTTATGCCGGGAGCACATGTAGATGCGAAAAAGGCATCTAAGCCGGTACTTTCAAAAAAGACTGTTAAAGTTGAAGAAGGTACAAAGAAAAAAGTTACTGTAAAGAATGCAAAGGGTTATAAACTGACCGTTAAGTCTAAAAGAAAAAACATTGCAACTGTTTCGAAAAAAGGTAAAATGGCATTTGTGGTAAAAGGCGTAAAAGCTGGAAAAACAAAGGTGATTTGTACCGCGAAAAAGAATAAGAAAAAGGTAACATTAACATGTGTTGTAAATGTTAATAAGAGGATCGATAACGTTATACATCCTACAGTATCACCAATAACAACAGACAATAATACAGGAATCACGGCTACACCGGTTCCTACGACCACACCGGGTTCTACAGCTACACCGATTCCTACAGTCACGCCGGTTCCTACTATTGGTCCATTCCCGGAGACAGATGAATTCTCTGATGTTCCATATGGATTTGCAGATGCTACGGAGAATGTTGAAAAGGGAAAGATTGAAGAGTTTACTTATACATCAGAGACTACAAATGAGACGCATAATGTTGTTGTACAACTTCCTGCAAACTATTCACAGGACAAACAGTATCCTGTATTATATCTTTTCCATGGTGAAAATGATACTGAGAACATATGGAACGATATGGCAGCAGATCAAATTATTGATAATGCCATTGCATTTAAAGCTGCCAAAGAAATGGTTGTAGTTATGCCAAATATCAGTGGTGACAAAGATGAAGATATTATTAAGGATTTTGCTAATGATTTAAAACCAGAGGTAGAGGCAAAATATTCTGTAGCAAAAGATCGTCATGACATAGCAGTAGCCGGATATGGTCTGGGTGGTCGCATTGCATTGAACATTGGTTTGTCACTTCCTGAACAGGTGGCATATATGGGCGCATTCGCTCCTGTTGAAGGTTTATTGCCATATGATGGAGTAAATGGTTACTTCACTAACGACAATTTTCGTATTGATGAAAAATACAAAGATAGAACATTTCTTATGATTCAGAAGGGCAAAAGTGATGATGTCGCAGGAGAAGCTCCGCATTCCTATTATAGTACATTGACAGATAATGGATCAGGATGTCTGTATCTTGAGATGAAAGGAACGCATGATAATGAGTTATTTAAAGCCGGTTTATATAATTTTGCACGACGTATATTTAAACGTGGTACGCAGGATGAAAGTATTGTAAACGGATTTGTTACAAAAGTACCTGGTTCAGCAACAAAACCAACTCGTAATAAAGGTACGATTGAGAGAATTGAGTACGATACAGAGACATACGATCCGGGCAATTCACAGGCAATTCACAAATGGGCTAATGTTTATCTGCCATATAACTATGATCCTGATAAAAAATATAATATCTTGTATTTGATGCATGGCGGAGGTGAGAATGCGGATACATGGATTAAGGGAGATAATATATATGGTGACTATACTCACAACCAGGATATGATTAACCGGTTGTTTGAGAATGGATACTGTGAGCCTTGTATCATTGTAAACCCTACATTCTATCGTCCGGAAGGTGCTCCTGAACCAAGTAACATAATTGACCTTACAATCCTGTTCCAGTACGAATTGCGTAATGATCTGATTCCGGCTGTTGAGGCTAAGTATTCCACATATGCAGGTGGTGATGTATCAATAGAAAGTTTGAAAGCAAGCCGTATGCATCGTGGCTTTGCAGGATTATCAATGGGTTCTAACACAACATACCAGTCTGCATTTTTCGGAAATTATGACTTGTTTGCATGGTTTGCTCCATATTCAGGTTACTTTAAAACAGAGAACGGAAATGATGCCGATGCAGATAAGTTTAATAAAATAATCGAAGAAGGCGAAGCAAATGGTATGCCACTTGGTTATATATACTGTGGTAATGGATCAAAAGACTTTGCACTGAAAGACCAGTTAGATATAATGCAGAAAGCATTGGTTCGTTCAAATATTTTAGTTCCCGGCCGCAATTTTGATTTTGTTATGATACCGGATGGAGAACATGATATGAATCAGTGGCATATACATTTGTACAATACATTAAAGATATTCTTTACAAAAGAATAAATTATGTACCCAAGTATAGTTCAAAAGCTGTACTTGGGGTTTTTTTATATTCCACAAAAATCCAAATCTGTATAATAAATAATCTCTTTGTTTAGTGATTTCGCAAATTCAATTTCACTTTTTGTGCTACTTCCAATGTAATCATCTACATTGACAACCAGAATGGCATCCGATAATTTTATTCGTTCTTTATGCATTTTACTAAACATAGCAATTTCTTTATCTGTATAATCACCTTTATCCGGTTTGGCAGGATATACAATGCTTAACATACAGTTTCCCTGTAAATTCATTTTTTCCGTTATTTCCATTATTTCTTTCATAAATCTCAGGCTGCCGCATACAGTAATTGTTTTCATCTTCTCATCCCTCTAAAAATTAAAATTTATCCTTGAAAAATTAAAAACACCATGTTATATTAAAGATAGTTATAAAAGGAACAACCGCCCACAAGGTGGGTTGACCAGTAAATTAGGATAGAAATACCACCCCTGCTACTCGTCAAAGTTTTGGGGTGGTTTTTCTATGTATGGTTACTTACAGAACGTAAAAACAAATGTAAGCAATGCCAAAAGGAAAAGACCAAAGGTCATTAAATCCTTAAAATCAAAA
>CAZOIF010000053.1:0-21361 GCA_964579975.1 uncultured Eubacterium sp. | reverse complement strand
GAACCAATACTCTTTTAATTTTTTTATTAACTGTCTAAATCTTTACTCCATCCACCCCGACAAATCATTTCGAACTCTCATGATCCTTTATGTACTTTTTTTCAATGAGATCCAACTGCATCCGGACATGTGACAACACATTACCAAGCTCCATTTCATCCGCCGTGGCATATTCATGTTCCACCGTGATTTCGGTTCCGCCAATGATATAATTCAGGTCATACCCCAGTTTCCTATGCAGAACATTTGCCTTATCTGCAGACAGTGCATTAATTCCGTATTCAATCCGGCGGTAACTGTCCTCCTCAAGGTTTAGCACTCCTGCAATAAACCGGACCGTGTGGCCGTTTCGTGTTCTCACCTTCCTTAACCGGTTTCCCACCCCGCAGTTACATGGATTCTTCTGTCTCTTAGATTTGTTTTTATTTCCTTTCGTCATAACATCTTCTCCTTTATACCTATGATAACAACGAAAGCAAATAAATTTAACGGATATATTATCCCTATTTTTAAGGTTAATATATCCGTTACTGAAATTGCTCGTGAAGACTCTCCTTTAGGGCCCTTAATGTGTTTAATATAACTTTCATTTCAGACGCGCTGCATCCATCCATAATGTTATTATATTCAGCCAGCCTTGCCTTCTGACATGCTTTTTCATTCAGGGAATCCGCCAACAACACATCGACAGAAACCTCCAGTGCATTTGCGATCCTGACAAGCACCGCTGTACTGACACTTGAATTTGCACTTTCAATATTATTAATATGGGATTTGGACACACTGGAAATATCCGCCAGCTTCTCCGCTGAATATCCTTTTTCCTTTCGGAACTGTTTCACCTTCATGCCCAGTGCCTCCATATTCAATTCATTTTCCATATGCGGTCCTCCTCGAATCGTATATATAAATACTACTATACGAGGAATTTTCCTCAATATTTTATCCGAGGTTTATGCCTTATATACAGTTTTTTAAAAAAATACCCCGGCAGCCAATCTAAGACCGCCAGGGCATCCATTCTTTTACTCTTATTTACTCATAGATTCGATCAATATTTTCCAAAGTCATCTCCGAGAGAAATCACCTGCTCATTTGCATTTGACGCAGCTGCGGAAGAAAATCCGGAACCACTCTGGAACGAAGAAGATGAACTTCCGGAACCCAGGTTGTAGATAGAAAGCATCTCTCGCATTCTGGAAGCCTGGTTTGAAAGTTCCTCACTGGCAGATGCACACTCTTCACTGGTAGCAGAGTTGTTCTGTACAACCTGCGAAACCTGTGTGATCGCCTGCTCGATCTGTGATACAGCAGTTGCCTGATAATTTGAGGACTCTGCAATACCATTGATGATTGCTTCACTATCTTGTACTACGTTTGTAATAGACTCTAATGCCTTTGCTGTATCATCCGCAATTTTGGAGCCTAACTGAACCTTATTAATGGAATCCTCGATCAGCTCTGCTGTCTCTGCGGACGCTGCCGCACTCTTAGCTGCCAGACCTCTGACTTCTTCTGCAACAACGGCAAATCCTTTTCCTGCATCACCTGCTCTTGCAGCCTCAACAGCAGCATTCAGCGCAAGAATATTAGTCTGGAATGCAATATCATCAATCGTCTTAATGATCTTAGAAATGCTTTCTGAAGACTTATTGATATCACTCATCGCTGACATCATTTCGCGCATCTGTGCATTCCCCTGTTTTACATCATTAATCGCATGATTTACCAGACTTGCTGCCTCATTTGCCTGGTCTGCATTGTCTTTTGTCTTATCTGCGATCTCATCGATCGATGCTGTGATCTGCTCAATCGCACTTGCCTGCTCAGTAGATCCCTGTGCGAGTGCCTGACTTGCACTTGCCACCTGTGAAGAACTCAGTGTAACCTGTGAACCAGCATCACTGATATTCGATAACGCATTCAGGTTATCCTCAACCAGTTTCTTCAATGCATTGCCCAACATATCTTCGCTGGACTTCGGATTAACCTGAACCGTCAGGTTTCCACTTGCTACCTGCTCGGCAATCGCTGCCTGATCTTTGACATTCTCAATTACCTTTGTATACTCATCCACCAGTTCTCCAAACTCATCATTGCTGTATTTAACAAGTTTAATCTCCGTATGTCCCAAAGCAATGCGCTTCGCTGCCTCTGACAGATCCCTGACAGATCTTGCGATCTGCTTGATCAAGGACAGGCCCAGAATGATCGTGATCAAAATAGATACTCCTACCAAAGCCAGACTGATATAATTGGATAAATTTGCTGTCTGGTCAATGGCCTCTATGTCATCTGTCTTAGCGGTTTTCAGTGCATCGACTATAATCGCCGCTTTCTCCTCATCAGCACCAATCTCCTTCATCGTTTCCTGAACCTTGACAATCTCTTCTTCCTGCATTGCAGATACAGAGTCCTTAATCCTGTTTACAGAAGTCATCCCTGCTACTGCATTTATAGCTGTAAGTATTACCAGAATAACAAACGTTATTATCATTTTTGTTTTCATCTTCATGTTTTTCATTTTTATACCTCTCCTTCCTCTAAAACCATATCCTCTGCCTGCTCTGCTACTGATAGATCCTCATCATTCAGCAGTTTATCAGGATCTAATAACAACTTAACAGAATTACCAACTTTACCAATACCATATACATATTTATGATGGGCTTTATCTGCCCGCCCGATTGCCGGTGGCGGCAGGATATCTTCCTCCTTGATCTCAACCACCTCTGCAATTTTCTCTACAATCAGTCCAACTATTGTAGACTTTACATTAATGACAATAATACAGGTTCTGTCATTATATTCAAATGGCTCCTGCTTAAAGCGAAGACGAACATCAATCACAGGGATCACTTTCCCCCGGAGATTGATAAGTCCCTTAATATATTCCTCTGTCTCCGGAATCGCTGTAATCGCCTGAAACTGGATGATTTCATTTACATACTGGATTTTCAGCCCAAAATACTCATTCCCCGACTTGAAGGTCATATATTTGCCCTTTTGTGCATCATGCTCACTTGAATTTTCACTTGGTTCTATGTGCTTCTTCAGTTCGCTTGTTGTATCCATATGGACATACCATTCCTTTCTATAATATTTTTTATTCTAATAGACCAACAGGATCCAGGATCAGGGCAATGCTTCCATCACCAAGCTGTGTACAACCTGACAGGCCTTTTACTTTCTTGATATAAGAAGGAATCGGCTTAACTACAATTTCCTGCTCACCGACCAATTTGTCTACAAACAGACAAATTTTCTTATCCTCCACCTCAAGAATCAACATTATTCCATCTTCCACGGATTCCTTGTACTCATCCATGCCATACCATTTACCAAGCCGGATAACAGGGAAACATTCACCCCGGATCATGATATATTCATCTCCGTTTGGTTCATTGATCATCATATCCTGAGTCACACTGACAAACTCTTTGATCACACCTGTTTCCATGACAAAGGCAGACGATCCTGTCTCCATGACGATACCATCAATGATAGCCAGTGTGAGCGGAATCTTCAGGTTCATAATACTGCCCATTCCCGCCACACTCTCAATATCCAGCGCACCTCCGATGGCCTGAATGTTCTGGACTACTACATCCATTCCAACTCCACGTCCTGAATACTCTGTAATCTCTTCATTCGTAGAGAATCCCGGAAGTGTGATAAACTGGAAAATCTCCTTATCTGTATAAGAGGAATCCGGCTTATTCTCATCCAACAATCCCTGATTCTTTGCCTTGTTGAATATCTTTTCTTTATCAAGACCTTTTCCGTTATCCTCTACACTGATCCACACTTTACCTGCTTCCGTTTTCGCCGACAAAGTAATTTTACCTTTATCCGGTTTCCCGCTTTCTATTCGCTCCTCGTTAGTCTCAATTCCATGGTCGACTGCATTTCTCACAAGATGCATCAGCGGATCCGAAATGTGTTCGATAATGTTTTTATCCACCTCAGTCCGGTCTCCGATCATCTCGAATTCGATTTCTTTTCCAAGCTTTCTGGATACATCGAAGACAATACGGTTCATTTTCTGGAATGTATTTGTCAGCGGAACCATTCGCATCGACATGATCACATTCTGCAGATCCGTGGATACTTTAGACAGTTGGCTCGCCGCTTTATTGAAACTGTTCAGGTTCAGTCCTTCCACCTTTAAATCCGGGTTCTGAAGAACAACCGACTCTGAAATAACCAGTTCTCCGATCAGATCCATCAACTGATCCATTTTGTTGACATCCACACTGATAAATGAGGCTTTATCCGCTTTTGATTTATTCTTCGCCAGTTTTTTACGTTTTCCTGGCTCCTTGGATTTAATGACAAAATCTCCCGGGGCGATATCCGGCTTAGCAGGTGGTTTCGGTTTTTCTTCTCCACCCTTTTCCACCTCGCCCGCTTCCTGGGCCTTGCTCTCTATTTCCTCTACACTGGCATCCAGGTCAATCTTCGGTTCCGGTTCTGATGCCGGCTCCGAATCTCCAAAGTCAAAGCCCTGAAGAAATTCTTCCGCCTTACATTCATAAATGTCTACTTTTTCGATATCATAACCGATACCGATCAGTTCACGTATTTCTTCTTCTGTACATTGTGCCTGCAGAAGCATCCGGAAACCATCTTCCAGAATAATCTCTGCACTGGAGGCATCCGTGATGATATCTTCCGGAGAATACAGAAGATCCTCCGCAATCTCCTTTAAGGCATATACTGCCTTATAGGCATGCACATTTACCATCTCTGTTTCTGGGAAATACGTGATGTAGATTTTGTAAAAACGGCTGGCACTCGTTGCTACAGGCGCTATGTAGAACTGTTTGGGTTCTTCATGCACATTTGGCGGAGGCGCTTCCTCCCCTCCCTCTGTGGCACCGTTCTGAATCTTATCCAGAAACTTATCAAGCTCTGCTATGATTCCGCTCGAATCACCATCTGCCGGATCTCCATTACGAATCTTATCCATTTCATTCGTAATAAAATCGGCTACATCTAATACGTGTTCAACCAATTCCACATGAGGCACATTTTCCGGATTCGACTCTCTCAGAAAATAAAAGACATCTTCCAGCTTATGTGACACTGCCGTTATATTGTCAAACATCATGATACCGGATGACCCCTTAATGGTATGCATCGTTCGGAATATTTCATTTATGCTGTCTTCATCAAAACAATCTGCATCTCTCTGATCCAGAACGATTTCCTGAAGCTGTTCCAGCAGTTGTTCATTCTCGAACAAATACATATCCAACATGCCATCTGTGTTAAATTCCTCAGCCATATCCTTCTCCTTTCCCGCATATTTTGAATATGTTCTTTCGTTATTATATCAGGTCTAGCTTTTTCAATGCCTGTTCAAACCGTTCCTGATTAATAGGCTTACCGGAGTATATGGTACAGCCCAGTTCAAATGCCATTTTGACATTTTTCTCCTCATTCAAAGCAGTCGTCATAATTACTTTTACTGCTTTATCTTCCGGAATATTCCTCTCTTTCTCCAAATTACGGATTCCCATGAGCGACTGATATCCATCCATTACCGGCATCATAATGTCAAGGCATACCAGATCATAGGGTTCTCCGTCCTCCAAAGCCATCAGGAACGCATCTACTGCTTCCATTCCATCCACAGTAACATCGCACTCACCGTACTTTGAAAGGAATTTCACCATAAATTTCCTTGTTACAAAATCATCTTCTGCCAATAGAATCCTCATGCTTCCTCTCCTTTACATTTTATTCAATAATGCGTATGTCCTTTTTGCGATGTCCGTCAACTTCTCCTGGTGTTCCACCGCACCCAGATCATAAGCAACCTTGGGCATTCCATAAACCACGCAGGTGGACTCATCCTGCCCGATGGTTCTTGCACCTGCATTTCGCATGGACAGCAGTCCCTTTGCTCCATCGCCGCCCATCCCGGTCAGAATGATTCCAACCGCATCGGAACCGGCAGTTTTAGCAACAGAATCAAACAACACATCTACGGAAGGGCAATGTCCGTTTACCTTAGGACCCGCTTTACACTCAACTTTGTAAGTCCCCCCTACTTTCACAAGATGCATATGCCTGTCTCCGCCCGGGGCGATCAGCATATGTCCCGGCATAACCACATCTCCAGTCTCCGCTTCCTTTACCCGGATCTGGCACTGATCATCCAATCTCTTCGCATACATCTTAGTAAATCCCGGAGGCATATGTTGTACGACAACAACTCCTGGGATATCGGTCCCAAAATCTTTCACAACGCTGGCGATCGCCTCCGTACCACCCGTCGAGGCTCCAATCGCTACGATCAGGTTGTTTTTCTTTCCGGAAAAATGCTGCTGTTCCTGTGCAGCCAACGCCTTTACTCTGCTCTTGATCTGGGCGTTTGCCGCAATCTTAATCTTAACAATAAGTTCATTCCGGATAAAGTCCTCTAACTGTGCCGGGCTTCTGAGAGACGGCTTTGCGACAAAATCCACAGCTCCTGCATTCAAAGCATCAAACACCTTATCACTTAACGAACTGATCATAACAACCGGAATCGGATACTGCGGTATCAGCTTACGTATAAATTCAATACCGCTCATCTTCGGCATCTCAATATCTGACGTCATGACATCCGGCTTATAGGCAAGAATCGCATCTCTCGCCTCAAAAGGGTCTCCCGCTGTTGCTACAACCTGTATCATAGGATCTTTATTCAAATTCTGAACCAGAAGTTCTCTAAATACGATAGAATCCTCTACCACTAAAACCCGAATCGGTTGCATACTCTATTTCCCTTCTTTCCTAAATATTGATGGCTGGATGATCTGAAACGGTGTGCTGCCCCGGTTCAGTGTCTCTGTCATTCCTATGAACAGATATCCACCCGGCTCCAAAAAATCATATACTTTCTGGACCAGTTCTCTCTTTGTCTCCTCATCAAAGTATATCATAACATTTCGTAAAAAGACAACATGCATTTTTTTCCTGAACGGAAATGGATCCATCAGATTAAACTTGCGGAAGAGAACCTGTTGTTTCAGTTCCTGGTTCACCTGATACTGAAGTCCTCCGACAAGAGGTTTAAAAAAGTGTTTCTTCCACTGTTCCGGAACCTTCTGCAGCTGTTCCGCTCCATAAACTCCCATCATTGCCTGCTGCAATGCATTGGTAGATACATCCGTAGCCAGAATCCTTAGATCCCACTGATTCCTCTCCAGTCCGAAAAATTCCTGAAGGACCATGGCCAGCATATACGGCTCTTCCCCTGTGGAAGCAGCACCGCACCAGAGACGCACCTCCTTGCTTGATGCAGCCTTTTGCTTGACCCATGGAAGCACGGTTGTTCTTAAATATTCAAAATGCCCAAACTCCCTCATGAAATATGTGTAGTTCGTCGTCAACAGATTAACAAGCATTTTTTCATGCACACCAGAGCTGTCCTTCTCGACGTCATTCATAAAATCCTTAAAATTGCTCCAGCCACCAGACTTTATATGATTTTCAAGACGCCCCCTTACAATTTCTTTTTTATTCGACATGTCAATGCCATACTTATTTTTAATAAAAGCTGATATTCTTAAAAATTCTTCTTGTGTCATCGAAACTAAGCCTCCCGTTAAAACATTGAAATTTTTTAGTTTAGATTAATTGGCGTGATATTTTACAACAAATATTAAAAATATCCGTATTATATTTTACTCCGGCTTCCCTATTCATAATTTCAAGCGCATCCTCCCTGCTATGCATTTCCTCGCCGGTCAATACACAGTACCTTTCTGCCACAGATACGATCTGTGCTGCCAGAGGGATCTCCTCCTGCTGCAACCCTTCCGGATATCCGCTTCCATCCCAGTTCTCATGATGATGGTGTGCAATATCAATTGAAATACTGATAAAATCATTATAATCGTTACTGACCTGAAGATCCGTAAGAAGTTTTGCGCCTATGTCCGTATGATTTCGGACCGTGGCAGCCTCTGCCTCTGTCAATTCGCTCTTTTTCTGCAGAATTTCCATCGGAATACCAATATTTCCGATATCACAAAGCGGCGCCGCCAGTTCGATCGTGTCAATGAACGTATCCGATATTTTATCCTCAAACAGGGGCGAAAGCTGCATTCCCTGCGCCAGGATCCTGCAATTACGGCTTAAACGCTCCATATGCTCTTTCGCATAACTCGCGTTTTGGGCGGCAATATTTGCCAGAGCATATAATATGTTCTTTTTCTCCATCTCCATCTGGCTCAGCTGTTCACTAACAGAAACCTGAAGACGCCGGTTCATCGCGATCAATTCCTGATTTGCCTCATAAAGGCTAAGATGAACCCCCACGCGCGCCTGTACGATTTCCGGAATAAACGGCTTTGTGATATAATCTGCACCCCCGAGACGGAAACCCTGTATCATATCCTTGGGATCGTCAAATGCCGAGATGAACACGACCGGAATATTTTTTGTCTCTTCTCTCCTCTTGAGGATTTTGCACAACTCATAACCATCCATACCTGGCATCGAGATATCTGTCAAAACAAGCTGTGGACTACATTCCTTTAGGATTTCCAGTGCCTGTTCCCCGCTCTCCGCTAATACTGGGTGGTAGTGCATATTCTTTATGATCTCTTCCAGGATCATGCGGTTTGACTCCACATCGTCCACGACAAGAATCTTCACTTTTTGTGCATCCTTATCCTCATAAGCCATATACACACCTCCTTCTCGTTATAGCAACTGATTCAATTCCTCAAATTCAGCGGTTATTTTATCATAATTTTCCTTCTGAATCGCCATTTTCAGTCTGAGGACCACACGCTTTACCTCTCGCGGCGCATCCTCTGTCAACTGTCGGACAGTCTCCATAAACATCTCTGCCTTTTCCCAGTTTTCCATCTCTACACAGAGAATCAGTTTGGACAGGTTTCTTTCAAGAGTCTCCTGATTCTCCTTCGTACCATATACTCTTATATCCTCTTCCTTCTCTTTGTCCTCCTGTGCCGAAATCGTTAACGGTGTTGACGCAAAAAGAGACATCTCGGCATCACCTGATCCGGCCGGAACCGTTTCTTCCTCACAGGCCTCTACCCATATCGAAAAAGAAAACGTACTGCCTCTGTTTTTTTGACTTTCAACTTCAATCGTTCCGCCCATCAGCTCTACAAGCTGCTTGCATATATTAAGCCCCAGTCCGGTGCCGCCATATCTTCTGGAAATCGACGCATCCACCTGCGAAAAACTTTGGAACAGCTTATCCTTATCCGCTTCATCGATTCCAATCCCCGAATCCTTTACGATAAAAAACAATTCAATCCGGTCGTTCACCTGGGCAGTCTTTAACACTTCAACCGTAATCTTTCCCAAAGCAGTAAACTTCTGGGCATTCGAGAGCAGATTATTAAGGATCTGTACGATCCTTAACTCATCTCCTATGATATATTCCGGAATCTGGGGAGATACGGTCATAAAAAATTCCAATCCCTTTTCCGTGATTTTATTTACATGATTCCCCTTTACATAATCCAGCATATTCCTAAAATGAAATTTGCGTATCTCCAGGCTGAATTTTCCCGCCTCAAGCTTTGAGAAATCAAGAATATTGTTGATGATCTTGTTCATATCACCACAACAACGCTCGATCAGGCGCAGCGATTTTTCTGTACGCTCATCCATTTCCTCGTCCAACAGCCCCTGGACATTACCCAGTATGCCGTTTACAGGCGTCCGTAATTCATGCGTCACATTGGCCACAAATTCGGATTTTACTTTCATCGCCTGCTTGGCTTCCTGCCTCACCTGCTCAATCTCCCGGTTCAAGTACTCTTTTTCAAGTATATCATTCGCCATACATATGTACGTTCCCGGACGATCATCACACGGAGCAATCCTTGCCTCTACAGGAAAACAGGTCATATTTCTACGATATGCCACCAGATCCTGCAATTCATTTCCAAATGGATAATCGGTCTCAAAGCCGTCCGCAGACAATTTGAATGCCCCCGGGAAAACATCTGCGATACTCCTGTCGCTGAACTCTTCCCCAAACTCCAGTCTCTGTCTGGCTGACGCATTCGCATAGGAGATCTTCCCTGTATGGTCAAATATAAAAATCATCTCCAGCATATGTTCCGCCGGAAATACATCTCTTTTACCTGAATCCATTGTAATCCCCCCAAGCAAAACAAAATGGCAGCAAAAAATTTCATTGTTTTTTGCTGCCAAATATATGTTTCAGTATCAATTAAATTCAAACATCTTGATTACTTCTACAATATTGAAGAAATCTGCCTTGGCAAGCTCGAAGCATTCCAACACATCCGGTGAGAACTGACCGCACTCACCATTCATAATCATATCAAAAGCTATATTATTGGCATATACGCTTTTATATACTCTTGGGCTCACCAGTGCATCATAAACATCTGCAACGGCAACAATCTGGGCACTGATCGGAATCTCGTCTCCCACCAGATGATCCGGATATCCATTTCCATCCCATCTCTCATGGTGATAACGACAAATGTCATAACAATATCGGTAAAATTCCCTGCTCTGGTTCTCCCGGAAATTCTCCAGTATATCGCATCCGATCGTCGTATGCGTCTTCATGATCTCAAATTCATCCGCTGTCAGATGCCCCGGTTTCAAGAGGATTGCATCCGGAATTCCAATCTTTCCGATATCATGCAGTGCGGATGCCCTTGCAATCTCATCAATCTGATTCGAAGTTAATCCATATTTCGGGAAATACTTCGCAAGATATTTGAGCATGATCCTTGTAAAGTACTTGATCCGCCTTACATGCTCGCCCGTCTCTGCACTTCTGAACTCTACCACAGAACTGAGCGCATCGATCATAAACTCATTGTTCTGACGAATTTCTTTCTCCTTCGCCATGATCGCCTCTTCCTGCTCCTTAAGGCGAACCTCCATATTATGTTTATTCTGATATAACTCAATGATATTCTTACTTCTTCTTCTTACAATATGAGGATAAAATGGCTTATGCATCACATCCGCCACACCAAAGGAATAGGCTTTATCTTCGCTGTCCTTGACACTTTCACCAGTGATCAGTATGACAGGGATCTTTTCGATCAGTTCATGCTCCTTCATGTACTCCAGAACCTTAAAGCCATCCATTACAGGCATGATAACATCAAGCAGGATCAACGTAATATTCTGGTTGTTCTCAATCTGATAAATTGCATTCTGACCATCAGCCGCTTCGAGTATGTCAAATTCATCTTCAAAAATCTGCTTTAATATCACTCTGTTTACTTCTTCATCATCAACGATTAATACCTGTTGTCTATCCATGTTACCTCCCTCATTCTCCCCTTTGAAGTATATAGGTTCATTTTACACTTAAAATACCACTTTTCGGCTAAAATGTCAAGCAGTACTTAACGTTCCAGTTTGCTTTCCCGGATTTCCCTATCCTGCCAGAATTACTGACGCAACGATTCCCGCCAACGTTGCAAACAACGCTCCCGCCAGTGTATATCTCGTTTTCTTTACTTTAGCTGTCATGAAATATACACTCATCGTGTAAAAAATCGTCTCCGAGCAGCTCATAAGCACAGACGCCAGAACACCCAGTCCACTATCCGGACCGAACTGCTTATATACATCCAGAAGCAGGCTTGTTGCCGCCGAAGAAGAAAACATTTTCACGGTGACAAGCGGCACCAGCTCGGAAGGGAATCCGAGCAGAGACGTAACCGGCTTAAGCGCCCCTGCCAGATAATCCAGGCTTCCGGACTGCCTGAGAACGCCGATGGCGATCATGAGCCCGATCAGCGTCGGCAGTATTTTATACACTGTCTTAAACCCATCGACCGCCCCCTCGATGAACGCATCAAAAATATCTACTTTATTCAGGAGTCCGTACCCCGTCACCAGAAGGAGGACAAATGGGATCATGCTATCTGAAAGATAATATAAAAACCTCATCTGTCACCATCCTTTCTGGCATCACACTTCTTTTTTCCCCGACTGAATTTTCTGGCAAGCGTGGCAAATATAACGCCTGCCGCCGTCGAAATCAGAGTGGCCACAAGGCCCATGCCAATGATCGACGTAGGTGACACCGCTCCGTACTGGCTCCGGTATGCGATGATGTTCACCGGAATGAGTTGAAGAGAAGAGATGTTTATAATAAGAAAGGTACACATGTCTGCGCTGGCAATGCGGCTGTTATCGTTCAATTCCTTCATCTGCTCCATTGCCTTGAGACCATATGGCGTCGCCGCCCACCCAAGTCCAAGCATATTAGCGATCATATTCGCAGAAATATACTCATTCACCACATGCCCTTCCGGTATGTCCGGAAACAAAAAACGAAGAGCCGGTCTCAATGCCTTAGTCATGGCATCGATCAGACCAGCTCTTTTGGCCACATTCATAATCCCTGTCCACATGGACATCACACCGAGCATCGCAATACATAGCGTCACTGCCTCCTTGGATGAATCAATAGCAGCAGTCCCCACCGCCCCGGTTTTCCCAGTAAACGCTGCCACGATAATCCCCGCTAACAGCATGATCCCCCAGAGTTTGTTCAGCATATCTTCAAATCCCTTTTTTGTATCAGTCTATGAAAGCAGAAAAGAAAATATGAACCTCTCTCCAAAACCGGGCATATATCCTCTGCTATAAATTTGCAGAATCCAAAAACAACAGGCGCATCTTTTCCTCGCTGTCAAAAAATTCATTCCCATGATCCGTACCAGTATACAAAAGGCTTCCATTTTGATAGGCAAACAAGGTATTCAGCGGCACTTCCTCCCATGCGTCCCTGTCCAATGGCCTTGTGGAAACAACCGTTGCCGGCCCTTTGCGGCAGCGGAATAAGCTTTCCTTGTAATTCGTATGCACATATAACACTTCCCCGTCATACAAAATCAGATTGCATTTATTCTCCGGCGATATCTCACAGACTATTTGATCCAACAAATGAAAACGCTCCTCTTGTGACAATACCCGCTTATTTTTCTCCTGAAGCTCGTTGAGCCTGCTGATCACATAGCACAGGATCCGTTCGCTGTCCGTCCCGCCCTGCTGTTCATACACAAAGGGGCGCAGTGCCTCACATTCAAAGATCGTCCCGTTATGTATCAGTGTCCATGTGCGGTCGGACTTATCTCGCATAATAAAGGGATGGGTATTCTCGTATTCCAAAGTTCCCCTTGTCGCAAGCCGGATATGGGCAACCATATGATCCGCCTCGATCTTAGCCCGCAGCCTCTGTTTTAAATAAAGGCTTTTGCAGGAACTTTCCGGCTGCTTCTCCAGAGACACAGCATTCCCATAAAAAAACGCCATTCCCCAGCCATGTGGATGGTCGGTACCATGAGAAAAAAATTCCCGCAGCATATCATTTAACAAAATCTTCTTTTTCGAGCTTACTCCAAACAATTCACACATTTTGCCTTTCCTGCCTTTCTTTCACCAGCGCCAGCGCCTTTTTTACATAGCCCTTCTGAAACTGTTCCCTGATCTTCCATGCATAACGGTTTCCGGCATCGGTAAATTTTTCAGATTCAAATTCCAGGACATCCTGTACCGCAGATCCCAGTTCCCGATAAAACTCCTTCATCTTTTCAATCACCCGGATCGCCGCCTCACTGACCGGATAATTTTTCCCATCCGGAGTCAGGATCCGCACCGTTTTCAGGTCGTAACGGGCTGCATTTTTGAAATTTTGCACCGCCTGTATCTGATCTCTCTGGGAAAAAGGCTGATCCCCGGTAGCTGTCAGCCAGATCATCAAAAGCTGCGCAAATAAAATATCTTTCTCTTCCACGCCCGATGCCGTTAGGGGATTTAAGTCAAACATGCGCAATTCGATATGATCCACTCCATTCTTTCGCAGAGTATCCAGGTCATTTTCTCCTTTCGGTTTTAAGCGGATCGGAAAATATAATTCCGACGGGGCTTTTAACAGTCCGTTATCTACATATTTCTGGATACTGTCTGCGTAGGCATCTATGGTTTCATAGTCAAAAATCGGCGCAAACTCATTCCAATATCCCATCTCACTACAGCGGACAGATGCCATTCCGGTAAAAACATCCCGGTTATAAATCCCTTTTTCCACAAAAGAACTGTCAAGAAGCGGACTTGCGGCCGTCACCGCCACAAGAAGCCATCCATATGCCGCCATTTGTTTTGCCAGAGTGAGATATAGACGGTTTTTATACCCGGTATAATCTTCGGTATCCTGTAATCTGAAATCCGCTTCCAATAATTGCTCGGAAAAGGAAAAATTAACATGGATTCCCGAAAAAGTCATTCTGTAGCGCCCATACTTATCCGCCAGATAATCCCTGTATGCTGTTTTCGACACATTCTTTCCCTCGAAAAGCGCCACTGGAATATCTTTTTCATTTTCAATATAAGGCGGGCTGGAAAATGGCCACAGATATTCCTTATGAGGAAGATTTTGCAGTTTTTCGCAAATTCGGCGGGTGTGAAACCGGAGTTCCTCGACAGCTTCCCGGATGCTATCATGAACAGAAGTATTTATTTCCGTCTGATTTTCACAGAAATCCTTTACAATATGCTCATCTTCCGGAAAGGGATGCAGGGTATGGGAAAACTTTCCATTTTCAAGCACCCGCAGGCTCTCTTTTTCCAAGCCAAAACGCCCCTCTAAAATATGCTTTTTTACAACTTCATCTTCAATGTGAAACATTACAGCCTCCCGTATTCCTCAATATAGTCCTCCATGCTCTTACCCGCCCGAAGGCCTTCTGCCATTTCTCTCGCTGGGCTGAGCAAACATTCTGCCCTCCTGTATAAAGGCTCTAAGAATGTCTCTTCTCCAAACCCGCGTTTTTGCAACCCGTTTCTGGCGAGTTCCAGAACTTTGATGATCAAACGGGAAGTCTCTTTCCAGTCAAACAACTCCGGAAGTTCTCTTTTTACAAACATACGTCTAAGCTCTGATGCATTGTAGCCTTTATGATAGATCACACCATCATGCTCCAACAGCTCCGTCAGTGGGTGGAGATTTTCCATAAGCCCCGCGTGAAAAGCTCCCGATGCCATGATTTCCTTTACCGGCTGTTCACATACACTACGGAATTCCACCGTACCTCGAAACGTCAGATCCTCAAATTTAAAGGAGCGCAAATATTGCAAGTCCGAAATATCCGGATGTATACGGATCTGCCGGTATCTTTCCCCATCAAAATATTCCCCGGTAATTTCGTCAGACGCAAAATATTCCATCAGGGGAATCGGGTGAAAATTAATATATTTTCCCTCTCTTTCCACACAATACAAACTCATGCTCCTGATATAAGACACGATTTCATCAATAGACTCCAGTTCCACTCCATACATGTCTACATTATGCCGGTTCAAGCCATGGAGGCTGCGTCTCCACAACATATCCCGGCTGCAGAAAAGCTCCTGTTCTTCTCCCCACAGGGAATTCGCAAAGATCAACGCCTTCAACGGTTCCAGTTTCGTAAAAGTATTTAGTGTTTCCACCAGATTACGCTCTTCCACATCCATCTGTACCTGGCTTGCACAGGAGAACAGCCCAAAATTCGGATGATCATGAAACAGGATCGCCTTCCCATAATCTTTATAAGAAGAAAGGTGATGGAGCAGCATACGATACCGCTCGCTGACTACGGGAATATTTTGATTGACCGCATAGTGCGGATTGATTCCCATTCCCGTCAACGCATGGTCGTAAATCCCGAATCGTTCGCTCACAAAAGTGTAGTATTGTGCAAACCGCCGATGCAGTACATTTAGATCACTTTCCGTTCCAAAAGAAAATTCCAACGTATTATAACTGCAATCAAAAGAGATCCCATCCCCTGTATTCTCCTCGACAGCAGCATAAATAAATCCATCGTCATCCCTGCAGACCTTGTCAAATGAAAACTTCCGAATAAATGCATCTGTCACCTTATGTACCACACTAAAATCGACCGGCAGGTTTTTATGATTAACAACCGGCAGTTCAAATTCCAAGCCGGCAAGCTTTGTTCTTTTTCGTTTCGAGGGCACGATATACCTCTCATAAATCGCCTCATCAAGTACTGTGCTTTTCATCACTGATACCTCATTTTCCTAATTCTAATTCGTTGTTCTTCGTTTTGTCTCAACACCACCAATGGGAAGACTACCTTAGTATATATATTAATACTATTTTCCTAGTATGTCAATATGAATAATAGATTTTATAGGATTTTTCTTAAAATTACGATGTGATCCGTATATGTCCCTTTAAAGAAGGTCGCTCCACAACGAAAAAGAGGGGCGGATATATGCTTATCCGCCCCCGAAAGATTAACGAGGATGACTGTACTACTCTTCACCTTTTCATGCTGCCGAATTTCCCATCTTCACCCTTGAATATGCCAGCCCCACGCAAATCAATGCTGCGCCAAACAAGAGCTCGATCCCAAGTCCTGTCCAGAGTTCTCCCAAAGCTCCTCCATCCATATATCGGTCGATAAAATCTGCCGATGTGATATACCAATATGCCGGAAGAAAATGTGCTGCCCGGATCAATCCTTCACCCAGAAATTCAAGCGGCACGAAAATACCACAGAGAAAAGACATTCCGAGAGCAGCAACATTTGAGATCATACTGAGTATATGATCCTTTTTCACTACCTGCCCCAGAAAAAATACAAAGCCCAGCGAAAATACCATAAAACAAACCATATTCAGACAATGTAACCCCCCCTGAAAACTAAAGATCGCCGTTCCGGTCCCTGTCATCACCATCAGGCAGTACAGCAGGCATATAGCAATTCCTGCCGTCACCACGCCTGCAAACAACTGAAGATTTATCCGGCTCAGAGAATACGCAGAGCACGCATTCCTCTCCCTCACATCTTTTTTATGGAACACGATCATGATCGGCCCGATCCCCACAACACAGATCGACAGAAGAATGTAAGGCAGATACGCAAAGTAATAATAAAGCCGGCTGTGGGTACTTCCCCCGCCTTCCTGCGACATCGAAACCGACACAGTCTCCGCACAGGTCTCCTCTGCCTTTTTCAGCGCTTCTTCCGCCGAAAATCCACCTGCCACATAACTCCTTGTCAATGACATATATTTATTTACCATGCCTTTAAAGGTCTCACCATAAATCGTCCCCGGAATCGTAGTGAGTTCCGGTTTTTTTATGTCTCCACCCTGTGCCACAGACTCACCAAATCCTGCGGGAATCCGTACGGCACAGCTAATATTCCGGTTATAAAGCTCGTCCTGGATCGTCTCTTTATCATCCTGAATGTCTGTCACCTCATGTCCGGAAGCCAAATAGGCAGTGAGACTCTTACTATACTCTGAGCCGTCTTCATCAAACACTGCGATCGTATAATCTGTTCCCTCAAAGACGCCTTCTGCCGGATCACTTGCCTGACCGGATACAATGCCTGCAACTCCGAGGAAGATACAAAGATACATGATGATCTGTCCCTTTTGTTTACTCAATATACGGAAAAAAATCTTATAGACTTGCATAACGACTCCTCCTTACCATAAGATAACTTGCAACTGCCAGCACTACTGCTCCGATTCCCAGAAGGAGCATATTCTGTGTAAAGCGTCCGTACGTATCATAGATATTCAACGCATAAAAAGAATCTGAAATAAGTGCCGCCGGATTGATATCATTTACAAACGGCACGGAATGTTCGATCATATCTTTTATCCCTGTCGCCATCAGATCACTCATGGCGCAAAACAGGAGATTGATCCCCGTCAGCAGTCCAATCTTCATCCCTTCACTGATACGCGGCATGGAACCGACAAAGATCCCAAACATGATCCCATAACTGGTTCCCATAAAAAGCAGAAGGAAAATAGCCGGAAGCTTATCTCCCAGTCCAAGTCCAAGTACAAACTTCATATATAAAAGCAAAACGCAGACAATACTATACTGCAAGAGTTCACAGGCCAGAAAATCCACAAGGATATTTTTCATCTTATGGACCGGCACGATATTCCTCCGCTGTCCTAAAACAGAAACATTTGCCTGTATCTTCCCCGCCTTATCACAACCGGCATAGCTCGCAAACAGACAGGTCATGGCAAAGATCGCATAAAAGAAATTCATGACATTGTCCTGATTTCCACCCGATGAGTCTGTTTCCTCGTAATATTCCTTCTGGGAAGAAAGCTCCATTACCGTCTGCATAATCTGTTCCGGATGAACCTCCGCTACATCTGTGATCGTCTTTTTATACTGTGCAAACTGTTCAAGCACCATTTTCAAAAAGGTCTGCTCCATCCCGTTTTCGGTCACTTTCAAAGAAAGCTCATCCCCCACAAAAATGATTCCCTGAATCTCCTCATCCTCAAGCATCTGCTCTGCCTCTTCGCCAGATGTCTTCGTTATATGTAAAAGCTGTCCCTCTCCTTCCTCTGAAACCGCTCCAAACATACTGTCAATGATCTCATCCTCTTTTTCCTGAACAACAGCCACCGGAACCGCATGAAACTGCTCCGTCGTCTCGAACAGGTTGCTGAAAGCCATATACATAAACGTACACAATGCAAATGGAAAAACCAACGTCCAGAACACGTTTTCTTTCGTCCGCATCAGGGACTTAAATCCATATTTAAAAAGATGTCCAAACATACCTATCCCCCTCTTTTTAATCTCTGAGCTCTTTTCCGGTAATCTCCAGAAAAACATCATTCAATGTCGGAAGCTCCGTATATACCCTGCCAAAAGAAACACCCTGTCCCCGGAAATATTCCAGTACATGGATCAGGTTATGGGCACCACCGCTGAAACGGATACGAAGGCTGTCATTTTCATATTCCACTTCATAGGCATGCTCCAACTCTCCGATCTGCTCCACCTGCTCCTTAGTCAGCCCTGGCACCTCTACTGTGATGCTCTCCGTATTTTTGATCATCTTTTTGAGTTCTTCCTTCGTCCCAATCGCAAGGTTCTGTCCCTTATCCATAATGGCGATCCGGGTACAGATCTGCTCCACTTCTTCCATATAATGGGAAGTGTAAATAATCGTCGCCCCATTTTTATTCAGCTCTACGATCCCCTCAAGAATCTTGTTCCGGCTCTGTGGATCAACTGCCACAGTCGGTTCATCAAAGAAGATCAGCTTGGGTTTGTGTGCGATTCCGCAAGCGATATTCAAACGCCTGAGAAGTCCCCCCGATAACTTTTTGGGATAAAATTTGCGGAATTCCTCCAGTCCTACAAACTGGATCGCCTCCTCCACATACTGCTTCCTCGTAGCTTTGTCCTCAATGTACAGCCCACAGAAATAATCAATATTTTCATAAACCGTCAATTCATTAAAAACTGCTACATTCTGCAAAACGACCCCGATCTCCTTTTTGCTGTCATAGGAGTCCGGACGCATTTCTTTTCCAAATACCCGGATCATTCCCTTATCGTATTTCAAAAGAGAAAGGATACTACTGATCGCTGTCGTCTTTCCCGAGCCATTCGGGCCAAGCAGACCAAAAATCTCACCCCCTTCGATCCTCAGGTTAAAATGATCCAGCGCCACAAGCTCCTTATAGCGTTTTACCAGATTTTCTACCTCTACGATTGCTGCCATATACTGATTCCTCCTCGTCTTATCCAGAATACCTTAAAAATGGGATATTTATCCTGTTGTGTTTTTATTTTAATAAACAAATTACTTTTTTACCAGTGAAAATCATCAATTCTTTTTATGACAAATGTCATCTGTCTTTGTCATTGACAAAATATGATTTGGCACATTATACTTACCATATAAAAAATCCGCTCGAACAATCACCGGGAAAGGAGAAGGCCCTTGCGAGACTTAAGAAATAAATTATTCCTTTTTGCAGGCTGCAGCTATATGCTCTGGTATATGGGACTGAATGCCGGGTATATCGTCAACCTTTTGTCAGTTCTGGCTCTCTCCGCACTCTGCACCTATTATGAATATTCAAAACAAACCAATATTCTACTGGGGTTATATTGTCTGCTCTGCCTGGTTTATCCCAGATTGGGCCTGTATGTTCCACTTATGCTATATGACAGTCTGTTTTTTTATCATCCGATCTCTCTGGCCATCGTCTGTGCAACCGGGTTTTTGACATTATGGCAACTGCCACAATGTCTCCTTTTTCCTTATGTTATGACATTTGTGGGCAGTGCTCTTCTCTGTCTTTACTCCAAGCGGATCAAAGAGCTGTTGCACCGCCTCCATGTGGAACGGGATGAGAGCAAGGAAAATGCCATTCTTTTGAGGGAGCGCAACGAGGCACTCCGGGAAAAACAGGACTATGAGATCCATGTCGCTACTCTTTCTGAAAGAAACCGGATCGCCAGGGAAATCCATGACAATGTCGGGCATATGCTGACCCGGTCCATTCTTCAGACTGGTGCGCTCAAAGTGATCAATAAAGATCCGGCGCTTAGCACTCCCCTATCGGATCTCCACGATACGCTGAACACCGCTATGGACAGTATCCGAAACAGCGTCCACGATCTGCATAACGATTCCATTGATCTGCACGACGTATTAAATGACATCATCTCCCGGATCCCAACACCTTCTATCCGGCTCGAATACGATATTGAAACTCCGCTCCCGCAGAACATTAAATACGCTTTTATTTCCATTGTAAAAGAAGCCGTGACCAACATACAGAAACACAGTGATGCGGACTCTGCACAGATCACGGTCCGGGAGCACCCCGGTTTTTATCATCTCCAGATCCGGGACAATGGCTCCCCAAACTGTTCTCCGGAAGATGGAAACGGTATCGGGCTCACAAATATGAAAGAACGGGTACTGGCGCTAGGTGGAACGATCCGCTTCTCGACAGATAACGGGTTTTGTATCAGTATATCGATCATGCGGTAAATACAGATGCTTTGGAGACCCGAACCCATTTTAAACGAAAGGACTGATCCTATGAATGTACTGATCGTCGACGACGACAACTTAGTCTCTCTCTCACTAAAAACGATTTTGGAAGCAAGTGACGAAATACAGGTCGCAGGAATTGGAAATGATGGCACAGAGGCCATAGAATTATATGAGAAACACCAGCCGGATGTTCTTCTTATGGATATCCGTATGAAAAACATGTCCGGACTGGATGCCGGAAAAACAATATTGCACAAACATCCGGACGCCAAGATCCTGTTTCTGACTACGTTTTCTGATGATGAATATATCGTAAAAGCCCTCCATATAGGTGCTAAAGGCTATATCTTAAAACAGAATTTTGAGAGCATCATCCCTGCCCTTATGGCGGTGCATGGCGGCCAGACGGTTTTCGGGGAAACGATCACCGGAAAACTCCCTACTCTGATCAAGACCCCATCCACCTGTTATGAAGTGACCTCTTGTCAAGAGTAAATTTCAAAAAATCACCACAT
>CAZOIF010000052.1:0-21604 GCA_964579975.1 uncultured Eubacterium sp. | reverse complement strand
GCCCTCCACGACAGTATGGGCTTCTACCATTTCTTTGAATTTCTGCGTCTGTTCATAATACACATCAATTCGCTCCTGAACATCAGGAAGTGCGAGAATTTCATCTGTTGTCATTGTACGGCAGGCATCGATCAGTTTTTCCATGAGCTGATAATTAGAAATCGTAAAATTGCGCCAGCGTCCGAGACCGGTACGTGGATCCATCAAATATCCGATCAAAATCCATCCCTTTGGATTCTGGACTTCATCGATTGTCAGATTACCGGAGTCAACTTTGTCAACTGCCTCCATCATGTCATCAAATTGAGGGAATTTTTCCCGTCCCCCATAGTATTCGTAAATGATACGGGCACAAGATGGCGTTACACGGCTTTCACCCTTATATTTCCCTTCTAATTGCAGTCGTTCGTGTTCGCTGGAATGGTGGTCAAACCAAAGGCCACAACCTTCCACATATGGCACATTGGCAAGACAGTCATCTTCATTCACTTCTACAAGTCCGTCCTGCAAATCTTTTGGGTGCGCGAACTTCCAGTGGTCAATAATGCCGGCCTCCTTAAGCAAGGCACCACAGGCAAGTCCGTCAAAATCAGAACGAGTAATGAGTCTCATATAATTATCCTCCTATATTTTAGGTTTATCTGCTTTCGCTGATTACAGTATATACCTTAATTTTACTCTTTCCTGTCGGCCTTTGCAAGAGTTTTCTTTAACATCAGTTGAACTGATTTAATCCACGAAATCACAAGCATATTCGCCACCCCCTCTGCATACAATGAATCAACGAGTATTCAGGGGGTAGTTTTTTGAAATCATATATCGAGCAGCGTGCCATTGAGATTGGAAATTACATCGTGGAAAATGGTGCCACGGTCAGACAGACGGCAAAAAAGTTCGGAGTGTCAAAAAGTACGGTACATAAAGATGCTACAGAGAGAATGATGCAGATCAATCCGGCGTTGGCGGCACAGGCAAGAAAAATACTTGATATAAACAAGTCAGAAAGGCATATTCGGGGTGGAATGGCTACAAAAGAGAAGTATCATCAGCTGCATGAACATATGCAGGGAGAAAATAAAGGGATTTAACAGAGTGGCGGCGTCAGTCGGAGAAAAATTCATTGGCGCCGTTACTCTTTTTCAATTGTCGTGAATACTTGTTTTTTGTCGTGAAAAGTGGTATGATAGAAAGAGTATTCATGATAAAAAATATTAAATATTTATAAAGGAGGAGGATTTACTTGGGAAATTCAACCTTTAAGGGGGGGACCCATCCATATGAGGGCAAAGAACTCAGCATGGATTTTCCGATTAAGGTCATGGAGCCAAAGGAAGAACTGGTATTTCCAATGAGCCAGCATATCGGAGCCCCTGCATCACCCACTGTGTCGGTAGGAGACACGGTGAAAATGGGACAGATCATCGGTGAGGCGAGTGGATTCATATCTGCCAATATCGTAAGTTCTGTTTCCGGAAAAGTAACAAAGATTGAGCCGAGACTTACTGTCTCAGGTGCCAAAGCTACCTGTGTGGTGATCGAAAATGATGGCCAGTATGAAGGGATCGAAGGTCTGGGAGACGACAGGGATTACACCTCGCTTTCCAAGGATGAGATCCGGCAGATCATTAAAGATGCCGGTATCGTCGGAATGGGTGGTGCCGGATTCCCGACGAACGTCAAGGTCACACCGAAAAATGAGGATGAGATCGAATATGTCATCATCAATGGTGCAGAGTGTGAGCCGTATCTGACGTCGGATTACCGTCTGATGCTTGAGAAACCTGAACAGCTGATCATGGGACTGAAAGTTCTTCTGAGTCTCTTTGATAACGCAGAGGGGATCATCGCCATCGAGGATAATAAGCCGGAGGCGATCGCCAAGCTTGAGTATCTGACACAGGATGAGGATAAGATTACGGTAAAAACACTTAAGACAAAGTATCCTCAGGGGGCAGAGCGCCAGGTAATCTATGTGACGACAGGGAGGAAGATCTATTCGAAAATGCTTCCTGCCGATGCGGGATGTGTGGTAGACAATGTCCAGACGGTGCTCGCTGTGTATGATGCTGTCTGCAAGAGCACACCTTCGATGAGCAGGGTTATGACACTGACGGGAAGTGCTATGGCGCAGCCGCAGAATTATGAAGTTAAGTTTGGTATGAGCCATGCGGAACTTTTAGAAGAAGCGGGAGGACTTGTCGAAGAGGGAGCACAGAAGATGATATCCGGCGGTCCGATGATGGGTATGGCAATGTATGATCTGAATGTACCGATCACAAAGACCAGTTCGTCGATCCTTGCGATGACGGAAGATGAGGCGGCTATCCATGAACCGACAAACTGCATCCGCTGTGGACGTTGTGCTTCGGTTTGTCCAAGCCATCTTGTGCCACAAAAAATGGCAGAGGCGGCAGATCGTCAGGATTTGGCTCTGTTTGAAAAATTAAACGGGATGGAGTGTTATGAGTGCGGAACATGTACGTATGTGTGCCCGGCAAAGAGAAGGCTGACTCAGGCATTTAAACAGGCGAGAAGAGCTGTGATGGACAACGCCCGTAAAAATAAATAAAGGCATCAGAATGGAGGAAAAAATGGATAAATTATTAAATGTATCATCATCTCCTCATGTTCGTGATAAATCATCGACAAAATCCATTATGAGGGATGTTGTGATCGCACTGATACCTGCCACACTTGTTGGTGTCGGCAACTTTGGTATGAGGGCGGTGCTTGTAATATTAGCTACATGTGTTAGTGCCATACTGGCAGAGTATATATGGCAGAAATGTATGAAACAGCCGGTTACGACGTATGACTTTAGTGCATTGCTCACCGGACTTTTGCTCGCACTTAACTTACCTGCGACACTTCCGATCTGGATGTGTGTGCTGGGTGGAGTATTTGCGATCATCATTGTAAAACAGTTGTTTGGAGGGCTTGGTCAGAACTTTATGAACCCTGCACTGGGAGCGAGATGTTTTCTTATGCTTTCATTCAGTGGTGCGATGACCAACAACTTTTTGATCCCGAAGGGAAATTCCTTCTGGGGCGGATATCAGGCGACGTTAGACGCTGCGTCCAGTGCGACGCCGCTCATGCAGGTGAAAGAGGCGACATGTCAGGCAGATCTTGCTACTACATTAAAAGATATGTTCCTTGGTACGACATGGGGAACGATCGGAGAGACCTCTGCACTCGCTCTTTTGATCGGAGGAATTTATCTGATCGTAAGAAAGATCATTGATTGGAAGATTCCGGTGATCTATATTTTGACATTTGTCGTATTTAACTTTATATATTCCTTTGCTGCAGACGCGTATGTACCGGTCTTTTATGAGGTATGCGGCGGCGGGCTCATGCTTGGTGCATTCTTTATGGCGACTGATTATGTCACCAGCCCGATCACGAACAAAGGAAAGATCATCTATGCGGTGCTGCTTGGTCTTTTGACCGGACTGTTCCGTTTCTTCGGAGAATCTGCCGAGGGTGTATCATTTGCCATCATCATCGGCAACCTGTTTGTTCCGCTGATCGAGATGGTCACCATTCCAAAGGCATTTGGAAAGGAGGGCAAAGCGAATGAGTAGTGAAAAGAAAGAGAGATCATTTGTCATAGATGCGATCATTCTTTGTGTGATAACGCTCGTGCTTGGTGGTATCCTTGCCGTGGTATATACGGTCACAAAGAGCCCGATCGAACAGGCACAGGTAAAGACAGATAATGAAGCATGTGAAGTCGTTATTTCTTCCGTTGACGGAGCATCTGTCACAGAGGCAGAAGAGGGCGCTGTGGATCAGGTGAATGAATTTTTACAAAAGCATGTAATCAATAAATCGGCATCACAGGGTAAGGTCAATGAAGAGGAATCAGAATCTTATTCCAAATATGTCACGGTTACGACGGTCAAGAAACTTCAGGTAAATGGCGCAGATGCTGGAAATGTCTATATTGCAAATGCCAGAAAAGGTTACGGTGGCAGCATTTCCTTTGTGCTCGGTGTGAACGAGGGCGTCGTGACAGGACTCGAGATCACATCCCAGTCGGAGACGGCAGGTCTTGGCGCAAATTGTGAGAGCGATGACTTCAAGTCGAAGTTCGCTTTTGAGAAAGGCCTTCAGTATCCGTCCGATGACAGCTATCCGATGTACTTTAAACCGGGGACGACGCCGAAGGATGAAAAAGGCCAGATCGAGGCGATGTCTGGCGCTACGGTTACATCCCGTGCGATCACGAATGCGGTGAAAGGTATCCTTTTATATGATAAGACAGTAAGGGGGGCTGAATGATGAATAAATACACAGAACGACTTCAAAATGGTATTATCAAAGAAAACCCTACCTTTGTTATGATGCTTGGTATGTGTCCGACGCTTGCCGTGACATCGAGTGCGGGCAATGCGATCGGAATGGGATTGTCTACAAGTGTAGTATTGATTTTGTCCAATATGATGATCTCAGCCTTGCGCAAGATCATTCCGGACAGGGTTCGTATCCCTGCTTTTATCGTGGTCGTTGCTTCTTTTGTGACGATCGTGCAGCTTCTTTTGAAAGCATATCTGCCGGCACTTGATAGTGCGCTGGGCGTATATATCCCGCTCATCGTGGTAAACTGTATCATCCTTGGCCGTGCGGAGTCCTATGCTTCCAAAAATCCAATCCTTTTATCGGCATTGGATGGTGTCGGAATGGGACTTGGATTTACCGTAGGCCTTACGCTCATCGGTATCTTCCGTGAGATCCTCGGAAGTGGTTCAGTATTCGGATTCCAGTTTATACCGGATGCATTCCACATTGCGATGTTTGTCATGGCTCCGGGAGCATTCTTTGTACTCGCCGGCCTGACAGCGATCCAGAACAAGCTGAAAATGCCATGTGCGACGAATACACCGGAGGCAGAAGAAGCATCCTGTACTGGAAACTGTGCGGCATGTGCAAGTCATGTAGAGACATGCGGGAAAACTCCTGCAGAGGAAGTTTCTGCGGACAGAAGGGAGGATGATAAATAATGAGTTTATTTACAATTCTTTTTACAGCCGCTCTCGTAAATAACTTCGTTTTGAGCCAGTTTCTGGGTATTTGCCCGTTCCTTGGTGTCAGTAAGAAGGTGGAGACGGCGGCAGGCATGGGAGGTGCGGTGCTTTTTGTAATCACCATCGCATCCCTTTGTACCAGTCTGTTATATAATTATCTGCTCGTTCCGTTTGAGCTTAAATATCTGAATACGATCGTATTCATTCTCGTGATCGCGGCATTGGTGCAGTTCGTGGAAATGGTTCTCAAGAAGATGATGCCTGCGCTTTATAAATCACTGGGTGTATATCTTCCGCTGATCACGACAAACTGTGCGGTACTCGGTGTGGCACTCTTGAGCGTGCAGAACGAGTACAATGTACTTGAGAGCGTTGTAAACGGCATCGGTGCTTCGGTCGGATTTTTGATCGCGATCGTCCTGATGGCGGGAATCCGTGAGAAACTTGAAAACAGTAATATTCCTGAGGTCTTCAAAGGCACACCGATCGTTTTGATCACAGCTGGTCTGATGGCGATTGCATTTTGTGGCTTTGGCGGCGTTGGATTTTGATAAAAGGAGGACACTTGTATGAATACGATAATTATATCAGTGGTACTCCTTGGAGTACTTGGTATCGCGATCGGACTTCTTCTGGGTGTGGCTGGAAAGTTCTTCGCCGTAGAGGTGGATGAACGCGTGGATCAGGTCAGGGAATGCCTTCCGGGAAATAACTGCGGAGGCTGTGGATTCCCGGGCTGTGATGGTCTGGCCGAGGCGATCGTGGCAGGAACCGCAGAGGTAAATGGCTGTCCTGTCGGCGGTGCACCGGTAGCAGAAAAAATTGGCGCGATCCTCGGTGTGGAAGCCGGAGCAGGGACAAAGATGGTGGCAAGGGTAAGATGTGCCGGAACCTGTGAGCAGGCTTCTGTAAAATATAATTATGTGGGTACGATGGACTGTCGTCAGGCAGTGATGGTTCCCGGACGGGGAGACAAAGCCTGTACCTACGGATGTCTTGGACTTGGTTCCTGTGTGGCTGCCTGTCAGTTTGATGCGCTTTCGATCAAAGATGGTATCGCAGTAGTTGATAAAGAAAAGTGTGTGGCCTGCGGTAAATGTGTGGAAACCTGTCCGAACAATGTGATTTCACTCGAACCATACGACACGGCATATCAGGTTCAGTGTAATTCCAATGACAAGGGCAAAGACGTTATGAGTGTTTGTAAAGCCGGATGTATCGGATGCGGTCTCTGCGTAAAGCAGTGTGAATTCGATGCGGTGAAACTCGAGAATAATCTCGCAGTGATCGATCCGGAGAAATGTCAGGCATGCGGCAAGTGTGCTGAGAAATGTCCGAAGAAAGTGATCATGTAGCGGGGGTAGTTTTTGCAGCTTCCGTATTTCAAAAAGAAAGTTCTCTGTGCATGGAGTACTATAACTCTATGCACAGGGAATTTTCTTTTTAGCTTAACGGAGCCAATTCAGAATAGAGCGAAAAATGTTAGTTTTTGCTTTAATAAAGTGAGCATATATGATACAATGAGTAAGAGAATGAAAGGTAAGACATTGGAGGAAAGGGGAATGTTTGTGAAAAGAAAAATATTGGGACTTATAATGGCCGGGGTGCTTATAGCCGGTAGTCTGACTGGCTGTGGGGAAAGTGCCGCAGAGCCAGACGATTATGTGACAAATTCTGGTTATGAATTACCAAAGGATGCTGCTGGCAAGACGGAAGAAGGTGCTTCTGAAGATAAAGCCACTGAGGGGGATAAAGGGATTCGTAAAGAGGATATCAAAGTGGGGGTTTTATATATTACTGACCCGGCAGAAGGCAGCGGATATTCCTATACGCATGATCTGGGAATCCTGGGAATGCAGAGTAATCTGGGATTATCGGAAGAACAGATTGAGCGAAAAATCGTGGATGACGAAGATGCAAAGGCGACAAAGAAAGCGATTGAGGAATGTATTTCGGACGGATGCAACATTATTTTTACTACAAGCTGGGGATATATGGAGCCTACTGCTGAAATGGCGGAAAAATATCCGGATATTTATTTTTCCCATGGTACAGGATACCTGTCGAATGGAAAAAATTTTAACAATTATTTTGGCCGGATTTATCAGGCGAGATATTTGAGCGGAATCGTGGCGGGAATGAACACTACGAGCAATAAAATCGGATATGTGGCGGCGCAGGATATTTCTAATTCAGAAGTTACGGGAGGAATTGATGCTTTTGCCATTGGGGCGGCGTCTGTAAATCCCGATGCAAAGGTTTATGTAGCAGTCACAAATAGCTGGTATGATCCGAAAAAAGAAGAAGCTGCGGCCAAGAAACTGCTGGATATGGGGTGTGATGTTATGGCACAGCATTGCGACACGCCTTATCCGATAACATTGGCGCAGGAGTATGGTGTATATGCAATTGGGTATAATTCAGATATGAGTAAGGATGCGCCAAAAGCGTGTCTGTGCAGTGTGCTTTGGAATTGGAGCGCTTACTATACGGCAGCTGTAGAATCGGTCATGGAGGGAACATGGAGTGGTGAAAATTATTATGGAGGCATGAGTGAGGGTCTGGTAGGAATAACGGATTTGGCTTCTTTTTGTGCGCAAGGAACACAGGAAAAGGTTTCAGAGGCATCGGCCGCGATTTTAGACGGCAGCAACAATGTTTTTGACGGAGAATTGAAAACCAATACAGGTAAAGTGATCGGAAGCGAGGGTAAGACGCTGGATGATGCGGCCATTACTGGTAAACTGAACTGGTACTATGAAAATGTTGTTCTGGTGAAGTGACAGAAGGAGGAAAAACAAAATGAAATTAACAATACGTACTAAAATGCTGCTATGTGCATTGTTGCCAATTAGTATTCTTGGAATCATAATCATTATCGTGGCAGTGACATCGCTGAGAACTTCCATTACAAATCAGGTAGAAAATTCCCTGCGGGGTACGGCATCTGCAACACTGGCGGCATATGACCAGAATTCTGGTTCCTATACGATGGCGGAAAATGGAGACGTCTGGAAGGGAGGGTATAACATTTCCCGTTCGGAAAATCTGTTGGACACAATAAAAGAAAAATCCGGGATGGAAGTTACCTTTTTCTATGGAACCACCCGAATTATGACATCTGTTACCGATGCAAATGGAAACCGTATCCTCGGCAGTCCTGCAGGAGCTAAAATTGAAGAAGAAGTTTTAAAGAATGGAAAGGAATATTTCAGCCAGAGTGTGTCGATTGACGGTGAAATGTACTATGGCTATTATGCGCCTGTCTTTCAGGATGGGGACAGCACAGAGCCGATTGGTATGGTTTTTGCAGGCGTGAATAAAGAGGAAACTGTCAACAGTGTATTCCGTATTGTATTTTATATGGTTATTATTGTTATTTTGATTGCATTTATCGGTATGTTAAGCGCTGGTCTGGTATCGAATTCCATATCCAAAGCGCTGAGAGCGGAGATTGTCTGTGTCGAGGAGGTGGCTACAGGAAATCTGGATGTCCAGCTGAACCAGAAGCATATGGGACGTAAGGATGAGGTGGGTGACTTGACCAGAACCATTCATAGGCTTCAGTCGGATCTGCGAAGTATCATTGGGGGGATCAGTGACAGTACTAATCAGTTGATCTGTGCTTCCGATCTGTTAGAGCAGACTTCACAGCAGACTTTTGACAATATGGATGACTTGATGCAGTCCGTAGATACGATCACATCAGGAGCCGTATCACAGGCAGATGATACCAAAAATGCATCGGATAATATTACCCATATGGGAAATCTGATCATTGAAACTGGCAGTGAGGCGGCAGCGTTAAATAAGAGTGCGGACAACATGCTGCTGTCCAGTGACAAGACTGGTACTGCGATCGAGAGTCTGAAGAAGATCAATGAAGAAGTTGGAAAGGTGGTCGAAGTGATCGCAGGGCTGACCGAACAGACCAACGAGTCGGCAAAGGACATCCGTGAAGCCGCAGGATTTATCTCCGACGTTGCCGGACAGACAAATCTTCTTTCACTGAATGCAAGTATAGAGGCGGCAAGAGCCGGGGAAGCGGGAAAAGGGTTTGCTGTTGTGGCAGATGAGATTCAGAAACTGGCAGATCAGTCCGATGAGGCCAGCAGCAGTATTGACCAGACGGTAAGTACACTGATCGAAAATGCAGGACATGTCGTGGAGGCAATGCAGCATATGCAGGAAGTGGTCGGCAAACAGAGCAAGTATATTGTAAGTACGGAAGAAACTGTTGGTGAGGTCATGGAAGAAATACAGGCATCCATTCAGAATATAAGAAGTATAGAAGGTAAAACGCAGGAATTAGAACGTGCAAGAAAAGAAATGATGGGCCTGGTTGCGGAATTGTCTGACATTGCGGAGAGCAATGTGGCAAATACACATGAAACAAGCGGTATCATCACGAATGTGTCAGACCGTTTTAAAGAAGTAAAACAGTCTGCCGTGAACTTAAAGGGAACAGCGGATGTTTTGGAGAAGAATATCAAGAACTTCAAAATGTGAGATTAAGAAAGGTTTTTATACAAAGAAATAGAAAACTTTCACGGAAAGGACAAGGACAGACATGATGCGGATGAAGAAGAAAATAATTGTGGCAGTCGTCATAATCATAATACTGGCAGCGCTGGCGGCAACAGGAGTGCTGATCTTTAAAAAATTTGCACCCAGTTTTACCCAGAGGCCGATGAGCGAACAGTATAAGCTGGGGGCGGATGAGGCATTGCTCATTATCAATGGGAAACCGGCGGAGGAAAAGGGAAAGATCATAAATGGCAAGATGTATGTCTCCGTTTCTGTGGCGACAGAGCAGATGAATGAACGTATTTACTGGGATAAAAAGGAAAATATATTGTCACTGGCTACTTCAGGTGGCCTGATCAGCGCCAGTCCGGACAGCGCTTCCTATACTGTGGGAAGGGAAACCGTAAATGCGGAAAATCAGGTAATCTTTCTGGATGGGGAGACGCTTTATATTTCCATGGATTTTGTGAGCCAGTACTCCCGGATCAATTATGAGGAAAAGAAGGATCCAAACCGTATCATTGTCCAGTCTGATTTTGAAAGCCCACATACATGTGCAAAACTGGCAGATAGTGTGAGGCTTCGTGTGGGACCGAATAAAAAATATGATTATCTGCTCGAACTGGCGGAAGGACAAGAGGTAATTAAAGATACTAGTGAGAAGGTAGAAAATGAATACCAGAAAATCCTGACACTGGATGGAATCGAAGGTTATGTGCCAAAGGAATATCTGATAGAACAGGAAAATAAGGCGTGGACGACAGAAAAAGAAGAGGATGTTTTTCCGCAGATTGCCATGGATGGAAAAGTATGTCTTGGCTGGCATCAGATGACAGGCATCGTCGGAAGTGCGGAATTGGAGGCGAAGATTTCCCAGGCAGGAAGCCTGAATGTCATTTCACCAACATGGTTTGCTCTTAGCGATAACAAAGGAAACATCACATCCCTTGCCAGTTCTGAGTATGTGGCGGCGGCACATGCAAAGGGATTGAAGGTATGGGGGCTCGTGAATGACTTTAATGAGAAGATTTCTCTTAAAAAGATCATGGGACGTACTTCGGTGCGAGCTAATCTCATCAATAATCTGGTGACTACGGCGATGAAGTATGATCTGGATGGTATCAATATCGATTTTGAAAAAATAACAAAGGCGTCCGCGCCCGGATACCTTGAGTTTTTAAGAGAATTAGTTCTTCGCTGCCATGCGAATGATATTGTTGTGTCGGTTGATGATTACATTCCTACCGAGAGTTCTGCATTTTATAATTGGAAAGAGCAGGGGCAGGTTGTGGACTATGTAATCTTTATGGCATATGATGAACACTATGCCGGTGGTGGTAAGAGCGGTTCGGTTTCTTCCCTTCCATTTGTCAAAAATGGGATTGAATATGGGCTTGAGTTTATTCCCAAAGAAAGAGTTGTAGCAGCGCTTCCTTTTTATACCAGACTGTGGAAGGAGACTAAAAAAGGGGATGAGATCAAAGTCACCCCAGAAGGCGCTTATGGTATGAGTTCGGCAGAAAGTGTGCTGCAGTCCAATCAGGTTTCGCCGAACTGGGATGATGCGACCGGACAATATTATGCAGAGTTTAAAGCAGACGGCGGCACGTATAAGATCTGGCTTGAGGAGGAGACTTCCCTGGATAAAAAATTAGAAACAGTACTTTCAATGGATGTGGGGGGAGTTGCATTCTGGAAACTCGGTTTTGAGCGGCCGGTCACATGGAGCACGATCGCAAAATATGTTCAAAAATAGGTATACACGTTTTGTCCACTCCGTACATTATAATGAGAGATGTATGGAGTGGATTTTTTTATGAAAAGGCAAAAAGGGACAGGAAAAACATGGGCAGTAGTCATCGTTATGTTTGCGGTGGTCGTGGTAGCGACCATAAAAGCAAACGATATGGAAGTTTTAAATATGACAGGCCGGAATACGAAAGAACTGATCATTGTGGATGCGGGACACGGAGGGTTTGATCCCGGAAAAGTTGGCGTCACAGGTGCCCTCGAAAAGGACATTAATCTGAGCATTGCCCTGAAGCTAAAGAACATTCTTGTGGACAGCGGCTATCAGGTTATTATGACGAGAGAGGAAGATCAGGCGCTTTGCCATGAGAAGGCGGGAAAGAAAAAGATGTCCGATCTGAAATCCCGCGTGAGTATCATCAATGAAAATGATCCGGCACTCACGGTGAGTATACATCAGAATAGTTTTTCTGCCGGGACAAAGGGTGCACAGGTTTTTTATTACAGCGGTTCGGAGGAGAGTAAAGAATTTGCCGCTGTGCTGCAGAATACGGTAAAAGAGGAGCTGGCAGATGGGAACCACAGAGTGGAAAAGGGAAATGACAGCTATTACATGCTGAAAAAAACAGAAGGGATATTTGCCATTATCGAGTGCGGTTTCCTCTCTAACCCCCAAGAGGAGCAGCTTTTAAAAACTGACACGTATCAACAAAGTATGGCAGAAGCGATTGCAGAAGGGATAGAAAATTTCTTGTATAACCAATGATTTTGTGGTAAAATATGCTATAGGGATTTTTTGGATTGGAAGCGGTGAACACGCTATGGATACGAAATATATCACATGGAGTCCGGAATATGGATTTGTCAGGGAAGAACTCCATGAGGCAGTACACAGGATTAGGCAAGGCGGACTGGTTGCATTTCCGACAGAGACCGTATATGGGCTTGGTGGAAATGGCCTTTTGAAGGAAGCATCGAAGAGGATTTATGAGGCGAAGGGAAGACCTTCGGATAATCCGCTTATCCTTCATATCGGTCACATGAGGCAGTTGCGGGAGATTGTGCGGTATGTGCCGGATGTCGCGGAGAAACTGGCAGAGGCTTTTTGGCCGGGACCGCTGACTATGATTTTTGAGAAGGCAGAGTGTGTTCCCTATGAGACCACGGGAGGACTGGACACAGTGGCAGTGCGGATGCCGCAGCATGCAGGCGCATTGGAATTTTTGGATCAGGCAGGCGTTCCGGTGGCGGCTCCAAGTGCAAATACTTCGGGGAGGCCGAGTCCGACGAGAGCAGAACATGTCAAACAGGATCTCGATGGGAAGATCGATATGATCATCGATGGCGGAGAGGTAGGTATTGGTCTGGAATCTACGATCGTGGATGTGACAGGGGAGATACCGGTCATTTTGCGCCCGGGATACATCACATGGCAGATGCTCATGGAGGTGGCAGGAGAGGTGACTATGGATCCCGCACTGATGTCAGCAGGTACGCATGAAAAGCCGCGGGCTCCTGGTATGAAATACAGGCATTATGCGCCGGAGGCGAAGATGACAGTGTTCCGGGGAGAGCAGGAAGCCGTGACAGCACGGATCAATGATGTGATAGAAAATTACATAGATTCTGCTGCATACAAGGCAGAAGATATTGGTATTCTTGCCACGGAGGAATCAAAGGGCAAGTATCCGGTGGGACAGGTTGTTGCGGCTGGTTCCAGAAAAAAGGATACGGTAGGAAGATATATATATGGGGTTCTTCGTGCTTTTGATGAGCTTCATGTAAAGATAATTTTGTCAGAAAGTTTTTATGAATCTGACCAGAGTGAGGCCATCATGAACCGTCTGCTAAAGGCGGCAGGACAGCAGACCGAGGATGTGTAGATATGGATTTTAAAAAAGTCATTTTTGTAGGGAAAGAGAATATTACGCTCAGCCCTATGGCGGAATGGATGTTCAAAAGTATATTGATGGACAAGGATAAGGAGATTATATCCCGCGGGCTTGTGGTGTTGTTTCCGGAACCGCGGAGCATGAAGGTGACGGATATTCTCATTGCCCATTCCATACCGTGCGAAGAGCAGATTTCACAGGAATTTTCTGTCGATGAGGTGACAGAGGACACGCTCATCATTACGATGAATTTTGCACAGAAAGTCAAGGTATTAGAAGCGACCGGACCGATCGAAAATGTATATACGATCAAGGAGTTTGCCGGTGAGGACGGTGAGATCGCAGAACCATATGGCGGGGATGACAGCGCATATGAAGCGAGTTATGTGGAGATCAAGGATCTTCTTTATAAGATAAAGAAAAGGCTTCAGTGGAGTTGATACACGTTTGAAGCAGTGAGGAGGAAAAAGATGATCGCATTAGGAAGTGACCAGGCGGGTTACGAATTAAAACAGGAAGTAATAAAATATCTTGAGGAAAAGGGACTTGAATATAAAGATTACGGAAGCTACAGTGCGGATCCGGTGGATTATCCTGTGTATGGCAAGAAAGTGGCACATGCTGTCGCAGATGGAGAGTGTGAGAAAGGAATTTTGATCTGCGGGACCGGTATTGGTATTTCGATTGCGGCCAATAAGGTAAAAGGAGTTCGTGCCGCACTTTGCAGCGACTGCTTCAGTGCAGAGGCGACGAGGCTTCACAATGACGCCAACATTGTGGCATTTGGTGCCAGGGTAGTAGGGGCAGGACTTGCGGTAAAGATCGTAGATACATTTTTGAATACAGAGTTTTCAGGGGCAGAACGTCATGCAAGGCGTGTTGCGATGCTTGAGGAAGAATAAGGGACAGGGAGGCAGGAAAGAAAATGCTGGGTTTTATCGGCTGCGGAAATATGGCGCAGGCTATGCTGCGGGGAATTCTTGAGAAGGGTTTGTATGCTCCCCGGGATATCATCATTTCCAGAAGAAACAGGGAAGCAGTAGAAGAGATTGGGAAACAGTTTTCAGTAAATGTTACGACAGATAATAAAGAAGTTGCGGAGGCGGCAGATGTACTTGTCCTTGCGGTAAAACCATTTCAGTTTGAAACCGTGATCCAGGAGATCCGGGATGTCGTAAAAGAAAATGCCCTTATCATATCGATCGCAGCTGGTCAGACGATCGAGAATATCGAACGCCTTTTTGGCAAGAATATCAAATTAGCAAGAAGCATGCCTAATACTCCGGCGCTTGTGTTGGAGGGAGCCGCAGGGGTATGTTTTAACAAAAATATAACAGAGAAAGAAAAAGAGAAAACGATGGGAATCTTTTCCAGTTTTGGCATCGCCCATGAAGTTTCGGAGAGCATGATCAATACGGTGATCGGTGTAAGCGGTAGTTCTCCGGCATATGTCTTTTTATTTATTGAGGCGATGGCAGATGCTGCTGTGGCAGATGGGATGCCGAGGGCACAGGCATATGAGATGGCGGCCCAGAGTGTGCTGGGAAGTGCCAAGATGGTTCTTGAGACGGGAAAGCATCCGGGAGAATTGAAAGATATGGTATGTTCTCCGGGCGGAACGACGATTGAGGCAGTGAGAGTACTTGAAAAAGAGGGATTCCGAAGCGCTGTGATCGAAGCGATGAAGGCCTGTGTAAAAAAGGCCGGGGAGATGTAGAGAAGTCAGGGATTATGAAAAAGAGAAATAAAGAAAAAGAAAAAAGAGAGATTTTGAGTGCGCTGGCTATGATCACCCAGATCGGACTGGCGATGATGACATGCATGGGGCTCAGTTTTGTCATTGGCCTTTATATCGACAGGCTTTTTGGTACAAAATTCTGGGTAATGATCATGCTTCTGATCGGAATCATGGCATCGATCAGAAGTCTGTTCATCCTCACAGGGAGGATACATGCTCCGGAGTCTGGTGGAGGAGATATGGAGTTTTCTGCGAAGGAGGAGCCGGATGAGGGAAGCGAGAAAGACACTCATTAGGGTTATTATTTTGATCTGGATACTTGCGGCCATCGTGACTGCAGTAGGGATCGTGATATATATGATCCGTCCATTTCCCATTTTACCCTATGTGCTGGGTGAGATACTGGGAAGCGCAGTATCGGCGCTTTTGATGCTGCACCGTTATTCAACGCTGGATGTGGAGCTTGATATGAATGAAAAAGGTGCGGCAAACCACTTAAAGATTATGGCGTCTCTGCGGGCGCTGATCGCACTGGCAGCACTTATGTGTGGTTTTTATTTTTCACATTTATTTTATCCGGTGACAGTTTTTGCCGGATTGTTTGGGCAGAAGGCAGCGGCGCTCTTATATCCTGTAGTGTTCAGGGAAAAGGGCATGTCTCAGCCACAGACGGATGATCAGGAAGAACTTTAGACAGGTTTCTGTTTGAAAGTAAAATTATAAGACGTTTGTCTTGGAAAGGAGAAGAGAATTGGGTGACAATAAAGTAGATTTTTATATACATGGCTATAAAGAGATACAGATTGGTGACTTTTCTTTTTGGATCACGACCAGCCATGTATGTCTGGCAATCGTAATGGTGGTGCTGATCGTGTTTGCGATCGTAGCGAACCAGAAGATCAAAAAAGCCGATTACCGCAAGGCACCGACCGGTTTTCTCAATGTGATCGAACTGATAGTGGAAACACTGGATAAGCTTATCCTTGATAACATGGGAAGAAAACTGGCGCCGGTATTCAGGAATTATGTCAGTACGTTGTTTTTGCTGATTCTTACCTGTAATTTGTCCGGGCTGTTCGGGCTCAGACCGCCGACAGCGGATTTTGGTGTTACCCTTCCACTGGCGCTGATCACGTTCTTCATGATACAGTATCAGGGCTTTAAGTGGCAGAAAATGGGCAAGATCAAAGGTTTGTTTGAGCCGGTATTCTTATTCCTTCCGGTAAATATCATCAGTGAGTTTGCAACGCCGATTTCAATGTCACTGCGTTTGTTTGCCAATATCCTGTCGGGAACGATGATGATGGCGTTGATCTACGGACTGCTTCCATCGTTTGTAACGATCGCCTGGCCGGCGGCACTCCATGCTTATATGGATGTATTTTCCGGCGCATTACAGGCATATGTATTTACGATGCTGACGATGGTATTTGTCGCAAATGCGGCGGGTGATGAAGCCCAGGAATAGGGCTGACGCCCGATTCCCGGGCTTGACAAGAAATGCTCTGCATTTCTTGAGAAAGGAAGAGCCATACAAACTGGCTGACGCCCGATTTTCGGGCATGATTTAAGAGTTTCATTTATTAATATAATTTTAAGGAGGACATTATTATGAATTTTTCAGGAGCAGATTTAATTAGCGCAGCTTCAGCGATTGGAGCAGGACTGGCAGTTATCGCAGGTATCGGACCTGGTGTTGGACAGGGTATCGCAGCAGGTTATGGTGCTTCGGCAGTTGGACGTAACCCGGGCGCAAAGGGTGACATCATGTCTACGATGCTTTTGGGACAGGCGGTTGCCGAGACGACAGGTCTTTATGGTCTGGCAGTAGCGATGATCTTATTGTTTGCAAACCCATTGATCTAGTAAGAGCGGGTAAGTCAATGCACGGTGTGGGGACGCATCGGTGTAACAAAGAAAATAATGCACAGTAACCGTGTGCAGGAAAGGTGAGAAGACATGGGTGATAAAATCTTAGGACTAGACCCGCAGCTACTCGTTGATACGGGAATTACACTAATCGCCATGTTGGTTTTGTTTATCTTACTTTCATATCTGCTTTTCAATCCCGCCAGAAAGCTCATCCAGAAAAGGAAGGACTTTATTCAGGGACAGCTTGACGAGGCATCGAAAGCCCAGTCAGATGCAATGGAAATGAAGGCGAAGTATGATGAGAAGCTTTCCGGAGTAGATGCGGAGGCGGCAGATATGCTGGCAGATGCGAGACGCAGGGCTCTTGACAAAGAGAAAGAGATTGTGGATCAGGCATCAGAAGAGGCTCATCTGATCAAGGTGCGTGCTGAGAAGGAAGTAGAGCTTGAGAAGAACAAAGTGCGCGACGAGATGAAACAGGAGATGGTACAGGTGGCATCTGCTATGGCCGGGAGGTTTGTGGCAGCATCTATGGATGAGGATAAACAAGCGCAGCTCATTGACGAGACTTTGAAGGAAATGGGTGATGATACATGGCAAAATTAGTTTCTAAAGTTTATGGAGATGCTTTGTTTTCTCTTGCCCTTGAGGAAGGAAAACTTGACGAGACATGGGAAGAAGTGAAGTTTTTAAACTCAGCGCTGAGGGAGAATGGGGAATTTACGGATATTATGGCACATCCTGAGATGACTCAGGAAAAAAGTCTTGCCCTGATCGAAGAAGTATTTGGAGGTAAGCTGTCCGATATTATGTTGGGATTTCTCCAGATTTTGGTGAAGAAGGGACGCTTTGGCGAAATTTTGTCCGTATTGGATCATTTTCAGAGGGAAACGAAAGAATATAAAAAGATCGGAGTTGTCTATGTGACGACCCCGGGAGAACTTAGTGGGGTACAGAAATCCAGTATTGAGGAAAAACTTACCCAGACGTCAGGATATGAGAGCCTTGAGATGAATTATCTCGTAGATGAAAGTCTGCTCGGCGGAATCCGTATCCGGATCGGGGACAGAGTTGTGGACAATAGTATCCAGACTAAGTTAGAAGAGATGACGAGAAGTTTAAGTAAGGTCAGGGTATAACTTCCAGGAAAGAAGGTGTTTGTAAAACATGAATTTAAGACCTGAAGAAATTAGTTCAGTGATAAAAGAAGAGATTAAGAAATACAGTACTGAGTTTGAAGTATCTGATGTGGGAACTGTGATACAGGTCGCAGACGGTATCGCCCGTATTCATGGTTTGGAGAAGGCGATGCAGGGAGAACTTTTGGAGTTCCCGAATGAGATTTACGGAATGGTACTGAATCTCGAAGAAGACAATGTCGGAGCGGTTCTTCTTGGAGATGCATCAAACATAAATGAAGGGGATACGGTAAAGACCACAGGACGTGTGGCAACAGTACCAGTCGGCGATGCCATGTTAGGACGTGTCGTGAACGCACTGGGACAGCCGATTGATGGAAAGGGACCGATCAATACGACAAAGGTACGTCCGGTAGAGCGTGTGGCTAGCGGTGTTATTTCCCGTAAATCGGTAGACACCCCGCTTCAGACCGGTATCAAGGCGATCGACTCCATGGTGCCGATCGGAAGAGGTCAGCGAGAGCTCATCATCGGAGACAGACAGACTGGTAAAACGGCGATTGCTGTAGATACGATCCTGAATCAGAAGGATCAGGATGTTCTCTGTATCTATGTGGCGATCGGACAGAAGGCGTCCACGGTAGCTAATATCGTGAAGACGCTGGAGGACAATGGTGCGATGGACTACACGACGGTCGTGGCATCGACGGCGAGTGAGCTGGCGCCGCTTCAGTATATTGCTCCTTATGCCGGATGTGCGATCGGCGAGGAATGGATGGAAGCAGGAAAAGATGTACTTATCATATATGATGATCTGACCAAACATGCGGCTGCTTATCGTACACTTGCTCTTTTGCTTCGTCGTCCACCGGGACGTGAGGCATATCCTGGAGATGTATTTTATCTTCATTCGAGACTGTTGGAGCGTGCAGCCAAGCTTTCGGATAAACTGGGGGGCGGTTCACTGACAGCTCTTCCGATCATCGAGACACAGGCAGGAGATGTATCTGCATACATCCCGACAAATGTAATATCGATCACAGATGGCCAGATCTATCTTGAGACGGAGATGTTCAATTCGGGATTCCGTCCGGCGGTAAATCCAGGACTTAGTGTATCCCGTGTAGGTGGTTCGGCACAGATCAAAGCGATGAAAAAGATCGCAGGCCCGATCCGTATCGAGCTTGCACAGTATCGTGAGCTGGCAGCATTTTCACAGTTCGGTTCCGATCTGGATGCAGACACGAAGCAGAAGCTGGATCAGGGTGAAAGAATCCGTGAGATTCTTAAGCAGGGTCAGTATGCGCCGTTGCCTGTATGGTATCAGGTTATCATCATCTATGCAGCGACCAATAAATATCTGCTGGATATCGCTGTGGATGATATTCTGGATTTCGAAAAAGGACTCTTTGAGTTTATTGATACAAAATATTCAGAAGTTCCGGCTGCGATCCGCGATGAAAAGGAAATCAGCGATGCGACGGAGAAGAAACTGATTCAGGCGATCGAAGAATATAAGAAGCAGTTTATTCATGAAGCGTGAAAGAGGTGATATAAATTGGCCTCAATGAGAGATATAAAAAGGCGTAAAGCGAGTATACAAAGCACTTCACAGATCACGAAAGCCATGAAACTCGTATCTACGGTCAAATTGCAGCATGCCAAAGGACGGGCAGAGGAGACAAAACCCTATTTTGATAAGATGTATGAGACCGTATCGGGAATGCTGGCAAAATCGCAGAATCTGGATCATCCTCTTTTGGTGGAGAAAAAGAAAGACGGCCCAAAGAAAAAGGGCGTTATCCTCATCAGTTCCAACCGTGGACTGGCTGGCGGTTACAACTCCAATGTTGTGAAACTTGTCACGCAGGGAGACTTTTCCAAAGAAGATACGCTGGTTTTTCCGGTGGGAAGAAAGGGAATGGAAGCCGTGCAGCGTAGTGGATACACGTGCAGGGGAGACTATTCTGAGGTGATGAACAACCCGTTGTTCGGAGATGCCGTATCGATCGGAAAAACAGTAATGTCCGCCTTAGAGGACGGCGAGATCGATGAGGTGTATCTGGCATATACAGTGTTTAAAAACACGGTGACCCACATTCCGACCTTGATCAAGATGCTTCCATTTTCGGAGGAGGATATCGAGGAGATGAGTAAGGAAGAAGCGTCTCAGCAAAGTGATAGTGGTGATGACACCGCAAACCGGGGCGCAAAAGCTCTTATGAACTATGAGCCGGAGGAATCGGAGACGCTGGGGTATATCATCCCGATGTATATGAACAGCCTTATATTTGGTGCGCTGGTAGAGGCAGTGGCAAGTGAAAACGGAGCCAGAATGCAGGCCATGGATTCTGCCACCAGCAATGCCGAGGAGATGATTGACAAACTGGGATTGCAGTATAACCGTGCGAGACAGTCGGCAATCACTCAGGAATTAACAGAAATTGTCGCCGGGGCTTCGGCGATCGAATAAAGTTGCAAGATATAGAAAGGAGTGAAAATATCACGATGGCAGATAATAAAGCAGGAAATAGCCCTGGAGTGATCACTCAGATTATTGGTGCAGTACTTGACATCCGGTTTCAGGAAGGAAAGCTTCCGGAAATCTATGATGCGATAAATATTACGACAAAAGAGGGAGAAAAACTTGTTGTAGAGGTTGCCCAGCATCTTGGTGATGACACCGTGCGCTGTATCGCCATGGGTCCGACAGACGGACTTGTAAGAGGAATGGAGGCGGAAGCCACGGGAGCGCCGATTACGGTGCCAGTGGGAGAGGATACGCTTGGAAGGATGTTCAATGTCCTTGGAGATCCAATCGATGAGAAGGAGCCTCCCAAGGTACAGGAGTATCATCCGATTCACAGGAAAGCGCCTGCATTTGAGGAACAGTCCACACAGGCAGAAATGCTTGAGACCGGTATCAAGGTAGTTGACCTTCTCTGCCCTTATCAGAAGGGTGGAAAAATCGGACTTTTCGGTGGTGCTGGTGTAGGTAAGACTGTCCTTATTCAGGAGTTGATCACAAACATTGCGACAGAGCATGGTGGATATTCGGTATTTACCGGTGTTGGTGAGCGTACCAGAGAGGGAAATGACCTCTATTATGAAATGATCGAATCTGGTGTTATTGATAAGACGACGATGGTATTCGGCCAGATGAATGAGCCGCCGGGAGCGAGAATGCGAGTAGGCCTTACTGGTCTTACGATGGCGGAGTATTTCCGTGATAAGGCAGGAAAGGACGTTCTTCTTTTCATTGATAATATTTTCCGATTTACACAGGCAGGTTCCGAGGTGTCCGCACTTCTTGGACGTATGCCAAGTGCGGTTGGATACCAGCCGACACTGCAGACGGAGATGGGTGCTCTCCAGGAGCGTATCACTTCGACAAAGAGTGGTTCCATCACATCGGTACAGGCTGTATATGTGCCGGCGGATGACCTGACAGACCCGGCGCCGGCTACGACGTTTGCCCATCTGGATGCGACGACCGTGCTTGACCGTGCGATTTCAGAGCTTGGTATTTATCCGGCGGTAGATCCGCTTGGTTCTACTTCCCGTATCCTCGATCCTCGTATTGTAGGAGATGAGCATTATCAGGTGGCCCGCGGGGTACAGGAGATCCTCCAGGGCTATAAGGAATTGCAGGATATT
>CAZOIF010000051.1:0-21707 GCA_964579975.1 uncultured Eubacterium sp. | reverse complement strand
CCCTTCTTCTGATACTTTTTTCTTCTTTTTTAGGTCATATTTTATCAACTTATCTGCATCCAAATCCTTATAAAAATAATAATCCGAATCTGCATATTTTGAACTCAACATCTCTGCTCTGACAAGTTCTTCTGCCTTTTGGAAGCGGACCACATCCTGTCCCTCCGCATCTTTTTCAATGGGCGCACGGTATACGATATCTTCCTCATAGTCAAGGCACACCGTATAATACAGCCAGTTTTTATCGGCATATATGATCTCTGCATAATTCTCTTCTTCCCCTTTATCTGGCCATTCCCTGATACATTTGCGGTGTGTGCCATCCACCCTCGCCTGCATAATCTTATTCTCATTTACTACATAATAAAGATTTGTATCTGTGCAGAAACGATGGCTGCTCATATCCGTTTTCCCCTTCCGGGATTCTGCGTCTTTCTCGTCTTTGACAGCCGGGTCACTGACCGTTTTCTCCTTGATAGAGTCACCGCTGACTGCCTCTCCGCTCACAGCCGGGCCGCTCACGATGTCTCCCTCTGTCAGACCGGCATACTCCCCACCGCAACCGGTCAACAATCCAGAACATAAAATCATACAAAGTAATGTGAAACTATTTTGTTTCTTCATAAGCTCTAACCTCCTCCTGCTTAGCTCGACAGAGCTATCCCAATGCCTCCATTTTCGTGATCTCCCACACCGGCCACTCTGTATAGATCGACCGGGCTGTGAACTGCTCACACAAATAACGATATTTCTGCCGGACGATCCTGGATGTTCCGTCAGCATAAGAGACCTTGATCTTTTCTTTCGAACAGATTTCCGCATGTGACGAATCGATCATCTTTACCGAAGAGGCAGAAAATGACTTCACTTCCTCACGAATTCCACGTTTATAATAATTCTCAATGAGTGCACACTGCTGTCCATAAGCCTCACTCCCCACTGCCAGTACACGGTCAATCTTGCTGGTATCCCCGGTATTTACGGCATCCGTAAAAATGGGTACATAATTGTTAAAAGCCTCCTGTGGGGTAGCTGCATATGTAACCGGGTTGTTCCCTTCCGTTAACGCATTCTGGAAAAAAAGAACCTTTTTCTCTGTTTCACCGGACTGAGAATCCCCTGTTCCATAAGAACTGGCACGAAATACCGTACTGGCAGCCTGATCAAACTTATTCTGCCACCCCATCCTGCTGTTAACCATCTTGGTTTCTACTGCCCGCTCATCGGAAACAGCACTTACTGCCGATCCGCTGACCACATTCTCTCCCCCTTCATCCGATACCTGTTTTTTCTCTCTGGCAAGTGGGCCAAATCCCGTACTGCATGTAACACTGACTGCCACAAGCAGAATGACGGTCATCGGAATGAGAATCCACCTGGGATATCTCTTTTTCCGGCTGATTGCCCGGATCCGCTGCTCCATCTCCTTCCCCCGCCTGCTCATCGGCATCATCGAATAAAAGAAATCCCCCCACGCATGATCTCCGGCCAGCCGGACTAACATTTCTCCATAATAAAATCGTTTTTCTTCTCCCAGCAGACGAATCGTCGTCTCGTCACAAAAAAGCTCTGCGTCCTTTTTGGAATACGAGGCCGCCAACCACAAAAACGGGTGGAACCAGTACACAGACACTACGATCATCCGAAACATCGCCCAGATATGGTCTCCATGCCGGTAATGCACAAATTCATGGGCGATCATCTGCTTCAGATCCTCTTCATCTGCTGTTCCCGATGAAATAAGACCTTTCGGAACGTAGATCGCCGGTCTGAAAAATCCATACAGACAGGGATTTTTCAGATCATAAACCGTATATATTTTTACATTTCCCCTCTGTCCATAAAACACTCTGCTCTTTTTCAGCTTACAGAGCAGACGGGCATTCGACAAAAAAATCATCAGAAAAAGAAATACTGCTCCGCCAAACCAGATCCGGCTGAGCAAACGGCTTACATTGACCCCTGTATTTTCCACCTGATGCATCCTGCCAGACTGTACTTCCCCGGAAACTTCTTTTTTATCCGTTTCATCTATAGAAATTTCCTTCATGGATAAATCCGTTGAAACGTTTCCCTCTGTGGACGTTTCCGGAAGAGTAAAGTCTTCCATGTTATTCCCGGAAGAGGTATTCTCTGAAGAATACAATGATACCTGTGCAGCATCTTTTCCCTCTTGCGGCACTGTTTCAGGATCCGTCTTGCCCTCTCCGGTAGTTTCATCACTAAAAATCGTCTCTGAAACGAGATTGGCCACACTGACCGGCGTTGATATGAAATTCACTGGTATCAGAAAACGCACCAGCACCACAAGCCAGAGTGCATAAACTGCCACATATGGAATTTTTCCTGTAAACAATCTCCGAATGCCGAAAATCATCATGATCAGCAAAGAAGATTCAATCAGCCATGCTAAAAAACGTCCCATCGCAATAACCTACTTTCTCTTTTCATCCTCTTTCGCATTTTGTTCTGCTTCTTCTAAAATCTCCCGTAACTCCCTGATATCCTCTTTCGACAGATCGTTCTGGTGCACCAGCGCACTCATCATCATCCCAATACTTCCATCATAAATCCTCTGCAGAAAATCCCTTGTCTCTTGTACGACGACATCTTCCTTTTTTACTTTCGGGAAGAAATACTTTGCCTTTCCTTTTTCCTTATATCCAAGCAGCCCCTTTTCTGTCATGCGGCGCACCATCGTTGCACTCGTACTCTTGCTCCATCCCGCACGTTCCTCTAAACACGGAACGATCTGCATGAGCGACCGCGGAGATTCCTCCCACAGACAATTCATGACATGCCATTCGCTGTTTGTTACACGAACTTCTTTTTTCATCATAGTCTCCTTCCACACATATATAAATACATGTGTTTTACTTTGTAAACCATATTATACATTAGATGGTTTAGCCTGTCAACCGTATTTCCAAAAAATCCATGGAAACACAAATTAATTTTCCAATTTTTAAAAAAGTGGTTGACAACTTAAACCTCTTGCTCTATAATTTGTGTTACACTGTAAACCAAAGGAGGCGTTCCCGATGAACGAAAGACATGAAAACAGAAAAATTGAACGATGTGGGCTCCACACACTAAAAGGGATTGGCATAACAGGAATCGTCCTGTACCACTTATTTCCATTTACATTTCGAGGTGGTTTTCTGGGTATTTCATTGTTTTTCGTGCTGTCCGGATACTTAATGTTTATAACCAGCGATACCAGACTGAGCAATGGAAGCTTTCAATTCCAAACCTACTACAGAAAACGCTTTCTTAAAATCTTCCCGCCGCTCTTTGCCATGATCGTTGTCATATGCTGCTATCTGACTCTGTTCGAACGGGATCAGCTAGCCGGAATGCGCGGGGAAATCTGCAGTATCTTTCTCGGTTATGATAATCTGTGGCAGATCCGGCAGAACGCCTCCTACTTTTCCAAAATGGCAAATTCCTCACCATTTACCCACCTCTGGTTTTTGTCTTTGGAAATCCAGTTTTATCTGCTCTGGCCGCTTCTCTTTCTCCTATATCAGAAGTGCCGCTCATTCGTCAGCGGAAAAAAACTGTGTTTTCTCTTTCTCGCACTGGCTCTTATCTCGGCAGGAAGGATGTTCTTCCTTTATACCCCGGGTGAAGATCCCTCGCGGGTATACTACGGAACAGATACGATGGCTTTTCCGTTATTGACCGGAATTTTTCTGGGAGCTCTCCGGTGTGAATATCCGGGATTTCGCCTTAACCTCAAAAAAAAGAAAATCGCCTGTTTTTTCTTTGGTCTTTCTGTGACAGTCATCAGTATTTTATTTCTGACCGTGGACGGACAATCCGATTTTGTCTACCAGGGAGGCCTATTTGGTATCAGTATTTTCTTCGCTTTAATGGTCTGTCTCTTTGAAGACAACCGCCAATGGTTTGAAGATATACTGGAAACCTCTCTTATCACACTGCTTGGCAAAAAGAGCTACTGGCTGTATCTGTGGCACTACCCCATCGCCATACTGGCATTTTAAGATCAGCTAATAAACACCTACATCTCCCATATAGAAAGGAATACGACAATGAAGAATTTCAAAAAAATCAAACTCTACGGAACTGCACTCCTATTATGCTTTTGCACGGTCGTAAGCGGATTTGGTCTTCTCACAGCGCCGGAATCCGATGAGAAACATCTCGAAGCAGAACTAAAACAAAATGAAGAACTTCTCGAACAGATGGCCCTCGCTGTTCCGAAAAAGACACCGGGAAGCACAAGCGAACCAAACGAGACCGATACGATCATCTCTGTCATCGGAGACTCTGTATTTTTAGGAGCTGCGCCCTCTTTCAAGAAGATCCAGAAAAACGCCGTTATCAATGCAAAGGTCTCCCGCCAGGTCCGTCACGGTCTTGACGTCGCAAAAAAAATGAACCAAAAAGGAACTTTAGGCGACACCGTCATTCTCTCGCTCGGCACAAACGGAAACTTTAATCCGGCCACGGGTCAGGAACTGATCGACTATCTCGGAAAAAACAGAACCATCTACTGGATCAATATCTATGGAAAGAACATTGCATGGAAAAGTAAGGTCAATAAACAGATCAATGACCTTGCGAAAAAAAATGAAAATGTACATGTGATCTCCTGGGCCAAACTGGCCAAAAAACATTCCGACTGGTTCTATCAGGATGGGACACACTTAAATACAAAAGGGCAGAGTGGGTTTGCAGAGTTTATTAAAAAGAGTATTTCCTAGTTTTCAAAACCATTTTATAAACCAGCTCCACAATATGTATAAAAAACAATAGATGAACAGCCGGATGCACGAACCATTCCACTGAGCCTCATACCGCAGAAATCGTGTTCAGCAAAGGCCTCCACGATTTCCTGAGTCTCAGCTCCATTGTGCATAAGGCTGTTCATCTATTGTTTTTTATACATATTGCCAAGTCTCGTTTATAATAGATACTGAAAAAAAGGAACTACTTTTAACAAGGAAACACAAAAGAGAATAAGCCAAACAGAAGCCCAGAACGACATCCCGGTTCAAAACTTTTCGCAAGCTTGCTTGTGTTTGTTTTGAACCGGGATGTCGTTCTGGGCTTCTTTCTCCCGCTATCCTCTTGAGTTTCTCTTTCCATCTAATGAAAGAGTTCCCTCCATTTACAGCATTGAGAATTACTCCACTGAAATATTTTCACCTTTCAGGCCATTAAATGCACCGTCGATCTTTGCATCTGCATGCCCGATCAGCCATTTATTTCTAGCCACCAGAAGCTTATCCTCTTTTGCTCCCTGCGGTTTTACAACCAGATCCAAATTTGTATCCTTTGGCAGAACAACGACACAACGGAACTCCTGTCCGTCTACACTGCATGGCGCATAATGAAGCGTCGTCGCATACACTTCGATCATGGTTCCCTTCGGCACTAAAAATGCCTCAATCTTCTTTGTATCATATGTAAAATCATCTTCGATATCCTGCTGCATCCCGATCAAAAGAATAAGGTCAGTTGCTGCCACATTTACCTCCGAAGAACGGTGATACTCCACAGCATTCAAAAGATGATTGTGACCATTGCAATATCCAATCTGGATCGGAAGCCCGCCATACAGACTATCTGTAAATGTCTTCATGACCGGAAGCGCCTCTAACTCTTTTACTGACGGCTCATAAACAACGTCAGCCGGACACGGCATCTCCTGCATCTTGTTGATCAGCTCTGTAACATCATAATCCTCTGTAAGGATCCGCCCATACTTTTTAAACGATGCGTCTGTCACATTTTGAATTTTGATACTCATAAAAAATACCCTCCTGTCTTATCACTATGATTTATATGGATCGGCATAATGCCGCACCTTTTTTATTTTCATTAGAAAACTTCGCTATTTGCGGAGCAAAGAATTACCGAAGGTAATTCTTTCGAAGCGTCGGACTTTCACGACGCTTTTTTTACCAGTTTTTCGTAACCCACTTCCCCGATTTGGACAGATCCTTTTTCGTGATCTTTCCTGTCTTTTTACACGATGCCTTGATCATCGCTGACGTCTCATTCTTATTGGAAATATTCCATGCAATGTGGCCGATCTTATATTGTTTTAAGAGCTTCATCCACGCCTTTGCCTCTTTATAATCGATGCCACCATTTCCTGATGCATCACAGATGGAATACTCGCTCACAAATACCGGAAGTCCTTTGCTGTCTGCTGTCTTTAACTTATTCCGGATCCAGTCCTTGTGTGTTGCGGCATAAAAATGAAGCGCATAAACAATATTTTCTTCGTTACGGATTGGATCATCCGCCACGACATCGACGTCCTGCGACCAGGTCGGTGTACCGACGATAATGACCGCATCCTTATCATACGTCCGGATCAGGCGGATCATCCTCTGTGCGTAAGGTTTAATATCTTTTGCCCACGTCACATTGCCATTTGGTTCATTACAGATCTCATACAAAACATTTGACTGGCTGGCATATTTTTTCGAGAAATAAGTGAAAAATTCTTTTGCCTTGCTCTCATTTGTTTTCGGATTTCCATCCGATAAGATGTGCCAGTCAATGATCACATACATACCGAGTTCAGTAGCGGCTTTCACTCCCTCATCTACCTTCTGGTACAGGTTTTTATTGTAACCGGCAGACGGATCACTGTAAAACGCGAGACGGATCGTGTTCGCCCCCATCTTCTGAAAGCTCTTGAAACAGTCCTTATTTACATACTGCGGAAACCATGCGATCCCATGAGTACTCACACCTTTTAGCATAACAGCTTTCCCAGATGCATTTACGATCTTTGTTCCCTTTACATGAAGCGCCGATGGTTTCTTTGCCGCATGCGATAAACTGTTATTACATAACATAATACCGCATGACAGCATAACAGCCGCCACAGCCAACGCACATACGATTCTTTTTTTCATAACAATCTCCATTCCATTTCTGCAAGGTGAGAAATTTCACCTTAACGTTCTTTTTCGTTGTACTAGATGACGATAACCTTTCCCGCCGGAATATGGTAAATCTTTTTCCCGGTCTCAATCCACAAATCGACCGCAGAAGGATTATAAATCCTGTCTGCATCCGCTGAAAAAATAAGTTGCTGATAGGCCTTATGGTACTCGCAGATCTCACCGTTTGTCGCATACCAGATCTCATCCGTCCTGCCGGACACTTTCTCAAAAAGCTTTTCGATCAAATCCCAATTGTGCTGCTGGTCAAACTCAAACGTATGTCCCCATACATAAAACAGGTATGGATTTTCCGGAACCTCATCACTTAAAAAACGTTCCGTCAGTTCATCCAGTTTCCCATCCGCATGATGGCATGTCGGATGCAGAATCAGCCAATTTTCCGGCAGACCAAATTCATATGTACTACATACCGTTCTCGCATAAGAAATCCCGCACTGCTCAAGCGCAGTCACCAATTCCCCGTCATACAACCCATAAGGATAGGCAAAACCTGTGACGATCCGCCCATACATCGCTTCCAGTTTCTGACGGCACTGGATGATCTCCTGCATTTTCTGGATCTGAGACTGGGCTGTCATCCTCCCATGGCAGAAACCGTGATTGGCAACCTCGACAAACTCGTTATCGTATATTTCCAACGCTTTTTTTTCTGTGACATTGATATACGTCTCTCCCTCCGGAAATACGGCATCTTCACTCGCAAACCATCCCGGAATGATATTAAACGTCCCCTTGATCCCATATTTTTCCATCTGTTCAATCAGACGTTCATCCTGCGTAACATTGTCGTCATAACTTAAGGTAAACGCTTTCCTTTTTCCTTCTGGAAAACGCAAATACATTTCTTTCATCTGTTCTCTCCTTGCTGACATTGTATTCATGCGTATATTTTAACACAAATCCTTCCGGAAATATAGTATTATTTTTCCCTAATCTTTACAGATCTAATCTGTAAACATTTTTCTCCGGTCATAAACGGCATCCAAAAACGGCGCCTGATTCATATAAACAAACAGTGATTTGGAATACGCATAATTTTCCACCGCCGCCCAGTCATCCTCATCCAGGATAGCATTATTTTCGGTATCAATATAAACGATATTCCGGTCGCCGTTTCTGACATGCATCACATAATCACACAGGCTGACTGTAAAATCCGCCTCTGCCGCCTTCTCACACTCTTTCAGATGCGGGCCAAGCGCTTTTATATAATTCCCCGTCATTTCCTGCTGTTCCGCGTTGCCACAGGGCATCAGATAAAAGGACTTTTTATCTTTTAAATATGCCCGGAACTTGTCATCATTCGCATCATTTTCCAATATCTTATGCTCAGCTGCTTTTCCCCTCACTCCCCGTACCGCATCAAAGAACGCATAGGAAATCGTCTGCATCACATGATGCTCCTCCCGGTACATGCTCTCATATAGGGAATCAAAAACAGCGCTTAAGATCCGGTAACTCATCATATCGATCTTTCCCTCCGGCGTATATTTCATAAAAAAGTTGATGCGGTTACGCCACATATAATAATTGATAAATGTATTCGCCGGTCTCGTATTCGATCCCATCTTGTGTAGTACGACACTGCTTTTTATCGTCACCACCTTAAACCCAGCCAGCGTAAAGCGGTAGATCCACTCCATATCATCCCAATAGATAAAATTATTCTCCGGCATGATCCCGATGTCCGTCGTCTTGATACAGCTTGTGCGGATCATGACGCTGCAGGTCGCAACCGTATCACAGAAATTCACATCCGGAATACTTCCATCGTCCAGAAAATCGGCATAATGTGTGATCGCCGTATAATTCTCGAAGTCAATGTCCAGCCCGTACTGCTGCACATAATCCGGGTAATCCATATGATAGACGATCGAACCAGCTACTCCGGTATCCTCGTGGGCATCCAGATAATCCGCCAACGCCCCCACCGCATTTTCATCGACAAGCACGTCATTATCCAGGCAGTAAAGATACTCGTAGCCCTCCTCTAAAACCTTCCGGATTCCCGTATTAAACCCACCGGAGCCGCCCAGATTTTCTGAATTTACAAGAACCGTGACCTGATCGCCATATGTCGTCCGGATCGCATCTACCGAATCATCCGTCGATGCATTGTCCACCACATAAATATCAAAATCATCTGTCTTTGATTCCAGAACGCTCTGGATGCAATTCACCACATATTCTCTTTTATTATAGTTACATATTACGATTCCGATCTTTTTCATCCCGGGACCTCCTTTGAAATGATAGCTGCTTTAATTCTTTTTATAGGTATCCATCGCCCATCTGCCGTAACTCCTTTTCCCGTTTACCGTCTTATACGGACGGATCCTGACATAGTTCATCGGCATCTTTTTATCCGTCAGCTTCATGCTCGTCTTTTCTTTTTTGGCATAATATGTCTTCTTTTTCTTTTGAAAGGATTTATACGGAGAGACCTGGATCTGCCAGCCGTCGATACCTGTGATCTTCTGCCACTTAAATTCCATATAGGAGGAGCCGCGTGCGCTCAGGGTCAGCCCGCTCTGCCATTCTTTCACTCCCTTTTCAAAAGTAAGTGTGATATCTTTGGAATCACTCCAGTAGCTGCAAAACGCTTTGGAAGAAATGCCGGCAGTAGAACCACACACTTTCACCCGCTCCAGAGAAGGCATTGGGAACGCATACGATTCCACTTTTTCGACCGTCGCCGGGAGGACCATCTCACTCCACCCGGTTACCGAAAAGGCATTATACTGGATTTCCTTTATGTTCCCCTGCAAGAGGATCGATGCGGGAACTGACGTGTGTGCAAAGGCCGCCTTTCCGATCGCGGTAACGGTATCTGGAAGTGTGATCTCTTTCAAGGCGTCACAATATTCAAATGTACGCTCCGGAACTTTTGTTATGCCATTTGGAAATGTAACATGATCCAGCTTATCACAACCCCGGAAAACTTCTGAGCCCATTGCTGTCATGTATGACGGCAGCTGAACTTCCTCCAAATCCTTACATGACTGAAATGCTGCCCCACCGATTTCTGTTACCGTCTCCGGGATCACTACCCGTTTGATTTTTTTGGACGCAAAGGCTTTCTCTCCAATCCTCTTTACGCTATCCGGAACCGTCACCTGATCTGCTGTTCCGGTATACAAAAGAAGACAGGCGTCTCTTTTGTTGACGCACATCCCATCCCGGATGGAAACCTGATCAAACTGTTTTAAAAAAGATTCCTCATCGGATATCCGGAAATAACTCAAAAGTAACAAAATGCTTTTGCTGTCCAACTGGTCTGCCTTTATCGTCAACTCTTTTACATTACTTGTATCACAACTGACCGAAAAATATTTCGATGCATTCACGGTCTTCACCGAGTCTGGAATGGTAATCTTTTTTAACTTTCCGCACATGAGATACGCATCCGACTCATAATCCTCCTGTGCATAGACCACAGACTGGATACAAAACTCTTCGCACCCGTCTTCCACCGTAAGGGATTCACGGTACGCAGGGACACGCACGATGCTTTTTCCGTCTTTGGAATAGATGACACCATCGATGCTTTTATATTTTTTATCATTCTCACTGACGATAAGATTCCTGCTCTTCACATATGACAACGTCTTTAAAGATAATGGGGTATTAAAACAGATCGTATCGATCCAGCTGCTCTTCCATCCTTCCAACTCATATACCGCATCATCCCCCTCTTCCGTCACCAGCTGGAATGTCCCCGGCATCGTGATCTTCTTTAATATCTGGCTGTTCGGAAGGGCTTCCTGTCCGATTTTTTTTACCGAACCAGCAATGACGATCTCTTTTACTCTTCCAAATTTATGAAATGCCCATTTAGGAAGTGAAGTGATTCCTTTTTTCACTACGATCTTTTTTATACTGTTTGCATTTTTGCTCTTGATCTGGGAAGAAGACACCGCACCTTTTCCCGATAACGTAAGCGTTCCGTTTTTTACCGAACAGGAAATCTTATTTTTTGTAGCTGCCCGGGCGCTTTGCGGCGTCACGGAACATGCTCCCTGAAAACATATGCCGAGGCATGCTGTACCTGTCAGGAGAACTATAAACAGAGCAGTTACTATCTTATTCTTTTTCATCTCATTACCCCCCTAAAATGTTATGGTCCATTTTCCGTAGTTCCTCTCTCCATCTACTGTTTTCCACGGACGGATCCGCACATATTTTATCTTCATCTTACGACTTTTTACTTCCATTTTGACAGCTTCCTTCTTGGCATAATATGTCTCTTTCTTCTTGAACGACTTATCCGGTGAAACCTGGATCTGCCAGCCATCGACACCAGTGATCTTTTGCCACTGAAGTCCTATTTTCAACACTGGTGACCCGGATTTAGAATGGATGCGGGCATCCGTCTGCCAGTTTTCCACGTCTCCTTTAAAAGTCAGCGTGGCATCCTCACTAAACATATAACTCATATCCACTTTTTCGATGGTATCCGGAAATATAATTTCCCTCCACCCACATGAGAAAAAAGCAAACTCCTTAATTTCCCGGATCCTTCCCTGAAGAAGGATCGAAGCAGGAACTCTTGTTTTTTCAAAAGCAGATTTTTCAATCGTCGTAACCGTATCCGGAAGTGTAATGTCTTTCATCCCCCCGCAACCCTCGAATGTAGATTCCGGAACCGTTGCCATACCATTTGGAAATGTAATGTTATTTAATCGTATGCAGTAACCGAATACCTTTTTTCCCATCACAGTCATAGATGCCGGAAGCTGGACTTCCTTAAGTTCTATGCATCCCTCAAACGCCTCGTCCCCAATCTCCTCTACGCTATCCGGAAGCACTGCCCGTTTGATCTCTTTTCTACTAAAAGCATCTTTCCCAATTTTCTTCACTCCGTCCGGAACTACCACCTCATCTGCCGTTCCGGTATACCGCAGAAGGCAGGCATCCCGGCTGTTGATATACATACCATCCTGAACCAGAACATAGTCAAACTGCTCCAAAAACTGATCCTCCTTTAATCTTGGAAAGGATTCCAGAAGCGACAGGATACTTTTGCTGTCCAGCCGGTTTGTATTTATGATAAATTCCTCTGCCTGGCTGTCACATGACTGATACGAATAGTATTTTGACTTACTTACTGTCTTCACGGAAGCTGGGAGGGTAATCGTTTTTAAATCTTCGCACATGAGCTTCTCATCCTCCCCATCACTGTCTTTATTCGCATACATCACAGACTGGAAACAGAACTCTTCACATCCCTCTTCCACCGCAAGAGATTCCCTGTATACAGGAACCCGCACGATGCTTTTTCCATCCTTGGAATAAATAACACCATGAATGCTTTTATATTTCTTATCCCCTTTGCTGACGACCAGATTGTTACTTTTTATATATATCAATGTCTTCAACGACAGGGGGGTATTGAAGCAGACCGTATCGATCCTGCTTTTTCCGCCCCATTCCACTATACTACACAATGTGTCCACTCCAATGTCTGTTTCGAGAAACTTTGGAGCATCATATCGGAACGTCCCCGGTATCGTAACCTTCTTTAATGCTTTGCTGGCCGGCAAAGCCTCCTGCCCGATTTTTTTTACCGAACCCGCAATGATGACCTCTTTTACGTTTCTAAATTTGCAAAAAGCTCTTTGTGGAACCGAAGTGACACCCTTCTTTACCACAATCTTTTTTATACTGTCTTTCTGTCTGATCTTCGTCTGGGAGGAGGATATGGCGCCTTTTCCATAAAAGGTAAGTGTTCCATTTTTTACGGAACAGGAAACCTTATTTTTCGTAGCTGCCCGGGCGTTCTCTGGTGCAAAAAAGAACATACCAAAACATAATATCCCTGTTATGAAGCCTGTAAATAACGTGATTAAAACCACCGTATTCCTTTTCATATGCACTCCCTCTTTCTTCCGGTCTGGCGGCGCCGTTGAGTTAACTTAAACTTTCATCAGGTAATAAACTTATAATTATTCGTACCATCCGTAACCCATTTTCCATAACACCGCTTTCCATCTACTGTTTTCCAAGGACGGATCCGCACGTATATCTTCCAGGTACGGTCTGCTGTTTTCATTTTAGTAGTTCCCTTTTTCACATAATAGGTCTTTTTCTTCCGGAACGCCTTATCCTTGGACACCTGGATCTGCCATCCAGCGACACCGGCTACCTTCTGCCAGTGAAATAATAAATCCTCATCTCCCCAATAATCAAGTTCCACATTAGTCTGCCAATGTTCAATCCCCTTTAAAAAAATAAGGGTTGGCTCACTTTCACCTTGCCTCGAAAATGCCCATGGACTGATCTGGCTGGTGTCTCCGCAAATTGTCACACGTTTCAGCGTAGCCATAGAAAACGCAGATCCCTGCACTTTTTTCACTGTTTCAGGCAGTTCAAATGTTTTCCAATCCAACCCATAAAACGCACCAGATTGAATTTCTTCAATCTTTCCCTGTAAAAGGATTGAAGGCTGCACCTTGGTTTCCCCAAAAGCATCTTCTCCAATGATCGTAACGTTATCCGGCAGTGTCACCTCTTTCAGGGAAGAGCATTTATAAAACATTTTCTTTGGAATCTCCGTCATCGTCTCTGGCAGCCGCACCTCCTGCAGTTCGGAACATGATCGGAATACCCCCTCTCCGATCTGCGTCACTGAATCCGGAATAACAACCCGTTTTAAGTCACTGTAACTAAAAGCTTTTGCTTCAATTTTCTTTATCTGGTCAGAAATCGAAATCTCTTCCGCGTCTCCCTCATAAATAAGGAGCGAGGCGTCTTTGGTATTGATATACATGCCATCCTGATAGGATATGTGATCAAACTGCTCCAGAAACGATTTCGTTTTCAGTCGCGAAAACGAATCCAGAAGCAACAGGATTTCTTTATCCGCCAACTGTTTTGATTTTACCTCAATTTGCTTAACACGGCTTATGGTAGTACAATCCGCCTTATATTTTTTCGTATTTATGGATCGGAGTGAGGCAGGCAAAACAATTTTTTCCAATTCCTTGCATATCAGTTCTTCATCAGAGTCCCCATCCCAAATACCAAATGACTCCGCATACTCCACTGCCTGTGTGCAAAATTCCTCACATCCCTCCTCGACTGTAAGTGACTTACGGTAGCCGGGAACACGTACAAGGCTTTTCCCATCTTTGGAATAAATAACCCCTTTTATACTTTTGTATTTTTTATCTTTTTTGCTGACGATAAGATTCTTGCTCTTCACTCTTGATATTGTTTCCAGAGAAAGCGGTGAATTAAAACAAATGGTATCGATCTGGGCACGCTTGTCTGCGATAATACTATCTGAATAATAGTCAGGGTCCAAGTAATCTCTATCATACTGAAATTGAAATGTGCCGGGCATGGTAACTTTTTTTAACTTTTTACTGCTCGGCAATGCGCTTTCTCCTATTTTACGGACAGTGTCAGCAATTTCAATTTCTTCCACCTGTTCCAATAAATAGAATGCATAACCCGAAAGCGAGGTGATCCCTTTTTTTACAATAACTTTTTTAATGCTTTTTGCATTTTTAAATTTCATGCCGGAAGGCACCGCACCTGTTCCGGATATAGTAAGTGTTCCATTTTTTACAGAATAAGAAATGTTCCCTTTTGAACCACTCTGTTTTTTCTGTGCGGAATGGACAGTTTGTGGAAACAAAACGATCACCAGAAGTAGAGACATAACGATCATATTCCGTTTCCAACTCATTTTCTTCATCTAAAATTCCCCTCTCAATCCCTTTAAATCATTTTCATCGAAAAAGGGTGTCCCGGAACTAAGCTTGACAATATCAATCTCAATTTCGTGGACACCCTTCCATAACAAATCGGATTATTTCTTAATTTCTGCCTTAAGCATCTCGGTAAGCTGTGGAACAACCTTATTCAGATCGCCAACGATACCATAATCTGCCACATCAAAGATCGGAGCATCCTCATCCTTATTGATTGCAACGATGATATCGGATTCCTCCATACCTGCAGCATGCTGGATCGCACCGGAGATACCGATCGCAAAGTATACGTTCGGACGAACGGTTTTTCCTGTCTGTCCTACCTGAAGATCCTTTGGCAGCCAGCCATTATCGACAACCGCACGGGAACAACTTACCGTTCCACCGATCACCTCTGCCAGATCCTCAAGAAGCTTAAAGTTCTCTTTGGAACCAACTCCACGTCCACCGGATACAAGGATCTTTGCATCCATGATATCTACTACATCTGTTACTGATTTTACGACATTCAGGATCTCAACATACTTGTTGTTTGGCGTAAATCCAGGATTGTAGTTGATCACTTCTGCCTTCGCACCAGCTTTCGGCTCGATCTTCTGCATAACACCAGGACGTACCGTAGCCATCTGAGGACGGTTATCCGGACATGCGATCGTAGCGATCGTATTACCACCAAATGCCGGACGGGTCATAAGAAGCTGATTGTGTTTCTGCTCTGCCTCTTTTCCCGGAACCGGATTGAGTGGGAAATCACCAATCTCAAGAACCGTACAGTCTGCTGTAAGACCAGTTGCCACACGTGCAGACACTCTCGGGCCTAAGTCACGGCCGATCGCTGTCGCACCGACAAGCATGATGTCTGGTTTGTATTCATTGATGACAGAAGCAAGTGCATGTGTATATGGCTCTGTCCTGTACTCTTTCAGTTCCGGATCGTCTACTACGATTACTTTATCTGCACCGTACTCAGCCAGTGTATCTACCAGGCCGGAGACACCAGAGCCGACAAGTACGGCTGTTACATCAGTCTTTAAGTCTGCGGCAAGTTCATTTGCTTTTCCAAGCAATTCCAAAGCAATTCCGCTTAATTCATTGTCTACCTGCTGTGCATAGACAAATACACCTTTATATTCTTCTAAATTCATAATTGCCTCCTTATTTGATTAGATCACATGTTTCTCTTTCAATTTTTCAACGATGTATGTCGCAGCCTCTGCACCGTCAAGAGCAACCTTTTCTCCTGCTCCCTTACGAACCTTGTCAGAAGCCTTGGCGATCTTCGTCGGAGATCCTTTCAGACCAAGGTTTGCATCATCTACATCCTTTAAGTCTGCTCTTCCCCAAACGGTGATCTCCTTCTCATACGCATCAAAGATTCCGCCCGGAGTCATGTAACGCGGCTCATTCAATTCAGAAAGAGCGGTAATAAGGCAAGGCATTTTTACCTTTAATTCATGATATCTGTCATCATACTGACGCTGTACGACTACAGAGTCACCATCGATTTTGATCTCCTGCGCATAAGAGATAACCGGAATATCAAGATGCTCGGAAATCTGTGGTCCAACCTGTGCGGTATCACCATCGATCGCCTGACGTCCTGTAATGATCAGATCATAATCAATGTTTCTGAGGGCACCAGCGATCGTCGTTGATGTCGCCCATGTATCTGCTCCACCGAGAACACGGTCTGTCACAAGGATTCCCTTGTCTGCGCCCATTGCCATCGCCTCACGGAGAACTTCTTCTGCTTTCGGAAGTCCCATCGTAAGAACGGTAACTTCTGCGCCATTCTGCTCTTTGATTCTAAGTGCTGCTTCCAAACCAGCTTTATCATCCGGGTTCATAATTGTAAGCATTGCACCTCTGTCAAGTGTACCATCCGGATTAAATTTAACTCCACCTTTTGTATCCGGTACCTGTTTTATACAAACTACTATTTTCACGATATGAACCTCCTTATTTCAATAAGTTTCCAGAAATAACCATACGCTGAACTTCTGATGTTCCCTCGTAGATCTCTGTAATCTTAGCATCACGCATCATACGCTCTACGTCGTATTCTCTGATGTAACCATAACCACCATGCAGCTGAACAGCCTTTGTCGTAACTTCCATCGCTACTTCAGCAGCATATAATTTCGCCATCGCAGCCTCTACCGAATAGGAAACTTTTGCTCCATCTGCAAATTCCTGTTTTTTCAGCGCTGCTTTGTAAACGAGGGATTTTGCTGCTTCTACCTTTGTAGCCATATCAGCCAGCTGGAACTGTGTATTCTGCTGTGCAGCGATCGAACGTCCAAACTGTTTTCTCTCTTTTACATACTCAACGGTTGTCTCAAGCGCACCCTCTGCAATACCGAGAGCCTGTGCAGCGATACCGATACGACCACCATCCAGTGTGTGCATTGCGATCGGGAAACCTTTTCCTTCCGGTCCCAGAATATTTTCTTTCGGAATACGGCAATCCTCGAAGATCAATTCATAGGTAGAAGAACCACGGATACCCATTTTCTTTTCTTTTGTTCCGAAGGAGAATCCCGGAGTTCCTTTTTCTACGATAAATGCGGAGAAATTCTTTTTCTTTCTTCCTCTCTTGTCTTCTACCACACTCGTGATGGCAATGACAATATAAACATCTGCCACTTTACCATTGGTGATAAAGCATTTGCTTCCATTCAGTACCCACTCATCGCCATCCAGGACTGCTTTTGTCTGAGCTCCCTGGGCATCAGTTCCTGCGCCCGGCTCAGTCAGAGCGAACGCACCAAGTTTCTCACCATTGGAAAGAGGTGGTAAATATTTCTGTTTCTGCTCTTCTGTTCCATATGTAAGGATCGGATCACAGCAAAGGCTTGTATGTGCGGATACAATAACACCTGTCGTACCACAAACTTTGGAAAGTTCCTCTACACACATAACATAAGTTAAAATATCACATCCCTGTCCACCATACTGTTTTGGGATCGGGATTCCCATAAAACCGTATTTCCCCATTTTATCTACGGTAGGCTGTGGAAAAACTTCGGTTTCATCTGTTTCCTGAGCGAGTGGTTTCGCTTCATTTTCAGCAAATTCTTTGAATAAAGATCTTGCCATTTCATGTTTCTGATCTAAAGTAAAATCCATTTTTTCATGAACCACCTTTCTATAAAATATCAATGTGCTTATTTGCTGTAGTCATAAAATCCGATTCCGGTCTTTCTTCCGAGCTTACCAGCACGTACCATTTTTCTCAGCAATGGATGCGGACGGTATTTGGGATCACCAGTCTCTGCCTGAAGTACTTCCATGATTGCAAGGCAGATATCAAGACCTACGAGATCGCCGAGCGCAAGAGGTCCCATCGGATGGTTTGCACCAAGCTGCATAGCAGCGTCGATACCCTCTACCGAAGCAACACCGTCAGCATAGATGCCAACTGCCTCGTTGATCATCGGAATCAGGATACGGTTTACAACAAATCCAGCAGCCTCTTTTACCTCTACTGGCGTCTTACCGATCTCTTTTGCGATGGAAACAACTTTCTCATTTACTTCGTCTGTTGTGTTCTCTCCACGGATTACCTCAACAAGCTTCATAACAGGAGCCGGATTGAAGAAATGCATACCGATCACCGGATGGTCGATACCCTGTCCGATCTCAGTAATGGAAAGAGAAGACGTATTGGTCGCAAAGATGCAGTCATCCTTTTTCACGATATCCTGCAGTTCTTTAAAGGTCTGTTTTTTCACATCCATAACCTCAAGAGCAGCCTCTACGATCAGGTCACAGTCTGTACAGATCTCTTTTGTACCAGTTGTGATCTTGTTCAGGATCGCATCTGCAGCAGCCTGATCCATTTTTCCTTTTGCCACACGCTTTTCAAATCCCTTTGCGATCTTGTTCTTACCATTTGCTGCAAACTCTTCATTGATATCACACAGATAAACCTCATAACCCTCTGTCTGGGCAAATGCCTGTGCAATTCCGGATCCCATTGTTCCGGCACCGATAACACCAACTTTCATTGATACATACCTCCATATATTTTTTTAAATAATTTTTCTTTCACATTTTAGCAGTTTTTAAATGGAACTACCTTTAATTTCTTTTCTTTATCTTTCTCAAGGAAATTGCCCATTCCTGCTTTCTGATCCTCTGTCTCAAAGCAATCTCCGAACAGTTTCTCCTCGATCACGATTGCTTCGTCCATGTCTACCTGAAGTCCGTCGTTGATCGCTTTCTTACAGTTTCTTACAGCGATCGGAGCCTGCATCGCGATCCCGGCAGCCATTTTCTTTGCCGCAGGCATCAGCTCTTCAAGCGGATATACGGCATTCACAAGCCCTACACGGTAAGCTTCGTCTGCCTTGATATTTCTCGCTGTGTAAATCAGCTGTTTTGCCATTCCGACCGGAATGACTCTCGCAAGTCTCTGTGTACCACCAAATCCAGGTGTGATGCCAAGGCCGACTTCCGGCTGGCCAAATACGGCATTCTCAGAACAGATACGGATGTCACAGCTCATCGAAATCTCGCATCCTCCACCGAGTGCAAAACCATTTACAGCAGCGATCACAGGGATCGGGAATGTCTCGAGCTTACGGAACACGTCATTTCCTTTCTTTCCAAAAGCTTCTCCCTCCGCTTTTGTCAGCGTGCTCATCTCTCCGATATCTGCACCTGCCACAAACGATTTATCGCCTGCGCCTGTCAGGATCAGGCATCTTATCGTATCAAGATCAACGGCATCCAATGTCTCATTCAGCTCATCCAGCACTGCACTGTTCAACGCATTCAGTGCTTTCGGACGATTGATCGTAATGATACCAACTTTGTCCTCAACCTCATAATTAATGAATTCCATTTGGGAACTCTCCTTTCCGTTCTACATTATGTATTCCCGCACACAGCAGCCAGCCTGCAATTCTGACTGCTGTAATGCGGGGCAGCAAAGGACCTGACGGTTATCCACCGTCAGACCACGATACTCTATGCTTAGTCGCGCTCAACAACTGTAGCACAACCCATTCCACCACCGATGCAAAGTGTAGCAAGACCTTTCTTCGCATCGCGTTTCTGCATCTCATGAAGAAGTGTTACAAGAATACGGCATCCTGATGCTCCTACCGGATGTCCGAGAGCGATCGCACCACCGTTTACATTGAGTTTCTCAAGATCAAAGCCAAGGTCTCTTCCTACTGCGATCGACTGTGCAGCAAATGCCTCATTTGCCTCGATCAGATCCATATCGTCTACGCTGAGACCAGCCTTTTTCATTACCTTCTGTGTCGCAGCAACCGGTCCGATACCCATGATCTTTGGATCTACTCCGGCAAGTGCTCCGGCAACGAATGTAGCCATTGGTTTTACGCCAAGCTCTTTTGCTTTTTCTTCACTCATGACAACGATCGCTGCAGCACCATCATTGATACCTGATGCATTACCTGCAGTTACAAAACCGTCTTTGTTGATCGGACGGAGTTTGGAAAGACCTTCCATGGAAGTACCCGGACGTGGTCCCTCATCTTTATCAAATACAACGGTCTGTTTTCTCTGTTTTACTTCTACCGGAACGATCTCATCATCAAATTTACCTGCTTCCTGAGCAGCAACTGCTTTATTCTGGCTGTTTACTGCAAACTCATCCAGCTCTTCACGTGTCAGTTTCCATCTGTCATCGGCACAGATATTGTCTGCTGTCTGAATCATATGATAATCATTGAATGCATCCCAGAGAGCATCATTTACCATCGTATCCACGATCGTATTGTTGTTCATTCTGTAACCGAAACGAGCCTGTTTCAAAGCATATGGTGCCATGGACATGTTTTCCATACCACCTGCCACAACGATATCCGCATCTCCTGTCTGGATCATCTGGGCAGCCATATTGACACAGTTCAGACCGGAACCGCAGACAACATTTACCGTAACGGCCGGAGTCTCGATCGGAAGACCTGCATTGATCGAAGCCTGACGTGCTACGTTCTGACCAAGTCCTGCCTGGATTACACAGCCCATGTATACATGGTCAACCTGATCCTTTGGAACGCCCGCTCTTTTCAGAGCCTCTTCGATAACGATTGAACCCAGTTTCTGGGCCGGAGTTGTACTGAGTGTACCACCCATTGTTCCGATCGCAGTACGGCAAGCGCCTGCTAAAACTACTTTCTTAGACATGATAAATATATCCTCCTTAAATATTAATTTTTATATGAGCCGGAAAAATTCCGGTTTTATACACGGTTTATAACCAGAACGGCGACAGGATCTATCGTGAAGCATATTTTTCCCGCAACATGTCCCCTACATGTTCCGGTACCATTTTCGATACATCGGAACCATAGGAAGCTACTTCTCTTACGATCGTAGAGCTTAAAAAGGCATACTCAAGACTCGTCGTAAAAAACATCGTATCGATCTCCGGATCCAGACTGTGGTTCGTCTGGGCGATCTGCATTTCCGATTCAAAATCCGATACAGCCCGTAGTCCCCGTATCATAACTTTTGCTCCCACACTCCGGGCAAAGTCTACTGTCAGTCCCTGAAATGTCTCGATTTTTACATTGGGAAATGCCTTTGCAGACTTCTGCAGCATACTGACCCTTTCCTCCAGTGTAAAAAGCGGCCTCTTGCTGCTGTTGATCAGAACCGCCACGATCACCTCATCCACCACTCGGGATGCCCGCTCGATAATGTCGAGATGACCATAAGTGACAGGGTCAAAACTCCCCGGATAAACTGCTTTTATCATAAGAAACTCCATTCTTTTACATTGCTTCATGACCACATGTAAAAGTTTGTTAATTTTTTCACAATATCTTGTCCTAACCGCTGTTTATATCATAACATTCTCATTTCTAATTGTCAAATAATTATCAATCTAAAAATGGAAATTTTTTTACATCTGGTCAGCCAGCATCCGGCTTTTCCGATTTCCTTGTCAGACGGGCTTTTTCCTAGCCTTTCACCGTCACCTTTATCTTTCGGAAGATACCGCTCTGTGCATAAGCAAATATGATACATTTCCCTTTCTTTTTCGCCTTTATGC
>CAZOIF010000050.1:0-22740 GCA_964579975.1 uncultured Eubacterium sp. | reverse complement strand
CCCTCTGCCCAGCGTCTGTTGCCATCCGGAATGATACCGATATGTTTTGGAATACGCTTCATACAATCCTCCTGATCATTTTGAATATATCCGGCCGAATTGTTACGGCGGTCGGATATTGATTCAGATTGCGCGGCAATAACAGCTCTAATAAATATGGACAGCTTTTGAAGATTTATACATCGGAATGACTGCGAGTTTCCTTTAAATACAGCAGCAGGGAAATGAACATATGAACCACCATACTTATGATACTTTTGTGTTTTTCCCATACAACTTGCCGCTTTTCCAAGCATACCATATTCAATCATGTTTCGCTATCATAATTTCCTGTTTTCATAACATTCCAGACATAAAATGGCTTCAGGAATCTCAGAACGTAAAAATAGAAAAAATATGCCAAAAGAACTTAGTCGAGTTGCACAATAATTCTCAATATGGTAAAATGCTACATATGACTTTGTATAGAACCACCCATAGAGCTTGTAATTGACTACACTAGGAGGATGCGTATGGAATCACAAAATGAAAAGCAATCTTTTTGGGGAAGTATTAAAGGAAGTATTATTATTTATGTGGTATTAAGCATAATTCTGATCATTGTGGTAACCGCTGCGATTAACAGTATTGTGTTGAATACTGCGTTAAAAACAAGTGAACATAGTATACTCTCCACAGAAGCAGAAAGTACCAGCGACATCATTGACGAATGGCTTGTCGGGCAGGCCAATATCGTGGAAACGATGAAAAATGCACTGGTGACCATGGATAAGGATGATACGAAAGGCATTATGGACTTTTTGGAGTCCAATCTGGCAAACAATGACGATGCGCTTATGTACTATTGCTGCTTTGGATATAATGGCGGCGTTCTTCCGGCAGACCATTCCAGTCTTGACCTTGATCCTACGACCAGAGGCTGGTGGAAGGATGCCATTGCAAAGGGAGGCTTGATCTACACCGCTCCTTATACGGATTTTGCGACGGGGCAGATGATCGTTTCCATTGCCGTGCCCTGCAAAATTGAAGGCGAGCAGGCAGTGGTTCTTGCGGACATTACGATTGATAACTTAATTGAGATCGTAAAAAACGTGAGTACGGACGAAAGTGTACAGACTTTCCTGTTGGCGGAGGACAACAGCGTAATCACACATGAAAACGAAGCATATTTACCCAAAGAAGAAGGAAATACTATTTTGACCGACATGCTGAAAATCAATCTGGCGAGTCATGATATCTCCACATTTACCGACTATGACGGCGTAAAAAAATACTGTGTGGTAAGGACGATAGAAACCACCGGGTGGAAAATGGGTATCACACAGAACACATCCGTAATAAGCGGCAAAGTCGGCAGCAATTTAGTGTTCCCGTTGATAACGGATGTCGTTCTGCTCATATTATCAATCATTGTGTTGAATATTGTGGTTTCCATGCTGTTAAAGCCACTTAGCGAGCTGAAGAAATTTGTAAAGGAAAAAGTAATTGGAAATCAGAATTGCAGAACCGAAAAAACAGAAGTAAAAGAAATCAGCTATTTGAAAGAGGAATTGGAAAACAGGGTAATTTCCGTGATTCGTAAAACACAGCAGGAAACGATTCATATTCAGGATATGATATCCGGTACAAACTCTCATGTTTCCAATATGAACGGAAATATCATGGAAATCAGCGCACTCATGGAGGAAACCGGGGCAAGCGTGGCGGGACAGACACAGAGTATCGGAGATATCGACAGTACCTGTAAAGATGTCACAAATGCGATTGACAAATTGGCTGACAGTGCACAGACCCTTACAAGCCGTGCCTCGGAAATCATTGACCGGGTAGGACAGATGGTTCCGGAAGTGCTGGAAGATAAAGACAATGCGATTAAAGTGACTATGGATAGCAGAGAAAAATTGAGAACTGCTATCGAGGAAACCAAGGTAATCAGTCAGATCGTAGAAGTATCACAGGCGATTAGTGAAATTGCGGGACAGACCAATTTACTTTCGTTAAACGCGTCTATTGAAGCGGCACGGGCGGGCGAATCCGGACGAGGATTTGCGGTTGTTGCGGAGGAAATCAAGAAGCTCAGCGAGACCACGGGCAGCGAGATCGAAAAAGTAAACGCATTGACGGAAAAAGTTCTAAATAGTGTGGGAGCGCTTTCTGAAGCAAGCAATCACATCATCACATTTCTTGATGAAGTGGTGCTGAAGGATTACGACAAGCTGGAAACGCTTGCCGACAATTACAAGGAAGACGCCACTTATTACGCACAGGTCAGCAATATGCTAAGCGATAATACCGAGCAACTGCGCAGCTCTATTGCCAGTATCAATGAGATTCTGGATACGATTAACCTGTCACAGCAGGAATTGGACACGGCTGTTCAGTCTGTAAATTCCAACTTACAGGAGATTACTTATGCAAGTGAAACCGTTTCGGAAGAGACGCGGGATGTGATGAACAGTATTTCCTCTTTGCAGACAACGATCCAGCAGTTTCAGGTATAAAAACATAGCAAAAAATGCACAGACTGTCGATTACGACGGCCTGTGCATTTTGTACTTCAGCCATATTTTTAATATGAATATAGCATCTGCGCCACACTTTCTCCCATTTTCAGCCGATATACATCCGAGTGCAGTCTGCGGTAGCCATCCCGCCAGCCAATAGAGGTTTCCTTATCATAAACACGATATTCCACCGTAAAATATAAGAAGCCGTCTGCATAATACAATTCCCGTATCTCTCCCGGTTCCTCGGTCTCGCCTTGGGGGATATAATTCCCCAAATCCATGGCAACCTTGACAATTTTACCGGAATCGTCAGGTATCGCATAGACATTTGTCCGATTCCCCTCCTTCTCAGGCTCATATCGCGTCAGTTCGCACAGAGCGCCTATATCTGCCGGATAAGAGCGCCATAACAAAGGCATCTGACTGTCATATTCATACAGGATATTTTGCGGGAACTCAGAAACGTAACATAGATCCGCATCCACATCCCATACCAGCGCATTATAATTTTTGCGCGGATCTTCCACTGACAACCGATCATTGATAAAATAAACCAATGTCTTTCCGTTTTCATGGCATAGATAGAAAAAGTCCTCGGAAGTCTCTACCGCCTTATAATCCGTGCCGTCGTGCTTGACACTGATCAGTTTTCCCCCTTGAAACACCACTGCGCTTCCGCCATAGCCGCCGTAAATAAAATAGATCCGGTTCTCATCCACTTCTACCCGCCCGATAGTCTCACAATACCTATATTCCACATAATTAGACGAAGTAAGCGCTAGAATTTCTCTGCATTCGCCCTCCAAGGAAACCGCGCATAGTCTGGAGACGGCTGCGTCCCCGACCGGATATGTCTCATAATAGATCCACCCGTCCCGATACGCGCGAATATGAATATAAGCGTCATCAGACTCCGTCAGTACCCGTTTCTTTTCTCCCGTCTCATAGTTCATGGCGTAGTAACAGGTATCGTCCTGCTCCCGTATCTGCAAAATGATCCGCTTCCGCTCTTGATCAATCGCGAGAATCTCACCGTTTCCATAGTCGATCCGGTCTCTTCCCTGCATATCCACAGAATACAGCTGCGTTTCCACATAGACCATTCCGTTCTCTTCACGCAATCTTCCGTCTGTCATATAGAATCTGTTATTGATGAGATAAATGTCGCCGTATCCCTCGTCCGCAAACAGTTCCGTTTCGATTCCGTCGGAATCTATGCAGACAATTTCTTTTCCTGTTTCGGCAATAGGCTCGTACATCCCCCACAATGCGGCTTCCTCATAAGAATCTTCATGATACCTCCGGTAATACACCTTACCGTCCTGATAGACATAGGTGCTGTCCGTATACTTTAGATCTTCCAGCAATGACAGATCATCCACATATTGTACCGGTATTACCTCGTCGCTGTATTCTATCTTTTCCGTTAAATATGCCGTAATCACAAGGTCTTCATCATCGGTATTGTCATTGGCAGTTTCATAAGCAGTTTCATTGACAGTTTCATCTTCCTTTATCTCATTTTCCGTCTCTGTCATATCTTCTATTTCATATTCCTGCCCGTATTCCTGCTCGGTTTCACAATCCTTATCCGCCGGTTTGCCGCACGCCGTTATACAAAGGCCCGCCAAAACGGTTAAGAGGAGTCGTATCTTCTGCTTCTTTTGTTTCATTCCCGGCTCATACCTCCAGTTTCCCCAATTTCCTATCCTCAATAATTTTCGGTGTTCTTGTTCTCTCCCTTATATTCCGACTCGTCGAATATTTTGACAGCCCTATTCTACCACAGGCACACGCATAAAACCAGTTTAAAACGCAATAAAAGCGTACACAAAAATCCCATTACCAATATCTCTATCAGTAATGGGATGATAGGTTCCACGCTCCCCGCGCTACTCAATAATCTTCACCCGCCCCGGTTTTCTTGGCTTTGTATGGGGCTGTTCGCCGTCAATATATCCCAGAATGACAAAACAGATAGCGGAATAATTTTCAGGAATTTCCCATTGTCTCAACAGTTCCTTTCCTTCCTGACTTGCAAAGGTTTCCTCCCCCCGGGAGATGATACAGGAAGCAATCCCCAGCTCGGTGGCCTGCAGCACCATATTTTCCGCACAACAGAAAGCATCCGCAATGCGGAACATAAAACGATCCTGTCCGAAGACTGCCACAACGGCCGGCGCGCCGTAAAATCCATTCTTCATGGCCGGGTCGTCAATGACACTGGGCTGCTCTTTGGAAACGTAGGAGCCCGCCAATCTGGAACGGTCAAATCCCGCCAGATTCATAATACCTATCTTTGTTGTCAATGCACTGTTCCGAATCCCTACCAACATACTCCTCTGGCCACCCCCGGCATTCGGAGCAAAATTGCCCGCTTTCAAAATCAGCTCCAGATCCTCACGGCTGACCTGCTGTTTTGTATATTTTCGAATGGAATGGCGGGCTTCAATAAGATCCATTAACATACTTTTCGTCCTCCTGATCTTCTCATACCTGCATGATATTACTTTTATATTACTTCTTTCCAGCACTGCGGGTCAGCGGCATAAAAATCTCCCGGCATCCCGTGGGCGCTGTGTACCCCGCTTGCCACCGCCGGACATCCTCTGCACCACGCTTTCAGCTCACATTTGGAACATTTTTCAAACCTGTCATATTCCCGATACTGCTCCATCTGGCACACCCATACATCCGCCAGCCGATCCTCAAATATATTGGATACCTTACTGTTTTGTACTCGGCGGCAGGCATAGACGTCTCCATTTGGAAGGATGGTTATATGGCAATTTCCACAGTTACATCCTCCATAGATCATGCCTTCCTGTGCATCCTCGGGTATTTTAAATTCGCCGGTTTCATACTCATACAAGGTCCACAAATGATCCTTTTTATTGAACCAAGTCTCACATCCGGCAGCTTCATATTCCTTGAATTTCTTATCGCAGACACTCAACAGCTCCCTGTATTCCAAAGGCGTCATACCCGTATCCTTTTCTTCGCTGGTAGGACAATAGCGGGCAAAGGCAAACACATCCGCTTTATACTTCACTACCGTGTCAATAATATCCGGGATCTCTTTGATATTCGTGCCGGATACCGTAGTCATAATCACCGCCCGGATGCCCGCCCGTTTCAGACAGCCGATTTTCTCCAGTGTGACGGCAAAGGAACCCGGTTTCCGGAACCAGTCATGGGTCTTCTGCATCCCATCTAGGGACATCTGATATTTCTGACAACCATGTTCTTTTAATCTCCGGCAGACTTCATCGCTCAAGTGAAAAGGATTTCCAAGAATCGCAAACGGAATCTCTTTGCTTTTCAATAAGCCCAACAGACGCCAGAAATCCGGATGCAGAATGGGATCTCCTCCGGTAATATAAAAATAGGGAAGGCGGTTATATACCTCACAGAAATCCAAACAGTTTGCCAGCACTTCCTCCATCTGTTCCCACGACATGGAATCAAGTTGTTTACAGTTGTTTTCAGAGAAAATATAACAATGCTTGCATCTCTGGTCACAGTCATCCGTGATATGCCATTGAAAAGCGAAGTATTGCTTCGCTTCGGCGAGATTCTGTTTCATGGTCTGCTTCTTCCTTTCAATTTCTGTTCTGTCTTAAACGCTATAAGCGTACTCACTTCGGAAAATCCCTGACAGCTTTGAGATACCTAAAACTGTCAGGGCGCCAAACTCCGTCAGGATGCCGGACTATTTATCCCCGGCTCCACATGCGGAACCGCAGGATGCAGGTTTCTCCTCCGGCTTATCCCCGGCTCCACACGCGGAACCACAGGATGCGGGCTTCTCCTCCGGCTTATCACCGGCCCCACACGCAGAAGCAGGAACTGCCGTACTATTCCATCCCGATAAATTAGCAAGTGCCATTGTTTCTTACCTCCGTTTCTTTTTTTACAGTCTTTTTCTACAGACTTTTTATCTGCCTGCACTTACATTGTAATCCATGACCGTCAACCAAAAAAGTACGCACTTTTTTATTACTAGGTCACTTTTTTGTAACCTGCCTCCCTTCTCTTGACAGTTTTTATATATTAAAGTAAAATTTGTATATAACATTCTAATATGAACTATTGGAGGCGAGCCGATGCTGACGAAGGAAGAAATGCCCACCTGCCCGGTGGCAACAACAGTGGAACTGATCGGAAACAAATGGAAGCTGCTAATCATCCGAAACCTGCTGGCACGCCCTTGGCGTTTCAATGAATTAAAAAAAGACCTTGCCGGAATCAGCCAGAAGGTCTTAACGGATAATCTGCGCTCTTTAGAATCAGACGGCATTATCACGCGCACCGTATACCCGGAAGTGCCGCCAAGGGTGGAATATGCTTTGAGTGAACTAGGGGAAACGCTGCGCCCGATTCTGGATTCTATGGCCGCATGGGGACAATCCTACAAAGCAAACATAACAGATACATAAGCCTGATTCAAATCTTCTGCCTTCGTCCCATACCGCTGCTGTGGGATATCCTATTACAACGATTTCAGACTTATCCGGTTTTATTCCCTGCTCTCCTGCTCCTGCCGTATTCCCGCAGACTGCCAACATCAAAATCCCAACTTTAATACCAGTCATGCTTCTCATTCCTGTCAAGGGCATTCATCCGCTCCATCTCATCCTCTGTCAGTTCAAAATCAAACAATTCCGTATTTTCCTGAATATGGTCCGGGTTACTGGAACCCGGTATGACTACCACACCCTTTTGCAGATTCCAGCGCAGGATTACCTGCGCCGATGATTTTCCATGTGCCTCGGCAATTGCGCAAATCACTTCATTGCCCAGCAGTTGTGCCGTATACCCCCGCCCGCCAAGGGGATACCAGCCCTGTACCACAATACCCAGATCCTGAATGTACGGGATGACATCATTCTCCTGATAATAGGGATGGATCTCATTTTGCACCAGCGCAGGGGTAATGTTTACCTGCGGCAGAAATTCCTCCAATTCCTCGATATACCAGTTGGACAGACCTAAAGAACGGATTTTGCCGTCTGCCACGGCTTTTTCCATGGCAAGGTATGCCTTCACATCCCCCTCGCCCGGATGGTGGAGCAGCATCATGTCGATATATTCAATATCCAGCTTGTCAAGCGCCTCCTCGATAGCCGCTTCCGGATCGGCAAACTGATTGGGATAAAGCTTGGTGATCACAAAGATTTCCTCCCTCGGAATACCGGAGTTTCTGACAGCCTCACCCACACTTTCTTCATTATGGTACATATAGGCTGTGTCAATGAGGCGGACGCCTCTGTCCAATGCTGCCGTAACCGATTCCACGCAGACCTCACCCGTCAGACTGTAAGTACCGATCCCATATATGGGCATTTCATACCCACTGTTCAACATGACTGTTCTTGTCTCAAAATTAAAAGGATTTCCGTCTTCCACCGCTTTGCTCCCCTCCGACTCTGTGTGTCCGTTATCCTCTGTTTTTGCGCTGTCTTCTGCCGGGGCTGATTCCGCACTTTCAGGCAGTCCGCCTGATATTGGCTCCCGTCCCTCTGCCTGACCACATCCTGACATGCTCAAAACCAGAACACAGACCAGCGCCATACAATATAATTTTCTCATATCAGATCTTCCTTTCTATTGAATCAGAAACCGGAAGCAGAAACCGTTTTCATTATCTTTGCGGGGACACCGCCTACAACCGCCATGTCCGGAACATCACATGTCACAACGGCTCCGGCCGCAACAACAGCCCAATCACCGATGATCACTCCGGGCAAAATTGTGGCGTTGGATCCTATCCACACATGGTTTCCGATTTTAATCGGTGCATAGTGATTTTTACGGTTCTTTATCGGATCAAGATCATGGTTAATCGTTGCCAGCACCACATTATGGCCGATCAGCGTGCCGTCTCCTATCGTGATGCCGCCCTGATCCTGAAAATGACATCCTGAATTGATAAATACCTCTTTTCCAATGCTGATGTTCTTTCCGAAATCCGTGTAAAAAGGAGGGAACAGGCGGAAGGTATCGTCCACGCTTTTCCCTGTCAGCCTCCCCATAATTTCCCTGATTTCCACCGGGGTATGATATTGATAGTTCAGCTCCATGCCAATCCGTATTGCCTCCTGACAGAGTGAGTCAAAAAGTTCCCTCCACTCGGGATTGCACGCGGCTTCCCCTTCCTCTCCCTGAAACTCTTTCAGGATATCTTCTAAATCCATACCGTCCATTCCTTTCCATAACCTTTTTCCATTCTACTACAATATAATTAATATTTTACTGATTCCTCATCTGGCTTCATTATAAACCACAGAAACTCACATATCAAATACATATATAGAATACATTTCCATACTTGAAAGGTATCAAAATACTTAGTATAATGAATTCATACAATGACATCACACCCACAAAGGAGGATTCCCCTATGGATATCAGGGTACTGCAATATTTTCTGGCGGTGGCAAGGGAAGAAAGTATTACAAAGGCCGCAGAGGCACTCCGCATGACCCAGCCGCCCCTTTCCAGACAGTTAAAAGATTTGGAAGAAGAATTGGGAAAACAACTTTTCATCCGCGGAAACAAGAAGGTCACTTTGACCGAAGACGGAATGCTGCTGCGTAAGCGGGCGGAGGAATTAGTAGACTTGATGGAAAAGACAAAAGCGGAACTGACTTCTTCCAACGAAAACGTAAACGGAGAAATCTATATCGGCTGCGGAGAGACGGAAGGCATTTCTTTTCTTGCACAGGCTGCCCGGAACATACAAAAAAAGCACCCTCTCATTCATTACCATATTTATAGCGGCGATGCGGAACGGGTCATGGAAAAACTGGATAAAGGATTAATTGATTTTGGCCTTTTGGTGGGACTGGCCGATATGAGCAAATATGATTACATCAGACTTCCACAGAAAGACATATGGGGAGTCCTGATGCCAAAAGACAGTCCGCTGGCAGAAAAAGAGGTCATTGAGGCCGAGGATCTATGGGACAAACCGCTGATTCTATCACACCAGACTTCCATTAACAGCGAGATGTTCTCATGGTTAAAAACAGACATCTCCAAACTCAATGTGGTTGCCACCTATGATCTGGTCTACAATGCGGCGCAATTTGTAAAGAAGGGATTCGGATATGTCATTGCTCTCGACAAACTGATCAATACCACCGGTGACAGCAACCTCTGCTTCAGACCGCTTTACCCTGCTCTGGATGCGGATCTGTACATTGTCTGGAAAAAATATCAGGTTCTTTCAAGAGCCTCTAATACATTTCTCGGACAATTGCAAAAAGAATTAGAGATCTACATAAACGAAGTCGATCAACGTCCTGACTAACATTGTCCGTCCTCCGGATCATCCTCCGTCCAGACCTCCTTCGCCATACGGAAAGCCGCCCACGCTTTCGGCCAGCCTGCGTAAAAAGCCGCATGGGTCAAAATCTCCGCGATTTCTTCCTTCGTGATCCCGTTATTCTTAGCGCTCATCAAATGAAACTGAAACGAGGAATCCACTAATCCCTGAGCCATTAAGGATACCACCGTCACAAGGGATCTGTCCCTTAAAGAAAGTTTTTCCTCCCTGCTCCATACCTCACCGAACAGCACATCATCATTTAACTGTGCGAATTTCGGAGCAAACGCTCCAAGCTGATCCCTTCCTGCTGTCTGCTTTACCATCTTTTTTTCCTCCTATATTTTTAGCTTCTATTTTGCCGCCGTCACGGTATTCTGTGCCATGACCCCCACTAGGGCATGGGGAACATACGGCTCTTCCAGATACGCGGTTTCTTCTTCCGATAGAACCAGATCCACAGCTTTGACCGCACCCTCCATATGATGCGGTTTCGTCGCGCCCACAACGGGAGCCGTCACCTTCGCCAGAAGCCATGCAAGGGAAATCTCCGTCATGGATACCCCGTGTTTCTCCGCAAGCTCCGCCACACGTCCTATCACAACACCATCCTGCTTTGCGGTGGCATCATATTTGAATTTCGCATAACTGTCTTCTTCCAGACGTTTTGACGTCTCGCCGGATGCCTTCGACAGACGCCCGCCCGCAAGAGCACTGTAAGGTGTCATGGCAATGTTATCTTCCTCACACAGTTTCGCCATCTCCCTTTCTTCCTCGCGAAAAATCAGATTGTAATGTCCCTGAATGGAGACGAACTTTGCAAAACCTTCCCTTTCCGCCAGAGCGTTCGCCTTCGCAAGCTGCCATGCAAAACAGTTGGAAATACCGATATACCTTGCCTTTCCCGCCTTAACAATACGATTCAGACCGTCCATGATGTCATAAAGCGGTGTCCGGTAATCCCACATATGGTAAATATACAGATCCACATAATCCATACCAAGATTTTCAAGGCTCTTATCAATCATCCGTTCAATATACTGCTGCCCTGTGATTCCTGCCGCAATATCATCCTGCGTGCGGGGCAGGAATTTTGTTGCCACAATTACCTCGTCCCGCTTTGCAAAATCCCTTAATGCCCTTCCTACATACTGCTCACTGGTTCCGCTTTGATATGCGATGGCCGTATCAAAGAAATTAACGCCAAGATTCAGTCCCCGCTTTATGATCTCGCGGGAATGTTCCTCGTCAATCGTCCACGAATGCTGCCCCTTTGCCGCATCTCCAAATCCCATACACCCCATACAGATACGGGATACATTCAAATCTGAATTTCCCAGTTTTGCATACTGCATAGTTTCCTCCTTAGGCTCCTGCCCTTTGGGCAGCTTCTGAAAACAATTCGGCTGTATTGCCTGCGTCATCATACAAAGTGCTTTTATTTACCTTCGTAATGTGTCGCAACCTTCTTCAGAAAATCAATGATCGTCAGATGCTGTGGGCAAACCCCTTCACACCGGCCACATGCAATACAGTCGCTTGCTTTTCCGAATTTATGCGTCAATACATCATAATTCGTAAAATTAATCGTCCAGCCTTTTTCATCCAGATGTTCACGCATATCCTCGTTATAGATCGAAAAATACTGGGGAATCGCTATCTTCTTCGGGCAGCCCTCTGCGCAATACGAGCATCCGGTACATGGTACCGCGATCTGGCTGTTGATGATATCTGCCACTCTGAAACATAAATTCCTCTCATCCTCTGAAAGCGGTTTGAAATCTTCCATATAACTCAAATTATCTTGCATTTGGGAAATGTTGCTCATGCCGGACAGAACGACCATCACATTTGGGAGGCTCGCCGCAAAACGGATCGCCCAACTCGGCACGGATCTCTCATTGTCATAGCCAAGAAATAATTCCTCTGCATCTTCCGGAATCTTTGCAAGCGTTCCACCCTTGACCGGTTCCATGACAATGATTGACTTTCCGTGCTTAACAGCCACTTCATAACAGGCGCGGGACTGCACCCACCGGCTCTCCCAATCCAGATAATTGATCTGGAGCTGCACAAATTCCATCTCCGGATGCTTTGTCAATATCTCATCCAGCACCTCCGCCGAGTCATGGAACGAGAAGCCTGCATGCTTTACCAGTCCCGCATTTTTCTTATCCAACAGCCACCGGAAACAATCCAGCTCCTCATACTTGGGAAGCGTATTCGCTTCAATACCATGGAGCAGATAATAGTCAAAGTATCCGGCTCCCGTCTTTGCAAGCTGGGCATTAAATATCTTATCCCGGTCCTCCAAGGTGTCAAGAAAACCGGCGTGGAGCTTCGTCGCAAGCGTGAAGCTCTCCCTCGGATATCTGTCCACAAGCGCTTCTTTGGCGGCATTTTCGCTTGCAAACCCATTATACATCCATGCCGTATCAAAATAGGTAAATCCTTTTTCCATGAATAGATCTACCATCTGCTTTACCTGTTCCATGTCCACATCCGCCGCATTGGATCTATCTTTTACCGGCAGACGCATCAATCCAAATCCTAATTTCTTTTCTGGCATAAAGTCCATGATGCCCCTCCTTTCAATCTAATTTCATCATATCACATAACCAACAATCCATCAATTCAGTGCTGACAAGAGTGTACCGTCGGCTGCCCTAAAGCGTATGAATGCCTGATTGTTTTTTACTTTCTGTTCTAAGATATAAAATGACTGCGACGGCAATGGCAATCGTCACGAGTCCGAAATATACATATACACCGTGAATCGCAGTCATATCGCCGCCTATCAATGTGTAAATCAGCACGGCGAGCGTGGAGGCGAGCGAACTCGAAATCTGCCGCAGCGTATTAAAGATCGCACTGCCGTCAACTCGTTCCTTTCCTTCAAGCCCGCTCAGAGCCATTGCGGTTGCCGGTGAATTTAAAGATGACATGGCAATCGTCTGTACTGCAAATGCAACAGCTATATAAATAATTGACGTATTCTGCGAGAATAAGAAGCCCATTACCGAATATACCGCAAATAAACCCGTTCCCACAACAAACATCGGTTTGATCCCGACTTTATCATACAGTCTGCCGGCGGAAAGCGTTGTAATGACCGATAAAACCGAGCCTACGATTGTGGCAAGTCCGTATGCGGTATCGGAAAAGCCTCTGATTGCTTTTGAGAAAATAGGTAATATCATTGCGTTTCCCATACAAATAAGATACATACAAAGGCTTAATATAACAGCTATTCTGAAGCCCGGATTCCTGAACACACGCAAATTCAGCATCGGTTTTTCGGACTTTAACTGCAAAATTACAAAGATACCAAGAAGCAGAAGTCCGGCAAGGATAAGTCCGCCGCTTTTGAGAGAAAAAAAACCTCCGCTTATATTGCTCACACCGATCAGAAACGCCGCAAATCCGAATGAGGAAAGTGATACATACAGAATGTTCAGATCCGCAGTTTCCCTATCCGTAATATTTTTCATAAATAGGATACCACAGATGATAATCAAGACTCCGACCATAAACAAAGAGGCAAAAACGCCTTTCCAGCCAAAGGAATCCAGAATAAGCCCCGCATAGGTAGGTCCTACAACCGAGGATACCATTGCTGCCATAGAATATGCACCCATAATTGTTCCATGCCTTTCTTTTGGATAAAGCTTCAGCAGAACGATCTGTGCAAACGACAAGAGCATCCCGCAGCCTACAGCCTGAAATAACCTGCTGATCAGCAACATGGGAAAATTTACAGATAAAACAGCCGCCAGAGAGCCGACCGTAAATGCGGTCATTGCGGAAAAGAAATATACTTTGTTAGGTACTCTCTTGATTAAAAATGCCGTTATCGGTATCGTGATTCCGGAGATCAGGGTTGCGCCGCTTGTGAGCCACTGGGCAAGATTAGATGATACTCCGAAATATTCCGTAAAATTCGGTATCATATTTGCCGTTACCGTGGTAGACATTGATGTTATAAACGCCGCCGCAAGCAATGTAATAAAAATTCCTGTTCTTTGTACATTTGATATACTTTTCTTATTGTTCATCATTTTTCTGCCTTTCAGATCGTCATTGTATCAGGTGATTGCGAAACAAATTTGATTTCCGAAAGCAAGAGTTCGGCGACCGGAGTAAAAATCTGATATTTTTTCCAGATTACATACATTTTGGTATGCAGGGCCGGAATGATCTGCCGAAAACACAAATCACTGTCCTCGGATACTTCAATCAGTTTATCAAAAGCAAGCACAAGCCCTAATCCCTCTCTCGCAAATACGGCAGCATTGCCGGCCAGATTAAAAGTAGCCATAATATTCAGCCTGTCAACCTGTTCCCCGCACCATCTTGGAAGGTCAACTTTCGCCGACTGTTCCGAACAAAAGACAGGGTATGGCAAAATGTCGCTGACCTCAAGGAAGGATTTTTCGGCCAAAGGGCAGTCCTTTCGCATAAGGACTCCCCACGTATCCTGTTCAGGAACTTCGAGATAATTGTATTTTGATAAGTCCGGCGGTTCCACAATGAACGCAAAGTCTAAAAGGCCACGGTCAAGACTCTCCGTAACCTGCTCCGTATCACCGCTGGTAATATGATAATGAATATTGGCATATTGCTCGTTTAACCGGCGGACTGCAAAGGCAAGATATTTGATCAGATAGGATTCGGCACAGCCAATATAAATGTCTCCCCCCGTGATCTCATCCAATGCCCGGAACTCACTCTCAATTTTATCGGCCATGGCAAGAAGATCTTCCGCCCTCTTTCTGAGCAGCATTCCTTCCTCTGTCAGACTGACGCTTGTACTGCCGCGCCGGAACAGCTTTTTTCCAAGTTCCTGTTCCAACTCTTTCATTTGTTTGGAAAGGGTGGGCTGTGTCACATGAAGCCGCTCGGCGGCCCTTGTCATATTGCCCTCCCGCGCAATTTCCAAAAAATATCGCAAAACCCGTATTTCCATAAGCAATCCCCTTCTTTTAATAGCTGATATCATTATACGGAGAATGTGTTATTCCTGTCAAGAATATCCGGATATGAATTATAAACATTAGACATGATACTGTGATAAGAATATAATGATTTCAGGAGGTAGGAAACGATGGCAGAGGCATCCGATGTATATGGCATTCTGTATCAGAATCTTGTGGATGCAGGATGCGGCGAAAAAGGGATTACCGTCTGTATGGACTATGCCCAAAGAGGGGAATGGAAAAAGCTATTGCCGATTCTCACCCAGCATAAGAAATCTTTACTGGAGCAGATACATACAAGCGAGAAAAAGATCGATTGTCTTGATTTTTTAATCTACCGGCTGAATAAAGAATTTCTTTAAATCTATGCATCAGCTTTTAACAATCATTCTATTTAGGAGGACAGATTCATGGAAGAAAAATTAGTATTGACAACAGAATGGGATAAGACTTTTCCCAAAAGCGACAAGGTAAATCATAGCAAGGTGACATTCCATAACAAATATGGAATCACGCTGGCCGCTGATCTGTATGCGCCGAAAAATGCGGGCGGAAAACTCCCCGCGATAGCGGTATGCGGACCCTTCGGCGCCGTGAAGGAACAGGCCGCCGGATTGTATGCACAGACAATGGCGGAGAGAGGATTTCTTACGATCGCTTTTGATCCGTCTTTTACAGGAGAAAGCGGCGGACAGCCCCGCTATATGGCATCTCCTGATATTAATACGGAAGACTTTATGGCGGCTGTGGATTTTCTTTCTTTACAGGATGCTGTTGACCCGGACAAAATCGGCATCATCGGTATCTGCGGCTGGGGCGGCATGGCGATCAACACGGCGGCGCTTGACACCCGTGTCAAAGCTACGGTTGCATCCACCATGTACGATATGACAAGGGTGAATGCCAAGGGCTATTTTGATGCGGAGGACAGTGAGGAAGCCCGTTATGAGAAGCGCAAGGCTCTGAATGCTCAAAGAATCACAGATTATAAAAATAACTCCTATGCACTCGGCGGCGGCGTGGTGGATCCGCTTCCGGAAGACGCCCCGTTCTTTGTAAAGGATTATTATGACTATTACAAGACAGAGCGTGGTTATCATCCCCGCTCCCTCAATTCTAACGGGGGCTGGAATGTAATCGGCTGTCAGTCCTTTATGAATATGCCCATCCTCCGGTATGCAAACGAAATCCGTAATGCCGTACTGATCATCCACGGCGAAAAAGCACACTCCTGCTACTTCAGTCGTGACGCATATGCGGCTATGGTGAAAGATAATCCTTATACGGATAACAAAGAGCTGCTGATTATTCCGGATGCCGTCCATACCGATCTGTATGACGGAGGCGCCAAAAATGCAATCCCGTTCGATAAACTGGAACAGTTTTTCGAGGAGCATCTCAAATAAACAAAAACCCACACCCCAATGCCAAGACAAAGCAGACTTTTTTATAAAATTTTTATTTTTTTACGAAATTTTATAAAAAAGTCTTGCTTATTACCTATCAATAATAGTAAAATATAGGTAAATACCGTAGCCACGAAACAATACATAGGAAAGGATATGTTGTCTGAAACATCCTTTGGCAGAGAAGGAGATCATTCTATGGGAATTGGCGGTGTAACATCAACGAACAGTGTATCCGGCATGCAGATGATGACGGCAGGTTCAACAGATCAAAAAAGTAAAAGTATTCAAGACGAGATTACAACTGCAACACAGCAGATGCAGAAGTTATCTTCAAAGGAAGACCTGTCTGTCAATGAAAAAGCAAATGAACGAAAAGATCTTAAGAAAGAAATAGCCAGTCTCAATACAGAACTGAAGCAGCATCAGGATGAGCTTCGCAGATCCCAAAAAAGGGAAATCATGCTGGCCCAGCTGCAGGAAGATCAGGGACCGAAAAAAGAGGACGAAGCAAAAGAGAAAATACAATCAAAAGAGACGTCCTCAGAGAAAGCAGACGAAAAGAACCTGTCGGCCGACAAGCAACAGACAGGGCGTCAGGGTTCTGTCATACTCCAAAACAGCGACGGCACTGTTATTTTAAAAGAATCAAATCAAGGCGAGAAACTTGGTGTAGATACGGCAAACACACCGGATGAGGAAGCCGAAGAAGACATTGCCGAAAAAGAGACCAAATCCGCGGACGATGATCGGGATGCAGATGCCGGCCTGTCCCGCAAGGAGGTCTATGCAATGGCATCCGCAGACGCTTCCGTACAGCAGGCCAATGGTCAGGGAAACGTCATCGCCAGAACCAGAGACGGCATCGCTGTTTTAAAGGGAGAAATGAATCAAGATGAAATGCGCGGTGTCAATACAGATAGAAAACAGGCCGAACTCGAAAAGATGGAGCAGCAGGAACAAAACGCCATTGCATTCCAATCCGCTATATTAGGGGAAGCCAATCGTACCATGCAATCGGCGGCAAAGACGCCGAAGGTGACCGGAATAAAGGATAACCCACAGGAGGATGCGGCAAACAACGCTTATATCAACGCTTTGAAAGTATCACAGGAAGAAGGGCTGGCAGCCCAGCAGAGGCTTTTTGTGTCTGTGGGGTAATGAAAAAGTAAATTGTTTTTTGCAGAGAGCTGAAAAGAAGGTCTTGTAGGAACGAATCCCTACAAGGTCTTCTTTTTATGCATAAATATGCTTAAAATCTAGGGCTCAGGGAAAAAATAATTCTAAATTGCGGAAAATTACTGCAATCGAACAAATATTCTGTTATAATGTTTTTGCAGACTTTTGCAGGGATCAAAAACAGCTTATTTTTCATCTGTGGAAGGAGGATCACACATGCAGGACTCCCCTGTTTACATTGCCATTGATTTGAAATCATTTTATGCATCTGTGGAATGCGTGGAAAGAAAACTAAATCCTCTGACCACAAATCTTGTTGTTGCGGATGCCTCTCGGACCGAGAAAACAATCTGCCTTGCAGTCTCCCCCTCCCTGAAAGCCTACGGGATCCCCGGGCGTGCAAGGCTGTTTGAAGTAATTAAGCGGGTAAAAGAAGTGAATCGGGAGCGAAAAAGCAAAGCGCCCAACCGACAGTTTACCGGCTCTTCCTACTCTGCACCGGAATTGGCAGCACACCCGGAATTGGAATTTTCCTATATTATCGCACCGCCCAGAATGGCATTTTATCTGGAATACAGCACCATCATCTACAATACGTATTTGAAGTACATTGCACCGGAAGATATCCATGTCTACTCCATTGATGAAGTGTTTATGGATGTGACGCATTATCTGCAGACCTATGGGATGACGCCCAAGGAATTGGCATCAAAAATCATACGGGACGTGCTTGACCGTACGGGTATCACGGCAGCCGCCGGAATTGGAACCAATCTATATCTGTGCAAGGTGGCCATGGATATCGTGGCAAAACATGTGGATCCGGATGAGCATGGGGTCCGCATCGCAGAACTGGATGAGATAAGTTATCGGAGACTTTTGTGGAACCACCGCCCTCTCACGGATTTCTGGAGGGTTGGACACGGATACCGGAAAAAATTGGAATCTGTGGGACTCTTTACCATGGGCGACATTGCACGTTGCTCTTTAGGCGGAGACCATGAATACTATAACGAAGACCTCCTATATGATATGTTCGGCGTCAATGCGGAGCTTCTGATCGATCATGCATGGGGCTGGGAACCAACCACCATAGACCTGATTAAAGCCTACAAGCCCGAGACCAACAGCATCAGTTCCGGTCAGGTCCTACACTGTCCGTATGATGCGGAAAAGGGAAAATTGATCGTAAAAGAAATGACAGATCTGCTGGTTCTTGATCTGGTGGAAAAGAAGCTGGTAACGGACCAGATGAGTCTCACAATTGGCTATGATATTGAAAACCTTACGGATGCCAAAATCAAGAACAGTTACAAGGGCGATGTCACAACAGACCATTATGGACGGAAGGTTCCCAAACATGCCCATGGAACCGCCAATCTGAACCGCCAAACCTCATCCACGCAGATCATCATGGACGCTGTCATGGATCTGTATGACCGGATTATAAATCCCAATCTCCTGATCCGCCGTGTGACCGTGGCGGCAAACCATCTGGTGGATGAAGCTCAAATCAAAGAACCGGGACAGTTCGAGCAGCTTGATTTATTTACGGATTATGCCGCCTTGGAGAGCGAAAGGCAAGAGGAAGAAGAACGGCTTTCCAAGGAAAGGAAACTGCAGGAAGCGATGTTGTCCGTCAAAAAGAAATTTGGAAAGAACGCAATCTTAAAAGGCATGAATCTGCAGGAAGGAGCAACCACCACACAGCGGAACCGCCAGATTGGAGGACATAAGGCATGAACGAGCAAGAAGAACACAAATATGATGACATGATCAATCTTCCGCACCATGTATCCCAAAGACATCCTCAGATGTCACCTTTAAACCGTGCGGCACAGTTCTCTCCTTTCGCCGCCCTTACCGGGCACGAAGCGGCGATCCTGGAAACCGCACGCCTGACCGATTCTTTTATCGAATTGGATGAAGATAAAAAAGAACAGTTGAATGAGAAACTTCAGTTGATCCGGGAAAATCTGGAGCAGAAACCCGAATGCGAGATCACATATTTTCAACCGGATGAGAAAAAGGACGGCGGAACCTATGTGACGATTCGCGGCCGGATCAAAAAAATAGATGAATACGCCCGCCGGATTATTTTTACCGATGGAACTGCCCTCCCCATAGAACATCTTTTTGCGATCGGAGGAGAATTGTTTCAGAATGCAGAATTTTCCCTCACAAATACTTTTTAATACCATGCAGCCAGATTTTCATTGTCCATTTTTGTGGCAGTAATTTGACATTTAGATGCTGGCACTTTACATAGAAAGAGCAGATGGACATATCCTTGCCCTTTCTGGCATCTTGCAATGCTTTCTTCACAACTTTTTCAGGCGTAACAATTCCCGGGAAATGTACCTCTTTCCCCTTGATCTCCTTTGGCAGCATGTCCGTATCTACCCAGCTTGGACAAACTGCTGTTGCTGTGATTCCATAAGGTTTCAGTTCTGCATTAAGCGCCCGTGAATAGCTGCGCTCAAAGGCTTTTGTGGCGGCATATAAATTGATATAGGGCACAGGCTGAAAAGCGGAAGCAGAAGAAAGATTAAGTATCTTTGCCCCTTTTTTCATAAACGGAATACAGAGGTTAATAAGGACCGCCGGAGCCTTACAGTTTAAGTCGATTGTCTGCTCTATTTCTGAAAATGAAAACTCCTTTGAAGGTGCCATTTTTGCGATTCCGGCATTATTTACCAACCATACTACAGATACATTTTGCATTTTCAGCAAATCAGAAAAAGATAACAAATCTGCTTGTTTTGTCAAATCTTTACATATAGGCACTATCTTCCCGCCAAATTCATTTTTCAACGCAAGAAGCCGCTGCTCGTTTCTTCCGACTATCCAAATTTCATCAAGAATTTCCTTTGTCAGTTCCCGCACAAACACCTGCCCTATACCGCCGGAAGCCCCTGTGACAATCGCAATTTTCTTCATATAAATGCCCTTTCCTATTCATTCGTCCTTTTCTTCTTCATCCGGTGCCTGACCAACATGGGCAAGCCATTTGCATTCGGTCACTTCCATATGAGTGAAGGTTGCCTTAAACGAAGAATCCTCCGGGCTGCATGCATAAATGCCGAACTGAATCTCCTGATCCGCCTTCCACATGTGACAGACTCTCATCTGGGAAAAATGGACGCCATCTTCGGAGCATTCGATACAGTAATCATCCTCCCGCCTGCTGAAGCGGTACCACATGGATTTTATATCTGCCGAAATGGCTGTTGTTGCCCAATCAGAATATCCCATATTGGTCGCAACACTTCCCAAATGCTGAAACTCTTCATTTTCATATTCGATGGAAGCTTTCAGCCAGTTCTCACTGTCCAGATACATCACAACACCGCACTGGTCAAAACGATGCTTGCTTTCAAATTCCGTTTTCACAATAAATGAAAAATATTTCTCCGATGTCTTCATCTGTAGAACCGGCGCGTTATCATTCCTGAAATGATAATACGTTCTCTGCCATAGATCGGTGTGGGGACCGGTAAGGATCTCGATCTTATCCTCGGTGATCATATAATCTTTTGGCTTTCTGGTCCATGCCCAACTGCTTTTATTGATTTTCATATCATCCTACCTCCATCGTTACCCTTATCAGTTTCCGCTTACACATCACTATTATAACCCTTTGATTTTTGCTATCCTATAAGTATATAAAACATCAATCGCCAAAAGGATCATAATTACCGCCATTGTCAACAAAAAGCAAGAGATTCCTTTTGCAAGGAAGCATATTCCAATTATGACAGCGCCTCCGATCATATAAGAAATTCCGCCAAAACGCTGGCTTTTCTTCCATGTTGTTTCGTTCTTCATGCTCCACTTCGTTTTCAGTCCGGCAACCGCGTTCATTCGCAACTTTGGCATTATATTCCCTATGATGATCATAGCAATACCAAGAATTCCAAACAATAATTGATTAGCATCAAATGTATTGAATGATAAGTTCTCAATCCTATTAAAACCAGTGTATAAAGCATACCCTGTCATAGCATTAAAAATTAAAAGCGTAACAATACCTGCAACAATACAGACCTTCTCATTATTGTTTCCGTTTTCTTCCTGTTTTGCAGAAACTTTTGCCATTCCTTGAAAAAAATAACCCAACAGGACTGTAACAACGGGAACAATCAGCATTTCGTATTTACTGCCCCATCGTGTTACCTGATTTTTAAAATCATAATGAGCAGGGATTTGCTCCGGCAAAAACTGTAAAGCGATTAAAACACTTACCAGCGGCAGAAACATAAGACCATAAAATACAAATTTTTTCACTTTCATAGCTAATCTCCTCGTAAATTGTTTATCCACATGACCGCTTCGTCAAGGATCGATAAGTTCAACTCATAATATATAAAATTTTTGTATTTTGTTTCATAAATTAGGTCTGCTTTTTTCAGCTTTGACAAATGATAAGACAATGCTTGTGGCGTCATATTAAGCGCAACAGCCAGATCACCGGAATTTATTCTACCCTCTTTTAACTTTAGCAAAATCTTTCTACGGGTATCATCAGCCAAAGCTGCTAATACTTCACTTACCGCCAATCATTTCGCCCCCTATTTCAAATTCTCTTTAAATAGAATTATAGCAGCGTCCACTTTGTCTGTCAATATCTATTTCAAAATATTTTTAAATGCCTTAATGAATACACTTTGGCAAAACATTTGACTTTTTCATATATATCTCTACAATATACATATGTCGTTTTTTACCAACACTTTATTGTAAAATTGAAGGAGAGAAACCTATGGAATACCTATGGTATGTTATTGCAGCGCTTGGGGCCGGGATAGGCACAGGTCTTGCGGGACTGTCGGCGGCAACCGTAATGGTGCCCATACTGATTGTACTTTGCCCGAGTTTCAGCGGGGAAACCGGTGCCTATCAGGCTACTGCCATTGCTCTTGCATCAGATATTCTTGGTTCGGCAGTGACCACAATTACATATGGGAAGCACAAAAACATTGACCTGAAACGCGGCTGGATCATGCTGACATGTATCCTCACGATGAGTACCGTGGGCAGTTATGCAGCGTGGCTTGCGGGAAATGTAGTATTAGGCAGTTTTACGCTGTTTCTGACATTTTTCATTGGCATCCGTTTTCTGATAAAACCGGATACATCACGAGAAAATACAGTGGATAAGGGAGAGAAACTTGACTGGAAAGGCGTGGCCATATCCATTTTTTTCGGCCTGACCATCGGATTTGGCACAGGTTTTGTCGGGACGGGCGGCGGTATGATGATGCTTGTGGTTTTTACAGCCTTTCTGGGCATGGAACTGAAAACCGCTGTGGGAACAAGCACCTTTATCATGACTTTCACGG
>CAZOIF010000049.1:0-25351 GCA_964579975.1 uncultured Eubacterium sp. | reverse complement strand
TCAGTATTAAACTCTTTAATTTCATCCAAATGATAATATTCCAGAGCAACGGATGCCGTGCAAAAAACAGAGGCTTTTCTGACCACATAGCCATTTTCCTTTCCAATGGAAATCACATGGTCAACATATTCCATATCAGGAGTCACTTTTTCAAATGGTACATAGTCTTTGATTGATTCTTTCAAGTATGTATTTGCATACCCTCCAGAGATAGAATACTCAGGGGTACATATATCACCAAGATTAAAATTATCTTTCAATGCGCCTACCGCTCCGATAAAAACCATTTTCTTAAAGTTCAGTTCCGCACAAATAGCAATATGGTCAATACAATTGGCATCGGATGAGCCAATTTTTATCCACGCTATTTTCATACCATCTTTTTCAACAAGATAGCCAGCAATGTATGCACCTTCTTGGAGTGTTGTTACCCTACAGTATTTATCCATTTTCAGCTTATAAGGTGTATAACTCGGTGCGACTACCAAAGCATCATATTCGATCTCCTTGCTAAGCCCAAAAGCCAGGAACGCCATATCAGAAGAATTATAGCGGTGGAATCTATCCATTATTCTTTTCATTTTTTCTTTCATAATCATTTCTCCAAATTCCGATTGTGATGGTTTCATTTTAGCAGATAATTTTGAGGGTTACAAGGTGATATTAGCTTGTTCGCCTTCTTTTACGGCGAACACGGTTAATGTGCCGCTCAAAATCACCGCTTTGGAGCAACTCGGCCAAAACATACTGCTCAAAAACAGGAACCGTACAGGAATAAAAGCCCAGTTTCTGTTGAAAATCCTCCAATAACCTTTCTGGCAAAACCATATAGCCTACACGGATTGAGGGCGCGATTGTTCTGGAGAAAGTGTTCAGATAGATTACTAATCCTTTTTCGGAAAGGGAAAAAATCGTATCATCATTCTTTTTGGATACGGTTAACTCTGCGTCGTAGTTATCCTCAATGATAAAACCGCCATGCTTCTCAGCCCATCGCAAATATTCCATCCGCTTGGAAGCACTGGCTGTAATGCCACTGGGAAAGCTATGAAATGGTGTAACGTGAAGCACTGTAGCTTTCGTTTGTTCCAGTTCAACAGTTTGGATTCCATCCGGTCCTAATTTTAGAAGGTCACACTGTACGCCATGGGCATGATACACCCTGCGAATTTTTTCATATGAGGGAATTTCTATCCCGAATACCCGGTCGGTACCTAATAGTTTAACTACAAGTCCATACAGATACTCCGCACCAGAACCTACAATAATCTGCTCCGGTCGGACTTCAATTCCGCAACTCCGTGCCAGATAACGGGAAAGGGCCTGGCACAGTTCCGGGCAGCCGTGATTCGGAGATTTTATCATGATTTTCTCTTGGTAATCCAGAAGCACTCTCCGCATGGTTTTGGCAAGAACTGTATATGGAAAGTCACTCTTTGCTTCATGAGTACGATTAAAATGAAGTGGTTCGACATTCCATTCACTCTGGTTAAAGATAAAATCGTCTTCCCGGTAAATGACGAAATGACCGCTGCGTGCCCGTGCCTCAGCGTAGCCCTCCTCACAGAGTAGTTTATAAGCGTGTTCTACAGGGATGACGCTGATTCCCATTTCCTCTGCCAATGTACGCTTGGAAGGGAGACGACTACCATATTGGTAGGCACCGATCATGATCTCCTTTTTTAACATCTCATACAGTTTTAGATAGACATATTGTCCCCTGTCACTTTTCTTGTTCATCTGGTTATATAAAACATCTCCATTCTGACTATTTTCTAATATCCAGTTTTTATTATATAGTATCAGTATCAAATTGTAAAGGAGCGTTTTTTATGGAAAAAACAAGATATGATCTTAATAAGGAACTGGCTCAAATGCTGAAAGGCGGAGTTATTATGGATGTTACCACGCCAGAGCAGGCAAAAATTGCACAAGAGGCTGGAGCCTGTGCTGTCATGGCCCTGGAGCGTATCCCTGCGGACATTCGGGCTGCTAGCGGCGTATCCCGGATGAGTGACCCTCAAATGATCAAAGGCATCCAAGAGGCAGTATCCATTCCTGTTATGGCCAAATGCCGGATAGGTCATTTCGTGGAGGCACAGATTCTGGAGGCAATTGACATCGACTATATTGACGAGAGTGAAGTTCTTTCGCCAGCTGACGATGTATATCATATCGACAAAACAAAGTTTAAGGTTCCATTCGTATGCGGAGCTCGTGATTTAGGGGAAGCCCTTCGCCGTATTGCCGAGGGTGCATCTATGATCAGAACAAAAGGGGAGCCGGGTACTGGCGATGTCATTCAGGCGGTACGGCATATGCGAGCTATGAACGCAGAAATACGCCGGATTCAGAATTTGCGGGAAGATGAGCTCTTTGAGGCTGCCAAGCAACTCCAAGTTCCTCTTGATTTGCTCCGCTATGTTTATGAGAACGGTCATCTGCCAGTGGTCAACTTTGCGGCAGGAGGGGTGGCTACGCCTGCTGATGCAGCCTTGATGATGCAGCTTGGAGCCGAGGGAGTATTCGTGGGCTCTGGTATATTCAAATCTGGTGATCCTGCCAAACGTGCTGCTGCCATTGTGAAGGCCGTGACCAACTATAATGATGCGAAGCAAATCGCAGAATTGTCTGCCGGACTGGGGGAAGCTATGGTGGGTATCAACGAAAACGAAATCGCCTTACTCATGGCAGAGAGGGGAAAGTGATGAACATCGGGATATTAGCGCTCCAAGGGGCTTTTGAAGAACATGGGGCTATGTTGGACCGTCTGGGAACAGAGCATTTTGAAATCCGGCAAAGGAAAGATTTGGAGAGATCTTTTGATGCTCTGATCCTTCCCGGCGGAGAGAGCACCACCATAAGTAAACTGTTGCATGATTTGGATCTTTTTGAGCCTCTGGCGGAAAAAATTGAAAACGGTTTGCCTGTTTTTGGTACTTGTGCAGGTTTGATTTTATTGGCGCGGGAGGTTGAATGTGGCGTTCCTTGCTTCGGCAGCATGGACATTTCTGTCAAACGCAACGCATATGGCCGTCAACTGGGGAGTTTCTATGTCGAAACAGAATTTCATGATTTAGGCACAGTACCAATGACATTCATCCGTGCTCCATATATACAGTCAGTTGGCTCCCAAGCTCAAGCGTTAGCCGAGGTGGATGGGCATATCGTAGCAGCCAGACAGGATAGAATGTTAGTTACCGCTTTTCATCCGGAGTTGACGAACAACTTGGCGATTCATGAATATTTTCTTAATAGTTTCATATTGAGTAAACCATAAAAACATGGTAGACTATAATAAAAAGATATCAGAGGATAACGAAAGGAGCACTTGCCATGGATCCGGAACTGGCTGTCACACACATAAAGAAATCCTACCAGCGCGGAAAAAAGCTGGTACTTCATGATGTTTCCCTGACAGCAGAGGCTGGTCAGTGCATCGGTATATTGGGTGAAAACGGATCTGGCAAATCGACGCTCCTCTCCATCCTCGCAGGTGTGCAAAAAGCAGATACCGGAACACTCCTATATCATGGGCAGTCACTTTTTCCGGGAAGCCGTCAGGCCAGACAGCTGATCGGCTATGTTCCACAGGAAAATCCTCTGATCGAAGAATTATCGGCTTATGACAATCTGCGGCTGTGGTACTGTGATGCACCGCTTTCTCTGGAACAGGAACTAAAGGAAGGTGTCCTTGCGATGCTCGGTATCCACGAATTTCTGAATGTCCGTGTCAGCCGTATGTCTGGTGGAATGAAAAAGAGACTCAGCATCGGATGTGCCGTCGCAGGAGATCCTCAGGTACTTCTTTTAGATGAACCCGGCGCCGCACTGGATCTGATCTGCAAAGAACGAATCAGCGTTTATCTGAAGAGCTGTATGGCTCAGGGAAAGATCATCCTTCTTGCCACGCATGAGGAACGGGAGATCGAACTGTGCGACAAATTATATCTGTTAAAAAACGGTATGCTCTCTGCGTTGGAATACGACGGAAATATCCATCATCTGGCCGGACAGATCCGCAAAACAGATCCTTCCTGATATTGTTTCTTTACAAATGGAGTAAATATGAGACGTCTAAAAATATATTTTCAGCTGGAATGCAAAAAATTCTTCCGGGCGCTTCCGGGTATACTAGGTGGAACCCTTCTCATTGGCCTTATATTAGGAGGTCTTATTTTTGTATGTGAAAAGACCCTGACTAAAAATCAGGAATCCAAAACGCTGCAGATCGGCATCTCCGCACAGGAAAACGAACCATATGTGGACTGGTTGATCTCTACGATCGAGAACATGGACAGTCTTTCTTTTACCTGCCGCTTTCAAAAGCTCCCCGAACAAAAAGCAAATGAGGAACTTCGCTCAGGAAAACTGGATGCTATCTTTATCATCCCGGAAAATTATATCGCTTCGCTAATTAGTGGAAAGCAAAATCCATTAAAGATCCGTTTTGGAGAAAGAGACTCTTCCATCTCCGGATTTCTGATCCGGCAGATCGGAGAGGCCGCCTCTGATCTCATGATCCACACCCAGGCGGGAATCTATGCCATGAAAGACTTTTACCACAAAGCCGGGTTGGCAAATGCTGCAGAGGATGAACTGGATCTGAACTTAAAATACCTCGATGTGATCATGAACCGCAAAAAACTCCTTGCAGTAGAAGAGACAGGGCAGGATCAGGTTCTCAGTGGACCTGCCTATTATACCGTTTCCGGATTTGTGTTAGTTCTGTTATTCTGGGGTCTCACCTGCTCCGGCATCCTTCACCCCGAACCTTTTTCGGTCCGGGAAAAACTGTGTGGAGCGGGAATCGGTCCGATCAGGCAGACACTTCTCCGCTATATCGCATTTACGCTCTCTTTCAGTGTGATATATGCTTTTTTTGCCCTGCTTTTTTGCATCGGGATCACGGCTTTTCATATTCACATTCCCGGGCTTGTTCCGGACAGTATCACGGAATGGCTGTGGTGTCTGTGCCAGATCCTTCCCGCTGCCTGGCCCGCCTGTGCCTTGATTTTTCTTATATACGAAGTCATAACCAATAAAATCGTCAGTACTCTTTTTTTATTCGTTCTTGTCTTCCTCCTTGGCTATCTGTCGGGATGCTTTTATCCTCTATACTACCTTCCACAGGCTGTACAAAATATCGCCGCCGTCCTTCCGCTGCGGGCTATGTTTTTATATATCGGCGGGTGTCTGTCCGGTACGTGGTCCCTGGCTGCTTTTCTGGGAATCATGATACACACGCTCCTTCTCCTCGGACTTTCTGCCATCTCAAAAGACGTTTCTGCTAAATTAAGACAGGGGGGACTTGCATGAAAAAAGAACTCGTATGGCTCAAACTTATCTCAAAACGGCTGTTAAAAAACCCTGTATTTATCACCACGCTGCTCTTGATCCCCGCAATTGTACTTGGTATACGTTTTTTCTCAAAAAATACAGACGCCTTTTTCCGCGTGGCAGTATATTCGTCTTCTTCTGCTGACGATACCACAGAGCAGATGCTTATCCAATACCTTTTAGATCACTCCGGCAATGCTGTCGCCTTTTATCAGCCCAGCTCTGAAACCGAATTACGCAAAGACGTGGCAGAAGGCTATGCCGCCTGTGGCTATATCATACCGGACTCCCTCGACCAGAAGATCACCCGGTTCCAGACAAACCCGAAACCTATTTTGAAAGCGATCCGCCAGAAAAACGAACTCCGTACAAAAATCATTGACGAACTCGTCTACAGTGGAGTTTACAAATTCCTATCACTTGACATTTTAACCGGGTTTGTAAATGAGAAAACAGGTTCCGATGCGTCTCAGGAGCTGAAAGACCTATACAACAGCCACTTGGGAACACAGGCTTTTTTAGAATACGAAATGTCCGATGGCAGCAAAAATAAAATACTGAGTCAGACAGATACCAGCTACATGCTTCTTCCGCTCCGCGGCATGACAGCAGTCCTTTTGCTGCTTGCAGGCATGGCCGGTACACTGTTCTGGTATGGCGACAAGGAAAAAAAGCTTTTTGCGTGGCTCTGTGAAACAGAAAAAAAGAAAATACAGATCTTTTACCTTCTGGCCCCTGCACTTCTGGCCGGAATATCTGCCCTTTTATCTATATTCCTGACCGGCATTTCTTCCGGTCTTTTGAATGAGCTCCTCTGTATGTCTCTCTATCTGTTCGCGATCACCGCCTTCTGCCATCTATTGAGCCACCTTCTTTCAAAACTTGAATGGATGCTGGCTGCGATCCCTCTTTTTACCGCCGGAAGTCTCATTGTCTGCCCTGTATTTATCAACCTCTCATCCACGATTCCCGTTTTCCGCTATATCCAGAAATTGACCCCCGTCACCTATTACTTGAATTCCCTGTACAGTGACCGGAACAAATGTATATTGGCTGCGTTTGGTATTCTCATAATCATTCTGGAAATCCTGATCTCCTTTTTGGCCATCCGGCTAAGACCAAAAAAATAACTATGGAAATCCGCCCTGAACACAGAATTTTCCATAGTTATGATACAAGATTTGTTTGAAAACGGGCAGCATCCGCTGCACCCTGTTATTTTTCTTTATCGTTTTTGATGCCAGCCATTAGTTTTTCACGATAATATGCCTGCTTGTCCTCAGAAAGCTGATCACAAAAATCATCAATCCACTTCTGGCATGTATCCGTTTGCTCATCAAAATAACGCTCAGGAGATTTCTCCAAAATCCCGCCTTCTTCCTTAATCTGCTCCGACAACCTGATTGCAAAATCCTCATAACGCTCATTCAGCAACTGAGCATGCTCCATATAGCCCAGAGCTACATTAAGATAAAAAATACGCTCAAAGTCTTTCAACGTCATGTCGGCTCTACCCATCAGCAAGTCACGGTCATGAAAACTGCACATTGACAGGAATGCGCTTTCTTCCTGGTTCATTTGTCCTGACTGTTTCATAATGGTATCCTCCAAATCGAAAGTTTATCACTCTGTTTACACAAACTATTATATTACACTCTGGGGATAGTTACAAGCCAAAATGTTAAAAGAACGTAAAATATCCTTATAAACGTAAATACATATCGCCGCCAGTTCGAATTCTGTGTCGTTTGGCTGGCTTATCGCTGTTGTGCTACATCTACGATCACATATTCGGAATGTCCGCCTGTCCGTATTGCATAGCCCCATCCGGCGATTCCTGAACTGACAATGGCATGAAAATCATCAATCGTCTTCAGTCCATAATTTTTTTCTGTAATCCCCACAAGCTCACCAAGTTGCCCGGTCGGCCAGATCTGCCCTGCATGCGTATGTCCGGACAGTTGAAGATCGATACCAGCCGCTGCATTTTCCTCCAGTCCCACCGGACGATGGTCAAGAAGAACAATATATGAATTCTGGTCAATCCCATTCAGAAGTTCATCGATACTCTCGCGCTCCCTGTCAATCGAAGAATCCACTCTCCCGATCACCGCCAGCTGCGGCGTGATCTGCAGCGCTTCATTCTCCAACACATGGATTCCCGATGCCTTGAGAGTGCTTCGCAACGTATCCATGCTATATTTCTGCGTGGATGTATACTGATTCGGATCATGGTTCCCCCATACATAATAAGTACCATACCGGGTTGTGACACCGGCAAGAACACGTACCGCTTCCTCCATCTGGGACTTTTCAGTGCGCTCATCAAAAATATCTCCCGTCAGGACAAGCATATCCGGTTTCTCCTCCTGGATCTTCGCAGCATATTCCCCAAGCTTGTCCGTATCCATCGTTGTTCCCATGTGAAGATCGCTGATCTGGGCAATCCTCAGATCTTCGGTCAACTCTTTTGATGTATGTATCGTATAAGTAGTCTCTCTCACCTGATGCATATTGATAAATCCATATACCATCAGGATCACGGTAAGCAGTACACTCACGATCCCACTTTTAAATATGATATCCCATACTTTCCTCCCCCGCCTCTTTACGGCATGGCAGACGACAAAATTGACTCCCTCCATAACAATAGAACCCAGCAGAAAATGCAATACGATTACAGCGCCAAACCCATACACACGCCATCCCGCCACTGCGCATAACACTGCAAATAAAACAGAAAAGACGCCTACCAGCTTCTTTTTCTCCCGAAGCGGAAATAGCGATAAAAAACGCTTAAAAAAATGGTATAGATAAATCCCCGCCGGAATGTATACCACGACTGGCATGATCCAAAACCCCAGCATCCATGAAACCTCCCATGACTAGTTTTTACTATTATAACATATGGAGTGTACTCCAAGGCAAGGGTTTTTTATAATTTTTTTGTATTCCTAGAAATCCCCGGTGATAAATGGTACGCCAAAATAGACAAGGCTTTTATCTTCGTCCTCGTCATAGGTGATCGCAATGTTCATATTGACCGCTTTTCCGTTCATTCTCCGGATCATATTGATCCCGTTTGTGTAACCGTAAGTCACATAATACCCGCTCTCTTCCTGTTCAAAGATCCTGCTGCCACCCTCATATCCAAAAATACTATCCGCTATTTTTTTCTTTTCCTCAAGTGTGAGCTTTCCGGGAATCTTTCCCATGATGCATCCGCCTTCACGGCAAAGGTCATTTATCTTTGTATTTTCTCCCTCGATCACAAGCTGGTTTCTGGCAAATGCCTGTGTCACGTCATTTCTATTTACATACGCCTTCGTAAGGATAATCTGTACAAACACAACGATCCAGAGCGTACAGACGACATATATCATACATTTGATCTTTTTTCGCATAAAAAATTCCTCCTGACAATAATCCCTTTATAGAAATTATTGCCAGGAGAAGATAAAAATATACTATTTTTCCTGCTCTCTCTTTTCCTTATCCGGTCTGCGTCCGTACAATTTTGTCATCTTTGCGATTTTTTCACACAATTTGTCGGAAAATGCTCCTTCTTTCATACGCCACTGCCAGTTAAATCCGAGCGTGGACGGTGTATTGATCCTCGCTTCCTTGGAAAGGCACAGATAATCCTGTGCCGGTACGACACAAAGTTCCGCCACGCTCCGCTGTGCCATTACAATGAGCTGCCATGTCAGTTTTTTGGTCGTGATAAACCGGCCGGGCAGATCCATATACCGAAGCGCCACATTCCGGTCTTCCTTTGACATCTCATCCCACCATGCTAATGTCGTCTGGTTGTCATGAGTTCCCGTATATACCACACAATTTGAGTTATAGTTGTGGGGCATATAGTCGCTCTCTTCTCTGGAATCAAACGCAAACTGGAGCACTTTCATCCCCGGATACCCGGTATCCCTTAATAGTTCTCTCACGCTGTCTGTGAGAAATCCCAGATCCTCTGCAATGATATCCCGTTTCCCAAGTTCTTTCTCCATTGCCTCAAACAGCTGGATCCCCGGGCCCTGTTTCCACTCTCCATTTACTGCCGTCGCCTCCCCGTAAGGGATGGCATAGTACTCATCAAATCCCCTGAAATGGTCAATACGCACCATATCATACCACTCAAAGCAGTTACGAAGCCGTTTGATCCACCAGTCAAACTTTGTCTTCTCATGATATTTCCAGTCATAAAGCGGATTTCCCCAAAGCTGCCCTGTTTCTGAAAAAGCATCCGGCGGGCATCCTGCCACCGCCACCGGAGTCATTTCCTCTGTGAACTGAAAAAGTTCCGGATGAGACCATGTATCTGCGCTGTCGAGCGCTACATAGATCGGGATGTCTCCTATGATCTTAATACCCTTTTCATTTGCATATTTTTTGAGTTGTCTCCACTGTCTGTTAAACTCATATTGTAAAAACAGATAAAAGAAAATATCGTCCTCATATTCTTTCTCATAACGTTTCAACGTCTCCGGATCCCTGCGCTTTATCTCATCCTCCCACTCGAGAAAACTCCGGCCGTCTTTGCTATCCTTTATTGCCATAAAAACGGCATAATCACGGATCCAATCTTCGTTTTGGGACACATATGCCTGGAATTCTTTATTTTCCCTGATTTTACTGTTTTCATATGCCTTGCGTAAGAGCGGAAATCTTTTGTAATAAAGACGTTCATAATTTACATATTTTCCATCATCTGAAAGCCCGGAACGCTCCAGATCCTCCTCTGTGAGATACCCTTTGCTCACAAGCTCGTCCAAAGAAATAAAATATGGATTTCCCGCAAATGTCGAAAATGACTGGTATGGTGAATCACCATATCCGGTCGGTCCCATCGGCAGAATCTGCCACCATGTCTGCCCTGCCTTTACCAGTGTATCCACAAAATCATACGCACTTCTGTCAAAAGCACCAATCCCATATCTGGATGGGAGACTTGAGATCGGAAGCAATATTCCACTCGCTCTCATAATATAATATCCTCTCATTCCTATTTTAGATGAACCTGATCCACTCCTGCCATGCTGTACAACGATTACTGATTCGCCAGAAGTGACTTGCTCACCTTGACTTCATATTTTTGTGCCCAGTTTTCATATGCGGCCTGAAATGTCGTACTTTGCTGTTCCGAAATATATTGTTCCCGGTACACTTTATTCAGTCCTCTTGTATTGCTCTTCAAACAGTGAATCATATAAAATCCATCATTTTCCTCGATCACTCCGCTCGTCGTATACCGCTCCATCGTAAGCGCTGTATTGATCAGGTTTGTCCGGCTGTCCATTTTTCCAATAATAACTTCTTGTGGCGCTTTTCCGGTCTTTTCCTTAACAAAAGAATAAAAGTTACCCTTATAATTTGCAAGTTCTGCCGCGAGTGCATCTGCCTGTCCTTTCACAGTATCCCGGTCCGAACCGTCTGTTTTCAGATGCAGCATCAGAACCTTCGCTGCCTGCATTGACGCCTCGTCCACATTTGCCTCGACACCCCCGGTCACTACATCATACATCTTTCTGGAAATTTCATTCTCCTCAAAAATCGTATGCATCCGCTCCGCCGTAATCCCATTTACCTCACAAATCTCAGCTGGTATCGTAGTAAGATACTGATCCGCCTTATGGTCAATGTCCTCTTTCTCATCTATACCAAGACTGATTCCCTGTTCTGCTGCCGCTTTATTCATCACTTTGATCTGTATGATAAGGCGCAGGATATCCTCGATCGCCGTCTGCCCGATTGTCGTACCGTCCAGATTATAATCCCAGACTTCCCCGGACATGACATCTTCATACTGATTTTTCAAAAACCAGCTATAGATTTTATATTCATCATATAAAACCTTTGTGCTGCCCACTCCGATCACAGTAGATTCCCCTGTCAGTTCTCCATTTGAGACAGAGGCTGCCTTTTCAACCTTGGGCGCTTCCGGTTCTGCTTTTTTATCTCCACCCGAACAGGCGACAGTGACAATTGCCATGGATGCGGCTAACAGTCCGCATATTGTTTTTTTAACGATAGCTTCCGCTCTGTTTTTTAAGCTATTTCTCATTCTCAGGTTCTCCTTCAGGTATTTTTATTTGACTTATTTTTTCTATCACATATCCCAGCTGGGATAAGATATCTTCCGACTCATCCGGAACATATACAAAATACGGAACCGCATCCGGAACAAAACGAAGTCGCTTTCCAAATGCTCCGATCAACGCCGGTATCTTTTCTGGCTCTACTTTGGCCTCCTGATACATAACGATACGGATGCCATTCGGTTTCTGTGCGATCGAAGTAATGAAACTATCATGTGCCCGCACTTTTAAAAGTGCAATATCCAAAAGATTGCACACACTCTGCGGTGGGTCTCCGAACCGGTCAATCAATTCGTCCATCATGTCATCCTTTTCCGCTGGCGTCTCAATATCGGCAATCCGTTTGTATACATCCAGTTTCTGAAACTCGTTCGTGATATAATCCGGCGGGATAAATCCGTCCGCCTTCACATCGATACTGGTCTCATACTCATCGCTTTCCACCTTTTCGCCCTTCAGTCGTTTGACGGCCTCATTCAGCATCTTACAGTAGAGGTCATATCCTACCGCCTCCATATGGCCATGCTGCTTTGCTCCGAGAAGATTTCCTGCGCCCCGGATCTCCAGATCCCTCATAGATATCTTAAACCCTGAACCGAGTTCTGTAAACTCTTTTATTGCAGCAAGACGTTTTTCTGCAATTTCTTTTAGCATTTTATCGCGTTTATACATCAGGAAGGCGTAAGCCGTCCGGTTTGAGCGCCCCACGCGCCCCCTGAGCTGATAAAGCTGGGAAAGCCCGAGTTTATCCGCCTCATCAATGATGATCGTATTGACGTTTGGTATATCCAGCCCCGTTTCTACAATAGTAGTAGATACAAGGACATCAATATCTCCATTGACAAAAGAAAACATTGTGTTTTCGAGCTGCCTCTCGTTCATCTGCCCGTGGGCATACGATACGATCGCCTCCGGCACAAGCTTCGCCACCTCTCCGGCGATGATATCCATATTGGCGACACGGTTATATACATAATACACCTGGCCACCACGGCCCAGTTCGCGGAGAATGGCTTCCCGGATAATCTCATCATTTCTCTCCATGACAAATGTCTGGATCGGCATACGGTCTATCGGCGGCTCTTCCAGTACGCTCATATCCCGGATCCCCACAAGGCTCATATGGAGCGTCCGCGGAATCGGCGTCGCCGTCAGCGTCAGCACATCAATGTCATTTTTCAACTGCTTTAATTTCTCTTTGTGGGTTACTCCGAACCGCTGCTCTTCATCGACCACGAGAAGTCCCAGATTTTTGTAAATGACATCTTTCCCCAAAAGCCTGTGGGTTCCGATCACAATGTCGATGCTGCCCTTTTTCAGCTTTCCGATCGTCTCCTTTTGCTCCTTTGCCGTCCGCAGTCTCGAGAGCATTCCCACCTCGATACTGAAATCCCGCATTCGCTGGACAAAAGTATTGTAATGCTGCCCGGCCAGAACGGTAGTCGGCACAAGGACGGCCACCTGTTTCCCATCCATCACTGCCTTAAATGCCGCCCGGATTGCAATTTCCGTCTTTCCATACCCCACATCTCCACAGATCAGACGGTCCATGATCCGGCTGCTTTCCATATCGTTTTTGGTCGCTTCAATCGCATTCAGCTGATCTTCCGTCTCTTCATATGGGAATAACTCCTCAAATTCCTTCTGCCATACCGTATCTTTTTCAAAAGCGTGTCCCTGCCTCGCCTGCCGTTTCGCATAGAGGTCGACGAGCTCCTGAGCGATCTCTTTTACCGCACCCTTTACTCTTGACTTTGTCTTCTTCCACTCCGGCGAGTTGAGCTTATTGAGCTTCGGTACCTTTTCCGCATCGCTCCCGGCATATTTCTGCAAAAGCTCAAGAGACGTAGCCGGTATATAGAGATTGCTTCCGCCCGCATAAGCCACCTTTAGATAATCTTTTGTGATATGATCCACTTCAATCTTCTCGATTCCCTCGTAGATTCCGAGGCCATGATTTTCATGGACCACATAATCCCCGATCTTTAAATCGTTAAAGCTGTGTATCGCCGCGCCCTCATATTTTTTGGGTCTTTTTTTACGTTTCTTTTTTGCCCCCCCAAAAATATCACTTTCCGTGAGCACAACAAAACGAAGATCCGGATATTCAAACCCTTTCCTGAGATTCCCCCGGGATATCATGACCTCTCCGGGAAGAAGTTCATGCTCTCTGTCCCTGCTGTAAAATGCGATGATATCAAAATCCTGCAGATCCTGACACAGCCGTTCGCCTCTCGTGCTGGAACCGGAAAGCACCAGAACCCGGTATCCGTTTTTTTTGAGCCGTGCAATATCCTTTGCCAAAAGTGAAAAGTTATTATTATAGGAAGGCGCTGACTGCACCTGAAAACGAAATATGCGCCGCACCGGAATATCCTTGATCGCCATATCAAGTGTCGTCATCATGATAAGCGGCAGCGATGAAAGTTTTTTCAACACAACCGGAAGGGAAAATAAGACATCCATCTGCCCCGGCAGGATATATCCCTTCTCGAGACGGTTGACCATGCTCTCCCGGAACTCGTACTCCACCGCCTCACCCTTTTCCATGCAACGGTTCGGCTCGTCCATGAACACACAGACATCTTCCCCGATAAAATAGTCAAAAAAAGACTGGTTCTCATCGGTAAAGTATTTCACATAGCTCTCCAGATTCACCATACCATGGTAAATCTCATAGGTCTCCTTAAAGCCTGCGACATTTTCTCTCAGTCTGGCAGCTTCCTCCACTTTCCCTTCTTCCCGGAATTTTTTTAAGCACTGTTTCAGCTCCTCATCGATTTCACGCATTCCAACAAGAACCCGCTCCTCCTCCGGAAATATTTCCGTCGCCGGATAAATACGGATTTCATCGATCTGCTCCACGGACCGCTGGCTCTCCACATCAATACGCCTTATATTGTCAACCTCATCCCCCCACAATTCGATCCGGTACGGGCAGTCTTCGGTCAGCGGAAATACATCGATGATCCCGCCACGGACTGAAAACTCTCCCTCTCGTTCTACCTGACCCGAATTTTCATATCCGATCGCCACAAGGTCACTCCTAAATTTTTCCAGTTCCAGCACATCGCCTTCCCTGACCGTCAGGCTATGATCCTTATATTTCGTAAAGGGAATACAGTGATCCATTCCCCCGTCTATCGTCGTCACGATCGTCACCGGTTCTTTTTCCACCAGTTTCTTGATCACCCTGAGCCGCTCTCTAACGATTGCCTGTCCATGAACATCCGCACTGTAAAAAATAAAATCCTTAGCTGGATAATACATGGTCTCTCCCTCATAAAGCTTTAAGTCCTCTACCAGCTCCTTCGCCCTCACTTCATTGTGGGTAATGACCAGACGCGTTGTATATCCTACTCCCGCCCCGCAGATCATATGGCTTTTCTGGGTATCCCGGCAGCCGGTTACATTGATCGGAAATTCACCATTTTCCATGGAATTATTTAATTGTTCAAACTCCTCAAGCTCCGCAAGAGGTGCAAATAATGTGTTCAAAACCCATCCTGCCTTTCTGATATTCCGTTCGCCTTTTATTTCCTCTTCGCATTAAAGTGATTCATCGCTGCCTCGACACCTTCTGCCACGATATCTTCTACCGCCCCTACCGCAAGGTCAAGCGTCTCCCCGATCACTTTCTCATCCTCTTTGGAAAACCGCCCTAACACATGCCGCACGAGATCCCCCCCCTGCGGCTTGGCTCCCACACCCACCTTGACCCTCGGAAACTCATTGGTGCCCAAATGGGAAATGATACTCTTGATCCCATTATGCCCCCCGGCGCTCCCTTTTCTTCGCACACGGATCTGTCCCACCTCCAGATCAATATCATCATAAGCAATAATGATATCCTCCGGGTCGATCTTATAATAATCCGCAAGGCTCCTGATACTCTCACCACTCAGATTCATAAAAGTCTGTGGCTGTGCAAGGATGACCTTTGTGCCAGCGACCATTCCCTTTCCACAGATTGCCTTATGTTCCTTACTTGTTATTGGTATATTATATTTATCTGAAATTCTTGTTATCACTCCAAATCCGATATTATGCCGCGTCCCCGCATAGTCTCTTCCCGGATTTCCCAGTCCTGCGATCAGTATCATGAAGCCCCTCATTTCTAAAAACGCTGTCTTTGCGTTTTTTCCGTTTTTCTGCACATCTCATGCGACTATTTGTCCGCATTTTATTGTAACAAATAAATGGGGCGACCGCAAGAGGGGGATTTGTATAAGAGACTGGGTAGTTTATCTGTTCCGTATTTCATAAAGAACTCGTAAAAATGAACATTTTATCATTTACAATGTACCAAAAACATTCTATAATAAAAAAGACATTATGTACGAATCCGTACCATTGTCAAAAATACAGAGAAAGGAATTAATTTTATGAAAAAAGTAAAACGGTTTCTTGTGCTCACGCTGCTGCTGATCATGGCAGTTTCTTTTGGCATGATCAAAGAGCAGACTGACGCAAGCGCCAGAAAGGTAACGATTTCCTTAAACAAAAAGAAGCGCACGCTGCAAGTTGGAAAAACTTTCAAATTAAAAGCCCGCGTAAAACCAGCTAAAAAGAAAGTAACTTTTAAATCCAGCAACAAAAAGATTGCTTCTGTCTCTAAAAAAGGACTTGTAAAAGGAAAGAAAAAGGGAAAAGCAACAATAACTGTAAAAGTCAAAGGGACAAAGAAAAAAGCGACGTGCAAGGTTACGGTCATCAAAAAGAAGGCACCGAAACCGATACCACGGCAACCTATCATTTCAAATGTTCCGGTTAGTGCGGTTACTCTCAACAAAACATCACTTGATATGTACATAGGAACAAAAGAGACCCTTACTTCCACGATCTCACCAGCCAACGCTACAAATAAAGTGATCACATGGAAGACCAGTGACAACAAAATAGCCACTGTAAATAATGGTGTCGTAACTGCTGTCGCAAAAGGAACTGCCGTGATTACAGCGACAAACCCAGGCAGCCAGAAATCTGCTTCCTGTACCATCACAGTCAAAGACGAGATGGTCATCACGAACCAGAGCGAGTTAAATAATGCGCTTAACAACGACAAACTTGTTTCAATCACAATCCAGACAAACGGATCTGAGACATTTACCATTCCCGCCGGAAACCATAATAGTGTTTCTCTCACCTTCGATGCACCAAATGCAACCCTTGTAAATGGCGGTGATTTTGAGAGCGTAACCATTTCCGGTGGAAATTATGAACAGACAACCGGCTGGAATAACTGTACTGTTTTAAATAACGCATCGATCAAAATCAGAGAAGATGCCAGTGCAAGTATTACCGTTGCAGAACCAGCCAAAGCTGTTACGATCACAAACGATGGTGTCGTATCCTCTGTCAATATATACTCTGCTGCAAAGATAAAAATCGGCGGTACTGGCGCAGATCTGATCTCTCTCAACGTATCAAAAGAAGCCAATGTCGTTACCAACCAGCCAGTAAAAGCATCTGCAACTGCAAAGATGGTATTGTCCCTGCTTGGTGGCGCTGAAGACTCTACGGTATCTGTCGATACAGCGGCAAACAAACCGGAAATCCGCGGTGTAGGATACATAGAGGTAAGCTACAAAGACGGTACGCCAACAGAGACAGTTGTTCCCGGAGCTCTCGATCCGGAGGATGCTGTAAAGGTTAATGTGACTGGTAATGTAAAAGACGCTTATAATACCGACACAAATGTCGCAAATGCACAAATTTATCTGATCGCAGATTCCGTGGATCTGGATCTGGAAACGGTTGCCGACGAAGTCGGTGGAGCCAGGGCAGCCGGAGATTCACTCTCGGCACAGACAGGTTCTGATGGCAGCTATTATTTCAGTAATGTTCCGATTGGAAACTATTGTCTCATAGCGAAAAAAGAAGGCTTTAAAACAGCAATTCAGCGTTTTGCCGTCTCAGACAGTGCCGGCGAGACCTATTCCAATGAAGTTCTTTATCTGCTGAATAGCAGCAGAACCGACACCAATTCTTCTGCCATCAATGGTACTGTTAAAAATGCCACGAATGTTGAGACCGTAGCTGGTCTGACTGTAAATCTGTTCCGCCACAAGGGGAACACGATCGGTACCCCGATTGCAACTACCACTTCGGATTCAGAAGGTGAGTTCCACTTCAATAAGCTTCCGGCAGATCAGTATACAATCCAGGTAGCCGGTAATGACGAATATATATCCAGCCGCAAAAATGTATGCGTGACCGCCGGTTCTTCCCAGAATCTGGATATGCTGGTTTCCCCTAAATTATCTGGTAACAGCGTCCGCTTTGTCCTCACCTGGGGTACTTACGAAAGCGGAGCTCCAAGCGATCTCGATGCACATCTTGTAGGGCCGACAAAAGATGGCGATAAATTTGAAGTTTACTTCTCTTCTAAAGTATATGGAGAAGACGATAAAATCTTTGCTCAGCTTGACGTCGACGAAATGGAATATAAGGGACCGGAAACGATCACTCTCGAAAACACAATCGATGGAATATATACTTTCTATGTGGATAATTATTCCGAAAGCCCTACTTTTGCCACTTCCCAGGCACAGGTAAATGTATACAAGGGAAGCGAACTGATTAGTACCTACAATGCACCATCCGGCACAACAGATAAAATATGGAAAGTATGTACATATAACTCTGTATCCGGGCGCATCAGGGGCATCAATAAATACATCAGTGAGTCACAGTACGATAACGAGAATGGTTACACGCAGCGTGGATTTAGTTCTTCCATTCAGAATGTGACTTCATCACTTCTCGATGATTATGAACCTTCTTATCGTATCATTGAAGGTGACCTTCATTTATATTTGTGGCTTTATACAAATACGGGAAGTACTCCGGCTTTAGGCAGTATAAAAGATTCCATACAAGTCAATTTTGGCGACAAACCTTACACTTATAAAATTATAGAGAGAGATTCACAGGAATGGACCGAAAAATACGCAGATGCTGATTTTGATCCGGAATGTGATGGCGTTCTCGAAATCCATAAATCCAATACCGAAACCACCTGTTATGAAATTTTTGTTTCTGGCTGGTAAGAATCTTAACAATGGATAATGTAAAAAGCCAGGGAATGAGTGTTACATTCCCTGGCTTTTATTCTGTTTACCGCCCCCTCAAAGATAAACCAATCTGTCACACAAACTAAGTGAAGACTCTCGATGCGCCACGACAATGATCGTTTTATCTTGTCCGATATTTTCAATCGCACGCTGTATCATACTTTCAGAATTCTGGTCTAAGGCGCTTGTGGCTTCATCAAAAATAAACATATCTACATCCTGTAAAAACAAACGCGCCAAAACCAAACGTTGCTTTTGACCGCCTGACAATTTTATACCCTTTTCCCCAATGATCGTTTCATAACCATCCGGTAATTCGTGTATAAATTTGTCTATATACGCCTTCCGGCAAGCCTCTTCCATCTGTTCCTCCGTTGCGTTCTCATCTCCATATAAAAGATTCTCACGTATCGTAGTGTTAAATAACATATTTTCCTGTAACACAAAACCAACCTTTTTGTGAAGCATTTTTAATGATAAATCCGTTACCTTTTCCCCACCAAAAAATATCATTCCGGCAGTAGGTTCCAGCATACCAACGATCATCTTTAATAATGTCGTCTTACCTCTACCGCTCTCGCCTACAATCCCTACCCGTTCCCCCTGTCTGATATCCATTGAAAAATCCTGCAGAACCTCTGCGTCTCCATTCTCATAGGAAAATGACACGTTTTTAAAAGAAAGATCACAGTTTGGAATATCTTCTTTCTTTAAACAGTCATCTTCCACCGTTTCTCCGAATGCCGCAAGAGCTTTTTCGTAGTGGGTTGTGTTAACCTGCAGATCCGAATCCGTTGTAACTACTGTTTGAACCGTATCCACCAACTGGGAATAGTATTGTGCGAATACAAGCAGGGCGCCAATCGTAATATTCCCATTATAGATCAGTACTCCACCTAAAAAATATAATAGAAACTGCATCATAAATTCATCCTTTATTTTAGGAATGATCAATGCTCTGGTTACCCAATATTCAATAAACTTTATAAACAGTTGTACATCCCTCTTTGCATAGGAAATAAAAGTTTTTTGACATGACTCCTCGAGATTAAGGGCACGTATCTCGCGCCATCCATTCAGCGAAGAATAGATCCATGCTCCCCACGCCTGATCATTCTCCCAAGTTTCATCATTATTCTTTTTTGACTTTTTCGCAATCAGATGATTCAGCAAAAATGTAACCGGAATTGCCACTACTAAAATAAGTGTTAAATGCCATTCCAAAAAAAGCAACAACCCCAACAAAACTATCATTTTACAATAGTTGATCACATATTCCACCGTTTGTGCATTCGTAAAATCACACATTTTCACAACGGCATCATCTATGATCATTTTTTGTTCTCCCACATTGATCTTTTCATACTCCGAAAAGGGGCGGTGCAGCACATTATATAATATCTTTTCTTTCATTTTTACAGTTACCTGATTGTTGATCCGGTATTGACAGTAATTTCTCAAGAATGCGATTCCTGTATTCGCCACCTGTATCAATATATATCCTGCGACAACTGGTATCAAAAACTTGATCTTATGGCCAAGGATCACCTTCTCAATAAATAAGCTATAAAATGTCGGAAGTAACAATGCAAAAACAAGGCTCATTATCGCTGCAAGCAGGTTTAGAACAAATAATTTTTTCACCCCAAATGCCAGCGGCCGGATCTTCTGCAAGACATCTGCTCTATACTTTATCTTCCTAAACATTACCGCATTCCTCCTTAATCGCAAAAAGTGTCTGAAACCTCTTACTGTTATTCTTCATTTCCTCCGGAGTTCCCGTCTCAACAATCTTACCTTCACTCATAAGGGCAACTTTATCACATAACATAACCGAACTCTGGCGATGTGCGATAACAATAGCGGTTCTCCCCTCCAGTACTTTCTTCCAGGCTTCATGGATCTGATTTTCTGTCTCATTATCAAGCGCCGCCGTTGCCTCATCAAAAATAAGAATCGGCGGATTTTTCAGATATACTCTGGCGATCGCTATTCTCTGCTTTTGTCCCCCGGATAACTGTCTGCCCTTTCTCCCAAGAACCGTTTCAAACTGTTCTTCCATTTCCATAACAAAATCATATACCCCAGCCGCCTTACATACACGGATCAAATCCTCTTCTGTTGCATTTTCATTTCCAAGCATGATATTATACCGGATGGTTCCATCAAAAATAAGAACATCCTGCTGAACGACTCCGATGTTTTCACGAATAGACTTAAGCGAACACTTTGAAATATCCGTTCCATCTATTTTGATCCGGCCAGCATCCGGCTCATAAAAACCAAGCAGCATATAACTTAATGTCGTCTTTCCACAACCAGATTCACCAACAACTGCAATCTTCTCCCCGGCCTTAATATGTAGATCGAACTTTTCAATGATCGCATCTTTATCTTTATATGCGAAAGAAAGATTTTCAAAATTGATCTCTCCTATAGAAACAGATAACGTTTCCTTACCCTTTCGCAAATTAACCGTAGGTTTTTCCATAAGATCCTTTATTCTCTGAATAATCGAAATCCGATTCTGGGCATCCATATAATTACTGCTGACTTTCTGCAAACTTTTTGTCAACGAAGAAAAATATGTCAGCACTACAATTACAGAACCGATTGATAATCCTTCATAAAATGCCAAATAAGCTAAAACTGCATACAAAACCATCTGGATAAATGTATTTACATTAGCAATGATATTCTCTGCTTTTAATGCTGCAATTCCTGCCTTTATGTCCGTTTCGATAAGGGCATCCTGATGCTTATGAAAAATGTGATTCACACGTTTTTCAGCTCCCAATAAACGTATATCCTTTAATGCGTTAAAAATCTCATATAACCAACTGATATATCCTCCATATGCTTCCTGATTACGTCCCTTTTCCTCACGTATTTTTTTCCCGAATTTCCAAGAAGTATATACGGAAACAGGAACCATGATCATTAATACAAATGCAATCCGCGGATTGATCAAACAGGCAATAATAAGACAGAACACAATGTTTATGTAATTATTGATATTGTGAATTAAATTTCTCACAATAAAATTAACACACTCCGTCACCTTCCACTGTATCAACTGTGCGATATCACCGTAATTTGAATTTGCCATTGTCTGGGCATCCATTCGCTGAACAACAGAAAACATGCGGCATCTCATACGATAAATAAGTTCATTCCAAAAAAATCCATACATCTCATACAATAAAAAATACAATGTACACGAAAAAATGGACAATCCCAAAAAGACTAAACTGATCTTCATAAACAATGATAAATTTTGATAATATACAATCTGATTTATCATAATACCAAACAAAATCGGAGCTATTACACCAGCTAAAGTATCAAATAGCCAGCCAAAATAAAAAAGAGCTAATTGCAAATGCATTTTATCCAAAAACCGATTAATAAATTTAACGGTCGAAAAGAAATTCAACCTTTCCGTATTTGTTCTATTACTCATTTTTCCTCCATTCAGACAAATCATCTTGCCTTTGACACTATTGCTGCGTACCACCATTCATAAATATGTGTTTTAATAATGAAATTTCTGCGGTCTGAACATCAATATTTATCTTTTCCTTATCCGGCAGATCATCCGGAGCATCCATCACGATATATCCATCGTCTACCTGGTATTCCATAATCTTCACCAGATAATCATCCCGTGACTGATAAATAAAAATCGGGGCATCTGGTAATAACTCTTGTTCACCAAGCTTGAGGCGCACATACCCTCCGTCTTTTTCTACTGTTGTTTGTACTGTAGTATATACCGGTATTTTTACATTGCTTCCGACAATAGCAAATGCTATTATCCCAAACAGGAGGAACGTAATAAAACCTACCGGTTTAAGCACAAAAAAATTACTGAGTATCCATCTCTTTCTACTTTGTTTCTCCATTTTTTCTCCTTTCCGAAAGATATTTTTCGTGATAATTTTATGCTATCAAATGATCACCCTTTTCTCAATAACGTTATATTAGAACTTTGAACCAATTTTCAACCAGTGGTTGAAAAACATATATAGCAAAAATTCCCCTGGAATATTTTTTCCCACAACAAAAGAACCGCCGCTTTCGCGACGGTCCTTTTTTGAAACATTTTTAATCTTCTTCCGGTAATTCATCTAGTGCCTGTTTAAAACGCTCCACTATTGCGTCCTGCAGTAAGTTTCTCATCTCACCGTTGATCGGATGGGCGATATCTCTGTACTCATCACCATGAGTCTTCTTGCTGGGCATCGCAATAAACAATCCTTTTTCCCCCTCGATGACCTTAATATCGTGAACAACAAATGAATCATCAAATGTCACTGACGCTACTGCCTTCATCTTGGAGTCTTTGTTTACAACTCGAATGCGAATATCTGTGATTTGCATCCTTTGCTTCCTCCTTACTGTTTTTACAGTACGTAACGCGCATTCTTTTCCAACACTATTTTGACTTTCTCCGGTTCTCCAACATAATTAGAGTTTGCTCGAATTGTATCATGGCTCTCAACGATGCAATTTTCAATGTAAGTATTATCGCCAATATACACATCATTTAAAATGATGGAATTGCGAATCGTACAGTTGTTGCCTACGTACACTTCTTTAAACAAAATGGAATCGCTCACTTCACCATTGATAATACATCCACTGGATATCAAGCTGTTTGTAACTTTTGATCCGGCATTGTATTTGGCTGGTGGCAAATCCTCAATCTTTGAGGCAACCGTAGGATACTGATCAAAAAAGTAATCCCTGGTCTCCCGATTGAGAAAATCCATATTAGTTTTAAAATAAGAGTCAACTGTAGTAATATTGCTCCAGTATGAATCCATCTGATAAGCATATATCTTTTTCAATCCTCTGTAACGGATAAAGATATCTTTTACCAGATCAAATCCACCTTCATCACCTGCTTTCTCGATCAATTCGATCAGCTGTCTCCGACGTATCACATAAATACCTGTAGAGACCGTCGTCTTTGATGTAACGACCGGTTTTTCCTCATATTCTGTAACAAGTCCTGACTCATCTACAGAAACTACACCAAATCTACTTGGGTCATCCCTATTCCCGAGATCCTTAGTTACGATGGTAATATCTGCATTTTTCTCCACATGATATTCCAACACCTTATTTAAGTCAAGTTTATACACACAGTCTCCCGAAGCAATCACCACATATGGCTCATGGCTCTCTTTCAGGAAATCAATGTTCTGCGCAATGGCATCCGCCGTTCCGCGGTACCAATGGCTGTTGTCCTGAGTCTGGGTAGGAGTAAATACAAATAATCCACCCTGTTTTCTACCAAAGTCCCACCATTTTGAAGAATTCAAATGCTGAGTCAATGATTTTGAATTGTACTGGGTAAACACAGCAACCTTACTGATATGAGAGTTTGCAATACTGCTAAGTGCAAAATCTATACTGCGGTATCCGCCTGCAATCGGTAACGCAGATGTAGCCCTCTTTGTCGTAAGATCCGTCATCCGTGCGCTGCTTCCACCAGCTAAAATAATACCTATTGCTCTCATAAAATGTCACCTGCCTTTATCAAAGTTCCGCCACCTTCGAGTACATTATCTGGATAGTCCTCTTTCGTTGTCACCCCTGATATGGCAGTATTTTTTCCGATCGTAACACCATCTGGAATCACTGTGTTATCTCCGACCGTTACAAGATTAAATGCATACACATCTGGTTTCACCTGGTTCACAGCGTCGTCTTCGCCAGCTCCCAGAACACAATCAGCCCCAATTACCGTATCTTCTGCTACAATCGTCTTGTCCAATATTGTATTTTTTCCGATTCTCGTCGAATTCATGATAATGGAATCCCTGATCACTGCTCCCTCTTCAATAACGACATTCGAACCGATCACGGAATTGTGAACTTCCCCATATACTTCACATCCGTCACCCATGATCGCCCTGTCTATAACCGAAGAGTCCGAAATATACTGTGGTCTGATCCATTCATTTTTCGTATAAATCTTCCAGAATTCCTCATAAAGATTAAACACAGGAATCAAATCGATCAACTCCATATTCGACTCCCAATAAGAACCAAGAGTTCCTACATCTTTCCAATAACCATTGAACTCATAGGCAAAAACTCTGTCCCCGCGCTCATGGCAGTACGGAATGATATGCTTTCCAAAATCACATCCCGGCTGATCCTTCAACGTGAGCAGCGCCTCTTTAAGCACCGGCCATGAAAAAATATAAATACCCATTGATGCGAGATTGCTCCTCGGCTGCTCCGGTTTCTCCTGAAATTCTAAAATCCTTCGACTGTCATCGGTAATGCAAACCCCAAAACGGCTGGCTTCCTCTAATGGTACCGGAATCGTAGCCAGTGTAATATCTGCATTATTTGACTTATGAAAGTCCAGCATTACCTGATAATCCATCTTGTATATGTGGTCACCGCCTAATATCAGAACGTAGTCCGGATTGTAATAATCCATATACTTTAAGTTCTGATAAATCGCATTTGCAGTACCTGTATACCATTCACTGCTTGTACTTTTCTCATATGGTGGAAGAACAGAAACTCCACCGACATTCCGGTCCAGATCCCACGGAATCCCAATTCCAATATGAGTATTCAGTTTGAGCGGCTGGTACTGTGTAAGAACCCCCACCGTGTCCACTCCTGAATTAATGCAATTACTCAATGGAAAATCAATGATACGATACTTTCCCCCAAAAGCAACAGCAGGTTTTGCTACATTTGCTGTCAGAACGCCAAGACGCGATCCCTGACCTCCAGCCAGTAACATAGCTATCATTTCTTTCTTGATCATGTTATTCATCACCCCTGTTGTAATTAGTACCCACA
>CAZOIF010000048.1:0-26045 GCA_964579975.1 uncultured Eubacterium sp. | reverse complement strand
AAAAAATCCGTCTGACACAGATTGAGGAAGAAATCGAAGAACTTCTTTCCAAAGTGTCCGGGGCAAGCGGCGTTCTGATGAAGTACATAGACGAAAAGGTATCAGAACTGGATACAGAACGGAAAGCCTTGCAGGAAGAAATTGTTACGGCAAATGTCACAGACACAGAGGGCAGATTAAAGCAGATAACCAACCATGTAAAAGCATGGGAAACGCTCTCTTTCGAGGACAGACAGGCGGTAGTTGACACGTTAATCAAAGTCATTCGGATTGCAGACGGTAATATTGAAATCACATGGAACATTTAACATCACATACTGTGAAAGCCTAAAACACGCAATTTATGATGGAAATTTTTATGAGAAGTATTTACTTCAATCTTCCCGTTTCGGGGAAGCTTTAAGAATCGTTCAGGATCGGTTAAATGAGAAGAACTTCTATGCGTTTAATCCTGGTTTTGATTGTAATGGTCAAAAGGAAAAATAGAATCGCTGACAAGTGATTACTATCCAAAGAAAAAGCGGCTCCATGCTGTGTAAATAGCTGTGGGGCCGCTCTTTCAGCGATATCATTACTGATTTTTATGTATTAAAGCGCTTCATCATCTATCGTGATATAATTCTCCGTCTTTTTACCTGACATGTCTTCTGAAAAATAGAGGAAAAAAAAGCCCTTCAGATCATCCGCGAAGAGATTCGCTACCAGAATAGACATTGCTATCGAAGACAGCGTGTTCTCTTCAAGTCTTGTTCTGATAAGGCCCGCACCAGCACGGCATTCTCTTGTACAGAAAAACCTGTTTCCCTCTATCTGATGCGTATGCTCCTCCCGGCTTTCGTTTCTATGCTTTGGCGGACGTCCCAGCTTCGGACCTGACATTGCAATATGGTTCTCCTTGCAGAAACTGTGGTTATCCCTCGTCCTATAGATCTGATCAACGGAAACCTGTTTGGGATAATGGCCTGTCCGTTCTTTATAGCAGTTCATGACATCCTTAAAAATGCCGCTTTCATGGTATGAACCAACCAAGACTTTTTCAAGCTTTGCATACCCTTTTTCATCAATGCTCACAGCATATTTTGCCGTGCTCTCTTCAGGTGTATCTGTGTTCTCTCCGTCATATGATCGGGAATAAGGTTGACTTATGCTGACAATACGATTCTCCACATGGTTGGTTTTATTATTATACATGTATTTCTGCTGTTCATAGAACGTACGAATGTTAAGATAGCAGTTTATATCTTTTGGCTGAAGCGCATAGCCTTCCTCCATGTAAGTCTCAAGATATCCCATATCACGTCTGATATAACAAAGCTGTTTTCGAATTGCTTCCCGCATCTTCTCTCTTGTAAGCGTTTTGGATTTTACCATTGTAAGGAACTCCTTACTGGCAATCTTTCGATAGGTACGGGGCTTATCCCATGGATGAAATCTCGTATGGAAATCATTGATCATATCCTCAAGCTTTTCACGCGCTTCATTGAGAAGCAAATAATCCTGAGGACAACTTATGTTAGACGAAGGGCACGTGGCATCAAGAATTTCCATTCCGAGGTTCTCTATATCGCCGGAAGACATATTGACAGTCTTAGCACTTCTGTTATCCATTTCCGTTTCATGCTCTTTTGTATCGTTGCTGTTTTCAAAAATACACTTGTTTGCTTCCATTAGGTAATCAGCCGTCATACGCTTGCGAAAATCATCCAAAACTGATGGTTTCATCGGTATTTCATGGCTGAAACTTTCCATACCAAGGAAATACTGCAGATACGGATTCGTCTGAATCTCTCTGATAACCGTTCTGTCTGAAAGCTTCAAACGTTTTTGAATGATCAGTGTGCCAAAAGCCATTCTGAACAAAAATGCCGGAGATTCTGTTTGGGAGGGAAACATTTCCATATACTTTGTTTCCATTTTCTTCCATGGAACAACATCCGCAAGTCTGATCCACTCGTTGTCAGAATCGAGTTCCATACCGCAAGTCCGGCTGAAATAGAACAGTTTAAATTGATTATTTTCAGATATCTGAGTGTCGCCTTTTTCAATGATATCCGCAATCCTCTCACAGGCATGTCCATCCCCATACGGATTTACGGCGTGTTCCATCTGCTTATATGCCTCAGGATCATCTAAAAGTCTGCTAAAGTTTCTGTAAATATTCTCTTCTTCCGTACCAACTAATTTCAATGTGCCAGCCTCAATTCCTTCCGGCCGTTCTGTCGTATCCCGCATTACCAGCACCGGCTTCCCAAGCGAAGGCGCTTCCTCCTGAATCCCTCCTGAATCAGTTAAAATCAAATAGCTTTGTTTCATAAAATTATGAAAATCCAATACATCCAGAGGCTCTATAATATGGATATAATCTCTTCTCTCCCCATTGACCGAATCTCCGAATACATCATCCGCTGCCCGGCGTACTGCCGGATTCATGTGAATCGGATAAATGGCCTTTACATCAGGGTGCTCTTCCATTACCCGTCGGATCGCCCTAAACATATGATGCATTGGTTCACCCAAGCTTTCCCGCCGATGTGCTGTTATGAGAATAAGTCTGGAATCCGATGCCCACTCCAATTCCGGATGAAAATATTCCTGACGAACCGTATATTTCATAGCATCGATTGCCGTATTACCCGTTATCCATATTCTACTTTCGTCTCTTCCTTCTTTGATCAGATTCTCTTTTGACAGCGCCGTCGGCGCAAAATGATACTGTGAAATGACGGACACAGCCTCCCGGTTAAATTCCTCAGGATATGGGGAATAGATATTGTAAGTCCTAAGCCCTGCTTCCACATGTCCGATCGGGATCTGCATATAGAAACAGGCAAGTGCCGTTGCAAAGGTCGTGGAAGTATCCCCATGAACCAGAACCACATCCGGTCTGCACTTCTCCAAAACCTGTCTGACTGAATTGATGATATTTGTCGTTACATCAAATAGAGTCTGGTTCTCTTTCATAATACAAAGATTATAGTCCGGCACTATTTCAAAAAATGAAAGAACCTGTTCCAGCATCTGCTTATGCTGCCCGGTCACACAAACAACCGTTTCGATTGTTGGTCGTTTCTTAAGTTCCTTTACCAAAGGACACATCTTGATCGCCTCCGGCCTCGTGCCAAAGACCAGCATTACTTTTTTCAATTATGATTCCTCCTTACCATTTATCCGGATTTTTGTGCACTAAAATAGGAACCTGTCAATAAATTGACAGATTCCTGTTTTTATCAGATTTATTTTCCTTATACCTCTTACGATTATGTAACCACTAACTTCTATCTATTCCATTTCTATCTGCAAAAGAATTGGAAAACTCATGTTTGATAACCTACTTTAGTAGCACACGAACTTGGACATATGTATCCTGGCTTTGTCAAGAACTTTACAAATCATGAACCCAATCCATGTACCTATCACATTATTAATGATATCGTCTGTTTCAAACTTGCCTAACCGTGTAATAAACTGTATACACTCAATTAACAGACTGACTAGGAAGCCGGCAATCAGCATCCATCTGATCTTCCGAAATGGCGTCCATAAAATATAGAGCAGAATCCCCAACGGAACCATCATCAAAATATTTTCCGTCCACAATGTCAAATGCCAAAGTTCTGTTCCCCAAGTAGTAAATGGAACAGGTCTTATAATATATGTAGAACCTTTCTCCCTTGATAAAATCGTTATTCCCAGAATCAAATAGAGATAAAACCCCAGTAAAAAAACGATCGGAAATTTAATGCACACCTTGACTATATTATTTCTTACCGTCTGGCAATGACACTTAAATGCAAAGACAAAAAAACAATATAAACAGCTAAACATTATTCCAATCAATATACCTGTAAGACAATAATCCCCCATATATGCCATACAATCTTCCAATATCGCACTTAGCACGCTTTTGCAGCTTACTTTCAAATCCATCCTGTCTTATTCCTTTGCTGCACTATTATGAAACAAATAATCAGTCATCATTATCTGCCAAAACGCTAAAAATCATCATTTATATAGTGACAAGATCCGCCTCTGTGTGTTAGATTTAAATCGTATAGATCTTGCTACCGAGGAAGATAAACTCTATCAGATCGATTATTGGGTTTCCCTCTTTAAATCCAGCACATGGGAGGAGATTAAGATGCTTGCAAAGGATAACGATTACATAAAGGATGCTGCCTCAACCGTATATCAACTCAGCCAGGATGAGATGATCCGCCTTCAATGTGAAGCACGGGAGGATTATTATCGTACCCAGATTGGTCTCAAATATGAGATGGAGAAACGGGATGCTCAAATCGAAACTTTGTCTACAGAAAATCAAAACCTCTCCGCGAAAACCAAAAACCTTTCTGTAGAAAATCAAAACCTCTCTGCGGAAAATCAAAATCTTTCTGTCCAGATTCAGGATCTTTCCTCCGAGAAGGAAAAGCTTCTCGCTTGGGCGTTAGAGCATGGGTATCAGCCTGATTAACTGATTTATACGGAATACTTGCCCCAATTGGCACCTGCCAACATTTAAAAAACATCTACATGTAACCACAATTAATCAAATCACCAAGATTGTCATTATCGCCCTGCGCAAATAAAAATACTATTTTCAATCGGCTGATGGGATAAAAATATAATTCGTTTTATAATATTGATCGGGGATACCCAGCCTCTTTCAAATACTATAATATCCAACCCACATTCATCAATTAATTTCCGCCACATTTTTTCTGACTGGAAGCAGACACCATTTCCAGCAGACTTAGAACCCAGCCTTCTAAAAAGATTGATAAGCAATGCGTTCCTTTGTGAAGTACACTGGTAAATTATCCAGCTGGGAAATGCATCCACCAACAGCCCATCATAAAAGTAATCCATAATACATAGTCTGCCTTGCGGGGATAATTGATGCAACAGCTTATTCATACATGTTTTCAACATGAGTAACGTATCTGGATACGTATCTGTAACAAAGTGATGAAAAACTCTATTACAAAAAATCAGATCAAACCTTAGATCCCCTAAATAATCATCTATATTTTCCACACTTCCTTTGCAAAAGGTAATCTCATCGCTAAATTTATCCCAGCTTTCATATTTCGTTGTATCTATCACATATGCTTCCACATCATAATCTTTTCTCTTTAAATAATCACATACTTCTTTTGTAAAATACCCACTACCCCCCCCACGTCCAAAATCGTAATTTTGTCCTTAAATACTTTTAAATCTATCAATTTAATATATCTTTTTAAATGTATTTTACTATTTCTCAGATCCACTTTTTCATAATATTCTCTCTGCGTATTGTTGATTGTTATAATTTTATCAGTCACAGCTTAAATGCACCGCCTTTCTTAACTCCTTTTTTCCCAAAGCATCTATTTGCTCTGCATCTGAGATGCTTTGCTCATTTATAAAATAAAACACAAAAATGGAGGTAAATAAATGAATCCGTCCTGTCAATCAATGTTAAATCCTCTCCATCAACAATAATAATCTTATACTTTAGTCCATAGTCACGGGCAGTAAATAATATCCTTTGCTCCAGATGCTTAGTATCATAAATACGGGTAAAAGGTATATTATAATCTAATCTTACATATTTTTGTGAATCTGCTTCCTTTTCCCCCTTCCTAAAATATGATTTTCCAAACACATTACAATACGCTGTGCTTAGATACAGAGGGGAGACAAGAATTCTGCCCCCCCCCCCTCAAAATTCTTGCACATTCCTTTATAAAATTAATATCTGTGTCACCAGGAAACAATTCTAACGCGGACTGTATTGATAATCCATCTACCGAATTATTATCAAACGGCGTATTCGTCGCATCAGCCTGTATAAAATGTTCTTTCACATTAGAAGTTCCAGCCAAATCCAATGACCAGGCATCAATACACTGTTCCTTTCTTAACATAGATGCCCATTTACTCCCCGCCGACGCACAGTCAATATATTTATAATCATTGCCTGCCTGCTCCAAACCAAGAAAAGTATACACTAAAAAATATTCCGCTACTTTTCTTTCATATCTGCTCCATTTTGGATCATACTGCCCGTTAAAATCAAACTTCTTTTTAAACCTCTCAAATTCATTTCTTAAAATTTTATATCTTATGACACAGTCACTTCCAACAAGCGTCTCGATTTCCTCCTCAATCCTTTTTAATGAGGCATTTGTAATTACTGGCGGATTTGGTAGTTTTGAGAATCTGATTCTGTCAATTTTATCAAATGTAGCAAGGCATCTCCTTAATGGAATATAAATCCCAAATTGTTTCAACAGTTCAACTAGCTTATATTTAATCATTTTTGTATGCTCCTCCAATCTAAATTCTATTTCCTTTTTCAAACAATTTCACTTTTTACGCCAATGTGGTTTTGCTTGTTCATTTTGTTAAAGCAAACAACTTTTCATATTAAAAAAGGACACTTTCTGTTCAATCTTATTCTCAATTCCTGTTATTCTATTCAAAATAGATTCAGCTTTAGAATAATTTCGCCTCATCCTCTCTGTTTCTTTTTTTATAAAAATAAATACCCACATAGTTTTTTTCGATTAATGCATCATGGTAATATCCATCATTCACAACCAACAAATTTTCGTCTTTGAAGCAGACTCCTTCAATTGCATATGCCGAAAGTAGCTGATAATAATATAAACATTCATCCTTATCTATATCATATCTTAAAATATAATTCTGCTCTCCACGATAATCAACTCCTGCTGATATCCAAATATTTCCCTGACTGTCAATAGTTATATGATCCTGTCCTATAAAACTACAAAAATGAACGGATAACAAATTCCCTTCTTTATCATAATTAAGCAAGTAGTCTGTACTACAAAGTACCCATAATGAATCTGTATTTTCGTCATATGCAACTCCATTAGGTTTATTTTTTTGATATTTTCCAAGAGTAAACGTATTGATAATTGAACCATCCTTTCTTATATTTATAATTTCATTCCCACTTGAAAACCATAAACTATCATTCGTTTTGTCATAAGCAATCCCTTGTACATCCATGCATTTTTCAACTGGAATTTGATTAATGACAGTTGAAAAATCAGCACTTATTTCTACAAGCGATGGTTCGTTATTTACGCTATCTCTATGTAGCTTTCCATAATTTCCTAACCAGTATGTGTCATCTTTCAGATCATATGTAATCCCTGTGCAAGTAAACCCCAATCCTTTATCGCTTTCATTAATATCTGGAATATCTATCATATGCTGTATGTCCAAATAATCATGATTACAATTAATAGTTTTAATTATTATTCTATTTTGTTGATATTTGCATTTTATCCCTATAATAAATAATAAATAGGAAAAAATCGCTATTAATAGAATCAGAAACCAATATTTTCTAACCATTTCTGTTACTATTCTTTTTTTCTGAATCTTCAATCTTCTTTTCCTACCTTTATTCAATCTTTAAATATCTTTTTCTATTAATAAATAATAGACATATCATGATTCCCAAACATATATACCTTACACCAACCAATTCATAAAAAGTCATAATTAAAACCGTACATAAAAAGTACATTATCAAAATGAAAAAAATATATTTTAAATTAAAAAAATTATAAAATGGAATACAATTAATATTACAAATTTTTACCGCCTCATATAAATATAGAATTCCGACAAGAATATAGCTAAATAGCGTTGTATAACCTGCGGCTATAAATCCAAACTGAGGAATTAGTGCATAATTTAACGCTATATTTACTCCCATTGCAAGTATTGAAGACAAAAAAATAATCTTAGTTTCTTTGTAAAAGAAAAGAATATTTAATATTTGTTGATAAATGTACATTACTAAGACACTTCCTATAATAGGCGGCATTACCCAGATTACTGATTTATACTTTTCAGAAGCCAAAACTACAATAATTTCAGGCAAAACAAGCAATAAACATAAATTAATTATTGCAACTATCATAATAGAATTATTCATCATTTTTGTATGATCCAATTCATTATGTTCCTTTAAATTTGTAAACATCCATGGCTGAAATGATAGATTTAGCGCACCAGTAAATACAAACATGGACATAGATAAGCTATATGCAACACTATATATTCCCGCTTCATTTAAACCAATAATACGCTGTATAATAATACGATCCGAGTTACTTAACAAAATCATAGATAAATAGTATGGTAAAAGTGGGATATTAAACTTTAATGCTTCAATGCAATATTTCCACTTTATTCTGAATCTATTTGCTGACATAATAGAAATAAAAATAGGGATTACTACAATTGCCTGACTTATAGTCTTGGCAATTATAAAAGTATATAACTTATTAGTGGAACAAAACATTGCCGCCACTGCTATCACTGTCGCTGCTATACTGTAAAAAATAGTTTGGATTGTCATCCACCTATAATTATATTTTGTTCGCTGTAATGAACACCAAAGGTTAATAACAGCCGTTGAATAAAACGAAAGAAACATAAAAAGCATCAATTCTGTGGATAATTGAGTTATCTTATTTAATCTGACATGTATTAGAAGATAAATAGTTAATATGATTGTTGTGATAGCACAGCAAAGCCAGCACATTGAACAAGTATAGCTTTCTGAATCTTCTTTATTTTTTATCACCCCTGCTACAAATCCATTAGCATATATGTGAAAAGTTGCAATTACTTCAAGAATACTTTGCCAAGATAAAAAAATAGAATATGTTCCATATTCCTGCGTAGTCAATTCTCTAGTCAATATTGGAATAAGGCAAAAGGCAGTTACTTTTTGCAATATATTGCATACAACAAACCATATCGTCGATTTGATGGTTGCCGACAAACTACAATAATATTTATACAGGGAATTAATTTTATTAGCTATACCCATACCTACCTATTCCTTTGTATATCCATAAAATTTTGATTAAAAAAAATCAACCCAATAATCATAATTGAAAAAGAGTTATCTAATATACTTGTCCCCGTTATTGAATAAGTCAAAAAATTATATAATAAGAGTAATAAAAAATAAAAGTACTTATTATTTCTAAGCATACCTCTAAGTTTAATCATCCTAAAAATAACCAAACATATAAATATAAAAGCTCCAATGCCACCCATTATAACAACTAATTGCAAAAACAGATTATGTGGGTGATAATACTGACCCTGTGTTAAATTAAGTACAACACCAAACCCTCCAGGAAATGCAAATCGATCCTTAATATACTGCAATACCAGTGGATATATGCTATCACGCCCACTGCTATATACTTTACCCGACGAACTTAAATATAACCCAAGAGTACGTGATCCCAATTTATATTTCTTCAAAATCCAATATATATATAATAATATCTTTCGAACATTTCTTAAAAATATAATTACACACAATAAGCAAAACATCATAAACATCAACTTTTTAATAGACGAAATTTTATCAGATAACAAGAAAGCATACAGATATGTTAAAATACAGATTAATCCTGCCATCCTTCCACCAAACAATAATGCAACACTGCTATTAACCGCAGCAAGAATAATTGTACTCAATCTTCTTTTTTGGTCATTTAAAAAGAAACAGTACGAAAATATAACTGCATTTGGTATACAAATATATGTAAATATGCCATAATTTACAATTTTGTTTACATACAAAAGGAAAAAGAATGGTAGCATAACACTATGTATGTGTGCTGCAATATACCAATATCTAATAAAATTATCCACATCGAAATTTGACGAACCTATTATTAGAAGCGCTGGTACAAAAATAAAAAAGGCACTAAAAGCCTCAATCATCACATAATATGCATATTGAACAACTACAATATTAATAAACGCAAATATAATATAAAATAGAAGATAAATAATTAATCTTTTATTAGTCTCTTTTTTTAAAAGCAAGACAAGACTGGTTATACTTAGTAAAATGCAATAATAAAAGACAACTCCATTAGACCAGATTTTCTCTAATACAAATTTATATGCAAACGTGTACAGCCAGATAACTAAAAGAGCAGCCAGTACCTCTGTTGTCCTTAAACGCAATTTCATTACTTTTTGTTACTCCTAATCCGTTTTAATCTTCTTTTTTCTTTCCATTTCCATCTAATCTCTGGAATATCACAGAGCGCAGTTTTGACAAATACAAAAGGGTAAAATAATCCCCAAAATATCTGATAGCGTTTACTCCATATAACATTGGTTCTCTTAAACTTCGTTGAAAATGCCTCTTTTAAGTCTTCGTTTTCCCATTCATTTCCATCAATACAAACTCTATTTCTAATTTCAGAATATGACGGTGCATTCAACTCAGGTATGTCACCTAACGCCAAAAAGGCATGTCCATTGTAACAATATGGCTCTCTACAATGTTTTCCTACAGGTCTAAAAATAATAGGATCATTTGGATTTTTAAAAATATTTTGATTACACATTTGCCCATAGCATGGTTTTGTCATTCCTGTACCTAAATCAACATATAAAGACCAAAGTCCAGCATAACAAAATTCTTTACGTTTTTTACCAAATAAATCTAGTTTAAAATTAAACATTACTGACTCAAATGATGACCATGTATTTCTATATTCCTCAACAGATAAAGCAGACATAATTTTTAACTCATCAGATAAACTATCTCTCACCACTGTCAAATGACATATTGCCCCACATTTTTCAATACATATTTTTTTAACATCATCTATATATGGAATAAGTTCATCTGTTGCCACACATTCAATAGTAATAGAACATCCAGCTTCTCTTACACGATTAACATTATCAAAAAAAACATCTATCCATCCTAACCTTAATAACTCTAAATAGTGAAACGAAAACTTAAACTCCAAATGGTATAACAATTCTTTTGGGAATTTTAATATTTCATCAAAACGCTTTGTTATGGTGCCGTTAGTAACTACTTCTAAATAATGCCCTTCTTTAAGTAAAAGAAAAATATAATCTGGCATTTCATTAGGCAGTAGTGTCTCTCCAGCTCCTGTCAAATTAATAATACAGGGACCTCCTAACCTTTTTTGGGTAAGACACTTTGCAACATGTTCTGGATCATACTTAAACACGGCCTGTTTATTTTCTACACGTTCTTGCGCTCTAACATAACAATAATGACATGCTAAATTACACGCTTTAATAGGTACACTAATTGCAATTAACCTTTTTACCTGCATACTTATGTCTCCTTTATAATCAAAGCCATCTTTTCAAAATATTTCAAATAATTCATTCTGTCAAAATTCTTTATTACCAATAAAATTCTGTCATTCATATGTTTTAAAAGTTCATCTTCTGTTTTAAATTTAATCACTATTGCATTTTCCTCGGTATATTGTGCAACCCCAAAAACTTTTCCTGTCCTATTATCTGTCACACAACATGGTGTACCAACCAATTCTGCAAACAACATAGCATGTAAACGATCAGTTATAATCAAGTCTGCCTTCCTATATCTTTCCAAAATTTTAAACAAATAAATTTTTCTGAGATAATGCGGTACAAAATGTGGTATTTCCGAAGAAAAACTCTTAACAGAATACCCTCTTTCTTTTAGTTTATCTTTAATTCTATTCGCTTGAAATATCTTCTCTCTATCACGTCGAAAGCAAATTACTATATCTTTCAAACTGTTCTGAGTTTTTTTTCTTCTTGCCAACGATCCATACAATACCATATCTGGACAAAAATAGACAGACATTTTTCCATGCAAATTCAACCTATTTTTTGCATACAAAAATGTATGTTCTTCCCTTGCAAAAAATGTCAGATGTGAATGAGTTGCTAATATTTCAGCTGTATCCCTTGCAACTTTTTCCCCATTTATAGTATTAGAATAGAAAACCGTTTGAGGCATAATGACAATATGATTTTGGGGATATGATTTTACAATATCTCTAATAACTAACTCATTGTGAATCCATAAATCTCCCATCCATCCTCCGCCAGAAATTACAATAATATCCTGATCATTTACAAACTTCTTAATTTCCCTTTTCTTTATTAAATAAAAAGGCATTACAATTTCAAAAATATCATAATTCGGGAAAAAATTATTGAAAAAAGAAATCTCGGATTCAGCAATAGCATGATCCCCCAAATTGCCATGCACTGGAGTTCCTATTAAAAAGATTCTATTTTGTTTTATACTTTGTATTTTTTTAAGTACGAAAAACCATTGTGGATAAGCAATATACAACTTCCACTTTTCTTTAAGCATTCTGCCGTTTAAACTCACAATATCCCCTCCAAAATTCTGCAAAATTATTTTCACGCTTCAAAACCAAATCTTTAATCACCACCATAACTCCACAGAAAAAATTTAAATCTTTAGCATATAATGCTCCTTTTACACGAATCAAATCTCTTTGAACTATATTTTCTCTTTTATGTAAATGAAAAACTGTTGTATACGGGACAAAAAGTATTTTTTTCTTTTCTTTCCAACATCTGATTAAAAAATCGGTTTCCTCTGAATTTGGATATATTGCTCCCAACCCAAATCGTTCATCAAACATATAAAGTTTTGATTTCTCATTTTTATACGCAATTTCAATTGATGACTTTGACAATACTTCAAAAGCATACTTGATTACTCTTCTTTTTGATGGGTATTTCTTATAGAAACAATTATTTATTGGATCATAGATCTGTGTTAAAAGAATATCGCAGTTCGTCCTTTTAAAAAGTTTAATTATTGCTTCAAAAGCATCCTTTTTATACCAGCAGTCATCATCCGAAAGTAATATGATATCACCAGTAGCCCTTTTTATTCCAATATTTCTTGCGTGTGATAATCCTTTTTGGTTTGTCGTAAGATGCAGGATACTTATATTTTTACTATATTTGTCGCATATCTGCTGCACAGCATTATAATTTTGCTGTGAAATCACAATAACTTCTATATCACAGGGCTTCTGAACTATTATACTTTCCATTAATCGTTCCATTTCATTTTTTCGTTTCCCAAGAGTAGGTATAATCAAAGATATCTTCACTGTCACTCTCTCCTCATATCTGTATTATAATCAACAACCTAGTTGCCTACTGCTCTACAGTGATCTCAAATATATTATTGTCATCATCCATTACCGAAACAGGACTAAAATATATTTTTTCATTATTTTCTGACGAAAAATAAGCCGTCGCATATTGTGCCAATCGCAAAGGCTTACCATCATGCATGAATTCCATCAGATTATATATTTTCCCTTCTTCTGAAATACATAGAATCTTTACTTGCTTTCCTTTAATACCATTTCCAGGAACATTTGTCAGCCAATACTCCCACCTGTTCTTTGCATGATAATCTGGTTCAACAACTGTTGAAGCAAATAAAAATTTTTTCCAATGAGTCCCATATATACATGTCCCATAAATTTCGGATATTTTTTTCAAACCTTTTGAGTCATAAAAATATAAGTGATTATCTTCTGAAGGAGCATCTGTAAGATATATAATTCCTTCTGCATTTGCCAACAGCTGGCAACAGCGATATTGTTGCTGACCCACAAGAATTTCTTTTACTTCCTCAAACCCCTTTTTCGCCATCCAAATCCCAGATTCCTTATCTTCATCCCCAGTCATTATATAAATTCCAGATTTATCATAATTTGTCGCAAACCCATGTATATGCCTAATTTTCCCTGGCTGAAAAGTATAAACTGTCTTCCACACAGGAGAGCCCTCCTTATCTACAGTGCGCATATATATACATACGTTTTTCCTTTTTTTATTAGATGAATAATCACCTATTAAAATCCCATCTTCAAAACCTTTTATATTTTTTATACGGTATACTGACAGTGGTTTTGTATTATTAAGTTTAAATTCTAAATTAAAATTACCACTCCCTATATTTAATCTAAAAATATTTGTTCCTAACAAAATTAGCATATCTACTTTTGAAACCAATATCCCCCACCTTACATCGAAATGCATGATACGTTCTATAATTCTAATACGCAATATGATTCTTTTAAAAAATGGTGCTGGTATATTTGCAACTATTTGTCTCTCAATCAAATTATCTAAATGATATCTTATTATTCTTCCCTTATAATAACATACCAAGCTGTTATCCTCTAAAGTACAAAGTGGCTTTCCTTTCCATTCTGTTTTCTTAATAATAAAATTCACTTTCTTCGCTCCACCTATATACTAAATATCCGCTCCAATGGTAATTTGCTATTTTTACATAAAAACCTTGTATCCAATACAATTTTGTTCTTTAGACACATGAGATTATTTCTGATTTCATCATGCCCCACCATAATCACCACCATATCCACATCTCTCAAAAAACTATCCAGATCATGGTACTGGTTCTCCACTACATCCTTTGTCACAAACGGGTCATACACCTTCACCTGATTCCCACACAGATGTCTCTCCATGGATTCCAGCATCTGCAGTGTGGGCGATTCCCGCATATCGTCCACGTTCTCCTTATAGGTCAGCCCATAGAGCCCTACTCTGCTGATATCCCGCATATGATTTTCTTTCATGATCTCATAGATTCTGTTCAGCACAAAATCCGGCATACCGTCATTCGTCTTCATTGATTCATCGATCACCTTCGCGAGACTCGGATAGTCTCCTACCAAAAACCACGGATCCACGGAGATACAATGTCCGCCTACTCCCGGTCCCGGCTGTAAAATGTTCACTCTCGGATGCATATTACAGATACGGATGATCTCATACACATCCATGTCATCATGTCTGCATATCTTTGCAAGTTCGTTGGCAAAAGCGATATTCACGGCTCTGTATGTATTTTCAACCACCTTCGTCATCTCCGCCGTACAAATATCAGTCACCACGATCTCCCCCTGGCAGAAGGATGCATAGTATTCCTTGATTCTTTCACCGATCTCCCTGTCATCCGCACCGATTGTCCTGTTATTATGAAGCAGTTCATAAATCATATTCCCCGGTATGATCCGCTCCGGGGCATGTACCAGATGGATCCTTTTTCCTGATATATACTCCTCCGATTCTATCAGCGGTCTGATATGTTTATTGATGGTTCCCGGCGAAATCGTAGACTCTATCACAATGACAGCCTCCTCCTTCGCCACTTTTACGATCTCGCTGACCGCTGCGACCACATAGGAGGGATCGACCTTTTTGGAAAATTTATCGTAGGGAGTCGGCACAGACACAATATAAATATCCGTGGACTGGTATTCTGTTGTAAACCTGATCCCGCTTTCCACGGCAGACTGAAACAATTCCTCGATTCCTTTTTCCTTGAATGTCATGTGTCCACTATTCAGTGTCCCAACAAGTTCCTCATTATAGTCCGTTCCGATAATTTCCACACCATGCGATGCCATCATAAGCGCCGTCGGCAATCCGATATAGCCAAGTCCAATGATATTAATCAATTTTTCATTTCCTCCAAATCTTTACTCTCCCCACATCCCCTGCAACTCCTCTGCCAGCATCCGTGCCGAACGCTGGATCGAATACTTTTCTTCCATCAGTTTTACCGCATAGCTTTTCAGACGATCCATCTGCCCTCTGTTCTGATATAATTGCAGGTAGGCGTCCCACAATGCCTCCGGCTTTTCCGGGGACACGGCGATTCCCAGTTCCGATTCCTTCAACACGGACGCTGCGTCTCCCTCTGCAGCCAACAGTACCGGGCAGCCGATTCCCAACGCCTCGTATATTTTAGTCGGTATGCTGTCTTTCAGATTACCGTTTACCAGCGGTACAAAACTGATATCAGCGGCTTTTAATACCGTATAGATCTCCCGGTTGGATAATTTTCCCCCGAAAAACACATGATCCAGATGATGTTCTCTGACATACGCTTTCAGTTTCTGCTCTTCCGCCCCTTTGCCATACAGCCAAAACTCAGCGGCAAGTCCTTCCTCTTTTGCCCTCTGGGCAATATACAGAAGCTGTTTTAAACCCTGTGCCAGTCCGAGATTGCCGGTATATACACAGGTAAACTTATCCTGAGAATGTATCTTCTCATATAGATCCCTATCAATCTGATTTTGCTGAAAACGCACATCAAACCCATTGGAAATCCTGATTACTCTTTTATGAGGTGCATATTCCTTCAGCTTACGAACCTTACCTTCGCTCACCGCCGTGATCAGATCCGCATGTTTCAGCATAAAGTCTCTGATAAACCGAAATATTTTATAATAAATACTGTTCTCCGAAAATTCTTTCATTTCCAGAGCGACGTCCGGCCAGATATCGCGCACGTCATATACCAGCCTGGCGCGTTTTATTCTGGCAATAGCCCAGCCTGCCATGCTGATGAGAGCCGGCGGCGCCGTTGTGATCACGACATCAATTTTTCCCGCTTTTCTCACGCCTAAAACCGAGGAAACGGCAAAGCTGAGACCATTCGCCAATCTGTAAAAACCGTTTTTCTTCTTCATGGGAATGGTTCTACAATAAGTGATATCCGGCTCCTTTGCGATCCCTTTGATATCCGGCGCCATAACCACGACCTCAAATCCATGCTGCTTCAACGCCTCCTGAAAAGCACGCACTCTCTTGGTGCAGGGATTATCGATTAAGTAAGGATCGCCCATGTGAATCAAAACTCGTTTCATGCTCTCCCTCCTCCACATCCCACTTCCCAATCAACCTACTCTTCTCCTCCTCAAAACCTTCCGTGCTCTCTGCGATAAACAGCGTCTTTATCGTCAGCATAATCATCTTCAGATCCAGCAGCAGACTCTGATTTTCAATATACATCAGATCCAGCTTGAGCTTGTCATAGGCGCTGGTATTATACTTGCCAAAAATCTGCGCATACCCTGTCAGTCCGCCCTTTACCCTCATGCGGTAGGCAAACTCCGGCACTTCCTCACAGTATTTTTTCACATGTTCCACCCGCTCCGGCCGGGGACCCACCACGGACATATCGCCTTTGATGATATTGAAGATCTGCGGCAGTTCATCGATCCGAAATCTTCTGATGATACTGCCTACCTTCGTGATCCTCGGGTCACGGTCTGTACAGGGTATGACTGCTCCCTGTTTTTCCGCATCGGGAACCATGCTGCGGAACTTGATGATGGTAAATACTTTCCCGTTAACCGTGCATCTGTCCTGTTTAAAGAAAACCGGTCCGCGGTCCTCCAGTTTGATCGCCGCTGCCGTGAGCAGCATGGGAATGGCTGTCAGAACAAGCGCCAGCATGGATACTGTCAGGTCCAAAAGGCGCTTCGTCCGGTACTCTCTTGTATCCAGATAATGATATTCGTATTTAAACAGAGGGGTATCGATCAGTGTCCTCTCCTCGAACCCCTGTAGGATAATGTCAGAAATCCTCGGCGTGATATAGAGATTCTTCTGATGCTCGATACAGTACTCCATGGTACTCGTTCGATAGCCTTTGCTCACTTCATATAAAATAACCGTGTCATACCGGTCGATCTTCCCGTGCAGTTCTTCGGTCATGCACTCTTCTATGCAGACAAGCTCCTGTATCCGGAAAAGATGCTCATATTTGCGTTTCAGCTTATGTACGAATTCTTCGGCATTCTCCCCGCCATACAGAACCAATGTGTCATTTGCCTCTATATATCTGATAAAATACTGTTTCGTATAAACTGTCCAGACCGACATGCCCAATATCTGTATGCCCGCCGCGGCAAGCCCGGGCAGGATATTGACATAGCGATGGCTTACCAGACAGCATTCCACATATAGGATCGTATCCGACAATCCGATCGCCAGGATCTGGGAAAAAATGATCTCACTGATCTTATAGGTGCCGATCTTATAGGCGCGGTACAATTTTGCGAAATAATTGTAGAGGATAAAATAGATTCCTACACTGACTATGCCGCCGGCAATGCGGTTGGTTCCGAATACGAACTGGTTATAGTAGCTGAACCAGACAACGGCAAACAGAAAGACAATATAGAGGTTTACGATTTTCTTAGATTTGGACACCAATCCGTCTTTTTCTTCTATCAGGTTCACCGGGTTACCCCCCCCCCAACAATATATCCGGTCTGCTGCATACCCGTTCTCTTCCGCTCCTTATTCCTCATCCGCCGGTTCATAAAAGACATCCAGTATCAACTCATACAGTCCGTTTTCATCCACATAGAATTCATCAAACTCACCGGTCTCGCTGGCTTCTCCACTGATGCTTTTCCCCGGAATCGTGACCACCTGTCCGGTGTCAAAATGATAGCCTCCTGCCGTTGCCGCCAGATAAGCCACCTCATCCACCGTAATATCCGTAACGGCTTTATCCGCTATACTGTTATATATTTTGACAGGAACGGTTACATCCTTCTTTGTCATTCGTTTGACTTTATCGATAAATTCTGTCACAAACTGTCTCTGCCTTTCCATCCTTCCCTCGGCAGACAATTCCACATCGCTGGCCCTGTCTCTGACATACCAGTACGCCTCTTCTCCGTCCAGATGTGCTTGCTGGCCCTTTGTTAATATCACTTCCTGATTTTCGTTTCGAACATTCTCCAGTATTTCCAGATCAATACCTTCTATCAGATCGGTCACTTCGGAAATGGCATCCATATCTACCGCCAGATAACCGTGTATAGGAATTCCGTAGAAAAGGTTACGCACTGCTTCTGTCTGATATTCACAGCTTTCTTTTCCGCCGTCTCCAAACCCATGCTGCACACAGATCTGCGCCGTCACGGTATCTTTATGGACTCCCTGTTCATCATATACATCAACCGCAGTCATGGTACTGCGATTGATCGGAATCAGGGTCATTGCCTTCTCATGAGGATTCAGCACCAGCAAGAACAGGGCGTCCGCCTGTCCGCCGTCGGCATATTCCCCGGAATTTTCACTTTTCTCTTTATCGATCCCCATAAAAAGAAAAGTAAATGTATCCTCATTGTAGCTGTAACTCTTCCCTTCATACCTGACCCATCCATCCTTCCGGTCGTCCTTGGTGACCGGTACTGCCATAACTGCCTGCGCAGGTTCTCTTATATCCGCCGCATAGCTGAGCGTTTGTCCTTTCAGGTTGTATTTGCCCGAAATGCCCAGCACGGTAAGACCGCCTGCCGCAAAAGCCGCCACGCTCAATATACAGCCGGATACCACCATCAGCCTGCGCATTCTGCTGTTGGATTTCTTCTCTACAATATGTTGATTTTCATTGTCTTTTCTGCGCTTCATTTTTTCTCAATAATTTCAAGTCCGACTTCCATTTCCAACGTTCGTCCAAACAAATCTATTTCCAGCCACGCTTTTCTTTTATGCCTGTCTATTCTGCGTATGCATCCTTCCATTCCCATTAACGGCCCGTCTGTGACCAAAACCGTTCCCTTTTCTATCAGGCCCGTTGAGATTTGCAAAGTTCTTTCTCCGGCTCCCATTCTCTTAAGAAGCGCCGTTTCTTCTTCTGACAACGGCACGATCTCTTTTCCTGTGCCAAGCAGTTTTGTCAGACCGATCACCTTTCGAAGTCCCTGATACAGATCATTCAGTCTTTCACTGACCATAAACACATATCCCGGAAACAATATCTTCTGCTCAATATGCCATGCGCCCCGGTATCTCTTTTTCTCCTCATAATAAGGGATAAAACAATGCTCCAAAATCTCTTCGTCAATCATGCGGATGCACTGTGTCTTAATATTCTCTTCTGTCCCTGTCTGCACCTGCATCACATACCACATAGGTGTCTCCTAAAAAAGACATGGCTTCGCCATTCCGCCATATTCCATGCGGATTACCTGTCTTTCCCTATTGCCTCCGCGTTACCGGACGCGGCAATGCGACGATCCGGGCCGGCAGATTTTTTACCCTATGCCGCCGCAAAAGCGGCGGCACAAGTTTCCCACACTTTTTTTGAATTCAAAAAACAGTTACAAGAAGATTACGGAAGTGCTACCAGCGCAACCGGTCCGCTGTTCTTAAGGTTCAGGACAACATGATCGGCTCTTGCATCTACAACTTCCACTTCCACCCATACGCCATTGACATACTGTCTGGCAACCACTTTGGTGCCATTTGCAAGCCCTTTAACGTAAAAGTTGATGGTAGCTACGCTGTAATTAGCGCCGGGGAAATTCACGCTCACCACATTAAGCAGTGATCCGCCAAGTCCGGCAGCCTGTGCAACCGCGCTGTCTGCTACCGCTTTGTTCACTTTGGACAGAGATGCAGTCAGATTGGTAGGCACACCGTTGATCAAGATCTTTCCGCCCTGACCCATGGGCACTGCGTTAGGCACGCCAGGAGTTGCAACAATAGCATTGTTGTAGTACTCGCCAGCGCTCATGCCTCTCGCTTCCGCTGCCTGTGCATCTGCCGCATTTGAAAATCCTTCACTGACATATGCCGCCGGTGCTGCTGTGGAAGCCACTACAGCCGCCGAAGGGGAGCCTGCTGCGGACACTGTCATGGATGCGAACAATAATGAAGCTGCGCATAAAGCAATAAACTTTTTCATTGGCATCGTCCTCCTTTCCTATATTTAAGTGTGGTATATATCAACATCCTAAGATGTCAATACCTGTTATTTCCCTGCTCATTCATAGATAACACGGTCGATCTGACCAGCCGCGTCATTCGTCAAGGCTCCTATCACCACATACTGGGTGCCATCTTCCCGGACTTTTCCGTCAAGTGTCACAAGAAAGTGATAGGGTGTCAGTCCTTCCCATCCATCCCGGAAATTTCTGTTCATGCTTCTCTTTGTGTATATATCCTGCAAATGCGCTTCGCAGCCTGCATAGGTAGTGTAATCATATCTGCGCAGGATATCGCTTCCCTCATCGTAATAAGCGACAAAAATCTCATACGTGAGGACGTTGTCCGGCAGATAGAGATAGAACTCTGAATAACTGTCAAAGAAATCTGCATCCTCATAACTGTGAAGCGGCTTGAAGGGAGAATCTTCATCCAGATCGTCTCCATGGATCACCGTATTAAAATCACACATATTCATCATGTTCGGCATCTCCGTGTACACTGCTCCCAGACTGTTCTCCTCACCCATCGCGTCATGCGTGATATAATATTCATCTGAAATATGGCTCTGCAAGACAGGCACATCGATGCCGGTTCCCGGAACATACAACCATGCAAAAATATCCGGATTCTTCTCCTGCAGCATGGCAAAGTCAATATAGTTGTCCGCCGCAGATTCTCCCAGAATACCTGTCTCCTCCGTTTGCTCTTCCGGTTCCTGTGCATCGACCATCTGCTCCGCCGTCTCTGTCTTCTCCGGCTCTACGTCTTCCTCTCCTGCCGCCCCGCACCCTGTCAGAGCACATACAAGCAAAAGCGCGGCCAGACAGACCGTTACTTTATTCTTTTCTGTATATTCAGTATTTTTTTGTATCTCTTTACGAATCATTTCAAGTCTGCCTCTTCTCGATGTCATGGTGCCTGCTTTTTCTGCACTGTTTACTGTCCGTTTTCTAAAGATTCCTGCGGGATCGGCTCGTAGAAGATCTGCAGTATCATCTCATAGAGCGCTTTTTCATCTATGTTGTACTCCTCGAACTGTTCTCCCATCACGGTCTCTCCCTTTAACATATAAAAATCATCCGGACCGATCCTGTAATCCAGAGCCTGGGATGCCAGATACACCGCCTCGTCAGCCGTAATATCCGTTACCATCATAGGGGAAACTGCCTGATAAAGGCGTACCACGCTGGTAATATCTTTCTTCGCCATGCTCTTAGCCGCCTTGACAAATTCGGTCAAATACTGTTTCTGTCTCTCCAGTCTCCTGTCTGCGGAGGCAAAAACCTCCTCATCGCGGTGCCTCACATAAGTCAGTGCATCTTTCCCTTCCAGATGCACCGTCTCCCCTTCTTTCAAAAGAGAAGATACCGATGTCATATCCTCCAGGACCGTGACATCCACGCCGCCGACCTCATCATTCAAAGTTTCAATCGCGCTCATATTGATCGCCGCATACCCGTGTATCGGCAGACTGTAGAATAGTCTGCTGACTGCTTTTTCCTGATATTCGCAGCTTTTCTCCACGCCATTTCCAAAACCGTGCTGAACGGCGATCTGGGCAATCACTGTGTTGACATAGGCGCCCTCCTCGTTATAAATATCAATCGCCGTCATCGTATTGCGATTAATGCCTATAATACTCGCCGTCTTATCATGCGGATTCAGCGCTAACAGAAACAGAGCGTCCGCCTGTCCGCCGTCTGTTCCCTCCTCCACCTCCTGAACCGTCTCACTCCGCTGGTCAATTCCCATAAAAAGGAAGGTCATGATATCCTCATTGTAGGCATAAATCTGTCCCTGATATTTGACCCACCCGTCCTGCCAGATCTCTATTTCCTCTTCCGTTGGTGTCTCTGCTGCAGATGCTGCCGCAAGCTGTGGCTGCTGCACAGACATCTGTTTCAAGCTGGCTTTACCCTTGGCGCCGACTGCGAGAACTCCAGCCCCCGCCAATATAAGGACTGTTACGGGGATTCCCACGCAGAACGCCGCTATCCTGATGATTCTCTTTTTCTTATTCCGCTTCGCCCTGTCGGGATCCAGCAAAAGCTGTTTTTCCTCGTTTATCAGTGTATCTTTTTTCTTTTTACTCACACGCTTTACCATTCTTACCTATCCTTATCGGAATCTGTCTCATCCTTTTCCTTTTACATGCACCATAACCGTTACCGTTCCGGATCTGTTACCGTCGGAATCTTCCGTATAGAGGGTGACAGGATAATCCCCCGGCTGACTTCTGTTGAACCTGCTGACGTTCAGATTATAGTACAGGGTTGCGTAATCATCTTTATCATCCTGCAGCGTCTCTATGATCTCCGTCCATGGCGGGTTAGTTCCCGCCTCGATCGTCACTTCCGCTTTTTTCAAGGTAAGTACCGGCGCTCCGCTGTTTTTTCTGACTGGCTGCGCCGGTTGTTGAGTTGCGCTGCTCTGTTCCACTTCCTCCGCTTCGTCCCCGCGTTCTTCCGACTCATCCTCTCTGTCCTGCCGGTCAGTTTCTTCCCTGTCTGCCTCCCGCTGATCGTTATCCGGTTCCTCCTCCGCTTCTTCCTCCTCCGCTTCCTCTTGATTCTCGTCTTCCTCCGGCTGGCCGCCGGCTTCCCCATCGTCGCCTTCGTTCGTCCGCGGTTCTGCCGTCTGATCTTCCAGTGTTTCTACTTTTAGAGACTCTGCTATGACAAAAGTCTCCACTGCCTTTTCTTGCTCCGTCTCGGTAAACGCTGCCGGAAAAACCCTGGATGTTTTGGCCACGTTTCCAGCAGAATCACTGACCGCGTAATATACAATGACAGTAGAGTTCTCTCTGTTCTCCGTTAGCTTTTCTACGACAATACGATCCGTAATATAGCCATCCCGGTCATCGCGCGCCTCAATATCCCGCAGAAACGTATCTGTCTGCCCGGATTCCCTGTAAATATAATCACTGGGCTGAAACATAAATTCCGGCTTGACTTTATCCTCTCTGCTAAACGCTGCAATACATATGACAGCTAACACCAGATTAGCGGCTATAATCACGATCTGGATTACCCTGCTCTGCTTCATATCCTTCTCCCTGTCTCTCCATTGCTCTTCTTTTCTTTATTCCTTATTCTTTCTTCTCTCTTTTTTCTTCCATAACTTTCTCTACCGCGTTTCCACACGCTTTGATCCGCTGATTCCTTAGCTGATTCAGTTCTTTCGACACTACTTCCGGCCTCTTTTCATTTCTTCTGCTTCCGGAAAAATCTTCCGCTTGCGAGGATGCATTCTCTTCTCCGTATTTGCCATAGTACTTGCCATAGTATTTGCCGTAATACCTGCCGTAATGCCCATAATAACCTCTGGTGCTCATATCTACCTTGTTCAGCACCACACCCAGGATCCTGCTCTCCGTTTTTTCCAGCTGATCCTTGACCCGCTGGGCAAACCGATAGCTGATGGCATTGTTTTCAATGACAAGTATTGTTCCGTCGCAGTTTTTTGCCACTACTGCGGCATCAATCACGCTGCCCAACGGCGGAGTATCCACGATCACATAATCAAATTGCTCTCTCAGTTCCCGTATCGTCTCCTTAAATTTTTCCGCGCCTAAAAGTTCACTGGGATTAGGCGGTACCGGACCGGAGAAAATGATGTACAGGTTCTTGATATTTGTCATACGCATAACAGTTTCCAGGTTTTTCCTGCCGATCAGCATGTGAGTAAGCCCATATCTCACCGCGCCGGTCTTATACCGTCCCACCAAAACGGACTTGCGCAGGTCAGCGTCCACCAGAACGGTCTTCTTTCCCGCCTCGGCAAAGGCTTTGGCAAGTTCCATTGCCACAGAACTTTTCCCCTCATTGGGCGTACAGCTTGTAATGGCAATGGTCTTAATATCAGAGCCGCTGAACTCAATATTGGTGCGGAGTGTCTTATAGGCCTCTCTCGTCCTGTAGTCTTCCTTTTTATCAAAACGGAGAGTGATCTCTTCCATTTCGGAAATGATCTCCAGATCCTCATCCTCTAAAATCTCCTGTACCTTTTTGTTGTCTTTTCCCATGTTCTCAGTTCCCTCTTTCCTGTTTTGCCGATGCCAGTTTTTTTCTGCGATGCCTTGCCTTGTCGGACTCGTCCTCCTGCACTGGTATCAATGCAAGGGTTGACAGAGCCAGATACTTTTCTATATCATCAGAAGATTTGACCGTATCATCCAGAAGATATCTCACAAGTATGACAGCACACACTGCAAGACATCCCAGCAGACCGCCGATCATTGTCCAGCGCATACAGCTGGGCGATGCCTTCTCTGTCGGCATATTGGCCGTCTCCACCACATTGACCGCATCAATGTCCATCACATTCTCAATATGCCTGCTCGCTGTCTCCCTGACGGAGTTGGCGATATTCATAGCTAACACCGGATCTTTGTCTTTTACCGTAATGTAGATCACCCGGGTATCCTCCGGTGTGCTGACCGAGACTTTTTTCTGAAGTTCCTTATACTCCAGATCGAGTCCTAAACTCTGGATCACTTCCTCAAGCACGTATCTGCTCCCGATCAGTTCCGCATAATCCTTCGTAAGCTGGCTGCCCAGCTGTACATCCGAATAAGTCACGGTAGTATTTTCATTTTTGTTCAGAATATAGATTTTTGTGGTTGATTCATAAGTAGGAGTGATGAGATACCTGCTGACCGCGAAGGCGGCAAGAGCCACAAACATGCCAATTCCTAAGATGAGCCATATCTGCCCCAAAAGCACTCCCATCAATTCCAGTAAATCAATTTCCACCGTATCCGCATCTCTTCTCTCATCCATGCGTCCAACCAAGCCTTCCTTTCGCAATTCTAAAGATAACAGCCGCTCAGAAGCGCACTTGCATTATCCCTGAAAATTCTGTCGCAGTATGTTTCCCCATATTTTCTGGCTACATAGGCGGCGGCTTCCGCAAGCTGCGGTTTCCGTTTGCTGTCATCATGACAGTCGGAAGCCACAAACTGGACAAATTCCCGCTTAAGCAGCCACTTTGCGTTCCTCTTGCTCTCCATCCCGTTACCGCCGATGATACTGGAGGCATTCACCTGTAGGCAGCATCCCATATCATACAGTTCTTCCACTCTTATTTTCTTCTCCATCAGACATTCGTACCGTTCTATATGGGCCAGAATGGGAGAATACCCTTCCGTCAGAAGCTGATAGAACGCATCCCTGATATATCTGTAATCTTCTCTGGGACTGAATTCGACCAGAACATAAGAAGAGCCGGCCATCGTAAACGCCTTCCCTTCTCTGAGCGCCGAAATCACTTCCGAACTGTAATATATTTCGTTACCCAGATGAAGCCGTACAGAGATTCCGGCAGCCTGCTTCTCTTCTTCCAGCTCATGCAGTATTTTTTTTACTCCGTCAGGAGACATATTGTGCCGCATAGGTTTGTAATGAGGAGTCAAAATGATATCGCTGATATTCTCCTCCTCTGCCTGACGCAGCATTTTAAGACTTATTTCAAAATTTTTTGCTCCGTCATCTAATCCGGGCAGAATGTGGGAATGAATATCTATGTAGCAATCCACTGTCAATCACCATCCATGGTCCGAATACACCTGTTTTTTCGTAAAATAATTCATTTTATGAAAA